>JALYIT010000103.1 GCA_030775645.1 Pseudomonadota bacterium | reverse complement strand
GCGCCATATCGGGCTGTACGCGTATCGCGTGCGCAGCTTGCTGCAATTCGCGGCATGGCCGCCGACGCCGCTCGAGAGCACCGAGAAGCTCGAGCAGCTGCGGGCCCTGGAACATGGCATGCGCATCCATTTGGTGAGGCTGGCAGAATCGCCGCCCGCCGGCGTGGACACAGCGGCGGATCTGGAGCGGGTTAGGGCCGCGTTGCAGAAAGCGTAAAGCTGCAACTCTAAATCGGCCAAGATGCTCCGTGCCCAATTCACGCTGCAAAGTGTTGTTTGTCTGCCTCGGCAATATTTGCCGCAGTCCCACGGCCGAGGGGGTGCTGCGCCAATTAGCGGCTCAAGAAGCACACCGCTTAGAACTTGAAATAGATTCTGCGGGGACAGCCGACTATCACGTCGGCGCTGCGCCGGATCCCCGCAGCCAGCGAGCGGCTCTCAAGCGAGGCATCGACATCAGCGGCTTGCGGGCGCGGCAGGTCTCGAAAGATGATTTTGCGCGCTACGATCTGATTCTTGCGATGGATCGCAGCAACTTAAGCGCACTTCAGGGCATCAAGCCCGACAACTCGCACGCTGCACTCCAGCTCTTTATGGACTACGCGCCTGAGTTAAATTTGCGCGATGTGCCCGATCCGTACTACCGCGATGCGAGCGCATTCGAACTAGTACTCGACCTGACCATGGCTGCCTCGCGCGGGCTGCTCAGCGCTCTGAAAGAAAGTGGGTAGCAGCCAGTGTGCTGAGGGCCCCGCTGGGTCTGGTGCGGTGGTGTACTATTTTTATCCTGTTATCCGTGGCACAGCGTGGTACTTATAGGTCCGCAATGTAAAGATTGATTGACTCGCTGAGCGCACATGCCTTTCACCATTTCCCACACTGCTGTCATTCTGCCGTTCGCCCGTCTTCTGGCACGTTGGCGGTTGCTTTCTGCTGTGGTGATCGGTGCGATGGTCCCTGATTTTCGAATTTTTTTCCCCGGAATGCCGCGCGTAGAAACCCACAGTGCAATGGCATTGTTTACGTTTTGCCTGCCGGTAGGTTTGCTTACCTACTGGGTATTTCAACGCTTGATTAAAACGCCGGTCGTGGAGGTGCTACCCGACGGACCTTATGCGCGCTGGCACGTCTTTGACGCCGAGGCCCAAATGCGCTCGCTGCATCAGTGGCTGCTGGCCGCCGGCGGGATATTGGGTGGCGCCCTCACCCATTTGATATGGGACGGATTCACTCACGAAAATGGGCGCGGCGTACGCATGTTTCCGGTGCTCGACGATTCTATTATCGATATCGGCCGGCGGCACGTGCCTGCCGTCTACGTGATGCAGGACTTAGGCTCCCTCGTTGGTCTTGCTGCGGTGTTCCTGGTGCTGTTGTACGGGCTGCGCCGGGGGCGGCAAGCACCAATCGCCAATCGGCTCGTACCGCGCACTGAACGACTCGAGTGGGCGATGACCTTTGGTATGGCCGCCGTGGCGTTGACACTGCTTTTTTACGGCTGGGGCCGGTTAGGACCGCCGCCGCACACGATTGTGGGTCGAGTCTCTGATATCGCCATCGCCAGCCTGCGCGGCCTTGCGGCCGCGTTGCTGTGCGTCAGCGTCGCCTTGCAATTGAGGCTGCGCTCGTTGCGCTACCTGTCCTCGGGTCCTGAGCGCTGAACATCGCTCGGGGCTGAGGACCACACGACGTATTTGTTGTCCGCTCCGGTGCCGGTGCTTGCGGGGGTTGACTCGGCGCTGCGTACCGGAGGCGGCGCGGCCGGTGCTGCAACCGCATCTCGCTGCGCCGGCGGATCTCGCTGCGCCGGCGGCTCGGATTCGAAAGAAGGTGCGGCTGCCGGGCGTTCGCGGCCCATGTTTCCTTCGCTGGAGGTTGCGCCGCTGTCGGAGCCTGGGTTCGAACTTGAACCTGGGTTGGCACTGGTGCCATTCGCATTGTTTTCACCGCCGTCGCGCCCGCGACCACGTCCGCGCCGTCGACGGTTTCGTCCTCCTCGCTCGCTGCGCTCGCCGCGGTCATTAGTCGACCGTTCGCCTTCGTTGCGAGGCTGATCGGTGCGCGCAGGCTGATCGGGCCGCAGTGCCGGGTCAGGACGAGGAGTCGAATCTTGCCGCGGCGGCTGATCTTGGCGCGGCGGCTGGTCTTGGCGAGCCGGTTGGTCCTGCCGAGACGCCAACTCTGGCCGCGGTGCATCGCCGCGGGGGCCACCGCTCGCACTGCGCGGCGCGTCTCCGCGTGGGCGCCCATCGCGGCGTTGCGCATCGCGTGAACCATCACGACGCACGTCGCGATTGCGGTCTCCACGGTCGCGGTTGCGGTCGCGGTCGCGATCTCCACCACCACGATAGCGATCATGGCGTACATCGCGCTGTGGGGGTCTGTCGCGTTGTGGTTCCGCCGGCGTAGCAACGGCCTTAGTCGCTGCTCGGCTCGTCGCATCGCCGAACAGCCAACGCCACAGCCTTACCAATGCGCCCACCTGTACCGTCGGCGTAGGGGCTATGTCGGGAGCAGGCGCCGGCGTCGGCATTGGGATGATCGGCGCGGTCGAGGCCGGCAGAATGCTCGGCACCAGCGGCACTTCGCCCGGCGGCTTCTTATCGCGATTTCCGATCTCGGAATCCTCGACAATGGGCTGGTCAGCCAGTTGATAGCTGACCGTCGTATTCTCGGGCAGCTCCTTTTCATCATCGCGGACTCGCCTCAACGTGTAGGCGGGCGTGTGCATATGCGGATTGGGCACGATCACCAGCGAGACTTTATCCCGCGACTCGATTTGATTGAGCTGCTCGCGTTTCTCGTTCATGAGATACGTCGCCACGTCGACGGGCACTTGGGCGATGACCCGGCCGGTGCGCTCCTTGCGGGCTTCCTCGCCGATAAGCCGCAACAATGCGAGCGACATCGATTCGACGCCGCGGATGGTCCCCATGCCGTTGCAGCGGGGGCAATTGATGTGCGTGCTTTCGCTCAACGCGGGCCGCAGCCGCTGGCGCGACAACTCCAGCAAACCGAAGCGCGACAGCCGGCCGAGTTGGATACGGGCGCGGTCCATCTTGACCGAGTCGCGCAGCATGTCTTCGACAGCTCTTTGGTTGGTTTGCGATTCCATGTCGATAAAATCGATGACAATGAGTCCGCCGATATCGCGCAACCGCAATTGCCTGGCGATTTCTTCGGCCGCTTCCAAGTTGGTGTTGCGCGCCGTGGCTTCGATGTCGCCGCCGCGGGTGCTACGCGCTGAGTTGATGTCAATCGACACCAGCGCCTCGGTATGGTCGATCACCAAGCTGCCGCCCGAGGGTAGGGTCACCTTGTGGGCATAGGCCGACTCGATCTGGCTCTCGATTTGGTAGCGCGTGAACAGCGGCACCGGGTCCTGATACAGTTTGAGCTTGCGCTGCGCGTCGGGCGGCATGAAGCGCTGCATGTATTCCTGCGCTTTTTGAAAGGCCTCAGGTTGGTCGATGAGGCACTCGCCCACATCATCCGAAAAGTAATCCCGCAAACCGCGAGTCACCGCATCGCTTTCTTGAAAAATGAGGAACGGGGCGGGCCTGCCGTCATTGGCTGCGACGATCGCATCCCAGGCGGACTTGAGATTATTCAGATCCCATTGCAGCTCTTCGGTGCTGCGGCCCACACCGGCAGTGCGCACGATCGCGCCCATGCCGTCCGGAATCACGAGTCCGTTCATCGCGTCGCGCATTTGTTCGCGATCCTCGCCTTCGATACGGCGAGACACACCGCCTGCGCGCGGGTTATTCGGCATCAGGACCAGGAATCGCCCGGCCAGACTGATGAAGGTGGTGAGCGCCGCGCCTTTGTTGCCGCGTTCCTCTTTTTCCACCTGAACGATGAGTTCTTGCCCTTCTGGCAGAAGGTCCTTGATGTTGAGTCTGGCGCCATTTGCAGGCTGCGTACGGAAGTACTCCTTGGAGACTTCTTTCAGCGGCAGGAACCCATGGCGTTGTGCGCCATATTCGACGAATGCCGCTTCGAGACTGGGTTCTACGCGGGTAATTCGGCCTTTATAGATATTGGATTTTTTCTGTTCCCGAGACGGGATCTCAATCGATAAGTCGTATAATTTTTGACCGTCGACTAGTGCAACTCGCAGTTCTTCTTCTTGAACTGCGTTGACGAGCATTCTTTTCATGTGCCCCAACTAAAGTGGTAGGGGCCGAGGAGAGCTTGAGAATAGAAGCCGGGATCGTAATGCTGACTGCGGCAAGCGACAGAGCGATGCCGAGCGCGAGATACGCGACCGGTGTCAATTCCATCACTTTAAGCCAAAACGTATACTGCAAGCCCGGGGCCTTTTTCTCGGTTTACCGCTTGTCAGACGCCCCAGCTCAAAATTTAAGCTCTCGCGCGTCTGTCTCATCGGCCGAGCGATGGTCTGGAGTTCCAGAACCAACTAATATGCGGCTCCCCATCTGATGGGGGGCCACTGGAAACCGGTGTCTTTGCGTTACCTTAAGATAGGCAAAAGCCCCTATAAAGGTTGTCGCGCCTGACACGGCTTTGAGACACTATCACGGCATCGCCCCAGGGTCAATGTAATCAATACCTTAGAACGACGCTCGATCAAGTTAAGCGAATATGAACAGTCCTAGCACCGATACGTTACCTGCCTTGGGGAGTCATTTGGGCCCCAAGAGTCCACTGACTATGCGCACCGTAAGCGCGGAGGAGGCCGGTCAAAGAATCGATAACTTCCTGATGCGTCACTTTAAGACCGTGCCGCGCAGCCGGATATATCGGCTGTTGCGCAAGGGCGAAGTGCGGGTCAACCGCAAGCGCGTCGATGCGGAATACCGCCTTCAGGAAGGCGATGAGCTACGTTTGCCCCCCGTGCGGATCGATGCGGATGCAGAGCCCGGCCGTCCCTCCAGCAGCCTGCTGGAGTTGCTGGAGCGCTCCGTCATATTTCAGGACCGGCATCTGCTGGTCATCGACAAACCCGCTGGAGTCGCGGTGCATGGCGGTAGCGGCATGAGTTTCGGCGTGATCGAGGCGCTGCGGGCCTCGCGGCCGCGAGAGACCCTCGAGCTGGTACACCGTTTAGATCGAGATACCAGCGGCTGTCTGCTAATCGCGCGAGACCGTAGCACGCTTACCGCACTGCACAGTCTGATTCGCAACGGCGGCATGCATAAGACCTATTTGGCGCTGGTCGCAGGCAATTGGCAGTTGGGCACCAAGCGCATTGATGCGCCGCTCGCGACCGACAACCGTCAGCACGGCGAGCGTCATGTGCGGGTAGCCTCGGCGGGCAAGGATTCGGTGAGTGTGTTCAAACCGGTGCAGTCCTACGGTTCCCTGGCCACTCTAATGGAAGTCGATATTCCTACGGGGCGAACGCACCAGATTCGGGTGCATGCTTCTTTTGCAGGACATCCGTTGTTGGGAGACGACAAATACGGGGACCGTGAACGCAACACGGAATTAAAATCCAAGGGATTGAAGCGCACCTTCCTGCACGCTCAATCGGTGGCGTTTGAGTGGCCGGAGTCGGGCGTGCCATTTCATGTCAGTGCGCCGTTGCCGGGTGAACTGGCCAGCGTGCTCGATGCCATCACTCCGATGAAGCGCAAGGCTTCGCCGAAAGATCTCCCTCGCACTAAGCCCGGCGTTAAGGAAGCTCGAAGCCCGCGGACCGCAATGCCGCGCTCAACCGGATCAGCGGCAGGCCGATCAAGGCGCTAGGGTCGGAGGTTTCGATCGATTGGCAGAGCGTGATGCCCAGCCCTTCGCTCATGAATCCGCCGGCGCAATCCAACGGCCGCTCTTTGGCCACATAGCGCTCGATGGCAGCGCGCTCCAGGGCGCGAAAGTTCACCCGCGTGGTATCGAGGAATTCGAACCGGCCGTTACCTTCAAGTCGCATGAGGGTCACCGCCGTCAGATATTCGATGCTGCGATTGGAACAGCTTTCAATCTGTTCTATGCAGCGAGCTTCTGTGCCAGGCTTGCCGAGCGTGGATTCTGCACCGCTGTCATCGACGCGCACGGCGGTTTGATCCGAGCCTATCACCCATGCTTGGGGCTGCCTTGCAGCGACAGCGGAGGCTTTGGCGCGCGCCAGCCGGGTAACGAGCGCCAGGGGCCGCTCCTGCAACAGCGGAGTCTCGTCTACGCCGGGAGCGATGCAGGAAAAAGGCAGCTTGAGCCTGCCTAGCAATTCCTTTCGGTAGCGAGAAGTCGAGGCCAAAATAAGCGCAATCGGAGACTTCAAAAACAAAGACTTGCACCTGATTCATTTTGACAGGGGTGGGGCCGCACCCTATTATACGCGGCCCATGGCATCGGGCTCGACTGACCGGGTAGATTGCGCGCGCCTGGCGGAGGACGCGGCAGTATTGGAGCGCGTCTACCCCTTGAGCGAGTTACCGCGGCTGAAAGATTTGTTGGCGGATGCACGCGGGTCGCTGCGGGCGCGATTCGCTTTTTCTAAATTGGCCGTGGGACGGGCCGGCGCGGCAGTTGCCGTTGAAGCGAGGCCGCGGCTGGTTTGCCAGCGGTGTCTGCAGGCGTTCGAGTTGCCCTTGGTCAGCGACAGCGAGATTGAGTTCGCGGCCGAGGATGCGGATGCGTCGGTGGAGTCGGCGCGCGAGATTTATCTGATGGACAAGGGCTCGGTGTCGCTGCGCGAATTGGCGGAAGAAGAATTGCTGCTTGCCTTACCCGTAGTTGCGGCATGCAGCACGCCGGAAGCGTGCGGCCAGGCTCCTCCGCAAGAAGAAAGAGCGCGCCCGTTTTCCGTTTTGAAAGACTTGTTGAAGAAAACTTGATAGGACAGACAACTCATGGCAGTTCAAAAAAGTAGAAAGACTCCGTCGAAGCGCGGCATGCATCGCTCCCACTCGGCGCTCGCCGCACCGGCGGTGTCGATCGACGCAAAAAGCGGTGAAACACATTCGCGGCATCGCATTTCCCGCGATGGCTTTTACCGCGGCAAGAAGGTCTTGCAAACCAAGGCAGATGCGGCAGCAGACGAAGAATAGATCGTTGATCTAGTAACACGAGAATCGCGCACCGTGTCTGCGCCGCTGCATATTGCCATCGACGCCATGAGCGGCGATCGGGGTCCATCCGTTTCCGTACCGGCGGCGCTTGCCGCGGCAGACGAATTTCCGGACGTGCGCTTCACGCTGACGGGCAGGCAAGCTGATTTGGAGCGAGAGCTGGCCGCAGCACGGCCGCCCAATGTCTCCTGCCTGTTTGCGACCGAGGTGGTCGAAATGACCGACCATCCGCGCGAGGCTTTGCGGCGCAAGAAGGACTCATCCATGCGTCGTGCACTTGACTTGGTCAAGGCCCATGAGGCGCACGCTTGCGTGAGCGCCGGCAACACCGGGGCGTTGATGGCAACCGCTCACTTCGTCTTGAAAATGCTGCCGGGAGTCGAGCGCCCCGCCATTGTCTCGATAATTCCTTCGCGCGGCGGTCATACTTATATGTTGGACCTTGGCGCAAATGCGTCCTGCACGCCGGCTCAGCTATGCCAGTTTGCCGTGATGGGATCGGTTCTGGCCGAGGAACTCGAGGGTGCTCACGAGCGTCCTCGCGTCGGGCTCCTCAATATTGGCGAGGAGGACCTTAAAGGCAACGAAATTGTCCAGGCGGCCCACACTCTGATGGCGGCCGTGGACGTCAACTACGTGGGTTTCGTCGAAGGGCACGACATCTTTTCGGATAAGGTGGATGTCGTGGTTACCGACGGATTTACGGGCAATATCGCTTTAAAAGTCATGGAGGGCGCGTCGCGTCTGATTGCCAATGCGATGCGCGAGGAGTTCGAGCGCTCTGCTTTCCGCAAGCTGGGCTATCTTGCCGCGCGGCCGGCGCTCAATGCGCTGCGCGCAAGGATAGATCCACGTCGCTATAATGGCGCAGCGATGGTCGGCTTGAACGGCATCGTCATTAAAAGTCATGGAGGAGCCGACCTGTTTGGATTTCAACGGGCTATCGAGGTTGCGGTATCGGAAGCGCGCAGCGGTGTCCCGGCGCGTATCGCGCAACATTTTCGCCATGCAGTCGACGCTTGAATGACTGCCAAGTATTCCAGAATAGCGGGCACAGGCAGTTTTTTGCCTGAAAAGATATTAACCAACGCCGATCTCGAAAAGCTTGTCGACACGAGCGACGAATGGATCCGCAGCCGCACGGGTATCTCTCAACGCCATGTAGCCGCGGAAGGCGAAACCACAACGGACCTCGCGGAGCATGCATCGCGACGCGCCATCGAGGCGGCGGGAATCAGCGCCGCTGATATCGATTTGATCTGCGTGGGCACGACCACTCCGGACCTGGTGTTTCCCAATGTGGGCACGCTGTTGCAGGACCGACTAGGAATACACGGCTGTCCCGCATTCAGCCTGGAGGCCGCTTGCACGGGCTTCGTATACGCATTGAGCGTCGCGGATAAATTCGTGCGCCTTGGCGAGTCGAAGTGCGCGCTGGTCGTGGGCTCAGAGACCCTGACGAGGATCATCGACTGGAATGATAGAGGCACGTGCGTGTTGTTCGCGGACGGGGCGGGGGCCGTCATCCTGCAGCCTTCGGAGGAAGCGGGGATCATCAGCACACGCCTGCATTCCGACGGTAAGTACAAGGACCTGTTGACTTACCCCGATGGGGTATCGAAAGGCTTTAAATTGGTACGCGAGGGTAAAGCCAGCGTGCAAATGAGAGGCAATGAAGTTTACAAGGTTGCGGTCAATACTTTGGGCCAGCTGGTGACCGAGACGTTGAACGCCAACAACATCTCGAAGTCGGAGTTGGACTGGCTGATTCCACACCAAGCGAATCTCCGAATCATCGAAGCGATTGCGAAACGGCTCGATCTGCCGATGGAACGGGTCATCGTGACCATCGACACCCAGGGCAATACCTCGGCAGCGTCCGTGCCGTTGGCCCTCGATACCGGTATCCGCGACGGCCGCGTGAAGCGCGGGCAACTGCTGCTGCTGGAGGCGTTCGGCGGCGGTTTCACTTGGGGCTCGGCGCTCATTCGCTATTGACGGCGCGTCATCGACCGGCATTGACGGCCCACGCGTGCGTCGGCGAGACTTGTCCTTTCCGCCGGGGATGCCACATGAAGCAAGTCGCTGTGATACTCGGATTCTGCGCCCTAACGAGCGCATTTCGAGTCCAGTCTCAGGAGACCCATGCGCATCCGCCGCCGGAGAAATTGGGGACAGTCTCGTTCGCGACGTCATGCGCGCCCGGTGTCTCGCATGACTTCGTACGATCCGTCGCCCTGCTGCACTCATTCGCCTACAGCGCTGCGGAACAATCATTCCGAAACGTGGCTGCGGCGGATCCGGATTGTGCAATGGCCCACTGGGGCATTGCCATGTCGCATTACCATCAGCTGTGGAGTGCGCCAAGCTCCAAGGAAATAGGGGACGCTCAAGTTGAACTTGAACAAGCCGGCCGTCTGAACGGGTCGCCGCGAGAGAGGCTTTTCATCGCGGCCGCTGCGGCTTATTTCAAGGATGCGGATCGCGTGGCGCCGCAGGCGCGAGCGAAGGCTTATGCGCAAGTCATGGATGAGCTGGCGCGGAGCAATCCCAACGATACTGAAGTACAAGTATTCTATGCCTTATCGCTGATCGCCACGGCATCGCCGCAAGACGCTACCCATGCCAATCAGAAACGCGCGGCGGCAATACTCGAGCCCATTTACCGGGACCAACCGGATCATCCCGGTGCAGCCCACTATTTGATCCACACCTACGACAGCGCGGAGCTGGCGCCCCGCGGCTTGGCTGCCGCCCGCGCCTATTCGAAGATTGCACCGTCCGCACCGCACGCGCTTCACATGCCGTCGCATATTTTTACGCGGCTCGGTCTCTGGGATGACTCCATCGATTCAAATCAGGCCGCGCGAGCGGCGGCGCATCAGCAAGGCGATCTGAGTGAAGAGCTGCATGCGATGGATTACCTGACTTATGCGTATCTGCAGCGAGGAAAAGACACTGACGCTGCGCAGGTCGTTGCGGCATTGCGCGAGATGGGCGCCTCAGCCGGTCCGGGAGGCGATTTCAAAGTCGGTTATGCCGCCACCGTCATGCCGATTCGGCTTGCCGTTGAGCGGCACGCTTGGAGTGATGTTGCCGACATGATGCCTCTGCAGAATTCGGCCCCGTTTGAATCGGCGATCATATTCTGGGCGCGCGCGATTGCCAGCTCGCGCAGCGGACAAGCGCGCGCGGCGGACGCGGACATCGCCAAGATTGGTGCTTACCGCGAAGAGTTGCGGGCTGCCGGAAATGCTTACTGGGCTACGCAGGTCGACATCCTCGAGAAGGAGGCCAAAGCCTGGCAGTTGGCGGCCAAGCAGCCGGCCAAGTCGGTTCAGTTGCTTCGCTCGGCCGCGGATGAGGAAGATGCGGTTGAAAAGTCGCCGGCCACCCCTGGCCCGATCGTTCCGGCACGCGAACAACTCGGCGAATTAATGCTTCAGCAACATCATCCCAAGGAAGCGCTGGCAGAATTTCAGACCGCATTGGCGGCCGCTCCCGGTAGACGCGGAGCATTGAGAGGCGGCGCCAAAGCCGCCGATCTCGTTGGCGATACGCACACTGCAAGTCAAATGCGTGCCAAGCTCTGAGGAATAAAAAAAGCGCCGCGGGGTTACCGCGGCGCTTCAATCCCGCAACGAGTTATCGTTTACTTGGAAACCGACTTCTTGAACATGCGGTCGATCTTCTCGTTGATCGCTTCGATAGCCGTTGAGTTTGCCTGCGCGGTCGACAAAGCCTGGTTCGCAGTGCTCTGCGCGCCTGAGGCAGATGACTGAGCGCTGCTCGCCGCAGCTTTCGCAGCAGCCGCATCGCTCGCCGCTCGCTGGTTATCGCCTTGCAACTTGCTGACCTGTGACTTCAGGTCATCCACCTGCGCCTGGAGTGGCTTGAGATCCGTGCACCCCGCGAATGCGATGACGCAAGCTGCGGCGAGAGAGGCCTTTAGTGTGGTTGTCAGATTCATAGAAATATTCCCCTAGGGTTAATTCATTCGTGTCGGAAAACTCCGATGTGTTGCCACAGAAGAACGGTCACGCCATCGCGCCGGCCAGCGTCGCAGCACAGTCCTACATAAAGCCAAATTCGGGCGCCGATTGCAACTGAAAATATCAATTTGTCGGTTTTGCAGGGCGCTTTTAGCCGTAGTTCATTTCTGACAAGACCTGCCAGCATTAAGAATACGACATCCAATAGCGTCGCAAGGCAGTGCCGGCCAGCACAACACGCACGAGCGGTTAAGATGCTGCCGTCACGCACATACGTGACTTGCACGCGTGCACCAGGGATCCTACTTTCGCTCGCTGGCGAACTCGAACAGGGGTGCTGTTCAAGCGAAGGTTCAGCCACTCAGCATCGTGCGCGCGTGATAAAAGCGCAGCACCGAAGGTTCAACTTTGACCAGCTCCGCGTGCGTGATAGACGCAGCTTTTTCTCATCCGAGTGAAGGCCCGGTAGGTGATCCGATTGCGCTTCTTGTGCTTTGCTCGCGGGAGCGTCGGACAGCGAAGACGAGGCCAGCAAGCGGCGATAAGGGAATCTCTTCTTTGCCTAATCAGTCGGTCCGCGCCGTAAGTTTTGTGGTGGAGGATCAGTGGAGGGATGAGGGGAGAGCCGGCCAGACTGGGGAGCGGCAGCGATGCGGTTACGCATCAGGCTACGCCATTGAGGAAATCGCGCCGATTTATGGACAAATGCATGCCCAGAGGCGGTCAGGATCTTGCGAGTTATGCGCACCTTGCCAATACCTTTAGACTGTATATAATGCCAGTCACTGTCTACATATACAGGTGATTCATGTCGGACCTTACGCCCCGCCAAACTCAAATCCTCAGGCTGATTCAAAACGCCATTTCCGAAAGTGGCATGCCGCCTACCCGCGCGGAAATAGCCCGTACGCTGGGATTTAAATCTCCGAATGCGGCCGAGGAACACTTGCGTGCCCTGCAGCGCAAAGGCGTGATCGATCTCATTCCGGGTGCTTCGCGCGGCATTCAACTCAAAGATATTTTGCGTGAACAATTGGGTCTGCCGCTCATCGGCCGCGTCGCTGCCGGCCGCCCGATTTTGGCTGAGGAGCATATCGAAAAACGTTACCAAATCGACCCGCAATTATTCCAGCCGCAGCCGCATTATCTACTGAAAGTGCAGGGCATGAGTATGAAGAATGCCGGCATTCTGGATGGAGATTTAGTGGCCGTGCATCGCACGCCTGAAGTGCGCAATCGTCAAATTGTGGTCGCGCGTTTGGAAAATGAGGTCACAGTCAAACGTTATCGGCAAGAAGGCTCCATCGTCTGGCTATTGCCTGAAAATGCCGATTTCGAACCCATTCGCGTCGATCTCAAAGAACAACCCATGATTATCGAAGGGATTGTCGTCGGTGTGCTGCGTCGTGGTAAAGACGTGGATGTCGCGTGAGACATCATCACTCGCCGATCTGTTGGCCGATGCGCGTGTCTGGAAGTTAAAAGACGCCTCGGCTGCCCCCGCTCGTCCGGTTTGGTCCACCGGTAAGAGCTCGCTGGATGCCCGCTTGCCGGGGGGAGGGTGGCCGACGGCGTCGCTCATCGAAGTATTGCTGGACGATACCGGGCTCGGTGAAGTACAGCTCTTTTTACCGGCTCTGGTTGCATGCCAACGTACCGTCAGAGGCCGCGTTGATGCACCCTGGCTTGTCTGGATTGCACCTCCGCATGAACCTTATGCGCCTGCCTTGGCGCAGCAGGGAATCGAATTAGGACGATTCTTGGTGGTCCGGCCAAACACCGCCGTTGAAGCATTGTGGGCTGCTGAACAGGCTTTGAGTTCCGGTGTCTGCGCTGCTGTTTTGCTGTGGCTCAAAGGCACCGATGATCGCTGGTTGAGGCGCTTGAAACTCGCCGCCGAGGCGGGTGGCTCGCTCGGCGTGCTATTTCGTCCGGAAAGACATCGTTTTGAGTCATCTCCCGCCAACCTGCGCTTAGTTCTGAGCCGAGGTGATCCCGAAGTGCGCCTCGATTTGCTCAAGGTGCAAGGCGGTTGTCCGGGCCCGGTAGATCTTGGTGGCCTTTGAAATCGCGTACTGCGAAATCGCGGACGGCAGATCTTTTTGCCGCCGAGGCCAGCCCTGCAGCCAGTCCTGCGGTAAGTCGCACCGCGGATGGCCGCCCCGCGGCAAGCCGCCCGGCGCTCCGCGCCCCGCCAGCGTCGAAGCCCTCGCTCAGCCGGCCCATCCCAAGCCATCTTTGGTATGCGGTGGTATTTCAGGATTTAGCTCAAGGAGATGCTTGCGCCGTTTTGCAAAAGCTTTGCATGCACGCGCAAGCCTTCACCTCATTCGTGAGCATCGAGCCGCCCAACGCGTTATTGCTGGAAATCAGGGGCAGCGTAAAGCTATTTGGTTCACTGAAACGACTGCATGCGGACATCGATGCCTGTTGGCGCCGGTTTGCCCTTACGGCGCATAGCGCCATCGCGCCATCGACTCTGGCTGCATTGTGGCTGGCGCGCACCCGCAAGCCGCTGCAGATAGAGAATATCGAAATGCTGCCGGGGCATTTGGCGAAGTTGCCGCTTGCTTGCACGTCTTGGGATGTCGAGAGGCTGCAAACTTTGCGCGCCATGGGTATCACGCGCTTAGGCGAATTGATGCGCCTGCCGCGCGCTGGTCTGGCACGTCGATTGACTCCTGCCCTGGT
Organism: Pseudomonadota bacterium; assembly: GCA_030775645.1. Lineage (GTDB taxonomy): Bacteria > Pseudomonadota > Gammaproteobacteria > Steroidobacterales > Steroidobacteraceae > Bog-1198. The sequence continues at coordinate 55,835 of JALYIT010000103.1, read as the reverse complement.
GCAGGACTTGGACATTGCCATGGCTCGACGGCCTGCACCGCGCCGAGCATTCGTGCCGCGTGAACGCTTTCGCGAACGTTGCGATTTCGAAACGGAGATCGAACATGTTGCTTATTTGCAGAAAGCGCTCGAACCCCTGATCGAGCGCTGCGCACGGTTCTTGCGTAAGCGCCAAGCCGGGGTGCAGGCGTTGCAGTTAAGATTGAGGCATCGAGAAGGGCCGGCAACCCGAGTGCACGTGGGACTGGCGAGCATTACGAGTGATCGCCGCCGCTTGAGCGATGTGCTTTACCAAAAGCTAGAGCATCTTGAACTTAAAGCGCCGGCTCGGAGCATGGAACTCATTTCAGGGTCATTGCGGGGACTGTCGGCCAGCTCACTCGATGCTTTTGCCGGATTGACGGGCAGCCGCGATAACGCACCGCAATTGGTCGAACGTTTGCGTGCTCGCTTGGGCGAGGAGGCGGTGTATGGGGTCTGTCTAATCCCGGAACATCGGCCAGAAGCGGCGTGGCAGCGAGTTCATGAACTGCACTTATCCGCTGCGCCCAAGCTAGAGGAGGGGATGCTCAATCAGGCCATGCCGCGCCCGGTATGGCTGTTGCACGAGCCGTTGCCTTTGCCTAAGCCTGAGATATTGCAAGGCCCTGAACGCATCGAGAGCGGCTGGTGGGACGGCAAAGGCGTGGCGCGTGATTACTATATTGCCCGTCAAGGTTGCGGGGCGGGCTACTCCTCTGGTGTACGGCTCTGGGTTTTTCAGGAGCGTCAGTCCAAACGCTGGTATGTGCACGGCGTGTTTGCTTAAGGACTCTAAAGCGTGTACGCCGAACTGCACACGTTGAGTAATTTCTCTTTTTTACGCGGTGCTTCGCAACCCGAAGAATTGATCGCGCAGGCAAAGGCTCTCAACTACAGCGCTCTGGCGCTGACCGATGAATGCTCGCTGGCAGGCGTGGTACGCGCCCACGTCGCCGCCAAAGAGTTGGGATTGCCGCTGATCATCGGTACCGAACTCAAATGCCTCGATGGCCTCAAAATCGTTGTGCTGGCAACTGGCCGGGCGAGCTATGGCGCCATGAGCCGCTTGATCAGCAAGGCACGGCGCGCAACTCGCAAAGGATGCTATGCGCTTGCGCGCACCGATCTTGAAGACGCACTGGCGGGATGTTTGATCATCTGGTTGCCGCATGCGGACAAAATGGCGTTGCAGCGCCAGGAAGAGGATGGCCGCTGGCTGCGCGAACGCTTTGCAGGACATTTGTGGATAGGCGTGGAACTCCTGACAGGCGGATATGATACGCGGCGGTTGGAATCGCTCGAAACACTCGGCCAGACGTTGTCGCTGCCGTGCGTCGCTGCAGGCGATGTGCACATGCATCGGCGCAGCCGCCGTGCCTTGCAGGATGTACTGACGGCAATCCGCTTAGCCAAGCCCTTACAGTCCGCGGGCTATGATTTGTATCCGAACGGCGAGCGCTCGCTGCGCTCATTGCAGCGCTTGAGCGAGCTGTACCCGGCACCTTTGCTCGCGCAAACACTGCAAATTGCCGAACGTTGTACCTTCCAGCTCGACGAGATGCGTTATGAATACCCGGAAGAAATCGTACCCGCGGGAGAAACGCCCACGAGCCATTTGCGCGCCTTGACCATGCGCGGCTGCGCTTATCGATGGCCGGAAGGCGCGCCGGCTGCCGTGCGCGAGAGTATCGAGCACGAATTGCGTTTGATAGCCGAACTAAAATTCGAGCCATTTTTTCTAACCGTGCATGATGTGGTTCAATTTGCGCGCTCGCAAAGAATTCTCTGTCAAGGACGAGGTTCGGCAGCCAACTCGACGGTCTGCTATTGCCTGCGCATTACCGAAGTTGATCCCTCGCGCATGTCCATGTTGTTCGAGCGCTTTATTTCCAAAGAGCGCAACGAGCCGCCGGACATCGACGTGGATTTCGAGCACGAGCGGCGCGAGGAGGTCATTCAGTATATTTACGGCAAATATGGACGCGAGCGCGCCGCCTTGGCCGCCACCGTGATTTGCTACCGCCCGCGCAGTGCACTTCGGGATGTGGGCAAGGCATTGGGACTCGATCTTGCGCAAGTCGACAGGCTGGCGCGCGGCATGCAGTGGTGGGATGGCCAGCGCATCGATCCGGAACGCATTCGCGCCTCTGGGTTCGATCCTGAGGATCCGGTTATTTCCCGGCTCATTGCGCTGTCTGCGGAAATCCTGGGATTTCCCCGTCATCTGTCGCAGCACGTGGGCGGTTTCGTCATTGCCCGCGGCCGGTTAGATGAGCTCGTGCCCATCGAAAATGCGACGATGCCCGATCGCACGGTGATTCAGTGGGACAAAGACGATCTTGATGCGCTGGGACTTTTGAAGGTGGACGTGCTGGCCTTAGGTATGCTCACCGCCATTCGGCGCTCGTTTAATCTGGTCAATGAATTTGGCGGTGCATCCCGCGGCTTCGAACTCGAGCTGGCGAGTGTGCCCGGCGAAGATCAGACGGTGTATGACATGATTTGCCGCGCCGACACCGTCGGTGTTTTCCAAATTGAATCGCGGGCCCAAATGTCCATGCTGCCGCGCCTGCGGCCGCGTAATTTTTACGACCTGGTGATCGAAGTGGCCATCGTGCGCCCCGGTCCCATTCAAGGCGAAATGGTGCACCCGTATTTGCGCCGCCGCAGCGGCGAAGAGGCCGTGACCTACCCCAGCAAAGAAGTAGAAACGGTGCTCAAGCGCACGCTCGGCGTGCCGATTTTTCAAGAGCAAGTCATGCAGCTGGCGATTGTTGCAGCCGGATTTTCACCAGGCGAAGCCGATCGGCTGCGCCGCGCCATGGCTGCCTGGAAACGCAAAGGCGGGCTGGAGCCCTTCCAGAAGCAGCTGATCGACGGCATGCACGCGAAGGGCTATGAAGATAGTTTTGCACAACAGATTTTCAAGCAGATTCTTGGTTTCGGGGAATACGGCTTCCCGGAATGCGTGGTTGGCGAAACCCGGGTAGTGGATGCCGAAACCGGAAGATGGCTGACGATCGATGAGCTTGTCAGCGGGAGCGCGCGCCTGGAAAACACGTTTGCGTGCGACTCGAATTTGCACTTGAGAAAACGTAAGGTGTTGCGCGTTATTCGAAGCGGTGTGAAGCCGGTTCTGCGCTTACGCACCGCGCTTGGCCATGAAATTACGGCAACAGCCGAGCATCCCTTTATGACCATGAATGGGTGGCTTGCGCTTGGGAAGCTTCAAGTGGGTGATCATGTTGCAACGGCGCGAGCTTTGCCGCCGGCTGCTTTATGCGGTTCGGATGTGCAGTGGGATCGGATCGCGGCGATCATGCCTATCGGCAACAGGGAAACCTATGACCTGCAGATCGAAGGCGATCACAATTTTTTGGCCAATCATTTTGTCGTGCATAATTCTCATTCTGCGAGCTTTGCCTTGCTGGTATACACCTCCGCGTGGCTGAAACATTATGAACCGGCGGCCTTTTGCGCAGCGCTGGTCAACAGCCAGCCGATGGGGTTCTACGCGCCCGCGCAGTTGGTGCGCGATGCCCGCAACCACGGCGTTGAAGTACGCGCCGTGGATGCGACCATCAGCGAATGGGATTGCACTCTCGAGCGCCGAGTGGACGGCCGTGCGGCTTTGCGTTTGGGCCTGCGGCTCGTCAAACATCTCTCGCAAGAAGGCGCAACGCGGTTGCTGGCTGCGCGCGCCTTACGCGCTTTTGACAGCATTGCGGACATTGCCGAGCGCGCGTCACTCGAGCGGCGCGATCTTGAGGCTCTCGGCGCTGCGGATGCGTTGATGAAATTGACAGGGCACAGGCACCGCGCGGTGTGGCAGGTTACGGGGGTGGAACGGGCGTTGCCCTTGCTGACTGCGTCAACGATAGTCGATGAAGGCATTCCGATGCTGCGTGCGCCGCGGGAGGGCCAGGACATCGTTGCTGATTATGGCAGCATAGGATTGACGCTGCGCCGTCATCCCTTGGCGCTGTTGCGCGATCGGTTGCGGCGGCGCGGCGTTTTCCCGACGCAGGAACTGTGGGACCAACCCAATGGAAAATTGGTGAAAACGGCGGGGCTGGTCATTACCCGCCAGCGGCCGGGCAGTGCAGGCGGCGTGACTTTCGTCACCATGGAAGATGAAACCGGTTGTGTGAATCTCATCGTGTGGAATCGTGTTGCGGTCGAACAGCGTGCAGCGCTGCTGGAATCGCGTTTGCTCGAAGTGCACGGCAAGCTGCAGCGCGAAGGTGATGTGCAGCATGTCATTGCGCGGCGGCTGATAGACCTTTCATCGCTGCTTGGCGATCTCGTAGTGGCGTCGCGTAATTTTCATTGAACGAGCGGTGCGGTCGCGAATTCAAACATCCAGACCTATCGAGCGCATCAGTTCGATGCCATTGCTTTTGGTGACCACGCCGGGCCTCAATTTGAAATCAAACTTAAGCTTGCCATCTGCCAATTCGTCTTGAAAGTGAACATTCTCGATCACTCCGGGAGCAAGCGCGCCGATATCAGTCAATGCAAGATCGTGCGTGCTAATCAAGCCGATCGCCCCCTTCTTTATCAATGCGCGAATCAGGCCCTCGGCCCCGACCCGCCGATCTGCCGAGTTGGTGCCCTGAAGCAACTCGTCCAACAAGAATAGCAACGGCAATCGCGAAGGTTCGAACAGCTGCCGCAGCCGCTTGATCTCCGCATAGAAGCGCGAGCTGCCCTCGTGCAATGAGTCGTTGATGCGAATACTGGCTCCGGCCTGAAGCGGCGTCAGCCGTAGAGATTTGGCGAGCACCGGCGCACCCGCCATGGCCAGCACCGTATTTATTCCAACGGTGCGCAACAAGGTGCTCTTTCCGGACATGTTCGAGCCGCTCACCAGCAGCACGCGTATTTTTCCGGAGAGGTCCACGTCATTGCAAACCCGCACGGCAGAGGCAATCAAAGGATGGCCGATCGCGACGGCCGTAAAGGACGGTGGGTCATCGACGAAGTCCGGAAAGGGATCTTCGAACCGCTCGTAGGTGTAGCGCGAGAGGGAAATCAAGGCTTCAATGTCGCCAAGTGCCTCCAGCCAGGAGCTGATGAGCGCGCCGTGGGCGCTGCGCCAGCGTTCCGCAGCGATCGCTGTCTGCAGCGGATACAGCAGCAGCAACCTGAATGGCGCCAGCATGGGATTGCGGCGCGCCTCGACGAAATTCACGATGGTTGCGAGCTTCGAGATCGCACTGGAGGCCTTGAGACTGTGCGATGAGAGCTTTGACTGCAGCTGTTGCAAGGGTACGGCCTCGAAGTGCTCGTCTTCGATTCGCTTCAACAGCACCGCTAAACCTTTCAAATCCTCGAACGCACTCTCAACCGTGGTGATCGCCGCGTGAATCTGCTGGCGTAAAAAATAGCCCACGGCAAGCTCGACCAGGATGATGGCGAGCAAGGGGTAGAGCACGCCCCAGATGGCCCACGCTGCGATGGCCCCCACCGCCAGGCCAGCAATCAGGGGTGCGCCTGCGCGTACCCACCGAGATCCGAGCCGATTCGGGGCTTGCGCCCAAGCATTGAGAAGCTCGGGGTGCAAGTCGATCTTCAAGGACTCGCCCTCGATCGCCATGCGTTCTCGAAAGTCAAAGCGGTTGCGCAGGTCGGCAATGGCGGCGTGCCGCGATCGAATTGTGTCCAAGTCCGCCGGCGCCAGCAGCCATGAGGCCAGTATGTTTTCGCCCGTTTGCGTACGTGCGGCGCAAAGCAGCTCATACAGGCTGCCAACGCCGAACAGATCCAAATCAGCGGCATAGATGTGATGTATATCCTCGAAGCGCGCACCCGTGGTGCCCTTGCCGCTCCATTGATCATTCAACCGCTCGAGCCCGGCACGGTAAAACTGCACCGCCCGTTGCGTCTGCGTGCGGACGCCCCGGATGCGCTGGTGATATACCAGCAGGACGATGAAGGCGAGGATCGGAATCAAGAGCAACCAGCTCGGTATCGACAGTGGACCGAAACAAAGCCACGCGATCAAAAAAAAGGCGGCGCCGATGCCCAATCTCATGCTCTCAATGCGTGCATTAAGCATGTCGAGATTCGCGAGATGCGATTCGCGCATCGCCAGACGCTGCGAATATTCTTCTATTGGAGCCACAAAAAATAGTTTGGCACATTTCACGCAGCTTGGCCTTGGGGCTAAAATGAACGCGCGAAGCCCCAGCACCACGGCGCAGGCCCCTGAGACCATCCGTTTGACCAAACGCAGCTTCAAACCCGGCGAGATTGCCGACTTCATCGTGATCGGCTCGGGGGCGGCCGGCGGCGTGATCGCCAGAGAACTGTCGCAAGGCGGTTTCACGGTGGTTGTATTGGAGCAGGGACCTCGCTTAGGTCCTGCGGACTTTGAGCACGACGAGCTAAAATACAGTTACTTGAGCGGCATTACCTGCGATCCGCACGTTAGCCCGCAGACCTTCAGGGAAAATGCCGCGCAGGTGGCGCAGCCTCCGCCGATGGGCAACTCGCTGGTCTATGCGCGCATCGTCGGCGGCAGCAGCGCGCATTTCACCGCCAACTTCTGGCGCTTTCACGAAAACGATTTCCACGAGCGCAGCCTGCTCGGCGGCATCGCGGGCACGGGCTTTGCCGATTGGCCCATCACATATCAGGAACTCGAGCCGTACTACACCAAGGTGGAGTGGGAAGTGGGTGTCTCCGGCCTGGCGTATGCAAGTCCTTTCGACCCGCCCCGCACGAAGGGCTATCCCATGCCGCCGCTCCCCGTGAAGTCCTCCGGCGTGCTGCTCGAGCGCGGCGCGCGGCAATTGGGCCTACATCCGTTTCCTGCGCCAATGGCCATCCTATCCCGGCAGTATCGAGGCAGGCCAGGCTGCGCCCACTGCGGTTTTTGCATCGGCTTTGGCTGCGAAGTCATGGCCAAGTCCTCAACGCTGTACACCATGATCCCGGAGGCCGAGGCCACCGGACGCTGCGAGATACGACCGCATGCGTACGTGCACCAAGTGGCCCTCGACCGGCATGGGCGGACCACCGGGGTTCACTACTTCGATCAACACCGCCATGAACAATTTCAAAAGGAGGCGCGCGCTGTCGTGCTGTGCGCGAACGGCGCGGAAACCCCACGCCTCCTCCTCAACTCGGCGACTGATCGGTTCCCGCACGGCCTCGCGAATTCAAGCGGCCTGGTGGGGAAGTATTTGATGTTCAATCAAGGCTCGCAAGTGCATGCGCAGTTCGAGCACGAGCTCAATGAATACAAGAGCGTGCAGGTGACGCGAATCGTTCACGATTTTTACGACGCCGATTTGCAACGCGGATTCTATGGCGGCGGCGGCATTGACGCGCGCATGGGATCTCAGCCGCTCGGCTGGGCATTGGCGGGCGGCGCAGAGCTGCCTCGCTGGGGTGCGGAGTACAAGGAACGGCTGGAGGCGTTTCCGCGCTCGATGATGGTCGCCGGACATTGCACATCGCTCGCGCAAGAATCCAACAGCGTCAGTATAGATCCAGTGCTCAAAGACGCCTGGGGAATTCCCGCGATCCGGGTGACCTACAAGGATCATCCGGACGATCTTTCCATGGCCAAGTTTTTGCAAGACCGCGCGCTGGAGATCATGCAGGCCGCCGGCGCAGTAAAAACGTGGAGGGCAGCGCAACGCATCTCACGCGGCGGCGTGCACTTGCTCGGCACCTGCCGCATGGGCAACGATCCAGACACTTCGGTAGTCGACAAATATCACCGTACGCACGATGTGCCCAATCTCTTTATTTGCGACGGCTCCAGCTTCGTCACCTCGGGGCGGGGGCAGCCGACCATGACTATCCAGGCGCTTGCCTTCCGCGCTGCAGATCACATCGGCCAGTTCGCCAAGCGCGGCGAGATTTAAGGAGAATTCAGTGAACTCAATAGATCAAGACGGGCAAGATTCGCGGCGCGCATTTTTACTCGGCAGTGGCGGCTGGCTCGCTGGCGCCTGGGTGGCCGCGCATTTGCCCGGCATCGCGTCGGCGGCGCATCATGCGGATCAGATGCCTGCCGGCCTATCGGCAGCCCACTTTCAGTTCTTCAGCGCCGAAGACGGCGCCGATGTGGACGGGATCTGTGCGCAAATCGTTCCGAGCGGCGCAACCCCGGGCGCGCGTGAGGCGCATGCCGTGTATTTCATCGATCGATCGCTCGGCACCTATTTCTCCTCGTTGGCGCCCGACTACCGCAATGGTCTGAACACTTTTCAACGCCAATTTGCAGCGGTGCATCCCGGTCAATCCTTCGGCGCAGCGAATGCGGAGACTCAAATGGCCTTTTTAAAAACCGTCGATCGCACGCCGTTCTTCGAAGCCACGCGTATGTTGACGGTTCTAGGTATGTTCAGCTCGCCGAAGTACGGCGGCAATTATCAAGGCGCCGGCTGGAAGCTCATGGGCTTTGTCGATCAGCATGCTTTCGTGCCACCGTTTGGCTACTACGATGCCGAATACAAGGGCTTCGTACCGTATCCGGCGGAAAAGCACGCTTGAGCCACGTCAAGTTCAAGCCAAACGAAACGGTGGATTTCGTGGTGGTGGGCTCGGGAGCCTCGGGCGGGGTGCTCGCTCGCGAACTCTCGCAGGCCGGATTCACGGTATTGGTGTTCGAGCAAGGGCCAAGGCTTGCTGCCGCCGATTTCGAGCACGATGAGCTGAAATATTTCTTTTTGAACGGCATCACAAATGACGGCAAGTTAAGTCCGCAGAGCTTCCGGAAGATGTCCTGCGAGACCGCAAAGCGCGCCGCGGGCGGATTTCTCCCGGCCACCTATGCTCGGCTGGTCGGCGGCAGCAGCACGCACTTCACCGCCAATTTCTGGCGCTTCCACGAAATAGATTTCAACGAGCGCAGCGTGCTCGGCGAAATCCCGGGCACCGGCTTCGCCGATTGGCCGATCACCTATCAGGAACTTGAGCCCTACTACACCAAAGTGGAATGGGAAGTGGGTGTCTCCGGTCTTGGCTTTGCCAGTCCGTTTGATCCGCCGCGCAGCAAACCCTATCCGATGCCGCCGCTGCCGGTGAAATCCTCGGGCGTGCTGCTCGAACGCGGTGCCCGCAAATTGGGCCTGCATGCGTTCCCAGCACCCATGGCCATTGCCTCGCAACCCTTTCGCGGGCGTTCTCCCTGCGTGCATTGCGGTTTCTGCATGGGCTTCGGCTGCGAGGCGCGAGCAAAGTCATCGACGCTGTACACCATGATTCCGGAGGCCGAAGCAACCGGGCTTTGCGAGGTTCGATCCGGCAGTTATGTCTTTCACATCGACACGAACGCGCAAGGCCGCACCACCGGCGCGCACTATTTCGATAAGAACAGGAAGCAACATTTTCAGGCTGCACGTGCGGTGGTGTTGTCCGCCAACGGCGCCGAAACCGCGCGGCTGCTCCTCAATTCCACCAGCAGCCGCTTTCCGCACGGCCTTGCCAATTCCAGCGGCCTGGTTGGGAAATATCTGATGTTCAATCAGGGTTCCGGGGCTCAAGGCATCTTCGAACACGAATTGAACGAGTTCAAAAGCGTGCAAGTGACTCGTATCCTGCACGATTTCTATGACTCCGATCCGAAGCGCGGATTCTATGGTGGCGGCGGCATCGATGCGCGCATCAACCCGCAGCCGGCGATTTGGGCGATGGCCTCGGGTGGTGACCTGCCGCGCTGGGGCCTGGATTTCAAAGAAAGACTCGAGGCTTTTCCCCGCGCCATGGCCTCGACGGGGCACAGTACCTCGCTGCCGCTCGAGACCAACAGCATCAGCATCGACCCAACGCTGAAGGACTCCTGGGGCATTCCGGCCATCCGCGTGACTTATAAAGATCATCCGGACGATTTGGCTACGGCGAAGTTCCTTCAGGACCGGTCGTATGAAATTTTAGAGGCGGCGGGCGCGCAAAAAATCTGGCGCGATGCTATCGAGGAGAGCACAGCCGGCGTGCATTTATTGGGAACTGCGAGAATGGGCGATGATGCAGCGACCTCGGTGGTGGACAAATGTCATCGTACCCATGATGTACCTAATTTGTTTCTCTGTGACGGCTCGAGTTTCGTGACTTCCGGACGGGGACAGCCAACCATGACCATTCAGGCGCTGGCGTTTCGCGCCGGTGACAAAATCGCGCGATTCGCCAAACGCAATGAGATCTGAACGGCGCTAGCGGGTTTTTTTCTTCTTGCGGGGGCTTTTCCCGCCCGATGCAGAGCCGTTGTCACCGCCACCGCCCCCGCCATCGTCGGCATCCGCTGCCTTGTCGGTACCGACCTTGTAGTCATCAAAATCGCTCATGAGTTCGGCGGTGCGCCGTTCTTCCATGACGCGCTCGAGGCGCCGCCAGGCTGGTTCGGCCCCTTTGGGGGCACGGCGCCGCTGGGACTCGACGTCGCGCATGATGTGATCGACGTCGACATCATCCCCTCCCGGCGCGACATCCTCCGCGTCCTCTTCCTCGAACTCTTCAGTTTCGGGTTTTTCGCTTGACACGGGCGCGTTATAAACGGAAACGCGGTTCACGTGCAATAGCCCAGCACACAAACCGGGCTACTTGACCAGGTCGTTTAATTGAAAGATCGGCAGCAGCAGGGCAATCACGATAAACATGACAATACCGCCCATGAACACCACCATGATGGGGCCCAGCAGGTTGGTCATGTTGGACAGCAAGCCATCCATTTCTCGCTCCTGGTTGGTTGCTGCTCGCTCGAGCATTTTTTCCAGCTCGCCGCTGCTCTCGCCGCTGCTGATCAAATGAATCATCATGGGCGGGAACAACTTGCGGGCCGCCAGCGACTTGCCGATCGGTGCCCCCTCGCGCACCCGCAGCGCCGCCTCTTCGACCGCTCTTTTCATCGGCATGTTGGTGACGACCTCGGCTGAAATGCGCAGCGCCTCGAGGACGGGAACCGCGCTGGCAGTTAAAATGCTGAACGTGCGGGAAAATCGCCCGGTGTTCAATCCCCGAATGAGTTTTCCGACCACCGGTACGCGCAGCAGGAAGCGATCAAACCGCAAACGGTTTTCTGGGCCCTTGAGCCAGCGCAAAAAACCCCACACGGCCGCACCGATCACAATCAACGCATAGAACCAGTAGTGTCGAATGAGATCGCTCATACCGATGAGGATTTTCGTCGCGATCGGCAATTCCTGGTTGCTGGATTGAAACACCGCAACGACCTGGGGCACCACATAAGCCAGCAAGAAAGAGACGATGCCGAAGGACAGCACCAACAGGACGATGGGATATACCAGCGCGTTGCTCACTTGCTGCCCCATCACCTGGCGCGATTCGGTGTAGTCGGACAGCCTTTCCAGCACCTGATCCAGCTTCCCCGATTGTTCGCCGGCGGAAACGGTGGCGCGGTAGATCTCCGGGAAGGCTTGTGGGAAATCCCTCAGGCCGTCCGCCAACGGGTGTCCTTCCACCACTTTGCTGCGCACGCCTAGCACGATGCGCTGCACACGCGGCTTTTCGGTCTGCTCGGCCACAGCCTGAAGGGTTTCTTCGAGGGGCAGGCCTGAGCGCAACAGGGTCGCTAATTGACGTGTGAGCAATGCCAGATCCAAGCTCGACAGGCCGCGGCGCATGAAGCGGCGCCTGCGGCTTTGTTTGAGTTCCTGCTGGGCGGTCTCCTGGATGTCCATCGGCAGCAATTGCTTCTCTCGCAACAACTGTCTGACATGCTTTGCAGTATCGCCTTCGATCAGGCCCTTGCGTTCGCGGCCCTGGGCGTCAAGGGCGGTGTATTCAAACGCACCCATTAGGCTATTCCGGCCACACTGCCACCTAGTCCTCGCGGGTGACGCGCAGCACTTCTTCCAGCGTGGTTTCCCCCGCCATCACCTTGCGCCTGCCATCATCGCGGATGCCGGGGCTGGCGGTACGCGCATAGCGTTCAAGATCTTGCTCGGAGGATCCATCGTGAATCATGGTGCGCATGTGATCATCCACCGCGATGAGCTCGTAGATCCCGGTTCGCCCACGGTACCCGGCGCCGGGTTCCATGCTCGGGCGGTATAGTTCCACTGGCTCGCCCGCGGGGTCCAAGTTCAAGAGGCGCCGCTCATACTCGCCCGCCGTGAACTTTTCGCGGTTGGTCGGATTGAGAACGCGCACCAGCCGCTGCGCCATGACACCGATCAAGCTGGAGGAGAGCAGGAAGGGCTCGATGCCCATATCGCGCAAGCGGGTAACGGCGCCCACCGCGGTATTGGTGTGCAGCGTCGAGAGTACCAGGTGGCCGGTCAAGCTTGCTTGCACAGCAATCTGTGCCGTTTCAAGGTCGCGGATTTCGCCCACCATGACCACATCGGGGTCTTGCCGCAAAATCGCGCGCAGGCCCCTCGCGAAAGTCATTTCGACTTTTGTGTTCACCTGCGTCTGGCCGATACCATCGATGTAGTACTCGATCGGATCCTCGACGGTCATGATATTGCGTGTGTTGTCGTTGATTCGCTCGAGGCTCGCGTACAAGGTCGTGGTCTTGCCCGAACCGGTGGGTCCGGTCACCAAGATGATGCCGTGAGGCTTGTGGATGATGTCATCCATCAGGTCTTGAGTCCGCGCATCCATGCCCAAGGAGGTCAGCTCGATCCGGCCGGCCTGCTTGTCGAGCAAGCGCAGCACCACGCGTTCGCCGTGTCCCGAGGGCAGGGTGGACACGCGCACGTCCACTGCGCGGCCCGCGATGCGCAAGGAAATTCTGCCGTCCTGCGGAAGCCGGCGCTCGGAGATGTCCAGCTTGGACATCACTTTGATGCGCGATACCACCAGCGGCGCCACGGCTCGTTTGGTTTGCAGCACCTCGCGCAGCACCCCGTCGACGCGAAATCGGATCACCAGGCGGTTCTCGTAGGGTTCGATGTGAATATCCGAGGCGTTTTCCTTCACCGCCTGGGTGAGCAGCGCGTTGATCAAACGGATGATGGGCGCTTCGTCATCGCTCTCCAGCAAGTCGGAGGACTCCGGGATGTCCTCGGCGAGATGCGCCAGATCCGTGTTGTCGTCCAAGCCTTCCAGCATCTGCATGGCAGCGCCCGAGCCTGCCTCATAGGCAACGCGCAGCAATGAATCGAAGGTTTCGACCGAAACCCGCTGCAGCTTTAGGGGAACGCCGACGAAGCGGCGTACCTCGGCCAGGCATTGCGGTGTCACCCCGGGCCGGCAAACGGTGTCGGCCGAGCCATTGGCAACACCGCGCACCAGGACACCGTGACGCTTGGCAAACGGAAACGACAGTTTCCTGGGCTGATCCGGGTCTTGAAGCTCGGCGTTCATGGCGGAGGCGTCGTCTGGGGTAGGGGCACCGTGAACTGCGCGGGGGGCTGCGGGCTTGGCGTGGCACCTTGCGGGTTCGTTTCCGACGGTGGCGGCGCCGGCGGCAACGCGATGCCGGCGGGGATCGGCGGCACGACCGGCTGTTTCTCGCCGGGCAGCAGCGTGACATGCCCGCCGGTGATGCTTTGCTGCATGCGCCGGACCTCGTCGTACTTCGATTCGCTGGCGGTCTCGGTGGCATCCGCATCGCGCATGATTCGAGGGCGTATGAAAACCATCAAATTCTTTTTCTGCCGCGAGCCGCTGCGCGACTTGAACAAGTTGCCGAGGATTGGGATCCTTCCGAGCCCCGGCACACGGTCTTCACTTTCCGTGACGGTGTCCGACATGAGGCCGCCCAGCACGATGATGCCGCCGTCTTCGATCAGCACCGTGGTTTTGATGGAGCGCTTATTGGTCGAGATATCGGACGAATTGGCCAGCTTCGCACCGGGGGAGGAATCTTCCTGCTCGATCTTGAGCTGAACGGAATTGCCCTCGTTGATGTGCGGGGTGACCTTCAAAATGGTTCCGACCTCTTCACGCTGGATGGTGGTGAACGGGCTGCTGTTTCCCCCGGTCTGCGCCTGGGTGCTCGAGAAGGAGCCGGTGATCAGCGGAATCTCTTGCGTGACCTTCACCTCCGCCTCTTCATTATTCATTGTGATCAAGGAGGGGGTTGAAATGATATTGCTGCTGCCGTCGCTGCGCAGCGCCTGAATCAACGCGGCAAAACTAACGCCGTCTTTGACCACGCGACCGACCGCGACCGTGGCGCCGTTGCCGACCGTGGAACTGGAGATGGCGGATGTGCCCGTGATCCCGGTGGTGCCGGTGCCCGAAGCGATGCCTAAGGCGGCTTCGGCCAGGTTGATGATGCTCGCGCCGCCGGGGCCGGGCAGGTTGATGACGCCGCCGGGGACGGTGGAGTTTCCTCGGCCGAACAGCAGCCACTGCACTCCGAGGTTCGAACTCTTGTTGACATCGAGCTCGACGATGATGGCCTCGACTTGCACTTGTGCCCGACGGATGTCGAGTTTGTCGATGACGCCCATCAAGGACTTCATGATTTTAGGGGGCGCCGTGATGATCAGCGCGTTGGTTGCGACATCGGCCCAAATGGTCACGCTTGCATCCACATTCGAGGTGCCGCCGGCCGCAGGCGGTGCGCCGATCGGCGGACCGCCTGCGGCCTTGGCGGAAGCGGTTGCCTGGCCTTTGAGCTTTTCGGAGATTTTTTCCGCATCGGCGTAGCGCAAATAGCGTACCTGGATGTCGCCGCCCGCGGCCATGGGCGTATCCATGTTGAGAATCAGCGCTTTGAGCCGCAAGCGCGCCGATCGCTCCCCGGTCAACAGGATGCTGTTGGTGCGCTCATCGGCAACCACTTTGACGATGGCGCCCCCCGCATCGGCGCCCGCGCCTTGATTGAGGGAATTGACGATGCGCACCACGTCGGCGGCGCCGGCGTTGTGCAGCGGAATGACCTCAATGGGTTCATCGCCGCTCTCATCCATGCGTTGGATGATCCGCACCACGCGGCTTACGTTGCTGGCCCGATCGGAAATGATCAGCATGTTGCCGCCCGGGTACGCTGCCAGGTGGCCATAAGTCGGGATCAAGGGCCGCAGCATGGGAACCAGTTGGGCCGCGCTGACATTCTTCAAAGTCACGATCTGGGTCACGATTTCGTCCGAGGTCGAACTCACATCGCGGGGCAAGTCATTCGCAGGCAACTGCCGCAGATCGGTATTCGGCACGATCTTAATGACTTTGCCGGCGGGAACGGCAACATAGCCATAAACCTGCAATACCGCCAAAAATGCTTCATAGAAAGCGGCCGGGGACATGGGTGTCGATGACACCATCGTGACCTTGGCGTTCACGCGGGGATCGATGATGAAATTCTTGCCGGTCACCTCGCCGACCGCCTGAATGATCTGCCCTAAGTCCGCATCCTTGTAGTTAGGCGTTATCGTCGGGCCTTGTTGAGGCTGAGCCTGCCGGGTCTGCGCGCCGGCCGGGATTCCCGACACGAGCAAACTCGACGTAGCCACTAGCGCTGCGAACCCGCGTTTGAATTGATGTTCAGTCCACTTCACGTTCATGGGTGCTCGCATAGTGCACGGCTTCGACCGCGCTTGCCGCTATTGGTTTGCATTTTCATTGTTCCGGATTTGGCGACCCGGGCGCGGCGGGCGCCGCGCCGTTGCTCGACTCGCTCTCCAACTCCTTGGTGGCCTGTGCCGCTACTTGCGCGATGTTCAATGAAATATCCTGTTTCTGGCCGCCGCGTTCGACGGTAACGGTTACGTGATCCGAAGTTTGAATCGTGTTGAAAACATCCTGACTGCGCTGCGGGTCATCCAGTGGTGTGCCGTTGATGGCGGTCACCAAATCGCCTGCTTTCAGACCCAACTTGTTGAATATCGCTCTATTTCGTCCTGGATAAGCACGAAAGCCTCTCAGTTTTCCTGCTGCGTTGTCGTAGGAAGGCACGGTTCGCATGACCTGATCGAGAATGCTCGGATCCTGGGTAACCATTCGCCGTATATTATCGACGGCGGCAACGGTGCGTGGATCGGCGCCGGTGCGGCGTACCGGTACCGCAGCCACCCCATGGCTGGCCGGAGGCAACTGGCGCGGCAACGGCAACGTTTCCAGCGCGCCTCCACGATCCAAAACGACGTGGTCGAGATAAACTGAGTGCAGGACCGCGCCGCTGATCCGCTCACTGACCCCATAGACCTTCGAGGGACCCCCGGCGTCGCTGATGATGGCCACTCCTCGCTTCGGGTCCTGGGTGGCAATGGTCCCGGCGAGAATGAGGTTCGCCGAGCTTTGCGGCGCGTTTCCCGGGTCCTGGGCAAGGTCTGCTGCCGGGACGCCGAACAAATGGGCCGAAACCACCGTTTGAATGTCGACTCCCGAGCGTTGCGGGTGTGGCACGGGCGCTGTTACCACCGGTTGCGGCGACTTCAATGGTTTTGACAGCAACGAGTAACCGATCTGTAGCAGCTGAATCAGGATCAGCGCGGCGATGACAAGGGAGGCCAGCTTGGGCCCATTGGCCTGTAGCTTGGGGAGCAATTGGTTTGTACGTGTATCGAGCATGGTTAACCGTAGTGGCAATCATACGGGCTCTGCGCTCTAGCGCTCAAGCATTTGTTTTTCCTTAGTAAAGTCAAGTGACAGCAATCGGCGACACGGATGGGCGGCGGGTATCCCTTCAGGAATGGGGCGCGGGTTGGCTTTACATGTCTTGTAAAGCGGTCAAACGCGCCCTATAAACGGATAACTCATGAGTGACATTGAACGCGGACGGGATGGAACGAGCTTAATCGTCGAGGAAGCGGCGCCCAAGCTCAAGAGACCGCCTCTCTATCAAGTAGTTCTGATTAATGACGACTACACTCCCATGGAGTTTGTGGTCGACATCTTGCAGCGCTTCTTCTCTATGGACCGTACCAAAGCTACTCGGGTTATGCTGGAGGTCCATACCAAGGGAAAAGGAGTGTGCGGCGTCTTCACTTATGAAATTGCAGAGACCAAGGTGGCTCAGGTGATCGCGTATGCGCGACAACATCAGCATCCGCTGATGGCAACGCTAGAAGAGGCGTAAAGTGCTAAGTCAAGAACTTGAATTTTGTTTGAATGATGCCTTCGCCGGTGCGCGTGAGGCACGGCATGAATTCATGACCGTCGAGCACCTGTTGCTCGCGATTGTGGACACGCCGAAAGTTCGCGAGATCCTGAAGTCTTGCGGTGCCGACACCGCCAAGCTCAAGACCGAACTGAAACAATTCATCGATCAAACCACACCGCGCTTACCGGCGGGCGAGGATCGGGACGTGCAGCCCACGTTGGGATTCCAGCGAGTGCTGCAGCGGGCTGTTTTCCATGTGCAATCGAGCGGTAAGAAAGAAGTCACCGTGGCCAACGTGCTGGTGGCGATCTTCAGCGAAAAGCAGTCTCATGCCGCCTACTTGCTCAGCATGCAGGATGTCTCACGCCTGGACGTGGTGAATTTCATTGCGCATGGCCTCTCGAAGGCTGGAGGCGAGGAACGCAGCGAACGAGACGACTCGGCCGCTTCGCCCGATGCAGAGCGCGAGGGAGACGGCAGCGGTAATGCGCTGGAGAAATACGCCACCAATCTGAATGACTCGGCGCGCAAGGGCAAGATCGATCCTTTGATTGGGCGCAAGCTCGAGGTCGAACGTACCATCGAGATTCTTTGCCGCCGGCGCAAGAATAATCCCCTTTACGTCGGGGAGGCCGGGGTGGGCAAGACGGCTATCGCCGAGGGCCTCGCGCGGATGATCGTCGAGAACCAGGTGCCGGATGTGCTGCTGGACGCAACCATTTACTCGCTCGATATGGGCTCGCTCGTGGCAGGCACCAAGTACCGTGGTGATTTCGAGAAGCGCCTCAAAGCGGTGCTCGCCGAGGTCAAGAAGCAACCGGGCGCTATTCTTTTCATCGATGAGATTCACACCGTGATCGGCGCGGGCGCCGCGTCCGGCGGAGTCATGGATGCTTCGAATTTGATCAAGCCGGCACTGGCAAACGGCGAATTGCGCTGCATTGGATCGACGACCTACAACGAGTACCGCGGGATTTTCGAGAAGGACCATGCGCTGGCGCGCCGCTTCCAAAAGATCGACATCACGGAACCGTCGGTGCAAGACACGGTCGACATCTTGCGCGGGCTGAAATCGCGCTACGAAGAGCATCACGGCATCAAATATGAAGATGATGCGCTGCGTGCGGCCGCTGAGTTAGCCGCACGGCATATCAACGACCGGCACATGCCGGACAAGGCCATCGACGTGGTCGACGAAGCGGGAGCGAACTTGCGCTTGCAGCCGGTTGAGAAACGCGCATCGTCCGTGACCGTGACCCAGATCGAGAATGTGGTTGCACGTATTGCGAGGATTCCACCCAAGAGCGTCTCGATGTCCGATCGGGATGTTCTGAAAAACCTTGAACGGAACTTGAAATTGACGATATTCGGTCAGGACAGGGCGATCGAGGCTTTATCCGCAGCCATCAAGATGTCCCGCTCCGGGCTGGGCGATCAGCGCCGGCCGGTGGGGTCGTTCCTGTTCTCCGGGCCGACCGGGGTGGGTAAGACAGAAGTCACCCGTCAGCTCGCCATCGCCATGGGCGTGGAGTTCGTGCGTTTCGACATGTCCGAATACATGGAGCGGCATACCGTGTCGCGCTTGATCGGCGCGCCGCCGGGCTATGTCGGGTTCGATCAGGGCGGCCTGTTGACCGAAGCCATCGCCAAGCACCCGCACTGCGTGTTGCTGCTCGATGAGATTGAGAAAGCGCATCCGGATGTGTTCAACCTGCTGTTGCAGGTCATGGACCATGGCACCTTGACCGACAACAATGGGCGCAAGGCCGATTTCCGGCACGTCATCATCGTCATGACCACAAACGCAGGAGCATTCGAGATGAGCCGCCCCAGCATCGGGTTCACCCAGTCGGATACCGGCGCGGACGGCATGGAGGCGATTCGCCGGCTGTTTTCCCCGGAATTTCGCAATCGCCTGGATGCCGTCATTCAGTTCGGCTCGTTGGATCAGGATACGATCGAGCGGGTCGTGGACAAGATCCTGGTCGAGGCGGAGGCGCAATTGGAACAGAAGGGTGTCTCGATTTCAGTGGACGAGCCGGCGCGGCGTTGGATTGCAAAGCGCGGTTACGATCCAAAGATGGGTGCCCGGCCGATGGCGCGCATCATTCAGGAATTCATCAAGCGTCCGCTCGCCGAGGAATTGCTGTTCGGCAAGCTCGTGAATGGGGGGCATGTCGAGGTTTCCTTGAGCGAAGACGGGGAGAAGCTCAAGCTGGAAACGCGCGGCGCCGATCGACCGGCTCTGCTCTCGCACGAGGGCAGCGCCTAGGGACTGAAGCCTAGCGGCCTCGATATACGATGCGGCCCTTCGTTAGATCGTACGGAGTCATCTCAACGGTGACTTGGTCGCCGGTCAGTATTCGAATGTAGTTTTTTCGCATCTTGCCTGAGATATGCGCGGTAACTACATGGCCGGTCTTGAGTTTGACGCGAAATGTCGTATTGGGCAGAGTCTCGACGACCTCGCCCTCGAATTGAATGGCCTCTTCTTTTGACATGCGTCCTTGTGGTGTGCGGGAAACCGCGCGCATTGTGCATAAAGCACCCCGCTAATGCAATTTACTACGCTTGTGGTAGCCATTTTCCTGACGGAACTCGGCACGCGTATTGGCGAAGCAGCGACACAAACTGGCTGCGTGAGACCTCGCGCGCACCCAAACCGGCCAAATGCGCGCTGGCCACCTGGCAGTCTATCAGCTTGATGTCGCGCGCAAGACACTCGTCCACCAAACGGGCCAGCGCTACTTTGGAGGCATCACGTTCGAGACTGAACATTGATTCTCCAAAGAATACCTGCCCGAGCTGGATACCGTACAAGCCGCCGACAAGGCTGTCGGCGCGATACGTTTCGACCGAGTGCCCGAATCCGAGCTCGTGCAGTTCAACGTAGGACTCGATCATCTCCTGGTTTAGCCAGGTCTCGGGACCTGAGCGGCGCGGGGCGGCGCAGCCGCGGATGGTCGCGCTGAAGGCCTGATCGAGGGCCGTGCGGAAGGGGCCGTGGCGCAGGGTTTTGCTCAAACTGCGCGAGCGCTTGAATTCGGCTGGAAACAACACCATGCGAGGATCCGGCGACCACCAAAGGATGGGCTGCACCGAGTACCAGGGAAACACACCACGTTCGTAGGCCGCGAGCAGCCTGGCAGGCTTGAGGTCGCCTCCAGCAGCGAGCAGGCCCGGCGGTTCACGCAGTGCCTGATCCAACGGTGGAAACCAATTCGGATCCGCCTGCTCCCCCAGCCAAACCAGTCTGGTCAGAGCTGCAACTCCTCATCCGGCGCCCGATGATAGGGCACATGCTCGTTCACCGCGGCCGCGTAATGGTCGACACCGCGCGCCTCGCGCTGCGCATAATCCCGAATCGCCGCGGCAAATCTCGGGTCGGCGATGAAATGCGCCGAGTGAGTCAGGGTAGGGACGAATCCGCGCGGAACTTTGTGCTCTCCTTGCGTGCCCGGCTCGAAACGTTGCAGTTGCTTCTCGATGCAATACTCAATCCCCTGATAGTAGCAAGCCTCGAAATGCAGGCTGTGAAAGTTGCCCCCGGCTCCCCAATAACGGCCGTAAAGCGCCTCGGTACCGACAAAGAATATGGCCACCGCGATCGGTTGCGAGCCGATGCGCGCCACCTTGAGCATGAGTTCAGCCGGCATCGTCTTACCGATACGCTTGAAGAAATCGAGGTTGAGGTACGGCTCCTGGCCGTGACGATGAAAGGTGTCGGCATAAAACTCAAACACCTCGTCCCATAACGGTGCGGTCATGTCGCCGCCGTGCAAGGTGTCGAACTCGATGCCGGCTTCGACGACTCGCCGGCGTTCGCGTTTTGCTTTTTTTCGTTTGTCCGAGGTGAATGTCGCCAGGAATGCCTCAAACGACTCGTAACCCTGGTTGTACCAGTGAAATTGACAGTCGCGCCGCAATATCAGTCCTGCATTGCTTAAAGTGGCGGCCGCGTCCTCTGCGGGGAAAAGCACGTGCCAAGAGGACAAACGCTCGTCTTTGGCATACTCCAGCACGCTGCTGACCAGGGCCCGAACCGCGGCCGCGGCATTGACCTCAGGGCTAATGAGCAGGCGGGGCCCGCAAACGGGCGTGAACGGCACAGCGGTCAATAATTTTGGATAGTATTTTAGTCCGTGCTCTGCATAGGCCCCGGCCCAAGCAAAATCGAAGACGAACTCGCCCCGAGAATGAGATTTTCGAAACAGCGGCATGGCCGCCAACGCTACGCCATTTGCATCTTCGAGCAGCAAGTGCTTGGGCGTCCAACCGGTGCGGGGCGCGGCACATCCGGATTGCTCCAGTGCCAAAAGAAATTCATGCCGCAGGAAGGGCTGCGATGCACCGGCGAGGGCATTCCAACGTCGCGCGTCGACCTGCGCGATGCTATCCAGAAATCGCGCTTTTCCGGCAGTCACGCGTGGGCGGCACGCGGCGTAACGTGGGTGTCGGCCTCGATACGATCTAGGTACTTATCGGCATCGAGTGCTGCCATGCATCCGGTACCCGCGGAGGTGACGGCCTGCCGATACACGTGATCTGCTACATCGCCTGCCGCGAAGACGCCGGGGACGCTGGTACCGGTGGCCCCGCCCTCGAGGCCGCCCTTGACCACGATATACCCGCCGCGCATTTCCAATTGGTGCTCGAATAGCTGCGTGTTGGGCACGTGGCCGACCGCGATGAATACGCCGTCGGCGTCCAAAGAGCGAGTGGCTCCCGCTGCGGCAGCACGCAGACGCACGCCGGTTACTCCCGATTCATCGCCTAAGATTTCTTGCACCGTGTGATTCCAAATGATATTGGCCTTGCCGGCGGCAGTCAGCGCGAATAGGCGGTCCTGCAAGATTTTCTCGGCGCGAAGCTTGTCGCGCCGGTGCACGAGAGTTACGTGCGAGGCAATGTTGGTGAGGTACAGCGCCTCCTCCACGGCGGTGTTTCCACCCCCCACGACCACGACCGGTTTGCCGCGATAAAAAAACCCGTCGCAGGTGGCGCAGGCTGACACGCCCTTGCCGCGATAAAGTTCTTCCGAGGGCAATCCTAAGTATTGGGCGGACGCACCGGTGGCTATGATCAATGCGTCGCAGGTGTACTCGCCATTGTCTCCGAATAGGTGAAACGGTCGCTGGCGCAACTCCACGCGATTGATGTGATCGAACACGATCTCGGTCTTGAATCGCTCCGCATGCAACCGCATGCGCTCCATCAGCGCCGGTCCCTGCAGGTGATTGACGTCGCCCGGCCAGTTATCCACATCGGTGGTTGTCATGAGCTGTCCGCCCTGTTCCAGGCCGGTGATGAGAACCGGATTGCGATTCGCGCGGGCCGCGTACACCGCGGCGGTGTAGCCTGCAGGTCCGGACCCGAGGATGAGCAGACGACTGTGCCTGACAACGCTCATGTATAATTTGCCTCTCGTCGTGAATAATCGCCTGCTATTGGACGCCGGCGGTCGTTAAAAGGTTGGCTGATCCATGGTAAGTAAATCTGTGGGCTCCAGCCAGCTCCTACAAGTCCGCTCTGCAATCAATCCCGATCTTGTTGCTTCACGTTCTTCCGGTTACTATCGCATATTATTCAACTAGTTAAGAAGTATTCATCATTAAAGGTCTAGATTTAGCGGATAGCGCTGCGCCCAACAAGGGTAAGCCGAAGTTGAAACTCTCTGCGGCAGTCGCCCGTTCGCTGCGCGAAGGTACGCTATGGGTGCTCGGCGCGCTCGCGCTGCTGTTGTTGTTGGCGCTCCTTTCTTATCATCCCCACGATCCTGGTTTTTCCGATACGGGCGAGCCTGGACCCGTTGGCAACTGGATCGGACCGGTGGGCGCATGGCTAGCCGGGTTTTTCCTGTTTCTCTTTGGACGCCCGGCATACCTGTTCCCGGTGATGCTCGCCTATGCCGGGTGGCTGGTGCATAAGGATCAAGCATTGCCCGATGCCCGTTCGAAAATGAACACGTTGCTGCGCGCCGTGGGTTTTGTACTGACTTTGGCCACCAGCTGCGGCCTCGCCAGCCTGCACTGGAGCGGCGCGGCGCTGCCCAATAGCGCCGGTGGTGTGCTAGGTGTGCTGGCAGGAAGCAGCAGCGCCCGGGCCTTAAGCTTCCTCGGCGCCACGTTGCTGTTGCTTGGCTTATGGCTCGCGGGGGTGGCGCTGTTTTTGGGAGTTTCGTGGTTTCAGATGATGGACCAGCTGGGCGCGGCGGTTCTGCGCACGATCGAGTGGATCCGCACCAGGCTCGAGCAGCGGCGTGAGCTGGCGTCCGGTCAACTGCGCAAGCAAGCGCGGCAAGAAGTCGTGCGCGAGGAACAGAAAAAAGTCGCCAACCGTCCACCGCCGCGCATCGAGCCGCCGGCACCCCTACCGCAAAAAAGCGACCGGGTCGAACGCGAGCGCCAGGTACCCTTGTTCGATGCGCCTAAGTCGAGCGAATTGCCGGCGCTGTCCTTGCTCGATGAACCGGGCACCCGCGAGCAGTCCTACTCCGATGAGGCCTTGGAAGCCATGTCGCGGCTGGTGGAAATTAAGCTGCGTGATTTCGGCATCGAGGTCGACGTGGTTGCGGTGCAGCCGGGACCGGTAATTACGCGATTCGAACTGCGGCCGGCTCCGGGCGTGAAGGTGAGCCAGATCAGCAATCTTGCCAAGGATCTGGCCAGGGCCCTGTCGGCGATCAGTGTGCGCGTGGTGGAGATCATCCCCGGCAAGTCTGTGGTCGGTCTGGAAATTCCCAATGAGAAACGCGAGATCGTCACCTTAGGCGAAATCATCAAATCCAAGCCGTACGACGAGGTGAGTTCTCCCTTGGCGCTCGCGCTCGGCAAGGATATCGGCGGTGTGCCCATCGTTGCCGATCTTGCCCGCATGCCTCACTTGCTGATCGCCGGCACAACCGGGTCGGGCAAGTCGGTGGGAATAAACGCGATGGTCTTAAGCCTGGTGTACAAGGCCACGCCTGAACACGTTCGGATGATCATGATCGATCCGAAAATGCTCGAGCTGTCGGTGTACGAAGGCATTCCCCACCTGCTCTCGCCCGTGGTTACCGACATGAAGCAGGCCGCCAATGCGTTGCGGTGGTGCGTGGCGGAAATGGAACGGCGCTACCAGCTCATGTCGGCGCTCGGCGTGCGCAATATCGGCGGCTTCAACCGCAAGGTGAAAGAGGCGGCCGAAGCGGGTAAGCCCATCAAGGACCCGATTCGCATGCAGAAGATCGCGCAAGGGGTACCCGGCGTGGTCGAGGAGGACGTGCCTGAGTTGACTTCCCTGCCCTTTATCGTGGTGATCATCGATGAGTTGGCGGACCTCATGATGATCGTCGGAAAAAAGGTCGAGGAGCTGATTGCGCGGCTAGCGCAAAAGGCGCGCGCCTCCGGCATCCATTTGATCCTGGCAACCCAGCGCCCGTCGGTGGATGTGATCACCGGCTTGATCAAGGCCAATATTCCCACCCGCATTGCTTTCCAGGTTTCCGCAAAAGTAGATTCGCGCACGATTCTTGATCAAAGCGGCGCCGAGTCGCTGCTCGGCCACGGCGATATGCTGTACCTGCCTCCGGGTACATCGATTCCAACGCGCGTGCACGGGGCTTTTGTTTCCGACCAAGAAGTGCACCGCGTCGTGGCCGGATTGAAGTTCGCATCGCCGCCCGTTTATATCGATGAAATCCTGGAAGGACCTCGCAATCCCATTCCTGGATTTCCCTCGGATGAGGAGGAAGGCGAGGGCGGTGCGGCCGATGCCGAAGCTGATCCGTTATACGACGAGGCCGTACGTATTGTTACCGAGACGCGCAAGGCCTCGATTTCCGGGGTGCAGAGGCGGCTGAAAATCGGCTATAACCGCGCTGCCAGGCTGGTCGAGGCGATGGAGGCGGCCGGCCTCGTGGGTCCCTTGCAGTCCAACGGCAACCGTGAGATCTACGGCGCTGCTCCACCGGAGGAATGACACATTGATGGCTCAAAAGCGATTCGCCTCGGCGCTGCTGACTTGCCTCGCGGTTCTGAGTACCGCCGGCGCTTTCGCGTCTCCGACCGCGGAAGTCGAGAAATTCTTGAACGGGCTTGCCACCTGGTCCGCGGACTTCACCCAGACCATCGATGACGGCCATGGCAAGGTGGTGCGCAGCGCCGCCGGAAAACTTTCCTTGCAAAAACCGGGAAAATTCCGCTGGGACTACTCGCAGCCTTCCGAGCAATTGATCCTTGCCGACGGCAAGCAAATTTGGTTTTACGACAAGGACCTGCAGCAGGCCAATGTGCGCGACATGGATGCCAGCCTTGCCAATACGCCGGCGGTACTGCTGTCTGGAGGCGGCTCCTTGAGCAGCCAGTTCGATGTCACGACGTTGCCGCCGAGCGACGGCTTAGATTGGTACCAACTCGTTCCGAAGCGAGCGGACACCGACTTCCAGCTGGTGCGCATAGGATTTCGCAACCGCGAACTGGCCTCGATGTTCCTCGCGGACAAACTCAATCAGATCACGCAATTGACTTTCAGCAACCCGCAGCGCAACGCGAAATTTGTACCGGACTTGTTTTCATTCGTGCCTCCGCCGGGTGTGGATGTGATCGGGCACGCAGCCAAGTGAGCGTCGGCGACGGCACGTATCGGCCGCTGGCCGATCGACTGCGGCCGCAGTCCCTGGATGAATATGTGGGACAGGCGCATCTGCTCGGGCACGGCGCGCCCTTGCGCCGCGCGTTGGAGTCTGGCCATCCCCACTCGATGATTCTGTGGGGACCGCCGGGCACGGGAAAAACCACGCTCGCGCGATTGGTCGCGAATGGAGCCAATGCCGAATTCGTCGGGCTTTCGGCGGTACAAGCGGGAATCAAGGACATTCGTGCCGTGGTGGAACAGGCGCGCCGTTTGCGCGGTACCCGCAGCACGGTTCTTTTCCTGGACGAGGTGCACCGTTTCAACAAGTCGCAACAAGACGCGTTTCTGCCCTATGTCGAGGATGGAACGCTGATTTTTGTCGGCGCGACCACCGAGAACCCCTCATTCGAGGTCAACAATGCCTTGCTGTCGCGGGCGCGCGTCTATGTGCTCAAGTCTCTCACCACCGAGGACCTTGGCAAGTTGCTCGACCGCGCTCTTACGGATATGGAGCGTGGCTTGGGTCCCTTAAACCTGATTGTGGAGGAGGGAGCGCGCGTGCTGTTGCTGGCCGCCGCGGACGGCGATGCGCGACGCATGCTCAATCTATTGGAAACCGCCGCGGATTTAGGCGCCCAGCAGGACTCAGGTAGCCGGCTCGATGTCGATACCATGCGCGCGGTGATAGGCAGCACTTACGTGCGCTTTGACAAAGGCGGTGAGTATTTCTACGACCAAATATCGGCGCTGCATAAATCGGTGCGCGGCAGTGACCCGGACGCTGCGCTGTACTGGCTGTGCCGTATGCTGGCGGGCGGCTGCGACCCTCTGTACGTCGCACGCCGCGCTCTGCGCATGGCGAGCGAAGACATTGGCAATGCCGATCCGCGTGCACTGACCATGGCTTTGGAGGCATGCGCGGTGTACGAACGATTGGGCAGTCCCGAAGGCGAACTGGCCATTGCGCAAGCGATTATTTTCATGGCATGTGCCGCCAAGAGCAACGCCGTTTACGCCGCATTCAATGCCGCGGCCGAAGATGCCAAGAGCCTAGGATCGCTGGAGGTTCCGCTGCACCTGCGCAACGCCCCCACGCGCTTGATGAAGGAGATCGGCTACGGCAAGGGCTATCGGTATGCGCACGACGAGCCGCAAGGTTACGCCGCGGGCGAGCGTTATTTCCCCGATGAAATGCCGGAGCGCCGATACTATGTGCCGGTTGCGCGTGGACTCGAAATCAAAATAGGCGAGGCGCTCGCGACGCGGCGTGCACGGGATGCCAAGGTGCGGGACGCCGTCAAACCATGATGCGGGAAGGAACTTATTGTGCTCGATCCTAAGCTGCTGCGAAGCGATTTGCCCGGGGTGGCCGGCGCGCTCGCACGCCGCGGTTTCGTGCTCGATGTGGCCGCGTTTGCCGCGCTCGAGGAGCAGCGCAAGGGCCTGCAAATTGAAGCCGATCGCTTCCGATCGGAGCGCAATGCCAATGCGAAGGCGGTTGGCTTTGCCAAGTCGAAAGGTGAAGATGTGGCCGCCCTTTTGGCGACCGGGGAGTCTCTGGGAGCCGAGTTGCAGAGCGTGGAGAAGGGCCTGGAGAGCATTCAGGCGCGAATCACCGATCTGCAGATGAGTTTGCCGAATATCTTGGACGCCAGTGTCCCGGACGGGCGTGACGAGAGTTGCAACGTGGAAGTACGCCGCTGGGGCATGCCTCGAGAATTTACGTTCCAGCCAAAGGATCACGTCGCCCTTGGCGAACCGTTAGGGATGGACTTCGAGGCGGCCGGGCGGATGTCCGGGGCCCGATTCGTGGTGCTGTCCGGAAAGTTGGCGAAGCTGCATCGGGCGCTCGCACAATTGATGCTGGATTTGCACACCCGAGATCATGGATATCGCGAAAATTACGTGCCCTATCTCGTGAATGCCGGCGCCCTCATCGGCACTGGGCAATTACCCAAATTCGAGCAGGATCAGTTCGCAGTGCGCGGTGACCCCGGTTTTTACCTGATCCCCACGGCGGAAGTGCCTCTGACCAACTTGGTACGCGAGCAAATCTTGGCCCCCGAGCGCTTGCCGCTCAAGCTCGTTGCCCATACGCCTTGTTTTCGCTCCGAGGCGGGCGCGGCCGGAAAGGATACTCGCGGCATGATCCGCCAACATCAATTCGACAAGGTGGAGCTGGTGCAGATCGTACGCCCCGAAGCATCCTATGCCGCGCTCGAGGAGTTGACCGGCCATGCGGAGAATGTCCTCAAAGCCTTGGAGCTGCCTTACCGGGTGTTGTCGCTATGCGCGGGGGATACCGGCCCGAGCAGCGCTAAGACGTATGACCTGGAAGTCTGGCTGCCGTCCCAGCAGCGGTATCGCGAGATTTCCTCCTGCAGCAATTGCGAGTCTTTCCAAGCGCGCCGTTTACAGGCCCGCTGGCGCAATCCCGCCACCGGAAAGCCCGAATTGGTGCATACCTTAAATGGATCCGGCGTTGCCGTCGGTCGGGCGCTGGTGGCCGTGTTGGAGAATTATCAGCAGCCCGATGGGAGTATCGTGATTCCGACTGCGCTCAAGGCCTACATGGGCGGGGAAACCCTGCTACGGTAAGCCGCAGCAGGGGGTTGATCCGAAGGGACTGTTAGTTGCGGTTACCCATCATGAGCCGCAGCACATACCAGAACATGAGCGCGATTGAGGCGAACAGCTGCATCGCCGCCGATACGTACCGATCTTCCGGATAAGCACGGATGATGTTCGAGGTGTCGTACAACACGGCGGCGCCGGCGAAGCCGATCATGGCCACCGAAAACCAGGTGCCCAGCTGGAACCCGAATACTGCACCGCCGATCATCGCCAGGATCGCCACCACGCCGCCCCACATCAAAACGGCGCGCAGGAATGAGAAATCCTTGCGCGTGCGATGCGCGACCACCATCAGCCCGCCTGCGCCCAGCGCCGTGATCAACGCAGCGCTATCAATCGCCCCGGGAGCTTTCTTATCGGCAATATAGAGCAGAGGCACGAAGATCAGCGCTTCCGCCACAACATACGCCGCATACGAGAAGTACTGCATGCCCAACGACGTGCTGGTTTGTGCGGTGCGTGTAGCCAGCCAGCCTACCAACATGAAGGCCCCGAGAATCAGGAACCAGTTGAAGCCGAGCATGAAGGTCGCGATTTGATACGCGAGCCCGGATTCGAACAGCGCCAGCTCGACCAAAATGAACCCGAGGATGCCACCTACGACATGGGTGTAGGTGCGCGTGATGAAAGCCGCGCGGCTGTCGATGCCGGCGCTCGGGAAAGCGGAATTACTACTTGGGAAAGTGGCCATTTGTCCTCCAATTGAGCCAGGCGGCTATTTTAGCATTCCTACGAGAAAGGCGCCGGTTTAGCCGGGTTCCTCGTAATATAGGGGTAAGGGGCGGTGGTTCAATAGCTTAGCCGGCGCTTATTACAGTCTATTGGAGTTAGACGAACGAGTAGAGTTCAGCGGACCCAAGCGCAAAGGCGACCGCCCTTGCAGCGCTTTTAGTTTGCGCCGCTGAAAGGTGGTCGATCGGTGCACTGACATTTGCCTTGGGCACGGTCTGCAAATTGTCAAAGTTGACCGCGCCGATCTGCGGCAATCCGTCATCGGTCGTCAGGATTCACTCGGTGGGAATGCTGCGAATAAAGCGCCGCAGTCCTGCACTGCGAGCCATATGTCGAATTCGCCGGAGGATGCGGGCTGCTGCCGATATCCGGAGCGTTGTTGCGCTTCGAGTTCACGGATACGTTTGCGTCGACGTTTTGCTTCGACCGCCGCTCGGATGAATGCGTCATATCGCTTGCCAAGCGCGCATTCATGGTTTTTGTCGGGTAAAATCCCGCCAGAAAGCAAACACCCGTCCTAATCGTAATGTGGAAGCGTGGCCGAGCGGTTGAAGGCACTAGTCTTGAAAACTAGCAAAGGGGCAACCCTTTCGTGAGTTCGAATCTCACCGCTTCCGCCACAAATACGGATTTACAATGTCCTCTAGCGTCGGCGACACAGCCGGTGATCATCCGCCTTCAGTTTTTCTGAGCTACGCCTCAGAGGATCGCGAGGCGGCGCGACTCATTGGAGATGCCTTGGCGGGCTTCGGGCTTGAGGTATGGCTCGATGAAAGCGAACTGGGCGGCGGAGACTTGTGGGATCAGAAGATCCGCAAGCAGATACGCGACTGCGATTATTTTATGCCGATTGTATCGGGCCGAACCGAAGCACGGCACGAGGGTTATTTCCGTAGGGAGTGGCGTCTGGCCGTCGAGAGGACCCTCGATATGGCTGATGATCATCCCTTCCTTCTGCCCGTTGTCATCGACGACACGAATCAGACCGGCGCACGAGTTCCGGAGAAGTTCCTCCTGGCCCAATGGTTGAGGGTTCCCGGAGGGCGGCCGACACCGGCCTTGGAAGCGCTTTGCCGCCGGATTAAAAGCGGCGAGACCGCAGGGCAAAGCACGGATCGGAAGACCACAGCCAGATCGCGCAAGATTGCCCCGCCGGCGCTCAGGGTCGAGTATCCGCAATTCCCAAAGCAAGAGCCGGGGCAACATCTCCGCTTCGGGCTTCAAGCGATCGGATGGGCGTTTCGGTCGGGCTGGATATTCTTCAATCGGTTGCCGCGCTGGGTGAGAATCCTTGCGTATGTATGGCTTTCCATCGCTTTGCTGTCCTCGCGGGGCTGTTCCTCATCCTCGCGGCATCCGGAACACACAAAAATCTCGCCCGCCACCGAGCAGAAACTCAATGCCATTGCGGAGCAGTACCACGGCAACTTGCACGCTGCGGATGTCGCCAAGCTGGGCATGCAGATCGCCAATGAGCTAGCGAAAGATGATCGGCAAACCGCGGCGGACCCAAGCCCACTGTTGGCAACGCCGTTCACAGCCTCCGCGGGAGATACGGCCGGCGAAAAGCTTGCGGATACCGCGTTCGCGCAGGTGTACGGACGCATCGCGATTTCCCACCACGGTCACGTGGGCTTGATCACGCAGCCTCTGCCGTCGCGCGATTTGGGAGCGGCTTTGGAACGCGCAAGAGCAAGCCGCTCATCGTACGTCCTCTGGGGGACTGTCGATCAGGAGCCCGGTAAGGTCTCAGGTACGGCGCCCGAGAAGGCTGCAATGAAATTGCTGACCGTCAAGATCGCCGAGGTTGCCGATGGGTCCATCGTTTGGTCGAAGGCCTACCCGGTGGCCGGTGCCGACCCCACGCTCATTGCAGCGGAAGTGGATTCAAACGTACCATCGCTGGACGAAAAATAAGGTCTTTACTTATGAAGATGATGACCTCCATCCTGGCTGCATTGCCGCTCACTTGGGCGTTCGCGTCACACGCCGGGGACCAGCCCGCCGTGAAAAAGGTCTCCGTAGACAAGGAACACAACCTAGCAACGAGTAAACAACTGCCCGACGCAGTGCCCGGAGCCCCGCGCCGCCTCAATAGCCTGCCTATGGACATTGCGCAGTCTTCCGATGGGCGTTACCTCGCCATTCTCAATGCCGGCTATGGCACCTACGAATCGCAATACGCGCAATCGATCGCGTTGATGGACACAAGCACCGGCAAGCTGGCGGACTTCCCTGAGCTGCGAACCCAGCTGAGTGCGCCCCAGACATTTTATCAGGGCATTGCCTTCAGTGCGGACAACACGCACGTGTACGCGAGTCTCGATTCGCTCACGGCACCCGAGGGCGGCAAGCCCGATCAGACCGGTAATGCCATCGCTGTGTACAAGGTGGTCGATGGCAGGCTGGTCGCGGAACGCTTGATCCCGGTGCCGCTGCAGCGGCTGGCCCCAGGCAAGGCGCAGAACCGGCTTGGCGCTGCGTTGCGCGAGGGACTCGCGATCCCGGCACCCGCAGGGATAGCGGTGGTCGCGCGCGCGCCGGGCGATACGGCCGGAAACGAACAGTTGCTCATCGCCGATGAATTTTCGGACGACGCGCTGCTCTTGGATACCGTCACCGGCAAGGTGATCCACCGCTTCGATCTTTCCTCGGCGCGAACCGTTCCGGCGGCTTTTCCGATCAGTGTGATAGTGACTCGGGACGGTAGGCGCGGATTCGTCGCGTTGTGGAATGATTCGGCCATCGCTGAACTTGATTTGCGAAGCGGCAAGGTGGTGGCGCGCCTGGCGTTGCTTGCGTCACAGAGCGCGATCGCGCCTGGCTCTCATCCGGCCGCGCTGGCGCTCAGCCCTGATCAGAAGACCTTGTACGTTGCGCTTGCCAACCGGGACGCCGTGGCTGCGGTCGCCCTCGACGGCGTGCGGCTAAGCGTTGTCGCTATGCTTGATACCCGCCTTCCCGGCCAAGAGCTTTTCGGCGCCATTCCCGACGCGGTTGCCGCATCCCCGGACGGGAAGCGTCTTTATGCCGCGAATGCCGGTGCCAATGCGGTGGCTGTTTTTGACGTCGAGAAGGGCGTTGCCGGCCGAGCGTCTTTGCCGACTCGCCCGCTTGGATTCGTCCCCACCGAGTGGTATCCCACGGCGCTTACCGTGGCTGGGCCCCGGCTCTATGTGGCGACCGCCAAGGGCGGGGCCACTGGACCCAACAAGGACGCACAACGCGTAGTCAATTCTGTCGCGTCCAGCCACCGCGCCCACGCGTATATCGGCACCATGCTCTACGGCTCTCTGGCCTCCATCGAGCGCGCCGAAGCGGAGAAGAACCTCGCCACGCTGACCCGCGCAGTTGAAAAGAGCAACCTAATGGCGGCTGTACAGCAGCACATCAGCTTTCGTAACGGCGGCCATCCAATCAAACACGTCATTTACATCATCAAAGAAAATCGAACATACGATCAGGTTTTCGGTGACCTCGGTGTGGGCGATGGCGATTCCTCGCTGACGATGTACGGCAAGGAAATCACACCTAACCAGCATAAGCTCGCCCTGCAGTTCGGCGTGCTGGACAATTTCTACGACTCCGGTGAGGTCTCGGGCGACGGTCACGTTTGGTCCACAGCCGGCATCACCAGCGACTACAACGAGAAAACCTGGCAGCAGACTTATCGCGGCGCTGAGCGCAGCTACGATTTCGAAGGCGTAGTCGAGAACGCCTATCCTCTGGAGGCGAACATCTCCGATGTGGACGATCCCGCCAGCGGCTATCTATGGACTAACTTCGCTCGACACGCTAAGTCGCTCTACCACTTTGGCGAATATATCTCGACCAAATTTTGCGACGACTCGGGCGAAGCGCCGAAGAATGCGCCACCCACTGAGGGCACGCCGGTGACGACGGGCACGGGGTGTGCGCGCGACCACGTGCGTTTGGGCGAGGAGGTGCCAGAGAGCTATGGTGGCGGCAAAAGCCCTTGGCCCTGGTCGATTCCCCTTATTCTTCGCAACGTGGCTACCAAGCCCGAACTTCAGGGACACTTCGATCCGTTATATCCGGATTTCAATTTGAGCGTTCCGGACCAGCTGCGCACCGAGAGATTTTTGTTGCAATTTCGCAGTTGGGTCAGCGAGCGGCAGCACGGCGCCGAGGGTATGCCCAACTTTGTGATGCTGCGGCTGCCCAACGATCACACGGCAGGAACCCGCGCCGGCATGCCGCGTCCGCGCGCCTCGGTTGCCGATAACGATCTCGCGGTGGGGCGCGTCGTGGAGGCGGTTTCCCACAGTGCCTACTGGGACGACACAGCTTTATTCATACTCGAAGACGATGCGCAGGACGGCGCTGATCATGTCGATGCGCATCGTAGTATCGCGCTCGTCGTGAGCAAGTACGCCCCGCGAGGTGCGGCTCCCGCAATCGACAACACGTTCTTTACGACGGTAAGCGTGATCCGCAGCATCGAGGACCTGCTGGAAGTTCCGCCTATGAATAACAATGACGCGCTGGCTCCGCTGATCACATCACTGTTTGGCGGAGCGGGCGATCAACCGTATTTCGACGCGGATTATCGCAATCGAGATAACGGGATGATCTATGAGGTGAACTCCCCACATGCGCCGGGCGCGAAGCAGTCGGCCAACATGGATTTTCGCCGCGAAGATCACGCTGACGCGCGTTTGCTGAATGTGATTCTGTGGCGGGATGCGATGGGCAATAAACCTTTGCCCGATGCGTTGCGCCACCCGACCGGCAAGTCTAACCGTAAGGACGACGATTGATGCATGTACTCCTGCAGTTGAGCGCGTCGCTTCTAGCCGCGGTTGCCTTGAGCGGCAGCGTCGCCGCCGCTCCGGCGACAGGGCTCGAATTTGCGATCAGCTATCCCGCTTCGCAAAGCGCAGGGCCGCTTGACGGTCGCATTATTTTGCTGCTCAGCCGCGATTTGACACGCGAGCCGCGTACCCACGTCGAAGCCAACGAGCCGCTCGCAAGTCCCTATTTGTTCGGATTCAATGTCGAGGGCCTCACGCCCGGTTCTGATGCCGTTGTCAGCGACAATGCCTTGGGCTGGCCGGCTGCGCATCTCTCGGCGATTCCGAGCGGCGATTACCTCGTGCAGGCAGTCCTCAATCGTTATGAAACTTATCATCTGGCCGATGGCCGCACTCTGAAATTGCCGCCCGACAAGGGAGAAGGGCAGCACTGGGCGCACAAGCCGGGAAATTTGTATTCGACACCCATTGCGTTGCACATCGATGCCTCGCGTCCCCTCAGGACCGCACTGCTTCTGGATCAACAGATCGCGCCCATTGCGCCGAAGACGGACACCGAGTTCATTCGGCACATCCGCATCCGCAGCGATTTGCTGTCACGCTTCTGGGGCCGCGATGTTTTCATCGGTGCGCATATCTTGCTGCCGAAAGGATTCGACGCTCATCCGCAGGCGCATTATCCGCTCATGGTGTTTCATGGCCACTACCCCGACGACATATCAGGCTTCCGTACGACACCGCCCGATCCCGATCTCAAACCTGACTATTCTGAGCGCTTTCATCTCGCCGGCTATAACAGGATTCAGCAGCAGGAGGCATATGCTTTCTATCAGAAATGGATATCCGCGGATTTCCCGCGATTTCTGGTGATAGAGATCGAGCACGCGAATCCGTACTACGACGATAGCTACGCGGTGAATTCCGCCAATCTTGGTCCCTACGGCGATGCGATAAACAAGGAACTCATTCCCGAGATCGAGCGGCGATTCCGCGGCATAGGAGCGGGCTGGGCGCGCTTCACCTATGGCGGGTCGACCGGCGGCTGGGAGGCCCTGGCCACGCAGGTCTTCTATCCGGACATGTATAACGGCGCATTCGCAGCGTGTCCGGATCCAATAGATTTCCGGGCTTACACGATCATCAACTTATACAAGGACAACAATGCCTACACCTTGAGCGGCGAGGCGGCGAGGGTGGAGCGACCCGCTTTCCGCAACTACCTGGGCGAGGTGTTCGCGACTCAGCGAGACGAGAACTACATGGAGTTGACGCAGGGTGATCGCAGTCGCTCCGGCGGCCAGTACGATATTTGGCAGGCCGTATTTAGCCCTGTTGGACAAGATGGCTATCCGCAACCCATCTTCGACAAAGTGACCGGCGTCATCGATCCTGCAGTGGCCCAGTATTGGCGCGAGAATTTCGACCTTTCGTACATCATCGGGCGCGATTGGCAGAAGCTCGCGCCCAAACTGCAGGGGAAAATACATCTCTATGTTGGCAATGGCGATAATTACTATTTAACGGACTCGGTGTACTTCGGTCAGGAAAGGCTTGAATCTCTTCAACCTCCCTATGAGGGCACGGTTGCATATGGCGACCGGGCCGAGCATTGTTGGAATGGCGATCCGCAGGCATCCAATGCCTATTCTCGCCTGCACTACAATTTTCAGTACCTGCCGTTGATATTGAAGCGCATCCGGGCCGCGGCACCTGCGGGCGCGGATCTGAAAAGCTGGCGTTATTAAGACGCTGCTTTGGACGGTTGCGGCACGACCGAGGGATCGTTTAAGAATTGTCTGACTCGTTCGAATTCCTGGCGAAGCAAAGTGTCGCAGCGCTGCAGGACACCTGAATCGGCCGCAGCGCTTCCGGATTCCATCTGTTCGGCAAGCAATTTGAGCCCATGCGCGTGAATATTCGCCGCAGCACCTTTCAACTTGTGTGCGGCCTTCGCCAGGTCCGCCCGGTGCGGCACGGCAACCGCGAAGCTTATTTCGGCGAGCGTTTGCCCGCCGCTCGTCAGGAACGTAGCGACGAGATCGCGGGCAAATACTGGATCGCTTTCCGTAATTCTTTGAAATCCGGACAAATCCACCGGCGGCCCCGCTTGCGGCGCTGCCGGCTTCGTCGCCGCTAAGGGGGCGGGGGCCGCGGCCTCATTGTCTGCCAATCCAAACTTGGTGAGGACGCTGCGCAGCCGTTCCACCTCAATGGGCTTGGTGAGGTATCCGTCCATGCCCGCCGCCTCGCACAGCTCACGATCGCCGATCATAGCGTTCGCCGTTAGTGCGACGATCGGAATGTGTCCGGAGGTTTCCCACTCGCGGATTTTGCGAGTCGCGGTCATGCCGTCCATGACCGGCATCTGCAAGTCCATCAATACGATGTCGAAATGGCGCTCCTGGCAGGCTACGACTCCTTCCGCGCCGTTGCTCGCCACTTCCACCGTGCATCCCAAGCGCTCGAGGAACCTCACGGCGACTTTTTGATTCACGAAGTTGTCCTCGACCAGCAGTACATGCCCACCGAAGCGCTGCTGCGCTGCTGATTGCATGAGCATATTCAGCGTGATCATGGGCTGCGTATCCATCTGCCACTGGCGCGGCTCGCCGCTCATCACGCGCGCAACCGCATCGAGCAATTCGCGCACCCTGACCGGTTTAGTCAGGTAGGCCGCGAACCCGAGCGCTGCGAGCCTTGGCGTATCGCCATGGCGATCGAGCGAGGTGAGCATGACCAATCGGGTGCCGGCGAGTTCCGGCATGCCGATGATCTGCTCCGCCAGCATTGCGCCATCCATATCGGGCATTTGGAAATCCGTGATGACCATATCGAAGGGGTGGTCGGCAGTGGTGGCGCTTTGCAGCTCATCCAAGGCCGCGACGCCGCTGCCGACGGTGATTACTTGGTAGCCCGCATGCGAGAGCTGCGAACTCAATACGCGCTGATTCGTTACATTGTCATCGACGATAAGAACTCGCCCGCCGGCTTCGGCGCGCGTCCGACGCTCCGGTAGGATTGCTGAGGTGGGCTTCAAAGGCACTCTAAAAAAGAACCGCGAGCCGACGCCCATTTCACTGGAGACGCCGATTTCGCCACCCATTAATTCAACCAGCCGGCGCACAATCGACAATCCCAAACCGGTGCCGCCGAAATGCCGGGTCGTGGAGGAGTCGGCCTGGACGAACGGCTGAAATAGAGTATCCAACGTCTTCGCTGCAATCCCGATCCCGGTATCCCTGACTTCGAAATAGGTGAGCGAGTCGCCGTTGGCGGCATGCTCTGAGCGCACTTCAATGACAATTTCCCCCGCTTTCGTGAACTTAATGGCGTTGCTGACCAAGTTCACCAAGCATTGACGCAAGCGTTGCGGGTCGCCGAGCACGCGTCCGCTCAAATGTGGTTCAACATTGACGATGAGTTCCAGACCCTTACTGGCTGCCTGAAAGGCCATGGCGGAGCCCGCATCCTCGACTATGGCGCGCAGGTCGAGTTCGATGGATTCCAATTCCAGCTTGCCCGCTTCGATCTTGGAGAAATCCAAGATATCGTTGATCACCGTCAGCAAGGAATCCGCGCTGGAGCGGATGGTCTCCGCATAATCGCGCTGAGTGCGGTCCAGCTGGGTCTCGATCAGCAAGCCCGTCATTCCAATGATGCCATTCATCGGCGTGCGGATTTCATGGCTGACGTTCGCCAAGAAGTGGCTCTTGGCGCGGCTCGCGGCCTGCGCTGCTTCCGTCTGCTGCCGCAGCAGCTCGGAGGCAACGACTTCTTTGGTGACGTCCCAAGACACCCCCAACAGCCGGGCGGGTGCGCCTTGTTCATCAAGGACGATCCGGCCGAAGTTCTGAATGTGCACGACTTCGCCGTCGGCGCCGCGGGCTCGATAGCGAAGACCGATTCGATCTTTATTGTTGGCGAGCGCGGTGGAGACGACCTCCCGAAACAATGAACGATCCTCGGGCAGGATCAGCGCCTCGAGCTTCTCAACGTTGAGCTTCTCGACGTTGAGCTTGTCGGTGTTTGCGCCGTAGGTCAGCGCATCCAACGGATTCTCTATCCAAAGATAGCGGCGCGAGACCAAGTCGAGCTCCCATGAACAAATTCCGGCGCTCTCCGTGGCGATGTTCACCTGATCGACGAGGCGGCGGTTCTCTTCCGCGCGGCTCTTGAGCATTTCGGTGGTCAACACATCTTTGGTGACGTCCCAGGTAACGCCCACGACGTAACGTACCTCGCCGCGCTTACCACGCATGATGCGGGCATAGTTTTGCATGTGATGAATTTCGCCATCGGTGCCGCGAACGCGAAACATGTATTGGTAGGAATCCAGATTACTTGCAATGGCATCCGCTGCGGTGCTGAAAAGAACTGCGCGGTCCTCCGGCACGACTATGCCCGTCAAGGCACGAAAATAATCCTTCAGCGGAACATCATCCAGCCCGAAGCAGGGCGGACGCGGGCCATGCCAGGAGAAGTTGCCGGATTCGATATCGAATTCCCAAGGTGCGATACCTGCGGCTTTGGTGGTGACGCTGAGCCGTTCGATCAGCGCGCTTTCCTGCGCCGCCTTACTCTCCAATTCCGCTGCATGCAGTACCTCTTTGGTGACGTCCCAGGTCACCCCCATGGCCCGCGTTGCCATGCCGCCCACCTCTCGGTGTACGCGCATATGCGTTTGCACATATTGGGGCGCCGGCCGCGGATTTGCGGTTCGGTGGCGGATGGAGAAGACTGCATCCCGTGAAGGATTCGCCAACCACTCGCGCGTGGCTGCGATCACCATGGCGCGGTCATCCGGATGAATGCCTTCTTCAGCGTGAAAGGGACTTGAAGGCACGACGCCGATCAATTCGCAGAACCTGTGGTCGTGGATGAATTCGCCGCTGGTAAGGTCGGTCTCCCAGATGGCAATGCCGGCGGTTTCCGTCGCCAGTTCGAGTCTCATCAACAGCTGAGTTTGTTGTTCGGCCTGTTGCGCAAGCAGGGTGGCAGCTTCTACTTGCGCGCTCATGTCGATAGTTAGGCCCAGAACGCGGGTAGCGCGTCCTTGGGCGTTGCGAAAGACTTTTGCGCGCAGCTGCACGGGGCGCACCGAGCCATCGCTTTCCGTCAATCGATAGGCGATCTCCATGGGCGCCTCACCCTTCAGCCCCTGGATGAATTGTTTCCGATAACGTGTTTGATCGTCCGGGTGCACCTTGCTGAGCATGATCGAGTCGGCATTGCCGCCGGCAGCGGCGATTTCAGCGCGGTAGATCTCCGCCAAGTCGCCGCTGAATTGCATGGTGTTGTTGAGAACGTCCCATTCCCAGATCCGGACGCCGGCACTGTGTGTCAGTTCTTCCCAGCCCGGAAGCAAAGTTCCTTTGCCGATGCCGAGCTGTCGCGGCGCGGGCCGGATATTCAGAACAGCTGCCCAAATTCCCGCGATCCATGACCCGATCCCGCTGCGTAAGCTGCGCAGTCGAGCTACGTTGTGCGATTGACGAGAAATGATGGGCGCGCTCCGAAAACTACGGGCTATATGATTGTCCTAAGCTTACGGTCGGCGCGCAATCTGCGGCCGCTGTTTGCAGCAGCCGGAAATGAGGCTCTCGTCTCAGCTCGCGAAAAAAAGCCGTGAAAGGACCGGTACTCGGCGGCCAATCGAGCGAAAAAGTGGCCGGCCCTCTGCTCCGGCCACAGTGTTTATGCCGTCGGTCGTGGTGCCTGATTACTTAATGATCGCTTGATAAGCCCAGTTGCGCGACAAGCCGCGCACGTCGGGGAGGGTAAAGGCAGCGGCCGCACCAGTGCCGGCCATTTGTTGAATCATGCCGATCACGATTAAATCGTTGACCGGGTCAATCCAGAACCACGTGCCAGCAGCGCCGCCCCAAAAGTACGAGCCCTTGCCGTAGTAGCCGCCGGCATCGACCGGATCGGTGTAAATTGCGAAGTCCAGTCCGAATCCCTGCCCGGGCGCAAATACCGCAGCGTTGGCCGGCAGTACGTTGGTATGCATCAGTGCAACCGTCAGCGGCGATAGAATTCTCGTCCCGTCCAACTCGCCGCCGTTGCGCAGCATTTCGCAAAAGCGCATGTAGTCGGAGGCGGTCGAAACCAATCCGCCGCCGCCCGAGGACAGCGCCGGCTTTGCGGTGAAGTCATGGTTCAAGCTCTCTTTCACTCCCACCACCTGCTGCTTGCCGTCCTTGTCGTAGACATATAATTCCGCAAAGCGGCTGAGCTTTTCCTTCGGCACATAGAAAGCGGTGTCGACCATGCCGAGCGGTTTGAAAATCCGCTTCTCGAGAAATTCTTCAAAAGGCATGCCGGATAGCTTTTGCACGATGTAGCCCTGGATATCGACCGAGATGCTGTAATGCCATTCGGTGCCGGGTTGTGAATTCAAGGGCAGCTTCGCGACGCGCTTGATGAATTCATCCAGGCTGTTGCTGGGGTTAAGCAGGTCCGCATCGAGCTGCATCTTGTCGACCGGGGTAGAGCTGAAAAATCCGTACGTGAATCCGCCGGTGTGCGACATCAATTCTCGCATCGTCACCTGATGGGCTTGCTCCTTCATGACGACGTTGTTATGCGCGTCCGTGCCGTAGACCTTGAGGTTGGCGAATTCAGGGATGAACTTGGAAACAGGATCGTTGAGCTGCCATTTGCCTTCTTCGAATAGCATCATCATGGCCACGCCGGTGATCGGCTTGCTCATGGAGTAGATGCGGAAGAGGCTGTCCTTTTGAATGGGCGCATTCGCGGCGATATCGCGTTTCCCTGCCGCGTCGAACTCCACCACCTTGCCATGGCGTGCCACCATGGTCACGACGCCCGCCAACCGGCCTTGGGCCACGAGATCCTTCATTCCTGTACTCAGGCGCGCCAGGCGCTCGGACGACATACCCTCGCTTTCGGGCTTGGCTACGGGAAGATCGTGTACCGCTGCGGGTGCGGACTGAACGAAAACTGCAATGGATGCGATGGCCAGTAAGCGCGGAAAATGCATGCCGAAACTCCCTATTAGACGTTAATTATAGAATCCGTTGCACAGTGTAGCCTTTGGCTCGCGCGAGTATCCAGCGTGTCATCAGTTCGAAGAAAACGGCGCGCGAGCCATCATCTTCATTGTGAATTTCGTGCAGCAGCCCAGGATAGGTCACGAGTTGCTTGTCCGGCGAGGCGATCTCGCCGATCAGCGTGCGTGATCCACTGACCGGACACACTGCGTCCGCTTCCCCGTGTACCGCGAGCCAGGGCAGGGTGATGTCGGGCGCCCGCGCGCGGCATTTGCGGCACGCAAGGGCAAAACCGTACAGCAACTTTAGACTCGCCGTGCGCGGGACGAGCGGATCGCTCATGTGCCGTTGCTGTACTTCCGGCACTTGCGTGAGGGTGGTGGCGTCTATCCTCAGGCTTATTCTTAAGCGAGGCAGCAGCGCGGTGCCAATCTTGAGAGCGCCGCCCACCAGTCCATCAAGCTTTGGCATGGCGTCAAGCGCGCAGCCGGTCGTGATTACGCCGCGAGCCCATTTCAAGCCGTCGATTGCCGCGAGCATCACTACCACCGAGCCCATGCTGTGGCCCCAGACGAATAGCGGTAGTCCGGGAAACTTTTTGGCGGCTGCCTGGCCGATGCATTCCAAATCGTCGGCGAACAGCCCGAAATCCTCGATATGCGTGCGGGTACCAGTATTCGTCCCGTGTCCGCGCTGGTCGTAGACGAAACAGGCAATGTCTTCGGACGCGAGCGCTTCGGCGACGTGGCGGTACCGGCCTCCATGCTCGGCGATTCCGTGCACGATGACGAGTCCGGCCTTGGGGACGTTGGGCGCAACTTCGTACCCCTGAAATTGCGTACCAGTCATGGGCTGATCTCCGGCAGAGGATTTGGCTGACTCTTCGTGAGCAGCCAAATCCCGGCCAGTACCAGTACCGTGCCTAAGGCGACCCAAACCGTAAATGGCTCTCCTAACAGCACCACGGCCATCAAGATGGTCGACAGCGGCCCGACGGTACCGGCTTGCGCCGTCAGCGAGGCGCCAATGCGTTCGATCGCCAACATCACCATGATTACCGGAGCAAATGTGCAAAGCGTTGCATTGAGTACTGACAGCCAGAGAACTTCGGAAGGCACGATCATCGCGGAAACCGGCCGAAGTACGAAGAACTGTACGATACAGATGAGGCAGGCGACCGTGGTCGCCAAACCCGTGAGACGCAGCGCCCCGATCCGCTTGACCTCCTCTCCGCTGTACGACAGGTAGATGGCGTAACTGACGGCGCTGAGAAAGACCAAAGTTGCCCCCAGCGGCACATTGGCGCCTTGCAATGACATCTCGCGCCCGAAGACGCAAAGCACGCCGCTGTAGCTCACGGCAAGCGCAAGAATTTGCGAACGCGTGACAGTCCTACGAAACAGCAAAGCGCCAAATCCCAACACCAGTGTTGGATTGAGATACAAAATAAGACGCTCCAAACTCGCGCTGATGTAGCTTAATCCCGCGAAATCCAGAAAACTCGACAGATAGTAGCCGCAGAAACCTAAGCCCAGGATGGCGCCAGCGTCCCGCCAAGTAAGTGCGGGCTTGCCGCGCCCTGCCCACCAGGCCAGTACCAGGAACAAGGGTAGCGCGAACAGCATCCGATACATGATCAGCGTGACGGCATCGACCCCATGCCGGTACGCAAGCTTGACGATAATGGCCTTGCCCGAGAACGCGACCGCACCGAGACCTGCCAGCAGCAAGCCGCGCCGGTGGGTAGCCAAGAGAATTTCGCCGGTAGGGAACGATGCATTCACCTCGACAATTCTACGGAAGCCAAGTTAGCGGTTTATGTTATTTGCATCTCGCCGGTCATGGAGCCGAGAACTCGGGATTGTCGACAAATTGGCGATCACTCAGGCTTGCTAAAAAAGCCAGCAAGTCCTCCCGTTCCCGCGCCGCAAGGACAAATGCTCGAACTCGTGAGTCCTGCTGGGGATTTTTGTGCCCGCCTCGCGCGTAATGATCCAGCACATCCTCCAGTCTTAAGAGACTGCCGTCGTGCATGTAAGGAGCGGTGAGCGCCACATTGCGCAATGTCGGAACTCGAAACTTGCCCATATCCGCCGTCCGGCCTGTCACCTCGATCAATCCGCGATCGCTTGACGGATATGCGCCGCGCCCATCCAAATCGTAAAGGCCGGTGTTGGCGAAAAGCGCGGCATCCTGTTCATGCCCCGCGTACACCAGCGGTCCAGAGAAGTTCAGGCCCGAGTGGCATTGGGCGCAGCCGACCCGGGCGGAGTAGAAAAGGTCCATGCCGCGCTTCGCGGAGTCCGTCATGGCCATGCGGTCATCGCCGAATATATACCGGTCGAAAGGCGACCTGCCGGAAATCAAGGT
The DNA here is from genome assembly GCA_030775645.1 of Pseudomonadota bacterium. Taxonomy (GTDB): domain Bacteria; phylum Pseudomonadota; class Gammaproteobacteria; order Steroidobacterales; family Steroidobacteraceae; genus Bog-1198. The sequence continues at coordinate 12,705 of JALYIT010000103.1, read as the reverse complement.
TCGTTCAAAGGCAGCGATGGCCTTGATGACGTGATCTAGGGAGAGGGCAGGTAGAGCGCGTGGAAATGCACCGACGAATTGCGCGCGATAGCTCGCATCGCTCGACAGTGCCGCAATGGCCGGCGCGCCGTCGCCGCTTAGGCCCATTTCCACCGGATGTTGACTGAAAAGCGGTTGACGCATCTGAGATTCGAGCGAGCGCACCCGGGTACTGCCCCAAGTAAATGCCGGGTTGTACGCCACATTGGTAAGCGACATCGCGCTTCGGCGCACGGACTCACCGGTAGCTCCCAAAGCATGCGCCCGGGCATCGGTGAACGCGAGTTCCGGCCTATGGCAAGTCGCGCAGGAATAGAGACCGGTCGAGGATAAGCGCGTTTCGAAGAAGAGCCGGCGCCCCAACGCCACCTTCTCAACAGACATGGGATTGCCTGCAGGAACCGCCGGTTGCGGAAATCCTGGCGGCAAATGCCATTCGTAAGTATTCGCGGACTTATCGGCGGCGTGCACGGCGCAAATCGCCGCCCCCGCCGTCAACATCAGGAAAAAGTAGCGAATCTATGGCTGTCCGCGGCGCGTGAGTGCCTGGCTCCAGGGTTGCCGTGCGCCGATTGCGAGCGACGCAGTCTGCGATGCGATTCGTGCGCGCTCGTCCAGCCACGTTGTGAAAGCCTCGACGTCCGCCTCAGAGACGCCGTGTGCGTCTACGCGACGTTCATCGGCCCAATGATGCATGGCTGTCATCAATTCCTCGGCGAATGGACGCGAATCCCGAAACAGCGCCATGTATGCGCCTTTGGCGTCCTCGATCTGATTCAGAGCCAAGTAAGCTTCGCCGCGGTACTCGAGCGCTTCCGGGTAGGTGGGGTTGATTTCGAGCGCCTTGGCATAGGCGGAGAGCGCGTCCTGATAGTTGCCGAGATGACGATTGGCGAAGCCGAGATAATTCCAGGCTTGATACAGTGAGGGTTGCGCAGCCACCGCCTCGATGAATAAGGTCAGCGACTCACGATAATATTTCTGCGCCTTTTCGCGAGCCTTGGCGCTTTTCTCAGGCGTCGCGGCCTTGGCCGCATCCGCATCAGACTCCTTGGCCTTCTTGATGCTGCGCACGCCGGCGTTGTAGGCCGACCTTGCAGCATCCTCCGGGCTGCGCTGCGAACCGGCGGCCACAGCGGCGCCGCCGCTCGGCATCGGCCCGCCGCCGTTTGCCAGGACAATTCCTGCCTGCGCTAAGCCTAAGGCGCTCGTGACGATCAAGGTACCAAAAAGGTTTCGCATAGCAATCTTCCTCCCATGGTCAAGCGCATCTTAACGTGTGAGTACCACTGCAATCGCGCGAGGTTAACCCGGGCTTCGACTTTCCGCCATGCGGCCCAGCTTTTGGGAAGCCGGGTCTATTGCGGCCCAATGAGCTCCGCGGTCGGATGCGGCAAGCCGGCGACTTGTTTGGCCGTCACGTTTGTCTTGTAGTTATTGTCGAAATGAGAGCGCAGGTAATTGACCACGTCGGCGATTTGGGCATCCGTCAAATGCGTCGCCCGCGATTGTTCATCATTCGCCAAGTGGCCGAAAGGCGGCATGCCATTACGCCCGTTGAGGACCGTCAGCGCCACAAACTCCCAAGAAACCAACTTCTTGTTGGCCGCAAGTTTGGGATATGTGCCCGCGGCAATTGCTCCGGCGCCGCCAGTCATATGGCAGCCCTGACAGATGTGGTCATATATTTGTTCGCCATTCAGCGCACCGATTGCCGCTCGGGGTGTGAACAAAGGACTGTCCGGGTAAGCACTCGCCGCAGCGAGGATCGCGAGCATTGCAAAAATACCTTTCATGCGCGGCCCCCCTGCGCCACGGCCCGTGTGTGCAACCGACCGATGGCGTCGAGCGCCGAGGTGACCGCTCCCTCCTGCCAGCCGCCGAGGAAAGAGGCGTGCTCGCCCGCGAGTGCGATACGTCCGTCGATCTGGCACAAGTCATCGTAATGCTTGCTGCGGGTATCGGAAGTCCACATCCCGAAGCAACCCATGGTAAAAGGCGAACGGTGCCAGGCGACGGCCACCCCGTTGTCGAATTCCTTGTGGTATTGCGGGTGAATCTGGCTGCCGTAGTCAACTACTCTCTGTACGCGCTCCTGCGGCGTCATGGCGGTGAATTGCATGGCGTTCATGCCCCACATGTATGCCCCCAACAGCACGCCTTTGCCGCCGCTCTGAAATCCTGTGTTGGGATAACCGATATTCATGATCGGCAGATCGGTGTAGGTAATGCCGCCGAAGATGTGTTCATCCTCTTCCCAGAAACGCCGCTTGAACTGCAGTCCAACCTTGATCGCCGCAGCATAAGGAACGGCTGAGATTGCCGATGCCAGCCTCTGGCCCACGTTCATGGGAATTTGAGCCAGTATGGGCAAGGGAATGGTGCACAAGCACCAATCGGCTCGAAGCGTTTGTTGGATTCCGGCTGTGCGGCTGTCCTTGAAGGTGACGGTGACTCCCTTGTCATCCTGGTGGATTTCGGTGACTTTGCTGTTGTAGCGGATGAGGGGGTTAAGTTCTCTGCCGAATGCTTCGCCGATCCGACCCATACCGCCCACCGGCTGAAACAATGCCGTCTGCATATCGAAGGCATCACCGTTGGGAAGATCCTGCCAGAGGCGCGACCGGAGGAGATCGCGAAGCGCGACGGGCTTGGATGGGACCGGCCGCGCGCTCAAGCCGCCACCTGGATCTTTCGCATAACCCCGCCGCTCGCTTACCGCATCGCTCGCGACATAGGTGTAGTTGTCATCCAGCGTTCCCCACTGGCGCAGCGACTCCAGCAGCATCTCCTGGTCTTCCTTCGTCACCGAGGCGTCAAGCGCATCCTGCCGCGTCGCCTTGGCAAGCAACTCGGCAACATGACCATGAAAGTCCGCCTTGACCTCGCGAAAGCGCTGCGGCTTGCCCCCAAAGGCCTGGCTGCTGTGTAGATAAGCGTTGTAATTGACCTGTAGAAAAGGCTCGAGGGGAACGCCGAGGAGTTTCGCGTAGTGCATCATCCCGTGGTGATGATAGGGAATGCGCCACGGACCCGGGTTGATATACAAGTCCTTGTCAAACTGGCACTGCTGGGTGAGACCGCCCATCTCGGTGTAACTATCGCCGCCACGCAGGCTCCAGTTGCGTCCACCCGCTCTCGCGTTGTATTCGAGTATTTGAACCTTGTAACCGGCTTTGCGCAGCTCAAAAGCTGCGGTCATGCCGGCCATGCCGGCACCGAGAATTAAAATGGAGGCACCCTTGGGAGCCCCTCCCAGGTCCGTCGGTCCCTGGTAAGGTGATTCCTCTGCAAATCCTAAACTGCTCATTGCTTGGTACATCGCGGCACCACCCGCGGTGGACCCAATCATCTGCAACAACGTACGCCGGCTCAGCGATCCAGACCCTGCCCCATTTCCCATAGCATCCTCATGTACGGCGTGGTTTCCCCTGGATCAATACTACATGAGCGTGTGGTTAACGCATCAACGTGACTTTACGTACCCATACGCTTGCGTTGCGTTGGTGACGCCTGCTTTCGCCCCAGCATGGCGGCGGTGTTCAGCGGCGGCTGGTAAGCGGGTTATGGGTGGCACGGGGTTACGGGTAGAACGGAGGCTACTCGCGTCCCGCCTGCCGGAATCGCCAGCCGAGCGAGCGTGCAGGCGCTGCACCGGGGCCTTGAAAGAGGGCTCTGCGCCTTACTATCGTTTTTTTTCGACACAAACCTGGGACCGTGGCAAAATACCCGGCTTTTGATCCGGCCTTACGGCCTCCCCATTTTTTACCTGTAACTTACGGAACTTGCCATGGCCCGCACTACACCCCTTTCCGATATTCGCAATATCGGCATCATTGCCCACGTCGACGCCGGGAAGACCACGACGACTGAGCGCATCCTGTATTACACGGGGCGTAAGCATACGATCATCGATATCCATGATACGAAGGACCTGAAGACCTCCACCACTACCGATTATCTGGAACAGGAGCAGAAGCGCGGCATCACGATTCAAAGCGCCGCCGTGTCCGCGTTCTGGCGCGACAAGAAAATCAACCTGATCGACACTCCGGGACACGTTGATTTCACCATCGAAGTCAATCGATCTTTGCGAGTGCTCGACGGCGCGGTCGTGGTGTTTGACGGCGTGGCCGGGGTGGAACCGCAATCCGAAACCAATTGGCGGCTTGCCGACAACTACGGTGTCCCGCGTATTTGCTACGTCAATAAAATGGACCGCAGCGGCGCCAATTTTCTGCGCTGCGTCGACATGATCCAAAAGCGCCTGGGGGCGAGGCCGTTGCCCGTGCAGATTCCGATCGGGTCGGAAGATAATTTCAAGGGCATGGTTGACCTTGTGGAAATGAAGGCGCTGGTCTGGGACTCGGACGACAAGGATGCGGAATGGAAGGTGCTGGAAGTGACGCCGGACCTGTGCGACAAGCTACGCATCATCGTGCCGAGCGACCGTAAGCTCCTGGACAATGTCGTTCAATTTCGCACGGAGTTGGTTGATACCTGTCTCGAGCAGGACGACGAAGCGATGGAAGCTTTCCTCACCCATGGCATCGTGCCGTCCGGCGACATTTTGCGCGCGTGTTTACGCAAGGGAACCTTGAATTCCGCCTTTACCCCCGTGCTATGCGGCTCCTCGTACAAGAACAAGGGTGTACAGCAGGTCCTCGATGCCGTGGTGGATTATTTGCCGGCCCCGACGGATGTGCCCTCCATCAAGACGGTGGACGCCGACGGCGAGCCGATCGGCGAGCGCGCGACCTCGGACGATGAGCCTTTCTCGGCCCTGGCGTTCAAGGTCATCAACGACATCTATGGCGCGCTGACTTTCATCCGTGTGTATTCGGGCGTGCTGACCAAAGGCGCCTCGGTGCTTAATTCCACCCGCGGCAAGCGTGAAAAAATCGGCCGAATGGTTGAGATGTTTGCCAAGGAAGCCAATCCGGTCGAGGAAGCGCGCGCCGGCGACATCATTGCGCTTGTGTCCCTTGCTGATACGGAAACCGGCGACACGCTGTGCGACTCGGCGCACCCCGTGGTGCTTGAGCGCATGCGTTTTCCGGAACCGGTTATCAGCGTGTCGGTTAAGGCAAAGAATAAGTCAGAGCAGGAGAAGTTCGGCAGCGCCCTCGGCAAGATGGTTCGCGCCGATCCTTCGCTGCATCTGGAAACGGATCGCGACACGGGTCAAACCATTCTGCGCGGTATGGGTGAGCTGCATTTGGAGGTCACATTGGACCGCATGCGCACGGAGTTTGGGGTGGAAGGCACGATGGGCGAACCCCAAGTCGCGTACCGCGAAACCATTACCAAGAAAATCACTGAACAGTACGTTCACAAGAAGCAAACCGGTGGTTCCGGTCAGTTCGCAGAAGTGTGGATCGTGTTTGAGCCAATGGAGCGGAGCAAGGGCTTTGAGTTCGTTGATGAGACGGTAGGCGGTTCGGTGCCGCGCGAATTTGTGCCATCGGTCGAGAAGGGACTCAAGGTCCAGAAGGAAGATGGGGTACTCGCGCATTATCCGACCGTGGATTTCAAGGCGACTTTGATTGATGGCAGTTTCCACGACGTCGATTCGAACGCCATGACCTTCGAAATCGCCGCCAAGGCTGCCTTCCGCGAGGGAATTCGCAAGGCTGCACCGATCCTGCTCGAACCGGTCATGAAGGTCGAGACCGTCACTCCCGGGGACTATCTGGGCGATGTGATCGGCGACATCAACCGCCGACGCGGCTCGGTGCAAGACCAGCTAGAGCGCGGCACCAATATCGCCGTCGTGGCCATCGTGCCCTTGTCCGAGATGTTCGGCTATATCGGACAGCTGCGCGGTATGACGAGCGGTCGCGCTTCGTACACCATGGAGTTCTCTCATTACGAACCGGTCCCGCGCAACGTTGCGGAAGAAGTGATTGCAGAGGTAGCGAAGGCCAAGGCCGCACTGACCGCTTGACGCCGTTGGATGAATTTGTCTCGCCTGGGGTCGTTCGGCGCCAGGCGAGATAGACTATCAATCCGTGAACGGTAAGAATTCACCCCCTGACGCCTCGTCCAGCGCCGCAGCGTCCACGGCAGCCGCTGCGATTCCGAGCGACGCTCGCAGTGAACGACTCAATACCAAGGCTGCCGGCATCATCGGCCTGGCGGTGATGTGCAGCAGGCTTTTGGGGCTGGTGCGTGAACAGGTGTTTGCCGCGTTGTTCGGCGGAGGCATGGCAATGGATGCCTTCACGGCCGCCTTTCGCATCCCGAATTTGCTGCGCGATCTGTTTGCCGAGGGTGCGCTTTCGACCGCCTTTGTCACTACTTTTTCCAAAACCATCGCTCGCGGCGGCGACGCCGATGCCTGGCGGCTGGCGCACAAAGTGGCCACGATGACGGCACTTGTGTTGGGCCTGCTGTGCATCGTCGGCATGATTTTTTCCGCTCAGCTGGTCCATATTTTGGCGCCTGGATTCGACCCTGAAAAGACCGCTTTGACCGCGCAACTCACGCGCATCATGTTTCCTTTCATCCTCTTAGTCTCGCTCGCCGCGTTAACGATGGGGATGCTGAACGCCAAGAACGTGTTCGGCGTACCGGCGATGGCTTCGAGCTTCTTCAATATCGGGTCGATTGTCGGGGGCGTGGGCTTGGGGTATTGGATCGATCCGCACTTCGGTACGCGAGCGCTGATTGGGCTGGCGTTCGCTACCCTTATCGGCGGGGCCTTGCAGCTCGCCGTGCAGCTGCCTTCGCTCGCGCGCCTGGGTTATCGTTTCCGGCCCGACTTTCATTGGCGTGATCCCGGGGTCAAGGCGATTTTGCTGCTGATGGGGCCGGCGGTCATTGCTGCCAGTACCACGCAATTCAACGTGCTGGTCAACTCGATGTTTGCTTCAACATTGGGCGATGGCGCGATCTTTTGGCTGGCGATTGCATTTCGCCTGATGCAGCTGCCGCTCGGCGTATTTGGCGTCGCCTTAGGCTCGGTGACCTTGCCGCTGCTGTCACGCCTGGTTGTGGCGGGACGCCTGGATGCATTTCGAAGCGAACTGGCGCGCGCGATCAGGTGGGCACTGCTGCTTACGCTCCCCTCGATGGTGGGCCTGATCATGCTGGCCGAGCCGATTATTTCTGTGTTGTATCAACACGGCAAGTTCACGGCCTTCGAAGCGGGGCAGGCCGCCGGTGCACTGCGTTTCTATGCCATCGGGCTCGCCGGCTATGCGGCACTCAAGGTATTGGTTAACGCCTTTTACGCTCTGGAGAGACGCAAGACTCCGATGCTGGTTAGTTTCCTGGCTGTCGGACTCAACCTGATCTTTAACTGGCTGTTTACGTTTCGCTTGGGGTGGGGTCATCGCGGACTGGCGTTTTCGACAGGATGTCTCGCGACTTTCAACTTCTTGCTGCTGTATGTTTTGATGCAAATTCAGCTTAAAGGCCTCGAGACACGCCGCCTTTTCTTGCTGCTGCTAAAAGTCGGGATCTCAAGCGCAGCGCTGGCCGCAGTGTGCGCTGCCTCGTCGCATTGGCTGCTTGCCGACTGGCCTCACCAAACACTGCTGTTGAAAGCGACCGCGCTCCTGGCCACGGTGCTCGTGGGCACGTTGGTTTTCGCCACCTGCGGCGTTCTGCTGCATATCAATGAACTCAAGGAGCTGCGCGACGCTTTCAGGCGCCGCCTCAAGCGCGCGAAAGCGGATCTCTGAGCTGCTAGTCCCAGCCGCGGGGTTTGAGGCGCAACAGCCGGCTGATCCACGGTGGGGCTCTTCCACCTTTGACGCGTTGGAAGCCTGCGTATGCCAAGCGAGAGCGGGGCGAGGATGAAACCTGCACGGCTTGCTGCATGGAAATCTCGCGGGGTCCCCAACGAGTCTTGGAAATATCCTTGGTGGGCGAAAGATTGACGGTGTTGTGGTGCTGGCCAATCGCATACTTTACCGTCTCCACCACCGTGGTTGTCATCACGCTGTATTTTGACCAGCTGGGGTCGTAGCCTGAATAGTAGAGATACAGGCTATCGCTGATCTCAAAGCCGATGCGCGTCGCCACGATATCTCCGCGCACCACCAACTGGAACACCCGCACAACGTCACGGGCGGCCAATCGGGCGCACACGTCATGGAGGAAAAGGCGCGAGCGGGCATTCGAGAAATGGTTGCGGTGAACGACCGTACCGGGAAGATCGGCGCGCATCGTATGCAGAGTGAAGAACCGCTCCAGCGCATCTTTTACTGCGCGCGGCTCCTGCGCGACGCGCAACTCGCAGGTGAGTCCGTCGCGCTTGAGCGAGTTGTAGCAATGGCGGATCGATTCCCGAATGTTGCGCTTGAGATTGGCTCGAAAACCCTCCCATGAAGTAGGCAAATCCAATACGTAGTCCATCAACGGCGGCTCAAATTGGGTTGGCCCGCACGCCGACAGCGCTCCGGCCTGTGCATCGCTGACAACGCCCCAATTCAACCAGTCAATGGTGCACCCGGCTGCGATCTTGCGCCGAATCGCCTGCACGGCAACCGTCTCGTAGCCAGGTTCAATGAGCGAAGTTCGTATTTCAGTCAGCGCCGGGTCCGCACCTATCAGATCGAGCGAGCTCACATGCACGGGACCCACCGTACGGCGCGTAAAAATCAGCGGCACGATGGCGACGCAGCGGCCTTCGGAGTTGCGCGCTGCGTGAATCATCGGCAGAGTTTCGATGAGATCGCCGCGCGCCAAGAACTGGCGGCACCACGCCATGTGCCACTCATGCAAAGCAAAGGGCAGTGTGTTGCGGGTGGCCCGCGCGAGCCGCTCGTAATCGGCCTCAAGCGCTTGCAGCGCTTCGAGGCTTGTCACGACCTCGACGGTCAACAGGCCCCCGGACCCGCGCGCGCGAGAAAGCCCTAAACCTGCTTGCGTTTGAACTCCGATCATTGCGCCCGCCGCTCTCGACACCGAGCTTAGCCCCTGTGCTGGAGCATACCGGAATTACCTCAAAGCGTAGCTGAATATGTAAGATGCAGTGCGAAATACCCGGTCCCGCCCAGGGCGGCCCACCATTCGGATCGGCTATGATAGAGACGACGCTATCGATAAACCGGAGGCTGCCATGAAGTTACACCTGCCACTGTCAGTCTTGCTAACTGTGCTCGCATGCGCTCTTTGCGCGACGGCTGCCGAGGCGGTGTCGGTTTCTCGCCTCGATGTACGAGTGGTCACCGGTGGGCAGGCGCTCAGCGCCGGCAGCGACTTGGAGCTGCGCATTTACGAAGCGGGCAAAAACGTCAGACGTCTGCCGCTGGTCCACGGTGAGTCGTGGTTGCCCGCCTCCACTCATATCATCCCGGTGAATTTGAATAATCCGCTCGATCCTCGCAACGTGATTCGCTTCGGCCTTTACTACCGCGCCGGCAGTCCCTCGACGCCCGCATTCGAAGTGGTTTCTGCGGACGTTGAACTGCCGAGCGGCAGAGAAGTTCCCGTGCGGCTCCTGAATGCCACTTTGTCCGGCGTCATTTCCAAGCAAGGAGAACTGGCAACCGTCGAACGAGATCAAACATCGCTGGCATGCAACACCGATGCCGATTGCGACGATCATCGAGCCTGCAATGGGAAAGAGCGCTGTGCTCCGCATTCCGCGGGCGCCGATGCGCGCGGCTGCGTCAAGGGCGCCCCGGTGGTGTGTCCGGTCAATGAGATTTGCGGAGAGGGAGTCGGATGCCACGGCCCGAGTGCGCTGAAGACATTTACCCCGGACCCTAACGCGCCGAATCCGTGATCGATCTGCGCAGCGACACGGTCACCCGGCCGACACCGGGAATGCGTACGGCAATGGCGGCCGCTGAGGTCGGTGATGATGTGTTCGGGGATGATCCGACCGTCAATCGATTGCAAGCGGTGGCCGCCGAACGATTCGGATTTGAAAGCGGGTTATTTTTCCCAACGGGCACCCAAAGCAATTTGGCGGCGTTGATGGCGCATTGCGGCCGCGGTGATGAGTTCTTGGTCGGACAGGAAGCCCATACCTATAAGTACGAGCAGGGAGGCGCAGCCGTGCTCGGCAGCATCCAACCGCAGCCCTTGGAGCATGAACCGCATGGCGGAATTTCGATCGAGCGCATCGGTGCCGCGATAAAATCGGACGATTATCACTTTGCGCGAACACGGTTGTTGACTTTGGAAAATACCATCGGGGGGCGGGTGCTGCCGATGGACTACCTCAGAGAAGTCACAGAATTTGCGCACGCTCGCGGTCTCGCTACGCACCTTGATGGCGCACGCATTTTCAATGTCGTCACAAAGCTCAAGATCGATGAGCCCACGGCAGTTGCCGGATTCGATACGGTCTCCGTCTGCTTGTCCAAAGGGCTTGGCGCCCCTGCCGGCTCGCTTCTGATGGGACCGCGAAGGCTCATTGCCGATGCGCGGCGCTGGCGCAAGGCTTTGGGAGGGGGTATGCGTCAAGCGGGAGTGCTGGCGGCCGCAGGGCTGTATGCGCTGGACAACAACGTGCAACGCCTCGGTGAGGATCACGCCAATGCGGAGTACTTGGCTGCCGGACTGCAAGATGCCGGCTTGAAGGTGACAGCCCCGCAAACCAACGTCGTTTATATCGAAGTGGCCGCGGCGCAGGCTTCAGAATTGCGGGCTCACTTAAAAGCTCGCGGGATTTTGGCTACCATCGCTCCGCGAACGCGATTGATGACCCACATGGACCTGCCTCGCGCCAAGGTCGTTATGGCCATTGAGGCGTTTCGCGAATTCGCGTGGGCGCGGTAGCTATAATTGGGCGCGAAAGGAGGCTCTGGCGGCACCCAGGTCCTGAGGCGTATCGATGTCCGAGGCGGCCGAGGGCAGGTCAATCAGCAGGAGGCTGTCGGCACCAAGTTGGGCGGTCAGCCACCTCAAGCCGACATCGCCGGCAACGCCGGATGCACGAGCATAGAAGCGCCGCGGCAATATCATCGGCGCCGCGCCGCGGGTGCCGATGCGGCGCGCAATCACGCGGCGCCCAGCCGATTGCCGTGCGCGCACCAGACGATTCAGGTCGGCGCTCTTAAGATTCACCATGTCCACTGGTACGAACAGGATGGCAGACGCGTATCGCGACTTGGCAATGCCGAGCCGCACGGAACTCGACAGCCCTCGAGCGCGGCCCGGGTTGACGACCAACATTGCCTTGGTACCCTTTGTTTCAACTCGGTATCGGGCCGCAGCACGCGGCACAATGGCAATTATATCCGCACCCTTAAGATCTGCCGCCGCATTTAAAGCGCGTCGTAATAGGCTCACGCCGCGGATGCGAGCAAGCGCCTTGGGCTGGCCTAAACGAGAAGAAAAACCCGCCGCGAGAATGACTATCCGCAGGCGGGCTAAAGACGTCGCATTCATTGATATGATGGTGCCATGAAAAGCGAGCGCGCGAATCTTCAGCGCAGGCCATTCTTGATACCGATCTGGTTAACCGGGATCGCGGCCTTTGCAATAATGAGTCTCGCGATGTTCACGGTATGGGTATGGTTCACGGCGAATTCGACCACCGTTGTGGTGATACGCCACGCCGAAAAAGAGCCCGGCGTCTCGGTCGATCCGCCGCTTTCTTCCGCCGGGGAGGCGAGAGCGGCACAGCTCGCGCGCATGTTGGGGAACATCAAGGGCGCGGGCCGGATAGATGCGATCTACATATCCCCCACGTTGCGCAGCCGCTTGACGGCGGCGCCGCTGGCAACGCGACTTGCGATCGTTCCTATCGAGGCTCCAGCTGACGATCCGAAGAGCTTGGCACGTCGGGTACTGCGAGAGAACAGCGGCAGGCGCGTGTTGGTCATCGGACATATCAATACCGTGCCCGAAATCGTCTCGACCTTGGCCGGCCGCAGCGATGTGCCCAGTATCGATGAACAAGACTTCAGCCAGATGTATATTGTGACCGTGCCCCGCATCGGTCATGCAAATTTGTTGCGAATGTCCTATTGAGGATTTGCCGCGCGCAAGAGAATGGCTTTGCGCACGAAATCTTCATGCCGTCCGATCATAAAATCCGCCAGCACGACATCGCGAATGCGACGCCCTCCATCAATCAGATACGAGACGCGGCGAACCCCGATACCTAGAGGGCCGTTGACCCCGTACATCTTGATGACTGCCTTATGCTGGTCGGAAAGCAGAACGAATGGCAGGTTGTACTTGGTTTGAAACTTCGTGTGTGATTCTGGACTCTGGGGGCTGATGCCGACAATGCGAATTCCGGCGCGATCGATTTCGCCATGCAAGTCCCTCAAGAGACAGGCTTGCCGCGTACATCCGGGCGTGAAGTCCGCAGGATAAAAGTACAAAACGATGGCGCCCAAGCTGAGCAGTTCCGTCAGGGATCTGTCTTTTCCTGCCGCGTCCGGAAGCGTGAATTCCGGCGCACGTTCCCCCGATTTCAACATGTCTTCATCCTCCTTGCCGTTTATTATGATTGATCCTTTGGCAGATCGGGGCTTTGCTGCTAGTATTCTTCGCCCTTTTCGGGGGAGTAGCTCAGTTGGGAGAGCGTCGCGTTCGCAATGCGAAGGTCGAGGGTTCGATCCCCTTCTCCTCCACCAACCTTGAGAGGCCGGTTGTCTACCTTCCGGCCTCGATTCCCTGCCTCGGTAGCTCAGTGGATAGAGCGAGTGCCTCCTAAGCGCTAGGTCGCCGGTTCGATTCCGGCCCGGGGCA
>JALYIT010000102.1 GCA_030775645.1 Pseudomonadota bacterium | reverse complement strand
GTCTCATGTCATCAGCGGCATGACGCCGGGTACCTATTATTTCATGTTGGTTGCCTATACGTCTGCGGGCGCCATCAGCGGTCCTTCGGTCGTCGTGAGCAAGACGATTTGACTGAACTCGACCGAGGCCCTGCGGCACGCCAAAAGCCACCCCGCGCCGCCTGATGGGTCTATAATGCGGCGCACTGAGCAACTTCATGGTCCGGGGGCCGTCGCTTGCGTTGCTCATGACGCTACATAATAACCTTGGGCTGCGCGGCTCACTAAGCGTCAAGGCTCTTGCGCGAGCATCGTTGTCCGGTGGAATTTCAACGCGAGGTTCGTGACTTCTTTGCGATGACGTATAGTCTGAAAAAAACAATTGTAATCGTATTTCTGGTGGTCGCCGCCCCGTTGGCGTTGGAATCGATTTCCGCCTATGTCATTTATCGCCGCACCGCCGATTTCGAGGGGCGGCGCTTTCATCCAAACGGATTAGCGACCGTGGCTCTCGTCAAATTGGCGGTCAAAAAATTTACCGGGAATAGCGATGTCTCTTTGCAGATCGACCACGGTCCGCTGTTCGTCGAGGATGCCGCACTGGGTTATTCCCTGCGTCCGGGTTCTTATGACATAACCGAGCAGCGTCAGGGCCAGAACCATCGGTTTCATTTGACGGTTGACGACGGCGGGAGAAGATCGACCTCCTATTTTTCGACGCACATGCCTCGGCGCATTTTCATATGCGGCGATTCGGCCATGTTTGGCTGGGGATTGAATGACGAGGAGACCGTGCCGTGGCTGCTGCAACAGCGCCTGCCGCAGTACGAAGTCGTCAATCTCTCATCGACCTCGTTCTCCACGGTGCATGCGCTGCTTCAGTTGCGGCGGGCGGACGTCCAGCTGTCCTCAAGCGACATCGTCGTTTTGACATATAAGCCGAGCACCAACGATATCAACGTGGCATCGCAAACTGCTTTCTTTGACTTTCGAAATGGCCTCGAGGCGCGACTCGGCGATACGCAAATAAAAAATGCGATTTACTACCCATTCGGTTCAATCAATGAGCAGGGTGAGTTGATGATCCGCCGGGTCGACCTCTTTTGCTCGTCGCACGTCGGCGCCAAGAATTGCGTGCGAGATAAACCGGACCCGGCGGTTGCGATGCAAGTAACGACCCACGCGTTCGATGCGATCATTGCGCTGCATCCAGGTCGCGTGCTTGTCGCCATCTTGAGCGGTGCAGATTCCGATCCCGTGATTTCACACTTGCGCGCGAAGGGCGTGGCGTTTGCGGATCTCAGAGCCTTGCCTGGTGATCCTGATATCAGTGATGCCGTCGAAACAGATGGTCATGCAGGACCGTTTCTCAACTACCTGTTTTACCTACGGCTGCTCGCCGGATTGCAGAACAATCGCCTGCTCAACTAGGACGGTGCGCCATCGGCGCACGCGCGTCAGTACTGCCCTAGACATCCTCGTTTTGATTGTGTGATTCAGCCGACGGAAAATAGTTGCTCTGTTTGATAGTGTGCCTATAGGAGTACCTAGCGAAAAAAATCGGATGGCTGCCATGGAACGTGTTTTTGCTGAAATGCTGCCTCGTGTTAAACGTGCTGCGGCAGGATTCGCAATCCTCTTGATCGGCGTAGCCGGCGGAGTACCGAGCCGCGCGGCCGACCCCGCGGGAGTTCGCTGGGGTGCAGTTGGACACAACGACCGGTTGTCGTGGGGAAGCGAGTATCCGTACAACAAGATATCACTCCAGCAACAAATGCACTTTTTGACTGCGGCCGGCATGAACTGGTACCGCACTTCCTGCGAGAGCGCAAACTGCAATGATTTAATCAATGCTGCGAATTCGAATGGAATCAGCATTCTGAAGTCGATCAATTTGCGGCCCGATGCAACCGCCGATGAGGCAGGCAACTACGCTCGCGCATATTCGTATGCCGTCGCCGAAGGGAATTATCATAATTTTGCATTCACGTATTTTGAGGCCAGCAACGAATTGGATAACTGGGTCGGGATGACAGGGGACGGGTCCGGCCGATCGCAATACGACCCGCATCGCTATCACCAGGCCCGCGGGCTAATCAGAGGCCTCATCGACGGAATTCATTCGACCGACGCTGCGGCGAAGGTCCTGGTCGATGATGCCGGTTGGTGTCATTACGGATTCCTTCAGATGCTGTGGGAGGATGGCGTGCGCTGGGACATTACGGCCGTTCATTGGTATTCCGACCAAGGGGACATCGAACACGCGGGCTGCAAGGGCGCAAACGTGGCTGCCATCCACGCATCCTTCGGGCGGCCCGTATGGGTGACCGAGTTCAACTATAAGGAACTGGGGACGGCAGCGGCAACCTGGATTCCGTCCTTCATGAGTCAGATTCGTGGTGCGGCCTCGAACTACAGAATCGAAGCGGCCTTTGTTTACGAATTGCTCGATGAGCCGAGCCTGCAAGGACTAGAAGCCCATTTTGGAATATTGGATCAGAACGGGAATGCGAAGGCGCAATTCCAGGCGGTCGCGAAGAATTTGGGTAAAATTGCGCCTAAAGCTCCGGACCTGCTGTCGGTTAATTGAAGCGGCCGAGCGTTCATCGATTCGGTGGGAAAGGTCCCGGTGAGCGGGATTGGCGCAGCAAGGCGGTGTCGAATACGAGGGGCAAGGTAGGGGCATCCCCCGTCCGCCATTCGCGCTCCGTTTCTCTCATCCGGTCGTTGAACTGTACCAATCGATGTTGGAACAGCGTCCTCCCACGATCTGCGGTCGGTGCCTCCGCATTTGCCACGGTATTCTGGGATACGATTCCCCTCCCGGAACTCCGATCATAAGAGATTCCGGCAACAATCAATCCGGCCGAGCAAAGCGCAAAACCCGAAATGATCGCCAGAGCCACGCTCGTATTAGCAAACAGCGCCGTTCTCGTCGGAACATCGATACGACCCATTTTGAATGCCATGGCCGAAAGCGCGATGAACGCTGGGTAGAGCAGCCTTTCGCTGGGGTTTCCTACACCTAGAGCGGTCGGAGCCAAGACACAAGCGATGCAGAGCAGGCCTGCGCCGATGAGGGTTTCGGGCGCCCGTACCAGCGCTGACCAACGCTGTCGGCCACCGGCGGCGCAGAATGAACAGACGACGCCAACCAAGAACAAGAGATTCGCAACGGTGCCCAGAACCGGAGATAGAGAAGCGAGCCGGCTCGATTCCTCGACTCCCGTGAAGGAAAAGTGTTGATAGGGTCCGAGCTTCATGAATGTGTAGACTTTGTATTTCACAAAATCCGCAACGGTTCGCAAAGCGACGGGCGCTCCGCCAACTTCGGAAGTTACGTTGGATCTCACGTACCACAATGCCAAGAGTACGCTCGGCAGTACCGCCATCGAGAAACTGATGAGACGCCGCTCTGTAAGCGAATAGGCAGCCGCCGCCGACATGAAGGCAAAATAAATCATTCCGTGGGTAAAAAACGAGAGCACGGAAAATATCACCAGCACCCTGATGTCGGTGCGCCACCGGGGGCTCAGCGATAGATAAAATACGAAAATGACGAGCCCGAATTGATAGGCGATATAACCGTTCCAAAACGGGCTATTCAATACGAAAATGCACAACAGCACCGGCCAAGCGATCGCGCGGTTCAACTCGTGAGTTCCTATGAAGCGGTGTGATGCCCACAGCGCAAGCGCTGCATATGCCGCCACTATGATTTTAGTGGTCATCATGGGACTGAACAAAACCAGCGACCCACTGATCAGCAGCTGCACGAAGGTGTAAGGAACGGGGTAAGCTTTCAGGAGAAACCCTGCGCCGGCGTGATCCGACCAGATCTCGTTGAATACGAAGCCCTGGTAAACCCACTCGGGCAAATCTTGCAGCGGACTGTAGGGCAGCCAAAAAAAAACGACCATCGAGGCGATTCCCACGAACGCAATCGAGACGCCGCCACGTAATATCGCAACACCGCGTGCTATCGCCATACATCTATTTCGGAGGTATCCAAACTGGGTTCTCGCTGATGCGCCATCGAGCGCCTGACTTATCGAAGCATGTGGGGAAAACAATATCAAGCGCCCTGACTCGGTAGCCGGTTATTTGTTGGGCAGTCGTCCGGCAACACCACGGGTTTAGGCATGGCCGCCGCGTCGATTCGTGACACCGATCGAGGCAACCCCCCTTGCCGAGCGAGCCTGCCCCTGCTCGGTTCCTGTAGGATTAAGCTGACATCCACGATCGCACGACCATTGTGGCTCTGAGTGATACATTTCGTGTTTGTATCGGATCGTGAAGTCGGCGGCGTCATTGTGGCCCCGGTTTTGGTTCCATCATGCGTCATCGAGGAGCAATTGTTCGTGTTGCCATTCAGAAACATGTTGCCATCCAGAAGCATTCTACTGCCCTTCAGAAACATTCTACGCGCGGATCTTCCGCACACGGGCATCGGTGCGTTGGCCCTCGCGGCCGTGTTGTGTGCACAGCTTGCGGCGCCGGCGGTCGCCGACGAAATTCGATGGGGCGCGGTTGGACACGACGATAAGCCAAATTTGGGCCCAGGGTATTCCTACAATCGCCAAAGCCTCGATAGGCAGATGCAACTGCTCACGGCAGCGGGATTGCACTGGTATCGAACGGGGTGCGTCGACAAGGGATGTGCGGACCTACTGGCAGCGGCTCAAAAAGCCGGCGTCAGCATACTTCGCGGAATTGCCCTGTGGCCGGATGGCCATACCGACGAATCGGGGAACTACAAACGTGCGTATAAATATGGATCCGATTTGGCGCGCGAGTATCCGCAGTTTCAATATTTCGAAGCCAGCAATGAGGTCGATAACTGGGTCGGAATGAAGGGAGATGGTTCGTCGCGAAGCCAGTATAACCAAGACCGTTATCCGCAGGCCCGCGGGTTGATCAAAGGTCTGATCGATGGCGTGCACGCCGGAAATCCATCAGCCAAGGTGTTGGTGGACGATGCGGGCTATTGTCACTACGGATTTCTCAAGGCGCTGTGGGAGGACGGAATACGGTGGGACATCACGGCGTTTCACTGGTATGCGGACCAAGGAAATATAGAGAAGGCACGGTGTAACGCGGCGAATGTCGCTGCGATTCACGCGTCTTTCGGGCCGCCGGTCTGGATTACCGAGTTCAATTCAAATATTGCAGCGCGAGACAACGACGATACGGAGGCTCAGCAGTGGCTATCGGAGTTTGTGGCCCAAATGTTCGGCGTCGCGCGAAAGTATAAGATCGAGGGAGTTTTTGTTTACGAATTACTCGATGAGCCGAACCTGCCGGGGGAACAGGGGCACTACGGCATAGCGGACGGCAATGGCAACCCCAAAAAGCCGCATAAGGCCATCTCTGATTCACTGGCTTCCCGCGGCGCAAAGCAGTAGTTGCGCACGCTGGCGAACATACCCTGGCCCTGGTATGCCCGGGTCGAAGATTAAACTTTCTGGACGCTTCGAATGCGCTCGGAGACGAGGCGGCCTAGCGACTGGAAGGGCAATTCGACGAAGTGAAAACTCAGCGAGGCTAGACCAATCGTCAGAGAAATGGTCATCGCGCCGAGGACCATCGTATACAGGTATGGGCTTTCGGAGATGCGCGGGACGCCGACGCTATTCTCCAACAGATACAAAAGTGCGAACAACAACGGAAAGTGCAGGAGGTATATGCTGTACGAAATCTCTCCCACATAGAAAAAGCCGTTGCCCGCAAGAAATCGAACATGCACTTTTCTATAGAAAAATGCGTAGACAATCACGAACGACGCGAAGATCTCGATGATCTCGAAAGTCTTTTCATCGAAGTGAAGAGAGATCATCGCTCGGCGGGAGTACATCAATACGGCAAGGGAAACTGCGGCAAGAAGGCCGTAGGGCGAGGCTCTCTTGCCGGGGGGAAGAAGCGGGATGGCGGAGCCCAGCACGAAGGCAAGCGCATAATGGACGGAATAGAGTCGGGGGATCGGAAGGACGGCCAACGCGAGAACGAACAAAGAGCCTGCCAAGCGCGTCTTCTTGTTTCGCAGCATCAAGAATATGGCGGGCAGAAGCAGCGAATAGAATAACTCCACCCGCAACGACCATGTCGGACCATTGAGGTGCACGTACAATCCCATGAACGAGAGGGCAATTCTCTTCAGTGTGAAATCTTCCTGAAAGTTAGTTGCTGCCCAGTTCGTGCACACGCCGGTGAGGCACGCGTCTCGTTCGAATGGTAGAAGTGCCAATGCCAAGATAAAGGAAAGCCATAGCGCGGGGTAAATTCGAAAGATCCTTCTGATATAGAAGGAGTTCATCCACATCACGTAGTCCTTGTCGCCGCGCGCCAGAGATAAGGACAAGACCAATCCACTCAGGACGAAAAAAAGCTCGACGGCTGCCGGCCCGTTGAAGGTGGAGGACATGAAGTCAAAGAGAGGGGCGACCCACGCCCTGCCGCCGTCGGTGCCCTCGTGTCCCAACGAATGCCGATCAACGACACTGAGCACATGCCCGAAGACAACGACTACTGCTGCAATGCCTCTGATTGAGGAAAGTTCACGAATGTAAGCCATGGGGATTGAATTTCTTACAAATTTTGTCGGGGGCGAAATAAAGTATATAGAACTCGAAATGTTCGCGCCCAAATGGCCGGATAACGTCCTTCGTGGTGCAAAGTCACCGGCAGGGCGGAAGGTCATGGCGGGTGGTGGGGCCGACCCCGTCGCCGCGACGGAGGCTACGGCCTGGCCCCTTAGCCGGCGAGGCGGTACCCGCCCGGGTGCTGCCATTGCGAACGGCCATGCGGTTTTATGTCCAAGTTACGCTACGCCGCAGCGGCGCCTGGAGCGGCCCGTGACGGTCGATGGATGTGGGGTTGCACGGTGTGGTCTTCGAAAAACCATCGACTCGGTGCGATCGAATTTCGCACGGTTGGTGTAAGGTACGGTGTCGCAGTGCTAGAGGTCACGCCTTGGGGCGCAATAGCGAGCAAAAACGCTACTCGATTGTAAAACCTACCGCATTCGAGGACGAGCTGAGCAACTGAGCTTGGCGCTGCAGTTTTGACAGGGTAGAAGTACGGAGGGTATTGGATTAGGCTGTGGGTGGTGACCCCTCAACATGCACCTCCATTTCATGGACTTATGAGGCACAGGCGAAGGTTTTATTGAATATATTATGTACAAAGCTAATCGAAAGCTACCAGTCGTTTTTCTCGCTCTTTGTTTCCTTCTCTCACAATCTCCTCGGCTGGCCATCGGGCAAGGCGCCGATTATTTGTTGGGCGCCGACGATCTTGTGACGATAACGGTGTTCAACCATCCCGAGCTTTCGGCAGCGTTGCGGATCAGCAAGTCGGGAAACATTACTTTCCCATTGCTTGGTGTGACCAGTGCGGCCGGGCTTTCGACGCGGCAGTTGGAGGAACTCCTGATTCGTCGGTTGGGTGAAG
>JALYIT010000101.1 GCA_030775645.1 Pseudomonadota bacterium | reverse complement strand
CTGACAGCGGGGTTTGACCATCACCTCACCAAACCCGTAGACCCGGCAATCCTAGAAGAATTATTGACGGCAGCAAACCCTCAGCTCAAGCCTTGAGATGCAAATCTTCGTTTAGTCGATCGGGTTGTTAAGGAGTATGCGGAGCAAAAAACCGTTGCAGATCATCCGGGCTGCACTGAATCCAGCGTGAACCCTGGTATGTACGGCGACCGCTGCATCAAGCGGACGGCTCGGGGAAGTTGCAGTTGGAATCGGCTGGCAGGGTGGACGCCTTGCCTTTCAAAGTGAGCCGTTGAGTCGAGTGATGCAGGACGTGAACCGTTACGCGCCTAAGCGCTCTCGATGGTCCTTCAATTGGCGACTTGATGACAGGGACCTTAGTCCGCAAGGACGTGAGCGGCTGGCTTGCCAGTATCGAGAAATCCTTTCCAGTACAGATCGTCGAAGACTCGCACGTGTCACGAGTCTGTCGCGGTAAGCGCGCGCTTAAGGGTTTGTCGCGATTTCTTCCCTCCTGATGCGCGCCTATGACGGGTCAGAAAATCGGGTAGGTCCGCCGAGTCGTTTGGCCGCCAAGTCTGCGCACCATCATTAGCTTGCAACGCCAGGGCTATGGTGAGGCTAATTTCTTAGCCGGCGCTTCAAACCCGGTCGGCTAGTCGCTAGATTGAGCTGACCGAATATATCCTTTTGCGCGCACCAAGCCTGCCGGAATTTCGCGCTCATTGCGGTGCGGGATAAATCTGACCCTTGCGCGCACCCCTGTCTGCCTTGTTCAAAACGCGCCGCGAACCTAAAGTGCAACGGGTGAAGTCTTACGCCCAAGCCAACATTCCCGACCTCATCGCCAATGACAACGTCGTCCATGTTCGCGGTGCACGTGTACACAATCTAAAGAATGTCAGTGTGGATATCCCGCGTAATGCCCTGGTGGTGTTTACCGGGATTTCAGGCTCCGGTAAGTCTTCCCTGGCGTTCGGCACCCTCTACGCTGAGGCCCAGCGGCGCTACTTCGAATCTGTGAGCCCATACGCGAGACGGCTCATGGACCAGATCGCCATCCCCGACGTTGACTCCATCGAGGGCTTGCCGCCAGCGGTGGCCCTGCAGCAACAGCGCGGTGCCACCAGCAGCCGCTCCTCCGTCGGCAGCATCACTACACTGTCAAATCTGCTGCGAATGCTCTATTCGCGCGTCGGCGACTACCCGCGCGGGCAGGCGATGCTCTATGCCGAGGATTTCTCGCCGAACACCCCACAGGGTGCCTGCGCCACTTGTCATGGCCTAGGGTCTGTCTACGATGTCACCGAGGCGGCCATGGTGCCTGACACGTCGTTGAGTATTCGCGATCGCGCCATTGCCGCGTGGCCACCGGCCTGGCACGGGCAAAACCTGCGCGACATCCTGGTAACTCTGGGCTACGACGTCGATACTCCGTGGCGCAAACTGCCTAAGAAGGACCGCGACTGGATCCTCTATACGGACGAGAAGCCCACCGTGCCTGTGTATGCCGGCTACACGCCCGCCGAGACCCGGCGCGCTTTGCGCCGCAATGAAGAGCCGAGCTATCAGGGCACGTTCACCGGGGTGCGCAACTACGTACTGCAGACGTTTCGCACCACACAGAGCGCCTTGATGAAAAAGCGCGCCACGCGCTTTATGAGTTCCGCGCTGTGCCCGGTGTGTCATGGCAAACGCTTGAAGCGCGAGGCACTGTTAGTCAGATTCGCAGGACAAGACATCGCAGCCCTGTCACACCTGCCGCTGAACGAGCTGACCGCCCTGCTTGTAAACTCAGCAGCGCGCGGCGCGGGCCGTGACCGGTGGCCTGAGGAGAAACGCCTCGCGGCACATCGCATCGTGGCGAACTTTCAGGAACGGGTCTCAACACTGCAGAACTTGGGGTTGGGTTACCTGTCCCTGGAACGCAGCACACCGACACTCTCCCCGGGAGAGTTGCAGCGATTGCGTCTGGCGACTCAGATTCGCTCCAATTTGTTCGGCGTGGTGTACGTGCTGGACGAGCCATCCGCCGGACTGCACCCCGCTGACACCGAAGCGCTGCTGCGATCATTGGAGGAGCTCAAAAAAGGCGGCAATTCCTTGTTTGTGGTCGAGCACGATCTTGAGGTGATGCGGCGCGCCGAATGGATTGTCGATGTCGGGCCGGATGCCGGCGCCAACGGCGGACGAGTGCTGTACAGCGGACCGCTTGAGGGGCTGCGCCAGGTCGCTGAATCGCATACGCCGCGCTATCTCTTTGCCGATGCGAGGCCGGTGGCTCGCCAACCTCGCGCGCCCCGGGGCTGGCTCGAATTGAGAAAGGTCACGCGCAACAATCTGCGCGAACTTGATATTTCCTTTCCCATCGGCGTGTTTACCGCGGTCACCGGCGTGTCGGGGGCGGGGAAATCGAGTCTCGTCAGCATCGCTCTCACCGACCTGTTGGCGGATAGAGCGGTCGGGCAAAAAGCCGCCCTTCAAAAGGAGTCCACCGAAGAGTCGCTCTTGGGCGCCGCGCAGGTCACGGCGGGCAGCGTCGGTGCGGGTGGAGAGTTTGTGCGCAAAATCGTCGCCGTGAATCAAAAGCCCATCGGCCGCACGCCGCGATCCAACCTGGCCACCTACACCGGCTTCTTCGACGAGGTGCGACGATTATTTGCCGCTACCCCCGCAGCAAAAAAACACCGCTATCGCGCCAGCCGCTTCTCCTTCAACGTCGAAGGTGGCCGCTGCCCCGCCTGTGAGGGCGAGGGATTTGTGTGCGTGGAACTGCTGTTCATGCCGAGCGTGTACGCGCCGTGCGCGACCTGTCACGGCACCCGCTACCAGGAATCGACGCTGCAGGTGCTGCATCGAGGCAAGAACATTGCCGAGGTACTCTCCTTGAGCGTCGATGCGGCCTGCGAGTTTTTCGCCGATCAAGCCGCCATCCATCGGCCTCTGAAACTCCTGCAAGACATCGGCCTGGGCTATTTGCGTCTCGGGCAACCTGCGACGGAACTCTCCGGAGGCGAAGCTCAACGCGTAAAACTCGCCACCGAACTCCAGCGCATCCCGCGCGGCGCGACTCTGTATGTCATCGACGAGCCCACTATCGGGCTGCACCCAGCCGACGTGGACAGACTCATGATTCAACTCGAAGCCTTGGTGGATGCCGGCAATACCGTAATTGTCGCCGAACACGAAATGCGGGTCGTGGCCGCCGCCGACTGGATCATCGATCTCGGGCCCGGCGCGGGCGATGAAGGCGGCAAGATCGTCATCGCCGGCACGCCGGAAACGGTGGCCTGTCATCCCACCAGCAAGACCGCCGCTTACCTGGCGCCGCTCTTGGCCCCCATCAGCGGCGCGCCCGCATCGGCGCGCGGCATTTCGTAGGGCCGCAAAACCTCGTCGATGGCGGCTTGCTGTTGCGTCACCGCGGCGTTCACTTGTTCGAGCAACGTCCAATTCTTCGTCTGACGCCCATCGAGATATCGAACGTCATCGGCCAACCGCCAGTCGTCGCGGGTGTAAAAGGATGAATGGTTAGAGAGCGACGTCCTGTTGCAAGCGCCTAATCACTAACGACGAATGAGGATGACGCCTCCGATTAGAAGTCCGGCGCCGAGCAGGCGTGAAGGATCTACTGATTGCTGAGGAACCCCCAAAACGCCGTAGTGATCAAAAGCCAGCGAGGCAAGCATTTGGCCCGCCACCAACAGTGCCACGAAAGTCGCCGCCCCGAGTCGGGGCACCAACAAAATTGATATTGCTATATAAATCGCGCCGAAGAAGCCTCCGGTCCATGCCCACCAATTACTTCGCAGAACCGCGCTCGTCAACGGCACAGTTTCGCGCATGGCAAGTGCAAGCGCCAACATGCACAGCGTCCCGCCGAGATAACTAACGAAGCCAGCCCAAGCCGCCGAGTTCAGGTCCGTCCGCAGATGCGCGTTCACCGCCTGCTGTACGACGAAGCAAACGCCAGCGCCTACTACGAGCAACGTTGACCCCACAAACATAAACATTTGCAGCATAAGCGTTCCTCCTCGTCAAAACGTGCGAAGAATTTGGGAACCCCTCCAATTGCTCATTTTCAAGTGCCATCGGTGCTGTGATTCTCTTTGTACTTTAGGCGACAGATACGATCATTTTTCGGTACAGGGTTGACCGATTTACCTTGAACTGCGCCACGATATCCTGCACCGGCACTTCATTCCAGCGCAGGAACATGCGAATCGTCTCTTATTCTGGTACGCCGCAGCTAATCTGCTGACCTCTCCGGCGGGCCTGCTGGAGCAACCACTCGGTTGATCATGCCACAGAAGTAGCAAACGAAGTTCCGTTCGAAAATACATAAGCCCCTGCCTCAAGAAGCGGTAAAATCCACCTATCGTATTGAATCAACCAAAGTTAAGGAATCCTTTATGGCCGCTGAGACCGCTCACAAGACTAAATCCTCCAGTTCACCCAATGCTGTTGCATTGCTCAAAGCCGACCACAAACAAGTGAAAAAATGGTTCGCGGAATTCGAAAAATCTCGGTCGGATAAGAAAAAGAAGACCCTTGCAACGAGTATCTGCCACGCGTTGACGGTGCACTGTAAAATTGAGGAAGAGATCTTTTATCCGGCCTTCTTAGCAGCAACAAAAGATAAAGACATGCACCACGAGGCAATCGTGGAACATGATGGCGCCAAGCAGCTCATTGCTAAAATCCAACAATCCGATCCGTCGGATGACTACTTCGATTCACAAGTGCGTGTGCTTTCGGAGATGATCAAACATCACGTCAAGGAAGAAGAACAAAAGGACGGCATGTTTGCCGAAGCTCAACAAGCGCGAAAGATGAATTTGGACGCACTCGGCCAGCAAATGTTCGACCGCAAGAATGAACTGATGGCACAGATCGAGGGCAGTTAGCAGCGCGGGAGTGCCGGGCGCGACGCTTCGGTGGCGGATCCAACTAGTATCGGTCGATCTTTTGATCCCTTACGACGTAATATAGAAGTTCGGGTGAGCCAGGATCGCGGATCGCAGTCGCCACGTGCAAGCGCGATTGGGCGTTCGGCAACCAAGTGCGAGAGGTAAAATACGGGGTGCAGCACGCGGACGGGGTGACCTGAAGAAACGGATTTTTACATACGTTAAGGGTCTCGATGGCCGATAGAACTCCGCTTTGCGAGGGGCGCGCCTCCCGGCCACTTGCGGTCATCCGTATCTTCGATCATCGTGCCGTTGACGGACGCTCATATTTCCAGCAGATCCTTGCCAACGATCACCGACCCGCGGAAATGTCTGCGGGCAGCGTCAATCCACATCTGATCCGTGACCTCGGGATCTTCCGCTGGCACGAAATGCGAGAGCACCAGAGTCTTTACTCCGGCTGCCTCTGCCACGCGGCCTGCATCTTCAACTGATGTTTGGTTAGCCAGAATGCTGGCCTTCAGGGCCGGGGCGTTTGGCACACGAGCGACGAGACGATCGAGCGCGGGTACGTAGAGTACTGCATGCACAAGAACGTCAGCGCCTCGTGCCAGTTTCACGAGGTTATCGGATAGCACCGTGTCGCCGGAAATCACGATCGAACGGTCGGCGGCATCGAAACGATATGCAAACGCCGGAACTATGGGCGGGTGTTGCACGATTGCCGCCGTGACCTTAACGTTTTCATCCCGCATGACTGGTCCGGCCTCACGCAGCTCGTGTACATGAACCAGCGGTACGAGCGGCACTCGGCCTTCATTCGCGATGCGGCCGGCGATGTCGGCGGCGTTCATTTCGAAGAAGAGTTTCGTCATTCGTGCCAGCGGCGGCGGCCCCCAGGTATCGACCCGCGTTCTGAGCCCGGCAGCCCACGCAAGCCAAAGCAAATTTCCGTAGTCTGCGTTGTGATCCGAATGCTGGTGAGTCAGGAATATGTGACGCAGCGTGGGCAGAGGCACGTCCGCGTAGACGAGCTGTCGCGCGACACCATCGCCGCAATCGATGACGTACGCTGTATTGTTGCTGATGATCACCTGGGCGGGCGCCGAGCTGCCTTTCCGTGGCCGCGGTCCGCCACCTGTCCCCAGAAGGATGAGCCTGGTCTTTGCAGTTTGCGCTTTGCCCGTGTTCGAATAGGAGGCAGCTCCCACAAATGCAGTGCCGTATCGAAGAAAAGCCCGCCTGTCCAGATTTCGCTGCATGCCGATTGCCTCTGATTGACCGAAGCCAACCAGGCTACACGGCCCTCCAACCGATGCGAATGACCGCCATCCGCCTTTGAGCGATCGCGCTCAGACCAAACGAATGTCGCCTGCGGGTCAAAACCCGGGCGCATTCAAGCAAACCTATTTCACGCACAGTCTAAGGTCTCGCGGACGCCGGGAGCCATCGATATAGAGTTGGCACTGAGACGCCAAGTGATTGAATGAGAGCCCCAGATGATCTGCAATTACCGGTAAATGCTACCGTATGTTATTGCAAGGAAAACGAAAAGACGCCCTCCCAGCAGGCTGCGGTGGCGTCCTAAACGCGCGCTTTCCACCCGGCGACGTTGCCCCACCGGCCCCTCTTCGGAGTCGTTTCACCCGGACGCATTCTCTATGCTGTCTTAGGCCGACCAAAGAAAAGTGCTAAAAGTATTCTCGAGGCCAAAGTCGAGAAGCCGCCTATCTTCGCTCGAGGGATCGACTTCGCCGCCAAGAGCTTCGACCGCCGCGCTGGCAGCCACAACTGCGAAGAACTGCAGCGAGAGTCGCGCGAGAATTCGACTGGGCCGTTACCTAGGGAGTGTGTCGCCCCGGAATTTCGCGACTGCGCTCTCGCTGCCATACGGACGCTGGTGCGAGTCCGAAATTTTCCAGGTTTCAAAATCCTGTTCGGTGAACCAGATGTGCAGATTTCACGCGATTGACACAGCGTCGGTCGCTGATATAGCTCACTCGTTGGGCACCCATGTTTCGATTGAAGCGGGTGCGGCGCTGCTATTCAACACTCCCTTGGTACCCCACCACGGCAAACTTGCGCTCCAAGCGTATCCCGAACTTGGGGTGCAACCTTGGGTCCATGTGTAACCTTGGGTCCAGGTATACCCCTGAGTCCAAGTGTATCCTTGAGTCCAGGTATAGCCTTGAGTCCAGGTATAGCCTTGAGTCCAGGTGTAGCCTTGAGTCCAGGTGTAACCATCTCCGGAGAGTGGGGCTCCCCAAACGGCGTTGGCCATGTCCATGATGTAGAACTTCCCGCTGGAATCCCGGTTGGCCGGGCCGCCGAAATGTGCGGTGCCGGCGAGATCGGCAGCTACGTTCAAGCCCTGATTGGCGCAATTCGCGGCAATGCTGTTTACAGCGTTTACCGCGTTCACGAGGCCCGCCCCCTGCTGAAAAACGCTATAAGCAAGCGCGCCCGCCGCATTCACGGCCGGGCTCGCCGATGCGATAAGCCGACACTTCACCGTATCCGGCGTCAAGGTGGGATCCGCCTGCAACATGAGTGCAACGACTCCTGAGGTGACGGCAGCGGCCTGGCTCGTACCGGACATCGTGAACAAGAACTGATGCTTGCTCATGGAGCCCGGATCGATGTTTGCCAGATAGCTCTGATACCACATCGATCCGACCATGTGCCCGCCTGGGGCAATCATTTCAGGTTTAACAAAACCCTCGAAAGTCGGTCCGGTGGATGAGAAGGATGCCAGCCGATCATCGGTGGGATCGAAAGGGGTAAAGTTATCCGTCTGCGCTCCCACGGTGATGACATAAGGAACATTCGCTGGCACGCCAATCGTCATGGGGCCAGGCCCCTCATTTCCCGCCGAAGCGACCACCACAATGCCTGCTTTCCACGTTGCCATCACCGCCCGGTTGAGCGGGTCGTCCCAATAATTCGATTGCGCTGGCGCGCCGAATGACAAGTTAACAACGCGAATCCTATATTTGTGTTGATTGGCCACGATCCAATTCAGCCCTGCGATGACATTCGCATAGCTGCCCTGGCCCTCGCCATCGAATGCACGAACAATCACGAGATTTGCATTAGGCGCTATGCCGGAATAATGCCCGCTTGGCGTGATATTGCCCCCGGCCGCGATCGATGTGATGTGAGTGCCGTGACCGTACTGATCGCCGGAGACGGAGCGACCGCCATTGAGGATATCCACGCTCGCGAGTATGCGAGACTTGAGGTTATCCGCGCGGTTGATCCAGATGCCTGTGTCCAGTACGGCAATCGTCACGCCTTTGCCGGTGATACCTTGTACTTGAAGGACGTCGGCCCCCACCAGACTGGGATAGTTCGTTTGGAATCGATTCTTCTTCGAGACGATCGCTGTACCATCTGTGAAAACCATTGTAGGGCTAGCGAATGATTTGGGCGCCTTGGTAGTTAGCGCACGATCTCTAAAGAGTCGAAATCCTCCACTAGATTGCAGTGTGTGCGCTTCCGTAGCGGTCAAATCCGCGGAGACCCCATTGACGATAGGCAGTGTTTGGCGCACTTTGCCGCCCACTCGTTTAATGCCATCTTGAACTAACTCGACCGACGCACCTTCAACGATGTAGATATGCGTCTCCACCCACGGGTTGGTTAAGGCTTTGGCCTTTTGCTGCTCGCTGGGCGCGGCGTAGGTCGAGCAGAAAAACGCGGCGAGTATGAGGAAATGGGCAGAAAGCCTGCGCAACTTGTTCATGATAGATCCCGCGTAATTTCCCACACTGCTTGGTGACTGTCGGCATTTGAGCACAGCTGCGTTTTGGCCAAACACTTGGTCTTGCGACGCGGTTCAAATAATCAACCTATAAAACCCGCATATGTCGCACCGAAAACATTGTTATTACTTAATCGTGCCGGCTTATGTAAGACGCCCTAATTTCAGTTTAATTCGCGACTCATTGACGCTCCGGCGATGACTAGCTATCCAATAATGCGGGATCCATTGTTATTCGCTCCGCGCACGGATTTCGCCTGTTTTGTGAAGTGCATCCCAGCCCCAGAGCAGCAAAATGCGGGTAGCGGATGTGCGTCAATCATGCGCGCAGCGACTTAGTGCATGGTAGACGCATGGATCGTAAATGGGGTTTGGGGCTACGGATTATCACAGGGTGCTGCCTGCTCCTATGGCACGCGGCGGTATGCGCTGCGGATACGCCGGGCTTAATGCTCGAGCACTTGACGCCATCCGAAGGGATGCCCCAAGGCACTGTCATGGCAACACTGCAGGACTCCCAGGGTTTCATATGGCTTGGGACGGAAGACGGGCTGGTGCGTTTTGACGGCCACGACTTGGTTCGGTACGCCTACTCCCGCAACAGCAGCGATGGCCTGCCGGGAAACTTTATTTATCAGATTGTGGAGGACCAGCAAAAAAACCTCTGGGTGGCCGTAAAGGATGCAGGGATTGCAAGGTGGAATCGAGCAACTGATAGCTTCACCACCTTTCGCCATGATCCTGCGAATGACAAGTCGCTCGCGAGCGACGTGGTGCGAGCATTACTGGTGGACAAAGGCGGTCACGTTTGGGTGGGTATGACGGGTTCGGGTGTCGATGTCATAGACCCCGCTACAGGAATTGCCACCCATATGCGTCACGACCCTAACAACGCCAAAACGCTGAGCGATGACCAGGTCTTAACCTTGACCTTCGACAAATACGCAGCCTTGTGGGTCGGAACCACGGTAGGTCTAGACCAATGGCACTCGGAAACCAATGAATTCTTGCACTATCGCCGCGGCCCGGGTGATTTACATTCTCCGGGGGGTGATCAGGTTTCACAGGTGTTGCCTGAGGGACGAGCTACGCTTTGGGTCGGCACTCTGGATGGCGGACTCTACCAATTGGACGGCAGTGGCCATTTATTGAAGACCTATCGGCACGATCCGGCCAATGCGAGATCTCTGAGCAGCAATGAAGTCAGGGCGATCTTACGTGATCGAGCCGGCCGACTCTGGGTGGGAACGAGAGAGGGCCTCGATCTGCTCGAGCCCACGACAGAGACTTTCATTCACTATCGACATGACGAGAGCGACAGCGGCTCGCTGCGAGATTCATACATCATGTCGCTTTATGAGGACACCGCCGGGCTTATCTGGATTGGCACCCGACAAGGAGGCGTGAGCCGCTGGAATCCTCGTAGCTGGGAACTTGGCGGTCATCGGCCTAGCTGGCTCGTGGGCAAGCTGGTCACGAGCTTTGCGGATGCGCCCAATAGGAAGGTATGGATTGGCTCACTTGGCGGCGGGCTAGTCAGATTCGATGATGAGAGCGCAGAGGCAACGGACGTCGATAGCATTCTGCATAAGACCAACGCGCTCGGGGACCGACGCGTGATGTCTTTGCTCACCGATCGGCACGACAATCTGTGGATCGGAATGATGGCGGATGGGCTGAAGACATTATCGCCGAGTGGCAAGCTGGAATCGATCGGCGCGAGAGTCGGCGATAATCACAGTC
This sequence comes from Pseudomonadota bacterium, assembly GCA_030775645.1. GTDB lineage: Bacteria > Pseudomonadota > Gammaproteobacteria > Steroidobacterales > Steroidobacteraceae > Bog-1198. The sequence continues at coordinate 4,731 of JALYIT010000101.1, read as the reverse complement.
TAAGCGCCGCGGGTGTCATGACAATTTTTGAATCGCATAGCGGCGAGCTTTGGATTGGCACGCATGGCGGCGGAGCTAACATACTCAATCCCGTGACAGGGATTATCCGCCAACTTGCTCACACCGCAGATCAAGCAGGCGCGATCAGCGCGGATAGCGTCACCGCGATTGCAGAGGATGCTGCCGGCAACATATGGATCGGGACGGATGGCGGTGGCTTGGATCTCGCTCGGCCCGATGGGAGCGTCGTTAAAGTATTCCGGAATGATCCGAACTCATCCACCAGCCTGCCATCGAACACCATCTACAGTATTGCTATTAGCAAAAAGGGGCAAGTTTGGATAGCAACTGACAAGGGGGGCATCGCCCGGGTCATCGGGAGTCCCGAAGCACCCGACGATATCGTTTTTGACGTGGCCTCGCGTGAGGACGGGCTTTCCAGCGATACCATCTACGCCATCGTACCGGATGCCGCCGGGTCGCTTTGGCTCAGCGGCAACGCCGGCCTCATGCGTTTGGATCCCGATAGCCGTCAAATAAAGACGTTTCACCGCGAGCACGGGCTGCAAGGCGAGGAATTTGATTTCAATGCCTCTCTTCGACTACGCGACGGTCGATTGTGTTTTGGTGGCCCCGGCGGCTTCAATACATTTGATCCCTCGCGCCTCACTGAGAATAATCTTGCGCCTCGTGTTGCGCTGACCCGCCTTGAAGTACTTGGGGTGCCGGTGCGAAGCAATACGCCCTACTGGCAATTGGATCGGATTAAGCTTGATTACAATGCCAGCATCGCCTCTTTAGACTTCGCCGCACTTGATTTCACATCACCGAAGCGCAACAAGCTCGAATACCGGATTGCGGGATTAGCGGACCGCTGGATTGAATTGGGTGCCCAGCGTCGTATTACCCTAACGAACTTAGATGCGGGCGATCATCTGTTAGAGGTTCGCGGCGCAAATGCCGATTCCGTCTGGAGTGATCCTCCCCTCCGATTGATTGTCCACCGTAATCCAGCGCCTTGGCGTTCGCCGGCTGCGTACGCGATTTACGGGCTGCTTTTGCTGGCGCTCGCTGGCTATCGCATCAGAATGACTCGAGCCAGGCTTGCTCGGGTTGTGAGCGCGAAGGAACGCCTCGAGTCGCAGGTCGCATTGCGTACTCGAGAACTGCTTGAGAGTAATCGTCAGCTAGAAGAAGCGTCGCAAGCAAAAAGTACTTTCTTGGCGCGAATGAGTCATGAACTGCGCACGCCGATGAACGGTGTGGTTGGCAGCACGGAACTGTTAGCTCGAACGCCGCAATCCCCCAAACAGAAGCGGTTAACCGATACGATTCGCTCGTCCGCCAATGTGCTGCTTCAAATCGTTAACGACCTTCTTGATTTGTCCAAAATGCAGGCCGGCAAAATCTGTTTCGAGCGTATCGAGTTCGATCTGAGCCGAGTCGTCGAGGAGTGCGCTACTCTGTTCTCGGGCGGCGCGGAATCGAAAAACATAGAACTCGTGGTTTGCCCCCCCGTCGATCCGATCATGGTCACGGGCGATGAGTTGCGAATTCGGCAAATTTTGATGAATCTCGTCGGTAATGCTATTAAGTTTACCGCTCAGGGCGAAGTCGCGATTAAAACAGACATCAACATTGATGATCGGCACGAAGCGAAAGTTCAAATTACCGTTACCGATACCGGCATTGGAATGGATCCGGCGGCGATGCAGAGAATTTTTGAGCCGTTCTCGCAAGCTGACGAATCGACTACGCGACGGTTTGGGGGCAGCGGCCTTGGTCTTTCGATTTGCCGAGAGCTTGCGGACCGAATGGGCGGCACCATTGAGGTTGAGAGCAGTCCGGGTGTTGGATCTTTATTTCGTGTGATTCTACCGCTTGCAGTCGCGGAGACCGGCTCCCTCAAGAGTCCCGCACCCACGAGCGGCGCGTCTGTGCAAATTTTGACCCATCGAGATTCGATGAACGAGGCGCTAACACGGCACGCCTTATCACTTGGCTATGATGTGTCGCAGGATGGGGTTGGCGGTACCCTTATTGTAGATTTAGGAACTCACCACTCCTTTTTCTTAGATGAAGCAAATCGAGCACGATTTTCCAGATCAGCGTTCGTGGTCGTCGCCACCACCCGGCAGCTGGAGAGGCTGCAAGAGACTTGCACGTTAAATCCCGCCAGTGTGGTCTATAAGCCCGTGCAACGCGCCGAACTCGATAAGGCACTTAGAGAGGCCGTTAGGCTACCACGCGCCGCAATCCCAGATGCGGCGGGTAGGCAGCCCCATTCCGATCTAATCCTGGGGCATGTACTGCTGGTCGAAGACGAAGCGGTTAATGCTCTCATCGCTCAGGGTTATCTATCGGAACTCGGCTGTAGCAGCGTGTGGGTTACTGATGGCGCAGAGGCGGTCGCGCGCTGTCTCAAGGAAAGATTTGACCTCGTAATGATGGATCTAAACATGCCGGGAATGGACGGTTTTGCCGCCGCCACGCTGATACGAAAGCACGAATTGAAGGATCGTCGAATACCGATTATTGCGCTGACCGCGCACCATGAAAACGGCTACCGAGAGGTTTGCCTGCAATCAGGCATGGACGGCCTTTTGAGTAAACCCTATACGCTCGAGCAATTTCGCGGGACCCTTGTCCAATGGATCAAAAAGCCTGCTGCTGCGAATGGCACTGGCGCATCCCGCGCAACACTCGCGGAGCGGCAACCCCTAGCGACAGTAGATGCGCCGAGTGTGACGGCATTGCGCAATCTGCGCTCCACATCGGACGGAGATCTATTTTCAAGACTGGTTGACAGTTTTCAACGTTCCTCAAGTGAAGCGATTGAACAGCTCGAAATTACCCTCGGGCGCGGTGACTACACTGCCGCCGGCGCCCTATGCCATAAATTGGCGGCGGCTGCAGCGAATGTCGGCGCTCTTAAATTCGGCCGGGAATTGCGCATGCTTGAGCAGGCGTGCGCCTTCAACGATGCAGCGGGCGCGGGCGAGATCGCCCGAAGGCTCGTTGAAGCGCTTCCGCTACTGTGCGCAGAACTTGCCAAGTGGCAGGTACGAGAAATCGCATGAGCGGTCCGAAAGGCGTTGCCATAATCGCGGACGATGAAGACAGCGGCCGCTTGCTGCTGACAGCCACCGCGGTGGACGCAGGCCTCACACCCTTGGCATTTGATAACGGTGTGGCTGCACTTGATGCCGCATTGACAAACGATGTTTCGATCGTTCTGTTGGATGTTGATATGCCCGGCATGGACGGCTACAGCATATGTCGTCGCCTGCGCGCCGAGCCCCGATTTGCGCGCGTCCCAATCGTGATGGTCACGGGTCATGAGGATTCCGCCGCGATCAGCCGCGCCTTCGATGCCGGAGCAACCGATTTCATTTCAAAACCCGTTAATTGGGCGTTACTACCAAGACGTCTCGCTTACATACTTCGAAACTCCACAGCCGCTGAACGCATCGAACGGCTAGCGTTCTTTGACACGCTCACAGGATTGCCCAATCGGCAACGTTGCGTTGATACCGCCGAGCAGCACTTCGCGGAAGCAGCCCTAACGAACGAACAAGTCGCAATCATCTACCTGGATCTCGATAGTTTCAAAAGGGTGAACGATACTTTCGGGCATTCCGTCGGTGATGCGGTGCTGCAAGATGTCGCTGCAAAGCTGACCAAGACCTTGGCGCGATTTCACAAGCTCTGCGATTGGGTGACTGCGTCCCGTTTCGGAGGCGATGAGTTCGTGATTCTAGTACGCCACGTGAAGGCTCGCCTGATCGCGGCTGAAATTGCAGAGGCTTGCTTTCAGGCGCTCAAGGCACCAATTGCCTACGATGGCCTGGAATTTTACTCGGCACCAAGCGTCGGAATGGCCGTTTTCCCGGATGATGGCAATGATGTTGCGACTGTGTTGAAAAACGCCGATACGGCCATGTATCGCGCGAAGTCAGATGCAACCGGATCAGTCGTTATGTATACGGCGGATATGAGCATTCGATTGCGGGATTGGTTTGCTCTGGAAGGAAGACTGCGTCGCGCCGTCCACGATGGTCTACTTTACTTACACTACCAGCCCAAGTTTCGTCTGAAAGACAATCGCATGGTGGGCGTAGAGGCACTTCTTCGATGGCACGACGAGGAGTATGGGGAGATTGCGCCTGCGAGCTTTATAGAAATCGCCGAGGATAGTGGTTTGATTATCGAGTTGGGAAACTCGGTCGTGCGCGCAGCCTGTCAGCAGCTCAGAAAGTGGCAAAATCGCAACGTTGAGTTGCCGATTGCCATTAACATTTCGGGTAAAGAACTTCTGCACGGAGATCCGGCGCGTACCATCGAGGCAGAGGCCGCTGCCGCGGGCGTGTGCGCATCCCTCATCGAAGTCGAAATCACCGAGTCACTGCTGGTGAACGATTCGACTGCTGTACGAGGCGCTCTTGATAGGCTGCGCAAACTAGGTTGCCGAATCGCACTCGATGATTTCGGAACCGGATATTCGTCGCTTGCGTATATTACCCGGTTCCCGCCGGACCGAATTAAAATCGACAAAGCCTTCGTACGCGATCTGGAACGTTCAGCGAGCGACGCCGCCGTCGCGAGTGCGATTCTGACGTTAGCACAAAGCCTGGGAATTACCGTGACGGCGGAGGGTATCGAGCGTCCGGGTCAATTGGAGTGGCTCAAGAGGCGGGGCTGTGATGAGGCTCAAGGGTTTCTGTTGGCAGA
>JALYIT010000100.1 GCA_030775645.1 Pseudomonadota bacterium | reverse complement strand
CCCGCCGCGAGACTGGCATCCACTTCACACGTGGGCGTCACTGCCAGTTGCTACAGCTGCCACAACGGTGTGTTGGCGGGCGGCAAAGGCACTGCGCACATCGCCACCAATAACCTGTGCCAGAATTGTCACATCACCTCGGCCTGGCTGCCGGCGCGCTTCGATCACCAGGGTGTCACTGCCGCGTGTTCCACCTGCCACAACGGTGTCATGGCCGCCGGCAAATCGCTCAAGCATATTGCCACCTCGCAGGACTGCAGCGCCTGCCATGGCACCATTGCCTGGAACGCGGTGACCTTCAGCCACTTGAATCTTTCGGCGAGTTGCACGAGCTGTCACAACGGCATAACCGCCATCGGCAAGCAGCCCAATCACCCGCTGACCACTCAGGACTGCGCCACCTGCCATAACACGCATAGCTGGATCGTAGTCACGTCCAAGGCTCCTTTAAGGCCCCTACTGAAACCGCGGGTGAGGTGATCATTCGAGATCTCCTGATTGCGTCGGCGAGCGCGCGATGGCGCATCCTTGCCGCCTGCCTGATCCTCGCAGCGTGCATCCCGGTGGCGGCGCCCGCAGCCCCGCGAGGCCTCCCGCTGCAGAGCGGCTCGCTCGTACAATTCATCGACGCCGATACGAAGGATGACCATACCAACATCCTGGTGCAGTTCGCCTGCACGGTGCGTTTCTTGGGCAATATCCCCGCCAGTCATGGCAAGAGCACGCGTATCACACTGCGCTTGGGTGCGGACTGCGGCTCATCGTTGGCGAACGTGGCGCCTGAGTTTCCCAATATCGGCGGCGGCGGAGAACTCGTCACCAACGCGCGCCTCGAGTCGATAGCGCCCGGCGAAGTGCTGCTGGAACTCGACTGGTCGCGGGAAATGGATTTCGTGATGGCCCCCACCAGCGACGCGTCTGGATTGCGGCTGCGATTATTCAACATCGAGCCGCGCCGCGGCTCAGGTCTGGTTCTGGAAACCTCGCGCAACGAAGTCTATTCGGTCAACTTGGATTCATCGCAGCAGAAGTTCGAGCGGGGGACCATCGAGGCCGTCGCGGCGCAGTACAAGAGCCAAGCGTTTGAATCTGAAATCGACGTCGACAGCGAACACTGGTATCGGCTCCGTCTCGGACCCTATGCCACACGTGCCGAGGCTGAGCGGGTGCTGGTTGTCGCGCTGAACCAATTCCCGCGCGCCTGGATTGCCGTGAACGACGAGCAAGGCGATCTGTCGCCGACCGAGCGGGCCGGCGTGACGGCCGCGCCCGCCGCGCCCAGCGATCCGCCGCTCCCGGAGGAGGAGCGCAACAAAATCTTAGCCAATGCCCGAACAGCTCTGGACAAGCGTCAATTTCCAGAGGCCATCGACGGCTTGAGCCGGTTGGTACGGCAGCCGGAATACCCTGCCAGGGCCGAGGCCGAGGAGCTGCTCGGACTGGTGCGCGAGCGCGCGGGACAACTGGCCCAGGCCAAAGCTGAATACCAAGCGTACCTGCTGCGATATCCACAAGGCGCGGGCGCAGATCGTGTGCGGCGTCGCCTGCAAGCGCTCGCTGCGGCGTCAATCGCGCCGCGCACTTTCGAAAGCGGCGCAGCTCGGGCGGGGGGCTGGAGTTTGGTGGGTAGCACCGCAGTGGGCTATCAATACGATAAGGGTCAAACGGTCACTGCCGGCACCACCACCAGCAGCAACGCCATCAACGCGGCTTTGGTGTACGGTGATTTGTTGGTCCGTAATCGCGGCTCGCGCTACGATTTCACCGGCCGAGTGAATGCGGGCTACACACACAACTCGGCGAGCACGGTCGGCGGAAGCCAGGACCGTACCTCGGCAGCCTATGCGGAACTGACCGACCGTTCTTGGGGCCTCACAGGGCGCCTCGGTAGGCAGACGCTCGCGAGCCAGGGTATCGTCGGCTTATTCGACGGCTTGGCACTCGGGTATCAACTCAATTCGCATTTCTCCATCAGTGCGGCCGGCGGTTATCCCGCTTACACCAGCTATTCAGGATTCTCCCTGCATCAGCAGTTTGAAACTGTAGGCCTGGAGTACAGCCCCTTCTTGTCGCTGGTGGTGGACGCTTATGTGTTCAACGAGACCCAAGAAGGCTTCACCGATCGGCGCTCGCTGGGCATCCAAACCCGCCTCTCGAGGCCCGGCTATACCGCGATTGCGCTCGTTGACTACGACGTCTACTTCCAACAGCTGAACTCGGCGACGCTTATCGGCAACTTCCGAATCGGCGAGCACTGGATCTTCGGCGTCAATTTGGATCATAGACACAGTCCGCTGTTGGAAATTAACAATGCGCTGATTGGTCAGTCTGTGCTGGATCTGCGCGCGCTGCAGCGCTCGTTCAATCAGGCGCAACTCAAGCAATTGGCGATTGACCGTGCCGCCTTGAGCGACACGGCCGTGTTGTCGGTCAGCCGTTCACTTGGCGATCGATGGCAAATCATGGCGGATATCGCGGCCTTGCGCTTAGGTTCAACGCCGGCCTCCGGCGGCGTACCCGCAACGCCTTCCACCGGCCTCGACAAGAACGCGAGTGCGCAGTTGGCGGGGTCCAGCCTGTTGCGTGCCAGCGATTTGCACATCTTCGGTGTGCGTTACGACAACTCGCCAATCTCCCGCAGCACCACGCTAAGCTGGGATGCGCGCTTTCCGATCGGCCGTGCCTTGCGCTTCGGACCGCGTTTCAGCGTGGCGCGAGTGGACAGCCCTGGATTTGGCGGGAAGCAGACCCTCTATTTGCCGGAAGTGCGCGCCGACTGGACCAGCCGCAGGCAGATAGTGGAAATGATTGCCGGCTACCAGTTGCAGCAGCAGCTGGCGCAGCAGCAATTGCAGAATCTCACCGGGACTCCTCAAACCACTTCGTTGGAACAGCGTAATCTATATGTATCCGCTACTTACCGGCTGCGTTTCTAACCTCCATGAATCTTCTTTGGCTTTTCGCGCTCATACCGCTATTGCTTGGTGCGTGCAGTAGTACTCCGCCTGCCCCGGGGCACGAGATCTTCGACGAGCAGACCGGCAATACCTTAACTGTGGTATCGAAGCCCATCGTGTTCGCGCGCGAGCGCACCGATGTTGCCGCGCATGCCCGCGACTATGCAACGTTGGTTGCCGTCGAAGTCGACCATTCGGGCACGTTCAAGAACTATTTGTTGCTGCATCGATGGTCCACCGTCGATACGCGGATGTCACCCCCGCCAGGACCCGAGGCAGGGGAGATGCGTCTCTTAGGCGAAGGACGCGAGCTCAAATTACAGCCGCTCGATTCCTTGCCAATCAGCGTCACTTCCGGCCGCGAGCTCTATCTGCCGCGTCACGGTGCCGCAGTCACGCGCGCGTTTGCCGTCGATGGGGACATTTTGCGATTTATTGCGGCGAGCAGGACGCTGATACTGCAGATGCCTAAAGAATCCCTCGATGCGCCATTCCAAATATGGGATGACGGCCGCGGCGCACTGCTAGAGTTCTTGCAGCAAACCTCGGCACCGGCGGCACCTGCCCACCCCCGGGGCGCTGTGCGATGATAGGACGATGTCACAAGATATACGGCGCTACACGCAAAATTTGCAGGACGAGCTCGACGGCGCGGCGCTCTATGCCGCGCTCGCGGCGGCGGAGAAGGATCCTGTACGCAAGGACCTCTTCTTGCAGCTCTCGCAATCGGAGTCGCAGCACGCTCAGCTGTGGCGGGAGAAGCTCAAGGCGGCGGGCGTAGAGGACAAGCACTACGCGCCAAGCTTGCGAACGCGTTTGCTTGCTCGACTTGCGGGACGCTTTGGCCCTCGCTTCGTGATGTCCTCCGTGGCCGCAACCGAGGCGGCCGATCAAAATAAGTACGCCGGGCAGTCCGATGCGCGTGCATTGGTAGCCGATGAGCGCGGGCATGCGGCAGTCATCGCTGCGGCTACGGGCGGCGGCTTGAATGTCGGCGCCGAGATTGGGCGGGCGGAGCCCTGGCATCGGGGCGCCTCGGGCAATAGTCTGCGCGCTGCCGTTTTGGGGGCGAACGATGGCTTGGTTTCCAATTTTTGTCTTCTGATGGGGGTGGTCGGCGCGGGCACGGGCGAGCGAGCGATCATCATGACGGGCATTGCGGGCTTGATCGGGGGCGCTTGCTCGATGGCGCTCGGCGAGTGGTTGTCCGTGAGCAATGCCCGTGAATTGGCAGCCTCTCAGATGGAGCGAGAACGCGAGGAAATCGAACAGACGCCGGAGGCGGAACAACACGAGCTCGCCCTGATTCTACAAGCCAAAGGTTTACCGAAGCCTGAGGCGCAAAACGCCGCGATGCGCATCATGGGAAACAAAGCGGCGGCGCTCGACATGCTGGCGCGGGAGGAACTCGGCATTGACCCGGAAGAGCTCGGCGGCAATCCGTGGACCGCCGCCGGCGTGTCGTTCGCCCTATTTTCCGTGGGTGCTCTGGTTCCCGTCGTACCGCTGGCCGTTTTCTCGGGGACCCGGGCAATTGTCGCCTGCGTCATCGCCAGCGGTATCGCGCTTGCATTGATCGGAGTGCTGACTTCACTTTTCAACGGCCGCTCGCCGTGGTTCTCCGGCGCCCGTCAGGTGATCTTTGGATGCGCGGCGGCGGCCGTGACTTACGGTTCAGGAGCCCTGCTCGGGGTGGCGCTAAAGTAGCGGCGGGCCGCATTTTCTTTTGTGCAGAAACTTAAGCCGCGGGAGGATTAACAGACTTATCGCCGAGGCGCGCGGACTGGAGCATTTGAAACGCGGCGTAGAGCACCACGATCAGCACCAGCCAGCGCAACCAAGTGATCGGCATGCTCTTGACGATGTAAGCGGCCAGAAACACGCCGGGAATCCCGCCCAACGCGAGCCCCAAGGCGGCGCTGAGATTGTAGCGGCCGCTGCGCACGAAGCGCGCGCCGCCGATGGGCATGAGCAGACCGCACGAACCCATCATGATGGGAAACGCGGCGAGCGGGCTCATGCCCAGCAAGCTCAATAAAATGAGACAGGGCGCGTAGAGTCCGACGCCCAGCATCATCAAGGCTCCCAACACCATGTTGATGCTGACGGCGATGATCAGCCGCGAACCGTGCAGCCCCAGCGCCTCTCCGCCGCCGGGCATCCAGTCGAGGTTTCCTGCCAAAAAAAGCAATGCGGCACACATCAAAGCGCCGCCCATGCCGAGCTGAATGGCGCGGCGCGATAGCCGCGAGACAACGCCGACCCCGATCCACGCACCGAGCACCGCGCTAAGGATCATGCTGGCAAGGGTGGTCAGGTCGACGCTGACCGTGGCGATGAAAATCAACGCTTGCGTCATTGTGGGCAATGCCTGACCGGCATTTAGAGTTCCGGGGATCTGATCATCCGGCATTCGCGCACGCAGTTTAAAGTAAGCGGTGGTCGGCGCGAACGAACCGATGCCGAGCGTGTCGAAAAAGTTCGTGACGAAACCCACCAGAGCGTCCATGAGCCGTGGCGTACGCGAACCGCCGGCTATTGGCGCACGCAAGTGTTCCAGCCACCACCAACGGACGATGTACGCCAATGCAATCAGCGCGAGGGCTGAGAGCAATGCAACCTTGCCGATGTCCAAGAGATGAAGACCTTTTATTCGAGCTCGGGGTAGGGGCCCTTACCGCCCTCTGCAATGAATCGGTCGATCCTCGCTTGCAAGGTTGGGATGGGCACCGAGCCTAATTCCAACACCGTGTCATGGAATGCCCTTACGTTGAAGCGATCGCCGAGCGACATTTGCGCCTTGGCCCTAGCTTTGACGATGGCATCCTCGCCCAGATAATAAGACAGGGCCTGCGCGGGCCAGGCAATGTAGCGATCCACTTCGGTTTCGATTTCATGCTGCGGTAGCGCCGTATAGTCCCGAAAGTAGCCGATGGCGCGCTCGCGGCTCCAGCCTTGAGAATGAATCCCGGTATCCACGACCAAGCGGGCGGCACGCCATATTTGGTAGTTCAGCATTCCAAAGCGGTCGTAGGGCGTGTCGTACATGCCCATTTCCAGACCCAATAACTCGCAGTAAAGCGCCCAGCCTTCGCCGTAGGCCGACAGATAAGTGTGCTGGCGAAAATCCGGCTGCTGCTTGTGCTCGAGCGCCAACGGCATTTGGAAGGCGTGACCAGGCGCGGATTCATGCAGCGTGAGCGCAGTGAGGTTATAAAGCGGACGGCTCGGCAAGTTGTAGGTATTGAGCAGGTAAACGCCGGGGCCGCCGCGTCCCGCCGTATAAAAAGGAGCGAGGTCATCGGGCACCGGTTTGATGGCGAATCGCGCTCGCGGCAACATACCAAAATATTGCGAAGCCTTGCCATCAAATCGCTTGGCGATCAGGGCGGCGCGCATCATGAGTTCCTCAGGCGTTTTGGCTTGGAATTGCGATCCTGAGCGCAGGAAAGCTAGGAAGGCGGGAAAATCCCCCGTAAATCCGGTTTCCTTCATCGCGCCCAGCATTTGCTCATGCAAGCGGGCGACTTCAGCCTCGCCAAAAGAGTGGATGGCGGACGGATCCTGATCGAGGGTCGTGAATAGACGGATCCTCGACTGATAGTAGGCCTTGCCATCCGGCAGATCGTAGGCGGCCAAGGTTGTACGGGTACCGGGAAGATATTCGCTGCGAAAAAACGTCAGGAGTTCTCGATAAGCGGGCTGCACCGTGTCCCGAATGGCAGTGATGGCCAGATCGCGCAGCGCGCTGCGGTCGGCTTCCGATATTCCATGCATCTCTTTGAACGGCGTGTAGAACAGACTGGTTTCCGGCGTGGCGTCGGTGACGGCGGTAATCGAGGCGTCACGGCCCTCGAGCGTGACTCGCGGCGGAGTAAAGCCGCGTTTCAGGCCGGCGCGCATTTCCTCCATTTGCTCATGGAAGTAGCGCGGAATATCCTTCATCTGCCCGATCCAATTGCGATAGTCCTGCGTGCTGCGGTACTGCCTTCGCGCTGTATAGCCGATGTCGGTCCAAAACGTGGTGTCCGAATTAGCGGGCATCTCATATTCGTGAAATTGTTGCTCGGTGATCAGTGCGGCGATCTGCGGCCGGTACACATCGTAATTAAGCTGCTCGGCCGTTGAGAGTTCCGACCGCGGAATGGCATCGAGCTTTTGCAGCACGTCTTGCCAGGTGCGTAGCCGCATCGCCTGGCTGGCAGGATCCACTTTCGGCAGATGGTCCTGAATGGGCTTTTGCGCATCCTCGGTGTCGGGAAATTGCTGCTCGCGCCACGTCCATTCCTCGTTGTATATGCGCTGCAGGCGAGCATCGGCGTTGGGTGCCGGCGTGCAAGCCGCCAGCAGCGTCAGCGCGCAAGCCGCGGTGAGGATCGAGGTAAACGGTACGTGCATAATCATCCCTTGTTTCTCAAAGTCAAAAGCGCTGCAAATCATAAGCCGCAATCGGAATTCGCGGCGTTCGTTGCGCCACCATGTCTGCGAGCAGTTCGGCCGTGATCGGCGCGAGAGTGAGACCGATGTGATGATGGCCGATGGCATAAAAGAGCTTCGATATCCCTGGAGCTCGGCCGATGCCCGGCAAATAGTCAGGTAATACCGGGCGGGAGCCCAGCCAGCTCGGCCCTTCGGGCTCGCAGGGGTAACCGAGCCCGCGCAAAGCTTGCCGCAACCGGGCGGGCTTGCGAGCATCGGGCGGCGCCTCCGGGTCGGTGAATTCCATGAAACTACTGGCGCGTAAGCGCCCTGTCATCGGGGTGACGACCACGCGCTCGGCCGTGTAAAGCAGGGGCGCATCGAAGTGGGCCGCGGCACCCGGGATCTCGACGTGATAGCCGCGCACCGCCTGAAGGGGCGCGCGCAGTCCGAAGGGCGCGAGCAACGGCGCGGAACTCACGCCGGCACAGACCAAAGCACTGTCGACGATGAAAGCTCCCGCCTCGCTCGAAATCTCAACCTTATCGCCCCGAGCCGCAAGCCCGGTCACTTTCATCTGCTGAAACTTCGCGCCGGACTGCGTGGCCGCGGCTACCAGCGCCCGCACCGCTTCCAAAGGATCGATCACGTTCGCTGAATCTTCAAACCACAATCCTGCCGCCATCGATGCCCGCGCGGCGCGCTGCAGGGGCAGCAGTTGCTCGGGCGGAATGGGCTGGGTCTTCACAGCGACCCGCGCCATTTCTTGCGCATGCTTTTGCATTTGAATGTGGCTGCGCGGGCCGAACGCGACCTCATAATGCCCATGCCGATGCAGCAGCTCGGGCCTCCTCATGGCGGCAACACAACGCATCCAAGCTTCGACCGACTGACGCACCAGCGGCGCCAAATGGCGGGTGTTTTCCGTGCGTCGGAATGCTGCGGCGGCAAAACGCCGTATCCAAGGTGTCATGCGCAGCACCTGGCGCGGCGCCAGGTCGAGCGCGCCGCCGAAGCGGAACAGTTCACGATAGAAACCAAACAACAGCGGGACGGAGGGTAGCGGCTGCACCGATTCTTGGGCGATATGGCCGGCGTTGCCGAAGCTCGCACCCGCCATCCCCGGCTCGGCGAGATCGAGGAGCAAGACCTTTCGGCCCTCTCGGGCCAGCGCGAAGGCGGCGGCCGCTCCGATCACCCCGGCACCGACCACGGCGATCGTGTCTTGCTCGTTCATCGCTCCACCGTATACGATCTGCGATCCTGCAAGCAACCCATCGGCCGCAATCCCATGTCTCATTCATTGCCTTGTGCCTGGTCCGGCGTATTTCCCGCTGCGACCACGCAATTCGATTCAGCCCTACAAGTCGATTTGGCTGCCACTCAGCGCGTGCAGAAAGCCTTGGTCGAAGACGGCGTGCACGGCCTCGTTCTGATGGGAACGGTGGGCGAGGGAAACTCGCTGAGCGCAGATGAAAAGCGCGCAGTGCTCAAGGCCGCCGTGGAAGTGGCGGGCGGTTTGCCGGTCATCGTCGGCGTCTCGGAATTCACCACCGCGACGGCGGCGAATTTTGCGCGCGATGCGGAGCGCTTGGGCGCCGCAGGCTTGATGGTCCTGCCCGCCATGGTGTACGTGCCCACGCCCGCGGAACTGGAGCACCATTTCCGTTCCGTGGCAGCCGCAACTGCGTTGCCGATTATGCTTTACAACAATCCGCCTTCTTACCGCGTCAACATCGACATGAGCACGCTCGAGCGCCTGGCCGATGTGCCGAACATCGTCGCGATCAAGGAGTCGGCTCCGGATTCGCGGCGCTTCACCGATTTGATCAACGCCTTCGGCGATCGTTTCGTTCTGTTCGCAGGGCTCGATGATGTGGCTTTCGAAGCATTGGTGCTCGGCGCCAAGGGGTGGGTCTCGGGCCTCACCAATGCCTTCCCCGCCGAATCGCTGTGGCTGTACGAGTCGTTGCGCAGCGGTGACCTTGAGCGCGCACGCCGCATCTATCGCTGGTTCATGCCTCTCCTGCACTTGGATGCCGAGCACGATCTGGTGCAATCAATCAAACTGGCCGAACAGATCATGGGCCGAGGTTCTGAGCGCGTGCGCCCGCCGCGCCTGCCGCTCTCGGGCGAGCGGCGCGCGGCCGTGCTCGCCATCATCGAGCGGGCACGCGACACGCGGCCATCATGATGCCGGTGATCCGAGTCATTGATTCGCACACGGGTGGCGAGCCCACGCGCCTGGTGCTCGAGGGAGGACCAGACTTGGGCGATGGGCCGATCGCGGAACGCGTGCAGCGTTTTCGTGAACGCTTCGATGACTATCGTTGCGCCATTGTGAATGAACCGCGCGGCTCAGATCCTCTGGTGGGCGCGCTGCTCGTGAAACCGCACCGCGCCGACTGCGAGTTCGGTGTGATTTATTTCAATAACGTCGGCTACTTAGGCATGTGCGGGCACGGCACCATCGGCCTGATCGCCTCATTGAAATTTGCCGGCCGCCTGCGTCCCGGGGCCCTGAAACTGGATACAGCCGTGGGCGCTGTCGATGTGCAGCTGCTTCCGGACGGGCGCATCAGTGTGGCCAACGTGGTGAGTTATCGTACGCAGCGCGAAGTGGTGGTGGAGGTCCCGGGTATCGGCCCCGTCGCCGGTGACATTGCCTGGGGGGGCAACTGGTTTTTTTTAATATCCCAACACGGTCGAATGATCGATCTCAAGCACGTCGAATCGCTTACGGATTATTCTTGCCGGGTGCGCGAGGCGCTCCACGCCGCGGGCCATCCGCTGGTCGATCACGTCGAACTGTTCGGGCCTTCGCAACTGCCGGGCATTCAGAGCCGAAATTTCGTGTTGTGCCCGGGCAAGGCCTATGACCGCTCTCCGTGCGGCACGGGGACGAGCGCCAAACTGTCCTGCCTTGCCGCCGATGGCAAACTGCTCGAAGGCGATGTTTGGATCCAGGAGAGTTTGATCGGCAGCACTTTTGAGGCGTCCTATCGCTGGCACGATCGCGGCAAAGGCGAAATCGTGCCGACGATTACCGGCAGGGCATACGTGACCGGCGAGAATTTGCTGCATCTCGATACCGAGGATCCGTTCCGTTGGGGCATCCGCGCATGAGGCGTCCAGTGTGTACAATGCCGCCGAATTGATAGAAAACCACAATAAGGCATGGAAAGTGCCGGTGATCTCATGAGCCTGTTGTTTCGAATCAATGTAGCTCTCGGCGCCGTTTTCTTGATCGCGGCGCTGCTCGTCGGGTACGTCTGTTGGAATATGTTGCACGCCAACGCACAGCGTGAGGTGCTGGCCGAAGCAGGATTGATGATGGACAGCGCAGCTGCCGTGCGAATGTATACGGCCGACGAAATTTTGCCGCTGATCTCGGCCCGGATGCACGATGAGTTTCCCCCGCAAAGCGTACCCTCTTACGCCGCCACGCAGAATTTCCTCCATTTTCACGAGCGCCACCCCGACTACTCGTACAAGGAGGCGACGCTAAACCCGACCAATCCACGCGATCGGGCGGCAGACTGGGAAAGCGATATCATCCGGCGATTTCGCAACGATGCGCACACTCAACAAGTGATCGGCGAGCGCGATACTCCTTTGGGCAAATCGTTGTATCTGGCACGACCGATTCGCGCCACAGCCGAATGCCTGGTGTGCCACAGCACGGCATCCGCTGCGCCGCGCAGCCTGATCGCGCGTTACGGGGGCGATAATGGCTTTGGCTGGCAGGCCAATGAGATCGTCGCGGCGCAAGTCGTGTCGGTGCCCTTCGCCAGCGCAACGGCGAACGCCCAGAAGGAGTTTCGCGCTTTCATGGGTTTGCTGATTGCGGTTTTTCTCGCCGCCTTTCTGGTAGTGAATGTGCTTCTGTATCAATTGGTAGTCCGTCCGGTGCGCAAGATCGCGCGGGAGGCTGATCGAGTGAGCCTTGGTGATATGTCGGCGGAGAATTTTCCGCGCCACGGCGCCACCGAAATCATATCGGTCACGCATTCTTTCGATCGAATGCGCAAGAGCCTCGAGAAGGCGATGCGCTTGCTGGGGGATTGACAGGATGGAGCGCAATATTTTCGTCAGCTATTCGCAGCCCGACCATGGCTGCGCCATGGAACTGGTCGCGCGGATCGAAGCGGAAGGCATCCATTGCTGGATTGCCCCGCGCGACATCGCTCCCTCGACGGATTGGGCCGCGGAGATTATCGATGCGATTTCCAAGTCGCGCATGATGGTTCTGGTCTTCTCCGCCAGCAGCAACGATTCGCCGCAGGTACGCCGCGAGGTAGAACGGGCAGTGCACAAGCAGGTGCACATCTTGCCGTTTCGTATCGAAAATGTGCTGCCATCCAAGAGCCTCGAATATTTCTTGAGCGCGCAACATTGGATGGACGCATTCCCACCGCCGCGAGAACGGCACTACGCACGCCTGTGCAATTACTTGAAGACGCAGCTGGCGCCCACTCCTGCACCGGTTGCGCACGCGCCGCTTGAGGCGCAGGTTACTGCGCTCGACGGGCACTTTTCTGCACCCCCCGCTGCCAGCCAACCCCTGGATTCTGCCGAAGTCCTGCGTATCGAAAGGCTGTTGGCCGGTTACATCGGTCCGATCGCCAAGCACTTGGTGAAGACGGCCTCCTGCCACGCCGTTAGCCTGGAGGAACTGGTTCGGCAAGTGGCAACGGAGCTGGAAACCGAGACGGAGCGGCATGAATTCACGCGGCGATGGCGCACCGATGAGCCGGCGTCTCGATAGTGGAGCCGTAAGATTGCGCTTTTGTCCTACACAGGACGGCGTCGAGCCTGTTAACTCCGTCGCGGACCGGCCGTCCCGCCGGGGACTATATTCTTCGATCTGAAACAGTCCGGTGGCAGTCCCATGTCGTTGAGCGAAGAGCAAGCCAAGTCTTACATGCTAAAACTGCTTTCCGCTATGAGCCGCGCGGGCGGCTCGGATCTGTTCGTTTCGAAGGATTTTCCTCCGAGCATGAAGTCGCAAGGAAAAATGCAGCCCCTGGCGACCCAAAAACTCACCGGCGAGGTGACGCGCGAATTGGCGCTGTCGATCATGAGCGAGCGCCAGCGAGCCGAGTTCGCCAAAGAGCTCGAGTGCAATTTTGCCCTGGCCATACCCGGTGTGGCCCGTTATAGGGTTAATGTGTTCATGCAGCAGCTCAACGTCGGCATGGTCATTAGAACGATACCGAACGAGATGCCGAACTTCGATCAGCTCGGACTGCCGGCAACTTTCAAAGAAGTGGTGATGAGCAAGCGCGGCATGGTGCTCGTCGTGGGCGCCACCGGCTCGGGCAAATCCACTTCACTGGCAGCGATGATCGATCACCGCAATCGGTTTTCGGCCGGGCATATCATCACGATCGAAGACCCGGTGGAGTTCGTGCATGAATCGCAGATGTCGCTGGTGACGCATCGCGACGTCGGGATCGACACGCACACCTGGCATCACGCCTTGAAAAATACTTTGCGCCAAGCGCCCGATGTGATTTTAATCGGCGAAATTCGCGATGCCGAGACAATGGAGCACGCCATTGCGTTTGCGGAAACCGGCCACCTCTGCATGAGCACGCTGCATTCCAACAGCGCCAGTCAAACGCTCGACCGTATCATCAACTTCTTCCCCGAAGAACGGCGCAAGCAATTGCTCATGGACTTGTCGAGCAACCTGAAGAGCATCATTTCTCAGCGGCTGGTGCGCAAGGAAGACGGCAGCGGACGCACCGCCGCCATCGAGATTTTGCTCAACACGCCCATCGTCGCCGACAAGCTGCTGAAGGGCGAGTTCCACGAGTTGAAAGCCATCATGGGCAAGTCCCCGGAACTCGGCATGCGTACTTTCGATTGGTCGCTGTTCGAACTCTACAACGACGGGGTTATCGGCTACGATGAAGCGATTCGCAACGCCGATTCGGCCAACGAGTTGCGCCTCAACATCAAGCTCAACAGCAAGCGGTCCACTCCTTCCAACAGCGGTATGTTCCAGCAATTAACCAGCAATTGAGCGGCGGCAGAGCTGATTTTGCCATTGCCGCCGGATTGCTGTAGAATGCGAATAAGTTATTTATTGCTACAGACATGCCGCGAGTATTATCCGCACCCAAGCCCGAACCCCGCGTGGTACTGACCGGCGCGGTGTTGCGGGCATCGGCTTTTCTAGAAATTACTCAATCGGGCCTGGCGCAAATTCTGGGCCTAAGCGCCTCTACCGTGTCGCGGATGGCCAACGGCACATACACGTTGGATGAACAAAAAAAGGAATGGGAACTCGGCGCCTTATTCGTGCGGCTATTTCGATCGCTGGATGCCGTGATCGGTTCCAACGACGCGGCCGCGAGGCGCTGGCTCGAGGGTGAGAACAGCGCGCTGGCAGGCCGTCCGGTCGACCTGATCCGCAGCACTGAAGGATTGGTTCGTGTCGTCCAATATTTGGACGCCGCACGCGGTCGGCTCTGAGGCTAACCGGGCGACGCGGCGATTGTGGCGGGCAGTGGAGGCTCAACACATCGCATCGACGCTGCGGCTGGTGGGCAGCATCGAGGAGCAACTGGTGCTCGAACGGGTGTTGGAAAAGAGCAAACCCGCGGTGCCCAGCGCCGCAGCGGACTTGCATTACTTGCTGGCCACACCCTTCAGGTATACCTCGCCGATCGGATCGCGGTTTCGGGCACCGGCCGACCCGGGCGTGTGGTACGGCGCTGAAAAGGAGCGCACAGCCTGTGCGGAGTTGGGATTTTGGCGCTGGCGATTCCTGATGGACACTGATGGATTGGAAAGCTTGGGACCCTCGCCGCAAACGGTGTTTCGGGCCGCCATTGAGGGCCGGATGGTGGATCTGACCGAAGCACCCTTCAAGCGATCCAGCGCGCAATGGACCGATCCGCTCGATTACACCGCGTCGCAGCGCTTCGCGCAGACAGCGCGGCTGGCGAATGTGGACGCCATTCGCTACGAATCGGTGCGCGACCCGCAGCATTCCGCCGCAGTTGCCGTGCTGCGCCCGTGCTTCAAGCCGCGACGACCCTTGGCGCAGAGGATCTGGTTGCTGACGGTGCGGCGCGAAGCGGCAATCTGGCAACGCGAGGCAGAGCATTTTGAGTTTACTGCAAAAAATTGGGAGCACTCAGGCGAATGAAAACACCCGTGGGTCGGAATTTCAGCAGCGATCACGTCGCTCCGGCGTGCGAGGCCATCATGTCGGCGGTGAATCAGGCCAACGAGGGCTTCGTCACCTCTTATGGCGGAGATGACTTGACGGCGCAGCTGCAATCGGTGGCCAGTGAATTATTCGAAACGCAGGTCACGGTGTTTCCGGTGACCAGCGGTACCGCCGCCAACGCCCTGGCGTTGTCGCAAATCGTCCCTGCTTTCGGCGCTATTTATTGCTACGAGGCGGCGCACATCGTGACCGACGAAGCCGGCGCGCCCGGGTTTTTCACCGGCGGCGCACAGCTTGTCGGCTTTCCGGCGTTCGACGGAAAGATCCGTCCCGAACAACTGACCCAGGCCGTCGTCTATGCGGAGGATCTTGGCATCCACCACGTCAAGCCCGGTGCCGTTTCACTCACGCAAGCCACCGAATGGGGCACGGTTTACAGACTGCAAGAAATCGCCGCCATCAGCGAAGTGGCAAAGCGCCACCACCTGCCCATGCACATGGATGGCGCGCGGTTTGCGAACGCGCTGGTTTCCTTAGGCTGTACGCCGGCCGAGGCAACCTGGAAATGCGGCGTCGACGTGTTATCGCTCGGCGCCACCAAGAACGGCGCGCTTGGGGCCGAGGCGGTGATTTTCTTCGATCCGGCCATGGCGCGCGATTTCGAGCGGCGCCGTAAGCGAGCCGGGCACCTCATGCCGAAAATGCGCTTCGTGAGCGCGCAGCTCTTAGCCTATTTGAAGGATGCCCTATGGCTCGAAAACGCGCGCCATGCCAATTCGATGGCCGCTAAAATGGCGCAGGGAATAAAAAGCATCTTCGGCGCACGGCTGCTGCAATCCGTCGATGCCAACGAGCTATTTGTCGCGCTGCCCGAAGACATTGTAAGCAGCTTGGAAATGCAGGGATTCGAGTTCTATCGCTGGCCCTTGCACTTGGGGGAGCCCGGCGTGACGATTCGGCTGGTGACCTCATATGCCACGCCAAGCGCCGCTGTCGATGAGTTCATCGCCGCGGCGGCGGCCGTCAAACGTGTGAGGTAACGCGTTGTACGACGTCGATTGCGTCGTAATCGGCGCAGGCGTGATTGGTCTCGCGGCCGCGCGGGCGGTGGCTGCGCTTGAGCGAGAAGTGGTGATTCTGGAGCGAGAGCGCCATTTCGGCATGCATACCAGCTCGCGCAACAGCGAAGTCATTCATTCTGGCATCCACTACGAGCCTCATTCGCTCAAAGCCAAATTATGCGTCGCCGGCCGCGATCTCTTGTACCGCTACTGCGCCGAGCGCGGCATCGAGCATCGACGCTGCGGCAAGTTCACAGTCGCCACTTCAGAACAGCAACTGGCGACGCTCGAGAAAATTGAAGCCAACGCCCTGGAGAACGGCGTTTTCGATCTGCAATGGCTGGATGCTGCGGAGGCGGTTCGCGCCGAACCGCAACTAAAATGTATTCGAGCTTTGTCTTCTCCCTCGACCGGAATCATCGACTCACACGCCTACATGCAATCATTGCTGGCGGATGCGGAAGGCTCGGGCGCCACGATTGCGTACGGCACCGACGTCACTTCATTGCGGCCGACGTCCGCCGGCATAGAAGTATTCATCGAGCCGGATGCCGAAGCGGCAGTCCGGGCGCAGTTCGTCGTTAACAGCGCGGGCCTATATGCGCACCTCGTGGCGGCATCCGTCGTCGGTTTTCCCGCGCACTACATTCCGAGCGTGCGTTATGCCAAGGGCAGTTATTTAGCCCTTGCCGGGGACTCGCCTTTTTCGCGCCTCGTGTATCCTGCGCCCACTCCGGGCGGGCACTTGGGTATTCACATGACGCTGGATTTGGCCGGCGCCGCTCGCTTCGGCCCCGACACCGAATGGGTAAACACCATCGACTACAGCGTCGATCCCAAACGCGCGGTCATTTTCGCGGAGGTCATTCGCCAGTACTGGCCCGCTCTCGATGCCAGCCGCTTGTACCCCGCGTACGCCGGTATTCGTCCAAAGCTTTCCGGTGCAGGGGAAGCCACGCGCGACTTCAAGATATCAGGCCCCGAGGAGCATGGAGTCCCCGGCATCGTCAATCTCTTTGGAATGGAATCACCGGGATTGACCGCTTCGCTGGCGATAGCGGATTACGTTGCACCGATGATGCGCGGCTGATCCGTTGCGGTGCGCGAAGCGCTCGCTTGTTGAACGCGGCGCTTCCCTATGCTGCAATGCTGTGTCCGGGCGCGTGCGCCAATCTTAAAAACTCTCAGCGGATCATAAACAAACAATGCGTTACCTATTGTTGACGAATCGACGAATCGACGTGTCGCCGTGCGCCTAGGCAGCACTGCACTTGGCGTTATTGCTGTGATGGGCTCGGCGGCAGCCGCAGATTCCCCGACCGCGCCGAGCGCCATCGCGCTGCATTGCGGCCATCTCATCGACACCACTGCCGGCAAGGTTCTCGGCGAGACCACGGTGGTCATCGAGGCGGGTCGAGTGCGGGAGGTGGCGAGCGGCGCTCAGTCGCCGACCGGGGCGAACGTCATTGACTTGAAGACCCAGACTTGCATGCCGGGCTTGATCGATAGCCACGTGCATATCACAGGACAAACCAGCCGCACGCAGTATGTGGATCTGTATCACTGGAACTTGTCCGACTATGTCATCCGCTCGACGGTGTACGCGCGCCGCACCTTGCTCGCCGGCTTCACGACGGTGCGAAACTTGGGCGACACGGCTAACGAATCGGCGTCGCTGCGCAACGCCATCAACGCAGGCGTGGTGCCGGGGCCCAGAATATTTACCGCCGGCAGGGCGATTGGTTCCACCGGCGGCCACGCGGATCCCTTCGATGGCTACCGCGCCGATCTGATGAAAGACTTGGGGCCAGCTGATGGCATCATCAACAGTCCGGAAGATGCGGTCAAAGCCGTACGCCAGCATTACAAGATGGGCGACGATGTCATCAAAATCATGCCCTCGGGCGGCGTGCTCGACGAGGGGGCGAGCGGGGACAACTCGCAGATGACCTTAGAGGAGATCCGGGCGGTAGTGGCCACTGCGCACGACTACGGCTTTGCGGTGGCGGCGCATGCGCATGGCGCCGAGGCAATTCGCCGCGCCGTGTTAGGCGGCGTCGACTCCATCGAGCACGGCACCTATATGGATGCCGAGGACATGAAACTGATGGTGGAGCACGGCACTTATTTTGTGCCCACCATCATTGCCGGCGACTTCGTCGCGCGCCAGGCAAAAGTTCCGGGCTATTACCCCGCGACCATC
Source organism: Pseudomonadota bacterium (assembly GCA_030775645.1). Classification (GTDB taxonomy): domain Bacteria; phylum Pseudomonadota; class Gammaproteobacteria; order Steroidobacterales; family Steroidobacteraceae; genus Bog-1198. The sequence continues at coordinate 8,894 of JALYIT010000100.1, read as the reverse complement.
GCTGCCAAGGCGGCCGCCATCGGTCCGTTGATCCAGGCCACTGCGGCACGAGCCTACAAGGCGCATGTAAAAATAGCGTTTGGCACCGACGCCGCCGTGTACCCGCATGGCGAGAACGCGCACGAGTTCGAATTGATGGTAGGGGCGGGGATGCCGCCTATGTTCGTCATCCAGACCGCGACGGTGAATGCGGCCGCGTTGTTGCGGCAAAAGGATCTGGGTACGATCAGCGCGGGTAAGATCGCCGATGTCGTGGCCGTCCCGGGTAATCCGATCGAGGACATCAGCCTCATGAAGCGCGTGAGTTTCGTCATGAAGGATGGCGTGGTGTACAAGCTCAATTTCGCACCGACGGAAATGGCGCCGTAGTCATGGATCTTCAACTGACAAAAAAGCTTGCACTGGTCAGCGGATCGACCGCAGGCATCGGCAATGCCATTGCCGAATCGCTGGCTCGCGAAGGAGCCACGGTCATCGTCAACGGCCGAACCTCAGAGGCAGTTGCTGCTGCGGTAACCGCCATCAAGGCGGCCACCGGCGGTGATGTCATCGGATTTGCGGGGGACTTAAGTTCGGCGCCGGTGGCCGACAAACTGCTGGCGCAGCACCCGCAGGTCGAGATACTGATTAACAATCTCGGGATTTTTGAAGTCAGGCCTTTTGAGGAAATTTCCGACGCGGATTGGCAACGATTTTTTGACGTAAACGTGTTGAGCGGCGCGCGCCTCGCGCGCCTGTATTTGCCCGCGATGCGCAAGCGCAATTGGGGCCGCATCATCTTCATTTCGAGCGAGAGCGGCCTGCAGATCCCGGCCGAGATGATTCACTACGGCATGACCAAGGCAGCTCAGATCGCCGTCGCCCGCGGGTTGGCCGAAGCGACCGCCGGCACGGGCATTACCGTTAACAGCGTACTGCCTGGCCCCACGATGTCCCGCGGTGTGGGCAATTTCGTGACCGATTGGGCTGCCAAGTCGGGCAAAACCGCGAAAAGCGTTGAGGACGACTTTTTTAAAACGGCGCGCCCGACTTCGCTGATCAAGCGCTTCGCGACGCCTCAGGAGGTGGCTGCCTTGGTGACGTACGTTGCCAGCCCGGTGTCCGCCGCGACCAATGGGGCGGCACTGCGGGTCGACGGGGGTGTGGTCAGGAGCGCCTTTTAGGAGTTTATACGCGGTCGGCTAGACGCGGTCGGCTAGACGCGGTCGGCTACGACCTGCGCTGCAACCGGGCGTCGCGCCTGCGGGCGCTCGGCGTTGATCTCGGCATGGAGCGTTGTGGCTGCAGCATGGATGGCTGCCTGCGTGCCGCAGCCGGCGTAAATAATGCTGCGAGAGGCGCTCAGCAAGAGGCCAAAGCCCTGGGCGTCCAAACCTGCGTCCAGGGTCGCTTTAAGATCACCGCCTTGTGCACCGATGCCGGGGACCAAGAAAGGCAGGTTGGGATGTGCGGTGCGCAGCTCGGCCATTTCACGCGGTACCGTGGCGCCCACCACCAGCATGAGATTGCCGTGTTGATTCCAATGTTGCGCTGCGTGCATCGCGACATGCCGGTAGAGAGGCAGCCCATCGAAGCTCAAGTCTTGAAAATCCTTCGCACCTGGATTGCTCGTGCGGCAGAGCAGCAAAGCGCCCTTATCCGGACGCGTTAAAAATGGCAGTACCGAATCCGCGCCCATGTAGGGGTTGACGGTCACGGCATCCGCGCCGTAGCGATCGAAGGCCTCCCGCGCATAGGCTTCGGCGGTATTGCCGATATCGCCTCGTTTGGCATCCAAAATCACCAGAGCATCCGGGGCACGTTCGCGGATGTAGCGGATGCTGTTGGCAAGCTCGTCCTCGGCGCCCACGGCACTGTAAAAGGCGATCTGCGGCTTGTAAGCCGCTGCCAGGCCGCAAGTAGCATCAATGACGCGCCGATTAAAGGCATACAGGGGCGCCGGCTCCCGGGCGAGATCTTGGGGTAGCTTGGCAAGCTCAGGATCGAGCCCTACGCATACCAGACCGCCGCTGGCGTGTTGCGCTTTTGTGAGCCTTTCGGCAAAGGTCTTGGGCACGCCCTATGATAGCAAGCGGCCTTAGAATTAGGGAGTATGCTAAAGAGTTACCATGAGAGCTGCATTGCCGATCAAGACCCGCACTGGACCGCGTTTGGTGCTGCAACCGCCGAGCCGGCGCGCGGCGCGCCACACCAGCACCAACGCCTTGAAACGCTTTTTTGCCATTGCCGATGCGTGGGAGCTTTCGCCTTTGCAGCAATGCCGGTTGCTAAAAATTCCCTCCCCGCAAGTGTTGCAGCGCTACCGGTTGGGCCAGGCGCCGAGGTTGTCGGCAACCCAGCAGGAAAGAGCGGCGCTCATGGCCAGCATTCAGTACTCGCTCACCGCCGAGCCCGGACCTTCGGACCGTGCTTGGGCGTGGGTGCACTCGCCGGATGCGAGGGCGCCCTTCGAGGGCGACAGCCCGCTTTACTTCATGTTGGAAAACGGTCTTCCGGCCTTAAGAGAGGTCGCCCGGCTTTTGGTTCGCGAAAGCGAACCCCGTTAGCTATACTTGCGGGCTGAATTCTTGCGAATGTGGCGGAATTGGTAGACGCGCCAGACTTAGGATCTGGTGGGGTAACCCGTGCGAGTTCGAGTCTCGCCTTTCGCACCAACGCGCCACTCCCACACCCAAAAGAGGATAGTCATGCAGGTTTCCGTCGAGAGTATCGGCAAATTGGAGCGCCGCATGCAAGTGCAAGTGCCCGCCGAGCGAGTCAGCAAGGAAATAGCCGCGCGGCTTCAGACCATAAGCCGCACGGCGCGCTTAAACGGCTTTCGTCCGGGCAAAGCGCCGCTCAAGGTAATCCGCCAGCAATTCGGCAGCCAGGTCCACCGCGAGGTAATCGGCGAACTGCTGCAATCGAGTTATGCCGAAGCGGTGACGCAAAAGCAGCTGGCACCGGCCGGCAACCCGCGCATCGAGCCGCAGAGCATGGACGAGGGGCAGGACCTCAAGTATGTGGCCACCTTCGAAGTATTTCCCGACGTCGTGCTCAAGCCGCTGGACTCCCTCGAGGTTGACCGCGTTGTGGCGGAGGTCACCGAGTCTGACGTCGATGCCATGATCGAGCGCTTGCGCAAGCAGCAGATGAAATACGTGGCGGTAACGCGCCCTGCGGCGGCTGGGGACAAAGTCACCATCGATTTCGAAGGTAGCATCGACGGGGCTACCTTCCCCGGCGGCAAGGGAGAGAACATTGCCATCGTTTTGGGAGAAGGCCGCATGCTGGCGGATCTGGAGCAGGGTCTGATTGGCGCGCAAACTGCGGAGAAGCGCAATGTCACCGTAAATTTCCCCGCCGATTATCGCGCCACAGAATTGGCAGGCAAGTCGGCTGTCTTTGCGACTGAAGTCAAGAGCGTCGAGGAATCTCTGTTGCCGGAAGTCGATGAGGAATTCTGCAAGTCTTTCGGCGTGGCCGAAGGCGGCTTGGAGAAACTGCGCGAGGATGTGGCCGCCAACATGCGCCGCGAACTGGAGCAGGCGCTTCGCAACCGCAACAAGGCAACGGTGATGGAAAAACTGTATGCCGCCAATCCGACCGAAGTGCCGAACGTGCTCATAGAAAGTCAGATTCGGGACCTGCAAGTCGAAGCCATGCGCCGAGCGGGCGCCAAGGACGCATCGCAAGCGCCGCCGCGCGAACCTTTAATCGAGCCGGCGCGCCGCCGCGTGACTTTGGGGTTGTTGCTGAACGATGTGATCCGGCGCGAGGCGTTAGTCGTCGACCGCGCTCGAGTCAACGAGCGGCTGGATGAAATGGTCGCCGCCTACGGGGATGCCGCAGCAATGAAGCGCGCCTATCTGCAAAATGCAGACGCCATGCGGCAGGTGGAAAGTTTGACGTTGGAAGACCAGGCAGTGGACTGGATTCTCGAGCATGCTAAGGTGCGCGAGGTGAAGTCGAATTTCAAGGAATTGATGAACTTCGAAGCCTGACACGGCACGGCTCTTGAAATGGTGTTATGCAGGCCTCACAGAACGGTGGTTAGTGCGGAAATTTTAGAGGCAATTTATTCATGAGCACGCGTGCATTGAATTTGGTCCCGATGGTGGTGGAACAGACCGCTCGCGGCGAGCGGGCCTACGATATTTATTCGCGGCTTCTGAAGGAACGATTGATATTCATCGTGGGTCCGGTCGAGGACTACATGGCGAATCTGATCGTGGCCCAATTGTTGTTCTTGGAATCGGAAAACCCCGACAAGGACATCGCTATTTACATCAACTCGCCCGGCGGCTCGGTGAGCGCTGGGCTGGCGATTTACGACACCATGCAATTCATCAAGCCTGACGTCAGTACGATTTGCGTCGGCTTGGCAGCCTCGATGGGCGCGGTTCTGTTGGCCGGGGGCGCGGCCGGCAAGCGCTACTCGCTCCCCAACTCGAAAATCATGATTCACCAACCGTCGGCCGGCTTTCAGGGCCAAGCTTCGGATATCGACATCCACGCGCGCGATGTCATGGAGACGAAGACCAGGCTGAACGCCATTTTAGCGAAGCACACCGGTCAAACCGTCGAGCGCGTCAAGGCCGATAGCGACCGGGATAACTTTATGACAGCCGAACAAGCACGCGCCTATGGAATCGTCGATTCCATGCTTGAAAAGCGCGGCGAAATACCGGTAAAGGCAATACCCGTAAAGGCGTAGGGGCCTGGTGGCGCCTAATTTGACCCCGTGCGGCTTTGTGCGGACCCCGGTCACGCCTCAAGGACCTTATCTTTGCGTGCGGTCGGCTGGGTGCTATATAGTCAGTACTGTAGCAGTGTTGCCGGGCTTCTAAAGCCGGCGGCACGGCCAATTTGAGGACAGCATGAGCGAAGATTCGCGCGGCAAACATGACGATGGCAAACTGTTGTACTGCTCTTTCTGTGGAAAGAGCCAGCACGAGGTTCGAAAACTCATCGCCGGCCCGAGCGTATTCGTGTGCGATGAGTGCGTCGAGCTGTGCAACGACATAATCCGGGAAGAACTGGAAGAGCGCGCCGAGCGCACCCGCGACAAGCTCCCCAAGCCGCAAGAGATCAAGAAAGTACTCGATGAGTATGTCATCGGCCAGGAACGTGCGAAGCGCGTGCTATCGGTGGCCGTCTACAACCATTACAAGCGACTGCAGACGCGCGGCGCCGAGGGCGTGCGTTCCCGTGATGACGTGGAGCTCGCCAAGAGCAACATCCTGCTGATCGGACCCACCGGTTCCGGCAAGACCTTGCTGGCTGAGACCCTCGCGCGATTGCTGAATGTACCCTTCACGATCGCGGATGCCACGACCCTGACGGAAGCGGGCTACGTGGGCGAAGACGTCGAGAACATCATTCAAAAGTTGCTGCAAAAGTGCGACTACGACGTCGAAAAGGCGCAGACCGGCATTGTCTATATTGATGAAATCGATAAAATTTCCCGCAAATCGGACAACCCGTCCATCACGCGCGACGTGTCGGGCGAGGGCGTGCAGCAAGCTTTGCTCAAGCTGATCGAAGGTACCATCGCTTCGGTGCCGCCGCAGGGTGGGCGCAAGCATCCGCAGCAGGAATTCCTGCAGGTCGATACAACCAATATTTTGTTTATCTGCGGCGGTGCGTTCGCGGGTCTCGAAAAGATCATCATGAATCGCACTCATAAGAGCGGCATTGGCTTCGTCGCCGAGGTGCGCGAGCACAATGCGCGGCCGCACGGCAACGATGTGTTTCACGACACCGAGCCCGAGGATCTGATCAAGTACGGCCTGATTCCGGAATTCGTCGGCCGATTGCCGGTAGTCGCCACGCTCGAAGAGCTGGATGAAGATGCACTGATTTCGATCCTGATGCAGCCGAAGAATGCCCTCACCAAGCAGTACCGGAAACTCTTCGACATGGAAGGCGTGGAGCTGGATTTCCGCGAGGATGCCTTGCGTTCAGTCGCTCGAAAGGCCATGCAGCGCAAAACCGGCGCGCGGGGCCTGCGAACCATTCTGGAAAATGTGCTACTCGACACTATGTATGATCTGCCTTCTTTGCGTAATGTGCAGAAGGTCGTGGTCGACGAGCAGGTGATCGAAGGCCACAACAAACCGTATATCGTCCATCGAACCGAGGAAACTCGATTGGTGGCTCCGGTTGAGGAACAGCGACGCCCGACGGGTTCGGACCATCTCTAAGCCGAACTTGAAACTCATTGCAGGCGGCCGCATGTACTCGGATGAGAGTTTTTCCGAACGTGCCACAACAAAAAGGCCAGCCTAGTGAGCGATGAACCCATTGCCGATGTCCCTGAATCCACCCCGCTATTGAGCGGAACGCCGGTATTGCCGCTGCGCGATGTAGTGGTTTACCCGCACATGGTCATTCCGCTTTTTGTCGGACGTGAAAAATCCATCGTTGCGCTCGATCTGGCCATGAAGGCCGACAAGCGCATTCTCCTCGTTGCCCAGAAACAGGCGGATGTCGATGATCCGAAAGCCGACGATCTTTATCGAGTCGGCACCATTGCCACCATCCTGCAGCTTCTCAAGCTCCCGGACGGCACGGTCAAGGTGCTGGTCGAGGGGGTTGACAGGGCGAGCATCGAAAAGCTCACCGAGGGGGAGTTCTTCTCCGCCGAGGTCACGCCGCTGCCGGATCTCGAGCGCTACGAAGAGCGCGAAATGGATGTGCTTACCCGCTCGGTGATCACGCAATTCGAACAATATGTCAAATTGAACAAGAAGGTGCCGCCGGAGATCCTGACCTCCCTGGCGGGCATCGAACAGGCCGGGCGGCTAGCCGACACAGTCGCCGCTCACATGTCCTTGAAGCTTTCCGAGAAGCAAAAAGTCCTGGAAATCTCAGACGTGCGCAAGCGCCTCGAGCACATGCTCGCCGTCATCGAGGGGGAGATGGACGTACTGCAGATCGAAAAGCGCATCCGCGGCCGCGTCAAACAGCAGATGGAAAAGAGCCAGCGCGAGTACTACCTGAATGAGCAGATGAAGGCCATCCAAAAGGAACTCGGCGAACTGGACGATGCGCCGAACGAAATCGGCGAGCTCGAGAAGCGCATCAAAGCCGCGGGCATGCCGAAAGAGGCGCGCGAGAAAGCCAATTCCGAACTCGCCAAGCTCAAGCTGATGTCGCCCATGTCGGCGGAAGCCACCGTGGTGCGCAACTACATCGACTGGCTGGTGAAATCCCCGTGGAAAAAGCGCAGCAAGGTACATTTGGATATCGCGGCGGCCGAGAAAGTCCTCGAGGCCGATCATTACGGGTTGGAAAAGGTTAAGGAGCGCATCGTCGAGTACCTGGCGGTCCAACAACGCGTCAAGAATCTGCGCGGCCCCATCCTGTGCTTGGTCGGGCCTCCGGGCGTCGGCAAGACTTCTTTGGGGCAAAGCGTGGCGCGCGCCACCAACCGCAAGTTCGTGCGCATGTCCTTGGGCGGGGTACGCGATGAGGCGGAGATCCGCGGTCATCGGCGCACCTATATCGGCTCCATGCCCGGCAAGATCATCCAGAACCTCGCCAAGTGCGGGGTGCGAAATCCTCTGTTCCTGCTCGATGAAGTCGACAAGATGTCGACGGATTTTCGCGGCGATCCTTCCTCGGCCCTGCTCGAGGTGCTCGATCCGGAACAGAACAGCACTTTCAACGATCATTATCTGGAAGTGGATTTCGACCTCTCCGAGGTGATGTTCGTGTGCACGGCGAACAGCCTGAATATTCCCGCGCCGCTTTTGGACCGCATGGAAGTGATCCGCATTCCCGGCTACACCGAGGATGAAAAGAGCAACATCGCGCGTCGCTACTTGCTGCCGAAGCAGATCAAGCAGAACGGTCTCAAGGACGGCGAACTCGTGCTGGCGGACCCTGCGATTCACGACATGATCCGCTACTACACGCGCGAAGCCGGCGTGCGCAACCTGGAGCGCGAGATCTCCAAGATCGGCCGCAAGGCAGTGAAGCAGCTGCTGCTCGCCCCTGCGGAAAAAACCGTGACGGTGGATTCGAACAACTTGGACAAATACCTGGGCGTTCGCCGATTCCGCTACGGCAAGGCGGAAGAGAGCAACCGCGTCGGCCAGGTCACAGGCCTTGCCTGGACCGAGGTGGGCGGCGAGCTGCTCACCATCGAGGCGGCGGTCGTGGCCGGCAAGGGCAAGCTTACGCACACCGGCCAGCTCGGCGAGGTGATGCAGGAATCCATTCAGGCTGCAATGACGGTGGTGCGCAGCCGCTCTGCCATGCTGGGCCTGGACGTCGATTTTTATCAAAAGGCCGACGTACACATCCACGTGCCCGAAGGCGCCACGCCGAAGGACGGTCCAAGCGCCGGCGTTGGCATGGCAACGGCCTTGATTTCAGCGCTCACCAAAATTCCCGTGCGTTCCGATGTTGCCATGACGGGCGAGATCACGCTGCGCGGGGAAGTGCTGCCGATCGGGGGCTTGAAGGAAAAATTGCTCGCGGCGCATCGCGGCGGCATCACCACGGTGCTGATACCAGACGACAACACCAAGGATTTGGCCGAGATTCCCGACAACATCAAGGAAAAACTCGACATCCGGTCGGTGAAGTGGATCGATGAAGTGCTGCAGGTCGCACTCACGCATATGCCGGTGGCATTGCCGGCGCCGCCGGATCCGGTGAAGCCGGCGGAAGCGATCACCGGGGAGAAGAAGCGACGTTCGAGCCGTGCCAAGAATCAGGTGCGGGCGCACTAGCGCGCCCGCGTGGACTCGCGTAGACTTCCGCGCCTCTTCCAGGGGGGTGCTTAGCTCAGCTGGTAGAGCATCGCCTTTACACGGCGAGGGTCGGGGGTTCGATCCCCTCAGCACCCACCAACAGCGGAGTGGTAGTTCAGCTGGTTAGAATACCGGCCTGTCACGCCGGGG
>JALYIT010000099.1 GCA_030775645.1 Pseudomonadota bacterium | reverse complement strand
ATCGACGGCAATCCGGGGATGTCCAGAACACCGAAGCGATTAAGTGTGTAAGGATTATTCTTAAGTATGCGCTGCCGAAAATCCTCGATTCTTTGTATTTCCGAGTCCGTGAGCGGCTTATCCTCGTAGGGAGAACGTCCAAAGGTACGGTCAGGATCGGTCTCATTGCTTTTGTCTTTACGATCTTTCTGGGACGGATCAGCGTTGTTGTTGGTGTTATTGGTGTTGTTGCTATTAAAACGTAGGTTCGGGTTCTGTCCCGTCAGTGCACTCGTTCCGGCTCCGCTGGCCGAAGTCGTCGGGTCTTGGACGATCGGCCGGCGGCGATGTTCGATCATGATCAAATCGATGAGTACGGTGTCGCCGGGCCGCAGTTCCGGATCTTCGTCCTGCAAGCGCAGCGGCCTGCCATCAACGGTCTTATCCTTGATGAACTTATCGTATTGATCGAGCCGCTGATCCCTTTGACGCACCGTTTCCGGCGTTTGCAGACTGGGGTCCGTCTTCGATGTGCCGTTGTTTTTCCCGCCGAGAACGCCCTGCAGCAGTTGCTGCTGCTGGTCGGCCGGAATATTCTTGAGTATCGACAGTGGGTCGGCACTGGGCGACTGCGCGACAGCCGCTGACAAGGCACCGATGACCGTTGCCAAAAGGAACGCTAAAGGATGGAATCGCATCGATTAAATCAACTGCGCCGGCAGCAGCAGCGAGGATCAGGGTGGTTCATGGGATCAAATTTTGTCGGTCAAAAACAAGGATTTATGCTAGAGCCCGGATTGTAAAGAGGTCGGACCTTACTGGCAATTAAGCCGACTTAATCGCCGGCTTTGGGCTTTAGCACCCCAGTCTTCTTTCTCGCGCAAAGTTCCCTAACGAGTGTAGTTCTTGGTCAACCAATCGGCATAGTCCCGGCCCAACAGCGCCTGCCACCACGGAATATTGTGCAAATACCAGTCCACGGTTGCGGCCAAGCCGCTCTTGAGACTCTTCGCCGGGGCGTACTTCAAATCGCGTGCGGCTTTGGCGTAATTGACTGCATAGCGGCGGTCGTGGCCCGGCCGATCGCGCACATGCGTGATTAACTCGGCGGCTGAGCTGCCATTGAACCGGGGCGAGCCTGCAAACTGCTTTTGCAGTTCAGGCCGCGCCGCCAGACGCAAATCCACGAGTTCGCATAAGGCGCGTACGATCTCGATGTTCGCCGTCTCACTGTTACCGCCGACGTTGTACACCTCGCCGGGGCTACCCCGCCTCAGGCTAAGCGAAATCGCCTCGCAGTGATCATCGACGTGCAGCCAGTCGCGAATCTGCAGGCCATCGCCGTACACCGGCAAGGGTTTGCCGAGCAGGATGTTGACGATGGTGAGCGGAATCAGCTTCTCCGGGAAATGATACGGACCGTAATTGTTCGAGCAGTTGGTGACTGTCGTGCTGAGTCCATACGTCTCGTGGTAGGCGCGTACCAGATGGTCCGAGGCCGCCTTGCTGGCGGAGTAAGGAGAGTTGGGGGCATACGCGGTCGCTTCGGTGAACGCCGGATCGCTCGCCTCCAATGAGCCGTACACTTCATCGGTAGACACATGGTGGAAGCGGTGCGCGGGAACCATTTTCTTGTCTACCCACAGGGCTTTAGCGGCCTTCAGGAGCGCGTGGGTACCGACAACGTTGGTGCGGATGAAGTCGTCCGGGCCCAATATCGAACGGTCCACATGCGACTCTGCCGCAAAATGCACCACGGTGTCGATTCTTGATTGTTCGAGCAGCGTCCGTACTCTTGCCTCATCGCAGATATCGCCGCGGACAAATTCGTAGCGTGGATTGCGCTCCAGGCCGGAGAGATTGTCGATGTTGCCGGCATACGTGAGCGCATCGAACACGATCACTCGGCCTTTTTTAGATTTAGAGAGCCAATGGCGCACGAAATTGGTGCCAATAAAGCCCGCACCGCCGGTGATAAGAAGATTACGCGGCTCGAAGCTCATCCAACATTCTCCGTAAATTCTCGCGCCAATGGTGTCCGGCCAAGCCCGTGGCAGCCCTTGTAGATTCGCTGTTCAGCACGCTGAACGCCGGCCGTCGCGCTCGCGTTGGATATTCCGCGCTTGAAATCGGCACGATCGGAATGGATCGCGACAGTAAATTCAGGAGCCGAGCCTCCTCTTGGATGGCTATCGCGAAATCGTACCAACTGGCTACCCCGAGGTCGGTCCAATGGTACAGACCGCCCTGCCGTGCCGCCGTGATGAGCCCCCAAATGGCCGCGGCGACGCTCGCAGCCCAGGTGGGCGATCCGATCTGATCACTGACGACTTTCAGCTGTTCGCGCTCTTTCATGAGCTTGAGCATGGTCAAGACGAAATTCTTGCCGGCCGACGCATGTACCCAAGAGGTGCGCAGCACAATGCCGTTCTTGTCGGCCAAGACGTGGCGTTCGCCGGCAAGTTTGGTTGCTCCATAGACGCTTAAGGGATTGGTCGCATCGTTTGGCAGGTAGGCTCGGCTGGAAGTTCCGTCGAATACGAAGTCCGTCGATAAATGCAGCAACCGCGACTCAGCCCCCGCCGCGGCTTTGGCGAGCGAAGCAACCGCGGTATCGTTGACCGCTTTTGCTTGGTTCCGATTATCCTCCGCGAGATCAACCGCGGTGTACGCAGCCGCATTCACAACCCAGTTGGGTTTGAGCTCCGCGAAAGTCCTCGCCACGGCGACGGGGTCAGCGATATCCAATTGCGCACGCGCGCGCGCAATGACGTTAATTCCGCTGGCGGCTGCTTTCACGACGGCGGTCGCGATTTGACCGCCGCCCAGAACCAGGACCTTCACGCGAACTTCTCGATCTCTGCCAAAGACGTGCCTTTGGCGTCTTTCGCCGAGAGCTTAGGCGAAACCCCGGCGGGCAGCGGCCACTGTATCCCTAACGCTTTGTCATCCCAGGCCAAGGTTCTTTCGTGCGCCGGACTGTAAAGATCCGTGCACTTGTACAAAAAATCCGCGCTCTCGGACGTCACCAGAATGCCGTGCGCCAGCCCTTTCGGCACCCACAGCATGCGGTGATTCTCCGCGGACAATTCCACGCCGAACCACGACCCGAAGGTGCTCGAGCTGCGCCGCAAATCCACCACCACGTCAAAGACGCTGCCGGCGCTGACCCGCACCAGCTTTCCCTGGGTATGTTCGGTCTGAAAGTGCAAGCCGCGCAACGTCCATTCTGCGGAGCGGCTTTGGTTGTCTTGCACGAAAGTCGCGGTAATGCCGGCAGCGGCGAACTTTTCCGCCTGCCACGTCTCCATGAAGAAGCCGCGAGCATCTCCGAAAACCTGTGGCTCGATGAGCACCACGTCTTCAATGGGCGTCTTTTGAAATTTCATCGAAACCGGCGAATCACTGTTGACCCTGCTCCTTGACCAGACGCAGCAGGTACTCGCCATATCCGCTCTTCGCCAGCGGTTCGGCAAGCTTGATCAAATGCGCGGTATCGATGAATCCTGAGCGCCACGCGATCTCTTCGACGCAAGCCACTTTCAAGCCCTGGCGCTCCTCGATGATGCGCACGAACACGCCGGCATCGAGCAGAGAATTGTGAGTGCCGGTATCGAGCCATGCGGTGCCGCGCCCCAAGCGCTCGACATGCAGGTCCCCAAGCTTGAGATAGGCACGATTTAAATCGGTGATTTCAAGCTCCCCGCGGGCGGAAGGCGCCAGTGCTTTGGCGAGTGCCGATGCACGCGAGTCATAAAAATAAATGCCGGTGACCGCGTAGTTCGAGGGAGGCGATTGCGGCTTTTCCAACAGGTCGACGACCTTGCCCGCGGCGTCGAATTGCACCACGCCATAGCGCTCGGGGTCCTGCACGTAGTATCCGAACACCGTCGCGCCGGATACGCGCTTCGCAGCGGCTTGCAACAGTGAGGTCACATTCGCGCCGTAGAAGATGTTATCGCCCAAAATTAGCGCTGAGGGCGCGCCGTCGAGGAATTTCTCTCCCAATATGAGCGCCTGTGCAATGCCGTTTGGGGCCGCCTGCACCACGTATTCGAACGATAATCCCCACTGCTCGCCGGAGCCCAACAAGTCCTTGAACGATGCTTGATCGCGCGGGGTCGTGATGATCAAGAATTCGCGGATGCCGGCCGACATCAGGGCCGCCAGCGGGTAATAAATCATGGGCTTGTCGTAGACGGGCAACAGCTGCTTGGACAGCGACATGGTAATCGGGTGCAGTCGGGTGCCGGCGCCGCCGGCCAAAATAATGCCCTTACGTGGTTTCACTGGTCTCGATTCTGGCGATGCGTGGCCACGTAGCTTATCAGGGCGGCGAGGCCCGCAGCGCCCATTCCTTGCGGCGGCTTGGCCCCGCTCATATCGATGCTCGCCGCGAGCTTTTTACCCAATTCCACGCCGAACTGGTCGAAAGAATTGATTCCCCACACGCAGCCTTGAACGAACACGCTGTGTTCATACAGCGCCAGCAATTGTCCGAGGGTCCTGGCGGTGGTGCGCGGGTACAGGAGCAACGAATTCGGGCGATTACCCTCGTGCACGCGGTGCGGACCGATGCGGGTGATTTCAGCAGGACTTGCTCCGGCTTTGCGCATCTCTGCTTCCACATCCGGCAGGGTGTGCCCGTAGGCGAACGCCTGCGACTGGGCGAAGCAGTTCTGCAGCGCTAGATCCTGGGCTTCGGTGCCGCCCCAGGAGCCGCGCAGCGGCGCGATGAAATCCAGTGCTTGCGTCAAGGTCCCCTGGTGCAGCATCTGGAAAAACGAGTGCTGTGCATTGGAACCGGGCTCGCCCCACACAATCGGTGCCGTCGCGAAATTGACGTGCTGACCGTTCAAGGAAACCGACTTGCCGTTGCTCTCCATCTCCAGTTGCTGGAGATACGCCGGCAGGCGCGCGAGCCGCTGGTCGTAAGGCAGTACGGCGAGCGTGGGTAAATTCAGAAACGTGCGGTTCCAAACGCCGATCAGCCCCATGAGCACCGGCAAGTTCTTGTCGAAAGGTGCCGTGCTGAAGTGGCGGTCGATGTCGCTGGCGCCATCTAAAAATTCTACGAAGCGCTCGGTACCGATGACGAGTTCCGCAATCAGACCGACGGCCGACCAGACCGAATAACGCCCGCCCACCCAGTCCCACATGGTGAACCGGTGATCGACAGCGATGCCGAACTTGTCCATGGCTTGGTTGTTGGTCGAGACCGCGACGAAGTGATTGGCCGGAGCCTGTTCCCCCAAGGCGCCCACGATCCAGGCACGCGCGGCATTGGCGTTGGCCTGCGTTTCTTGGGTGACGAAAGTCTTGGAGCAGACGACCACCAAAGTCTCGGCCGGATCGAGGGCGCGGCTCAGGTCCTCGAGCTGGGTGCGATCCACATTGGAAACGAAGTGCGGTGTGAAATCACCGCTCCACTCGTGACGCAGCGCATCGCAAACCAGCATGGGTCCCAAATCCGAGCCCCCGATGCCGATGTTGACGACATGCTTGAAGCGCTTGCCGGTAACCCCCACCTTGATGCCACCGCGCACGGCGCTCACAAACGCAGCAAGCTTTTGGCGCGAGGCCTTCACTTCGGCCTGAACGGCGGGACCACCCGCAAAATCGGAACGCAATGCGGTATGCAGCACGGCGCGCTGCTCGGTGCTGTTGATCGGATCGCCGCGAAACATGGCGGTGATGCGCCCTGAAACATCCGCGTCGCGCGCTAAATCGAGCAGCAACGTCAAGGTCTGGGCCGTGATGCGTTGGCGGGAGATATCCAGCAGCCATCCGTCGTGTTCAAAATGAAAGCGCTGCCAGCGTTTGGCATCGCTTGCAGCCAGATCCCGCAAGTGCATCTTGGCAAGGTCATTGGCGTGCGCAGCAACCGCGCCCCAGGCCGGTAGAAATGAGTTTAATTGGCTCATGTCGGTTTCAACTCAAGATCGCGGTGATAGTACTCAAGATACCACTCGACGAAGAGCTTCACACCCTCCTCAAGCTCCGTAGAGGGGCGGTAGCCGACTTCTCCCGCGAGCGCTTCCACGTCGGCCCACGTACAAGGCAAGTCGCCGATCTGCATGGGCAAAAGATTTTTTTGCGCCTTGCGCCCCAAGCATTGTTCCAGCACTTCGATATAGCGCAGCAACGACACCGGCATTTGATTGCCGATGTTATAAATCCGAAATGGCGCATTGCTGGTGCTGGGGTTGGGATGATCGGAATCCCACTTGGGGTCCGGCGTTGCCAGATGATCCACCGCGGCGACCACGCCCTCAACTACATCGTCCACATAGGTGAAATCGCGTTGGTGATAGCCGTCGTTGAACACGTCGATGGGAAGACCGGCGAGAATGTTTTTGGTGAATAAAAACAGTGCCATGTCCGGCCGGCCCCAGGGTCCGTACACGGTAAAGAACCGCAATCCCGTGGTGGGCAGCCCAAAAAGCGATGAATAGCTGTGCGCCATCAACTCGTTCGAGCGCTTTGTGGCGGCGTACAAAGTAATGGGATGATCAACCCCATGCCTCTCCGAGAAAGGCATCTGCGTATTGGCGCCATACACCGAGCTGGTCGAGGCGTAGACCAAGTGCTCCACACCGTTGCGGCGGCATCCCTCGATGACTTGCAGGAAACCCACCACATTGCTGTGTACGTAGGCATGCGGATTCTCAATCGAGTAACGCACGCCGGCCTGCGCGCCTAAATGCACCACACGCTGAAACTTGCCGGCGTGAAATACCGCTTCCATGGCCTCGCGGTCCGCCAGGTCGGCCTTCACGAATCGAAACCGCTCGTAGCCTTGCAAAATGTCGAGACGCGCCTGTTTCAGTGCGGGGTCGTAATAGGCATTGAGATTGTCGAGGCCCACGACCTCGTCGCCTCGCTCGAGCAACAGCCGGGCCGTATGGAAACCGATAAAACCGGCAGCGCCGGTCACGAGCAGCTTCACAACCTTCGCCACACCGTTTGGCCGGACGAGGTCTTGTCGAGCAGGGCGAGAATGTGCTCGTGAGCCGCCGTTTCATCCTCATTGGCATTGATCACGACCACGCGGATGTCGGTCAAGGGTCGCAGCGGTGCGGCTTGCTGGACACCGCTGCGCGCGGTATCGGACTCGGCGCTTAAAGTCAGGCTGCCCTGCCCGCCCGTCATCGCCAGATAGACTTCCGCGAGGATGCGCGCGTCGAGCAGCGCTCCGTGATACTCGCGTTGTGAATTGTCCACCGAGTATCGCTTGCACAACGCATCTAAACTGTTGCGTTGTCCGGGGTGCATTTGCCTGGCGAGGCTAAGCGTATCCAGCACCCGGCACAAATCCGCAACGCGATGCTCTACGGCAATGCGCGCAAGTTCGGCGTTCAAGAACGCAACGTCGAAAGGCGCATTGTGAATGATCAGTTCGGCATCGCGGATAAACTCCAGCAACGCGGGATGAACATGCGCGAAGGTGGGCTCGCTTGCCAAGCGCTCGCGGGTCAAGCCGTGCACCTGTACGGCGCCTTCGTCGATCTCGCGCTCGGGATTCAAGTATTGATGGAAGGACCTGCCGGTAAGGCGCCGGTTGAAAATCTCCACGCAGCCGATCTCGATGATGCGATGGTGCTGCTCAACCTCGAGACCCGTGGTTTCCGTATCTAGAACGACTTGGCGCATCAAAATTTATCGCACGGCCAACATGCGATCGATGGCGTCGTTGGCCAGCTGATCGACATACTCATTGCCTTCATGTCCCGAATGACCTTTCACCCAAATCCATTGTATATCCTGATTCGCGGCGGCCGCGTCCAATAACTGCCACAAGTCTTGATTTTTAACCGGCTCTCGTGCCGCCGTGCGCCAGCCGCGCGCCTTCCAATTGGGCAACCATTCCGTGATGCCTTGCAGTACGTACTTGGAATCCGTGTACAACTTGACCGAGCAGCGGCGCTTCAAGGCGCCCAGGCCGCCGATGGCGGCGCACAGTTCCATTCGGTTATTCGTGGTCGCCGCTTCAGAGCCGGAGACTTCCTTGCGTTCCTTGCCGCTCACCAGCAGCGCGGCCCAGCCGCCCGGCCCGGGATTGCCGCGGCATGCCCCGTCGGTAAATATATCGACCTCCGTCACGGCCGTACTTTGTGTGTCGGCTCAGCGGCGCCCAC
>JALYIT010000098.1 GCA_030775645.1 Pseudomonadota bacterium | reverse complement strand
AATAAGTTCGGCGCGCCCTTCGACCGCGATGAATAGCGGCCGCTTACCAAGCAGTCCCTTCGCGCCCGCAAAGGAGAGTGAAACCATGGCGTCGCGCTTGATGTCCGCCACGGTGTGCGACTCCGCGAACGTGAAAAAATAGCTGTCGCCGTTGTACTCGACATCGCCATTGTTGCTCATCGGGCGCCCGGCGATTGCGCCATTGGCTCCGCGTGTCAAAAGCATCGCGAAATCGATGTCGCTCATTCTCTTCGCTAAATCCGCTAATGCCATCGTGCTCATCTGCTACTCCTGTGTCCCACTATGAACCGAGAATTCTCGACCCATCAATCGGCTTATGTTCTGTGCGTTAAACTCAAGGCTGGCACTTGCCGCCAGCGCCGTAAATGTTTCCATCGATAATAACGTTTGGTTGGCAAGCGAGGCTTGCGGTGCAGTTCTATCGGCCTTTTCGATTCATGGCCCAAATAGTCCCCGTGAGAATCGTTGCAAAGGAAACCCAAGCAAGAAATGGTATTCCCGCGCTTGCGGCCCCAGGATCGACACGCTTTGCCTGCCTGATGTATTCGGCGCCACTAGCAACCATGGAGGCGGCCGCGACGGTGCTGATCCCCAGTTCGCGACGTTTGAAAAAAAGGCGGCTCCACCCTCCTATCAAAGTAACGTTCCATCCGAGCCAGAGTAGCGCGCGAGTGCGTGATGCGCTCGGTGCGGATCGGAGCAATCGATACGCAGCTGTCGCCAATGCCCCTTCGATCCCGAACCAGGTCACCGGAATGACCCAATCCTTCGGCTTGAAGAATGGCTTTCGAAGCGACCAATACCAGAACAAAATGCGCGGGTGATTGGGCGAGGGGCTACTCGAGGCACTCACCGCCAGTGGCACAATGAAGGCAGCGGAGGCGATGGCCGCGGAGGCGAGCGGCGAGACTGAACTCGCCGCTGGGGTGATATTCTCATTCACTACGATCGAGCCTTAAGTTTGCTTGCACATCGTTATACGATTCGCCGCGGAGCACCTGGTGCCATCGGGTCCAACAGGGGAGCGGACGGGTCCCTCACATTGTTGTACGACCGCGGCGGTACCCGGGAACCGATACCCCCCATGGCACTGGGACCCTTGAACGCAAAGGCGAGAATCAGTAACCCGATAAAAGGGGCTCCGATGATCCAGATGGGAACGAATGCACTCATTGATATTTACCCCGAGTATTCAACCAAAACGAACCGCACGATATGAGCTGTCCCCGCCCCTCACGTAGGGATGGACGCCGCTATCGGCCGTAGGAAAACCGCGCATCGCAATCGTCGCGCTGCAAAGCCCCATGCCGTAGCCTTTCTCAAAGCAGACCATTAACAAGTAAAAGAGTGGTTCGAAGAACTCAAGGGTGCTTTCTCTGTTAGGCACAGCAGCTGCGACGTCAGAGCTTTGGCCGCTGACTTAGGCGCAGCCGGTTATGGATGTCGGTGGCCGCCATAGCGGCTTCCGCTTCGGCAACGACGATTTGATTCAAGCCTCGCACGACGTCCCCGGCGGCATACAGACCCGGGATCGAGGTTTGTTGGTGCGCATTGACCTTGAGCGCACCGTGCTCATCGCTCTCGGCTCCAAGCGCGGTGGCGAGTTGATTCTGCGGATGGCAACCTAGAGCGCTATAGACAATCTCGAAGGTGTGAATTGTCTGATCGTCGCCCAGCACGCTCACCGAATTCTTGTTGAAAACTAAACTTTCCACTTGTGCACGCTGGTACTTAATTCCAGCCGCTTCAATTCGCGACTGAAGCGCCTCGTTGTGGTGATCGAGGTCGATAAGAGTGATTCGGTCGGAATAGGATTGAAGAAATTGCGCCTCGCGAAAGGCGTGCTCGCCCCCTCCGATCACGGCAATCTGCTTGCCGGTGCTTTCATAAGCATCGCAAATCGGGCAAATCTTAAGTATCGCCTGGTGTATCGCCGATTCTGCGCCGCGGGCAAGCGGCAGTTCATCCTTCGCGCCGGTGGCTAAAATCACGAATTGGCTGATATACACTTCGCTTGAAGTTACTACCTCAAATCCGTCATCGGCACGGCGAAGTGTGTGCACGTCTCCCGGAACGATCTGAGCGCCATAGCGCAGGGCTTGGTCACGCAAGCGCGCGAGCAGTTCTTCCCCGCCCACCCCTGCTGGAAATCCTGGGGTGTTATGGCTTTTTGGAATCCAGCGCGCGCGGGAGGCACCGCCGTCTATAACGATACACGGCCGGTGAAACCGCCCGAGATAGCAGGCGCCGGTCAATCCGGCCGGTCCTGCACCGATGATTATTGCCTCATGTGTCCGCGTGTTGTTCATGGTTTCGCGACCCATCGCCGTGCGGGCACGCCCCGCTTGCA
>JALYIT010000097.1 GCA_030775645.1 Pseudomonadota bacterium | reverse complement strand
CAATTCGCGCAAACCGCGCGCGCGCCATCGATCACGCATCGCCTTCATTCGCTCAGCCGCTGCCATTGTCTTCTCCACTGGCGTAACGCGTGACAGTGTAACGCGTTACGCAGCTGGAGGCAATGACGCGGTGCGCGCCGAACGGCCAACGCATCTGCGACCCGGAGCCAGTAGTCGGAGCAGGCTTAAAGGCCGTTTTGTCCGCGACAAGCAATATTCAACAACTCGCCAAGGGCACGCTGTTTGCAATGCGACTGTCTGGCGGTGCTGGGCATCCTTTTCGCGGTAGTGAGCGTCTTTGCGGGGCAGGGTTTTCCTGGGCGATATATTCAAAGATGCTGTTGAGCCAGCGTTCGGCCTCTTCGGTCCACGTTATTTCTGCCACGAGCGGATTCGGAGCTGCATGTCGGCGTTGGATATCGTGCGTCGTGCATCCGAGTCGGCGAGGCCGCGTTGGACCATCACGTGAAACGCTAGTTCGCGGACGATTTCGTCCGGGGAACTATCGTCGGGCTGTTCCTGGATGATGCGGATGAGATCGTCTTTAGCGGTCGACATAGGGGTCCTCCACGGCAGAATCCTGCCATAGTCGGGCAATTGAAGCCAACCCCGTCGCCGGCTGGACCGGCCTGATCGCAAAACTCCTGATGCCGCGACGAATGACTAGTCAGGGCGCTTCGCACCGAGCTGCACGCCGCGAGGCATCACCCCATGCAGAAAAAGTTCAGCTTGTTGCCATCGAGATCGCGGAAGTAGCCGGCATAAAATCCCTTGCCGCGCGCGCCCGGTGCACCCTCATCGGTACCGCCCAGCTGAATCGCCTTGCGGTGCAAACTGTCGACTTTCGCGGGGCTATCCACTGCGAGGGCAACCATCACGCCATTGCCCACCGTCGCCGGTTTCTTGTCGAAGGGCTTGGCTACGCCGAGTCCCGGTTGGTCTTTCACCGACCAGGCGATGAACTGTTCGTTTTCCATGATGCGCTTGGCGCCCAAGTCGCCGAGCAGCGCATCGTAAAACGCCGCAGCTCGCGGCAGGTCATTGGTTCCGATGGTGACGTATCCGATCATATGAAAATCCCCCGGTTGGATTGTGTCGATGGCGTCGTGTGCCGCGCGCGGCACGTAGTCGCTAGAGTTTGAAGGCACCCGCGCCGCGGATTATTGCGCTTCCTCCGGAAGACGTCCATCCAGTTCGAGGAGGGAGTAAAGACTGTATGAAAATCGAGATTGTGAGCTTGGTGTACACTACGCCGTGATCCAGGACGAAGGCGTAGCAGTAGATCGTGCGCAATGTTCGGCAATGTCCTGCGCCAGACCCGCTATTAAGGAGGCCCTTCCGATGGAACACATGATTCAGTTGCATATTGAGAAGCTGCCCGAAGGCGTGTATCTCGCCACCAGCGATGATATACAGGGATTGGTAGCTCAGGGGCGCACGATCCAGGAGACCATCGAGATCGCGCGCGACGTGGCTAAGAAGTTGATCGAGGCACACAGCAATACATCGCTGCCATCAGTGGCCGAGTCGTTCGACTACCCGGTGATTATTGCGACCTGATGGGACGGCTCGCTGGTTTTCGGTATCGCGACATTACTCGGCGACTAAGGGCGCTGGGTGTGGAGTTTCACCGCCAGGCCGCTGGTAGTCATGAGATCTGGTATCACCCAGCTACCAATCGCTACACCACAATCCCCAATCATCCTGGTGATATGCCTGAAGGCACCTTGCGCGCTATCCTCAAGCAGGCGGGCATCGAACCTGAATCGTTCTTACAACAAAAGTGATCCGGCAGCCATCAGGCGTTGCGCAAACGCGATGCAGCCCGAGATATCGGCGCGCAACTTCTGGCGTCGGTGCGAGCCAGCCTTCGGGTGCAGCGCGCTCGCGACTGGCGATTGCAGCACCTCGGCCTGACGGCACCTCGTGTCGACCGCCGCCGGCTATCCGCCTTTCTTCTGCTCCGACTGCCATTTCTCGACGGCCGCCATGGTGTTGCCCACATGCTTCTCGGGGTTCATCGCCG
>JALYIT010000096.1 GCA_030775645.1 Pseudomonadota bacterium | reverse complement strand
ACCGTATGAAAAAACTCGAGTGAAAAAGAAGGCCGAGCGAACCGCCTATTCCACGGTTCACTGAATCAATTTGCGCAACCTACCGCCCGCCTGTTTTGGAGAGCAATCACTCATCATGGCCACCCGGGTACAACCCACTCGCATGACGCCGATAACAACGTTGGCACCGCTTGCGGTGCCGCTCGCAACGATTGGCGCAGCACTGACGCAGATTCCATGTCGGCACGGGACATCACGATCCCACCTCAGATGCCGGATATACGACTGCAGGCTACAACCCGATCGGCTTTCAATCCTGATTGCCTCTCCTACTTGCGGGAGGAGTCCATATACGATTGTTAGGCGTCGGCTCTGAAGACCTACTTCGTGCAGTTCTTGAGTTCGACCCTGTAGAAATGAGCATCAGTGTTGCCAACGTTTTCGCCAGAGTGTGTAACAGCGTCGCTCCCCTCAACATCACCTTGCTTCGCACTGTGAGTGGAAACTGATCCATCGGGAAACGAATTCTTGTAGGTCGCGTCGGCGAGCGCTAACACAACGCCCTCGGGGTGGCTGTGCAATCCTTCCTTTTCACCCGGCTTGAAGCGGAATTCCAATGCGCGTACTCGTGCATTATCGAGTCGGACTTTATAGTACATCGGTGAGAGCTTAACGGGGTCCCTGGTCGGAGCTGCAGCCAGCGAAGCGAGCGCGCCGGTGCAAATGGCGCCCAAATAGCATCCCGAACGTGACATCTCGACCCGTGCCATATCAGGCACGAACGTTCGCTCTCTGGGAGCGAGTTTGGTGGGCAGCTACCGCGCAATCACCAAGTCGCCGCTATCAATGCTTCTGGATTGAATTGGCAGGCGCCGCGGGCCGCGAGCAAGGACAAGATCGCGGAATGTGATCGGTACTCCTTCGTCCGCCATCGATGGGCCCGTCATGAGCTGATAGTGGAGATGCGGGAACAGCGAGGTCCCTGAGCACCCAATGGTGGCCAGGACCTGTCCTGCCTCAACACGATCGCCAATTTTCACAGTGGCGCTCCGCTGGTGTAAGTGACCGAGCAGGCTGTAAACACCTTCGGAGTGCTTCAGAACGATAAAATTGCCAAACATTAGGTTTGGCCGAGCCTTGAATGCCTGCATATCGCTACTACCGTCGTCGGGCTGCTGGCTCTCCATATCTACGACTGTGCCACCGGCCGGGCTTCGCACCGGCAGATTCCAGCTGAGGTGATTTTCGTTTCTTGCCTGGTCGTCGTAGAATCGATTTCCCCTGTCATCTACGCGTACCAGATCATAGGAGTAGCGCATGCCGTTGGTCGTATAGCCCAGGGATCGCAACATCGGCAACTCGTAATCCCAGCGCCGGTGATGAGACAGGGCGTCGTGTCCGTCCCAGACCAGCACCTGTCCGACAAGCGGAAGAAGCATGTCCTGGCTTTCCGGGGGTGCGGCACGGAGACGCGATGACGCGATCAGAGTTCTGACAACCGGGTGGGAGGCATGCGGATTGACCGTCAAGACCACCCGAACGGTTGTACCGACCGGGCTAATGTCGGGCGGGATCGATGGAAAGGGGTTAAATATCACCTTGCTCTTACCCCGAGCAACCAGGGAATTTCCAATTGTGTCGATGGATGGTACCGAGCCATTTTCGTCGATGCGTCGCTCATACAATGAGCTTCCGTGGTCGTCGACATAGGTAACCGAAACCTCAGACACTTGAACGGATGCTCTTTCATGGTTGCTCAGGACAATGTCAAAGTTCGCCGACAGCCCGGCCACGGTGGTCTCAAGGAACGAGATCTGCGGTCGGACTTCGACCGAAGTGACATCGGCGGCTGCCGCAATCGAACCAAGCATCTGACCAAACACTATCCACTTCAGGTTCATTCGCGCCCATCCTTTCATTTGGATCCATATCCAGAACACAGCCTCGGAGGAAAGTTTCACTGTACCGGGGATACGGCTCCCGCTCTTGCTACGCCAATGGCGGCAATCTGGAAGCATCTCCGCTGGTCGACCGTCCGGAATTGGCCCGACTGTTGTCGGTGACGAATCTACTGCCATATTGACCCGAAGGAGACACTCACGAGTGGAAGCTTCCAGGCACCCTACGTAGCTACGTATAGACAGCGTCGGTACCGATCAAGGGCGCTATTCGCTCATGTGACGGAAGACTTGGCATTGCCAGCCGCAATGCGCGTGCTGAGGCCGCGCGCGACTCAATATGGGCCTGGTACCAGGCGCTGCGACAGCCACCAGATGTTGCCGGAGGGGTCCGCAACGCCACCCTGTCGATCGTTGTAGGGCATGTTGGCGACAGGCCCGAGAGACCGTCCGCCGGCTGCGACCGCACGAGCCATGGATGCGTCGGCGTCCTCGACGTAGAGATAATATGTTCCGCGCGATGGCTCGAAGTTTCCCCGCGCCTCGCTGACCATGATCGTGGTATTGCCAAACCGTACATGGGCGTTGCGCACGACGCCCCCGGGCGAGGCGAGTACGTCCAAGACCTCCCCGCCAAGGCCTTGAACGAGGAAAGTCAGATAGGTCTGCGCATCCGTTGCGAAGATGTACGGGAACACCGTTGTGAAGCCAGGTGGGATATGCACGTCTACTCCCTGAAGTCGATGCCGACCGTCCGCTTACGAGGACTCTAACTCAGTCCCTGGGTTTGCGCTCTTGGCCGGCCAAGTCGACCCATTGCCGACGTGGGTGATTGTCCGTTTGCCGGACCAACTTGCGGAACTCGCGGCACAGGCCGAGGTCCTCGGCAACACGCCCGTCAACTCGAGGCTGAGCGGGAAAAGACCAATGAGTTCGGTCCCGGCAACGCCCGTGACAAGCACGTCCTTTTGGGCGAGAGTCCGCCAGCTATACGAGACCGCGCGTTGATAGAGGTAGGCGAGTAGTACCGCGCAAGGTTTCTAACACAATGACGTGTGGCGGGCTTTAAATCGTGGATCGCTAGATTTCTGCGATACCCGACACAGGCATAACCTAAAGTTCGAGACACGATAACGTACTTATGAAACTGATCGCGCAATCAGCGCGTAAAAGCTTTGTGCGAAGCAATAAATCGTGGCCTAGCGTAGGGGACTGAGGGGGATTTAGGGGGATAGCGGGCGCCGGAAATCATTGTTCCAGGCGCCTGAATGGTGGAGCCGGGGGGAATCGAAGCCCCACTAGCTTCTTTCAAATCAATGCTCTTGCGTCAGTCATGACCTAATCGTGACCCGATTATAGCTTGATATGCGCCCATGCCTGCGTTTGGATTCATCGAAGGAACGTATTTCGCGTAGTGCTTCAATGTCACTCCGACGTTCTCGTGACCAAGTTGCCTCGACACCCAAAGCGGGTCTTCGCGGGACATCAACATCCACGTTGCATACGTGTGTCGTAGCTGTCTGGGGAATCTGTAGCGAACGCCAGCGGCCTTACAGGCCTCTGCCCAACGTAGCCTGATTGCTTTGTCGTTGCCCCAAGGTTGATTGACGGCCGCTTTGTTGCGGCCCCAAGTACCGGGACTGCCGGGATTCAAGAATATTTCTTTGTGGAGTAAGCGAGTCAGCGGCTTCTGTCGCTGTAGAGCCTCTAGTGCAGGCGGAAGCAACTTTACCTCACGATTACCCGCGACAGTCTTCGTAGCCTTGCGGCGGCCGCCTCGCGCAGCTTTATTGATGATGGCGACGCCTCGCTCAAAGTCGATGTCTGCCCAAGTCAGTGCGATGAGTTCGCCTTCGCGTAGCCCTGTCCATACCCAGAACTGAAACATGTTAGCGACGGGAGCTTCTAGCTTGGCTAGGACGGCGGCAATCTCAGCAGCGCTGAAGGCGTCTACTTCAACTTTCTTTTGCGCAACTGCCCGGCGTTTAATCTTGAGTACGCCTATCGGGTCCGTTGGGAGCAGTCCTCGCGGATGCACGGCGTAGCGCAACGCTTGCCGAAGGGGGGTCAGTACATTTAGGATTCGCTTCTTGCTAGTCGTCTGCTTGGCTATCCATTCGTGGATACGATCAGATGTCAGGTCGGATAGCCGATCCTTGCCGAACAAAGGACGCCAAGTCCGCGCTACGTACTCGGCGTAATCGCCGTATGTCTCAGGTTCCAGTTCCTTTGAGACATCACGCAGCCAGTCGGTCAGGAGGTCACCTACGGTTATGGTCTGTGCCGGGACCCTTGCCAACTTGCGCGCGTGCTTGCTGTTCGGGAAGTGTTTACCGTAGTCGAATGTACCGACCGCTATCTCGTGTTCAATCCTGGCCTTTAGGTTTCCGACAAATCGAAGGTTGGCGGAGTTAGGCGGGAGCTTGATGGTCTCCCGACACCGGACGCCGCGATACTCAAAGGTGATGGCAATGGAGGACGCGCTTGCTTGGCGTACACCGGCTCCAAGCGTCGGACCGACGCCGCGACTTGTCCCTCTGCCCATCTGTCGATTCCCTCTGTGCTAATCAGGATACGGCCGTCCGGCGCTTTGATCCAAACTTCACCTTCCAACCACACGCCATTCGCGCGCTTTTGCTCGATAGCTTTAACGCTGTAGCCGGAAAGCTCCGCTGCCCGTTTGATAGTCACCCATTTCATGGCGGGACTTTAGGTTTTGGCCTTTAGCTCGATCAAGATAATTACACCGAAAGATGTGGATTCCAGTAAACTCGTATAATAATTTTCGTTATAATGTGAACTGGATCAAGTAAAATGGGCGCTAGGTCGCGATACAGCCAAGAGGACATAGCGCGAACCGTGGAGCGTTATACCAAAGGGGAATCAGCTAGGTCCCTAGCCAAAGAACTTCACCTTAGCGTACCGGCCGTGTACCTCTGGATCGCCAAAGCTCGGGAGAAGACATCGGAAGCAGGGCATTCGGCCGTAGCCGAAGTCGAGGGCACCTCGGCGTCCGAGGCCGACGCCTTACAGGCTAAGGTTAAGCGTCTGGAGGACGAAGTTACCCGCCTCAAGGCTCGGCTATTCGACCTTCTGGATGGGAGTTAACCCCCTTACTCCTACTGGACAGCCAGAATCGAAGGTGTCTACGTCTAGCTCATAGCGTTCGCTAGGACGCGAACTTGATTTCATTGAAGTTAGTTGTTCTAGGACACCGGTCAGTGGATAGAAAAATAGTCAATAGAATCAATTGGTTACAACCATGATTTGTTTACCTCCTGCTATCCGTAATGTTCTTACTCGCGTGCTGTCGCTCCAGCGTGGGCCGGACGGCGCGACTCGGGCAGCTACCGTTCCGTACCTCAAACAGGCGTCAAGACCACGGCTAACAAGGAGCGGCACTAGGGGGTGTATAGGCAGTATCAAGCTCGAAGCAGGCAAAGCAGCAGGCTGTTGGCAGTAAAAGGGCTAGGGTAGAGCCGTAACGGTGACCCGCACCCGCTCATACTTGCACTGACCAAGACGGCGGCGCAGAGCCTCGGGTAGGTATGTTGTTTCCATACCACATGTGTTGTTTTTATGAGACATACCATCTACCTGGATCAGTGCCGCCTCTAGGGGTCTTGCTTCGGTGCAACAAAGACAATGGCATACCCTTAGTGGAGGTTTGTTGCTGCATTGCAACAATAGTTAGACTCGTCGAAGCATAGTCCGTATGGCTGAAGGGCTGTACGGCAGCCCTGACTGACTCACAAGGCCGTTAGCGGCCAATCGGGCACTTACTGCCCGTAGGGTCAGTCGCTCTATTCGCGCCGCTTTGGCGGCCTGTACGGCAGCCTGAGGTATCGTACCGAAGGCCGGGTTCCCCTCACATCGGCCCGTTGCGCGGCGCTTGCGGTCCCTGGCACCGCGGAGCTTGGATACCAGCATCGCCTTTTCTAGCTGCGCTACGGCTCCCAGTACCTGACGAATGAAGTCAGCGGTTGGGGTATCCGCCACGAAGCTGTCAGGCGAATCGACTGCAACTAACTCGATCCCTTTACCCTTGAGCATCTTGTGACCGGTCTCTTGAACTATTAGGTCGCGGGCGAACCGGTTAGCGGTCTCGACTAGTACGGTCCGGGCACCGTCGCCAAGCATGTAAGCGACCATCTCGCAGAATCCTGGACGGCTATCGACAGGGTCAGCGCCGCTCACTGCGGCATCGTAGAACTCTCTGACTACTTCGATACCGGCCGCACCGCAGTAGGCGCGCACCGCGTCTTGTTGGCGCTTCAAGCTGTCCTTATCGCTGCCGACGTTGGTAGCTGACGATGTTCGGTAGTAGGCGCAGGCCGTGCGGTTAGGTGTCTTCATGGTTAGAGTATGGGCGCTTCTGTTTCCATTCTCAAGAATGAGTACAAAGGACTGTGACGGTCGTCACGTGTCCCGGTAGAATGTGGACCCGCAAGCTCACACAGAGAACGCTGGACATGGACAAACCGACGAAAAGCGTCATTAAGGGGATCAGTCTTTCGTGCGTGGCACCAGCGCTCGTGTACTTGATGATCTTTCATCACGCGTGGGTAGAGACAGACGGCGAGGTGTGGACCGCCTCACTGCTATCGTTGGCCGGGTTCATGGCGGCGATGAAGTCGAGTTGGTAGGGCGCTGACCGTAGCGGTAAAGAGAAGGTTACTGCCCATGCCAGGAACAAGTGGCCAGGATGATGTACCCCATTGAGTTCATTAGATATTTAGTATCGAACAATCGTCGTTCGTTGCGACTGATGCCACCGGGGGGGCGTCCGCGGGTCCTCCAGCAGCGGCGGCATACACCGCCCCACATGGGAGGGGGTTTAATCCCGGCCCGGCCGGGTAGTGTGGGGGAGGGCGGAAATGCCTATAGCGGCAGTCCCTTCGGCGGGAAGAAGGCCGGAAACGGCTATTAATAGAATGAATAACTTACGAGTGGTTACTATAGCAATACCTGAGATTGTGAAATAGTGTTCTCAGTAGAATCAATTGGTTACATAGTTTTTAGAATGTAAAATATTGATGGGTGAAAAATTTAGAATAGAGAATTGTGGAACGAGTCGCCAGAAAACTGTGAAGTGTATCACTCTCTAGCAAAATTCATGATTTTCTCTAGTATCTGTTCTTTACTCAGTTCCTACTTTGCTAGACCGCTGATAACGCTCATGAACAGGCCGGAGGCACGCTTAGCTGCGGTGCAGTAATCTACTAAAATATCTGGAGGTAAGACTACATTCTATGAGATACTCTAGAGATGAGGAATACGTGTTTTCTCTCGAAGGCAGGAAATGAGCCAAATTGTAGGTCAATAAACCATAATACAATCAATAGGTTAAGAGAGACTAACCTATAATTACTGGCAAAAAGCAAAGTGTTGCGCAAAATGAGAATGATTCTCATCTACAGGCAGGGTTGGGGCTGTTTGATCGCATTGCAACAAAACTATCTTCCTAATGAGTTCAATAGCTTACGATCTTGGTCCCCAGTGATTGCTATAATATCTAGACGTATATAGCTTAGATTTAGTAAAGTGTCGGAACAAAGTACATGATTCAATCTTCCCGACAGCCCGCGACTAGCGTCGCCAGTTCCTCCCCCCGAGTACTCAACATGCCTAATTGCAGACACTGCTGCCAAGAGATTACCTGGCGGCGGGAGACGAACACGAAGCAGAGCCTAGCGGTCGCCTTTGATAGCGACGGTTCGTTGCATGAGGAGACCTGTACGGGAGAACCCCTGGCGGGGCGGCCGGTAGAGCGGCAGGTACTGGTTATCCCCGCACCGCGTAAGCGGAAGCGGTATGACTTTTCGATGATGAGCTAATACGAATATACAGAGGCCCCTTTTCGGGGCGTTCGGTGCCCAAAGCCGAACTGAAATAAACGAACCCACGAGATGCAGGACGGGCAGGGTTAAAGGGTTTGCCCCACTGCAGGATCAGCACGTCGAAGGCGGCGTACTAATCAGGCGTCGCGATGACAGCCATCTAAGTACTAACGGGCGACAGAGCGTCGGTCTCTACGACGCGCATCGTGACCGGGTACGAACACCAGAAACGGTGAGTGTTTGAAACCCCGGGAGAGGGGAACTTGCGGAATCCTGCCGACTAGTAATCGGACGACAAGGTAATCCAAGGAACCGGCCGCTATGAAGCGGGGCCGGTGGCCTGCTCCGCCCCTCTTTGCCGCAGAATGCAGACTTTGCAGCGGCACAACTTACACGGATGCGTGTTTGGAACTAGGGCATGAGTCCCCTCTTTACCGGAGGGTAATACCCCGCAAGGGGTAGGGAAAGAACTGGACGATAGTAAAGCGGCTTCGCCGCGACACTATGAAGTCGCCTTGCGAGGCGACGAGATGTAGTTCTAAAGCGGCCCTCTTACGGGGCCGACACGAGCAACCGCGAGTGACCTGGCGCTTGCCTTTAGGGGCCGCGCCGACTCTAAGGAGCCGGGTAGGCTCCGTTAGGCCCCTTCTTTAGGGGACCGTTAAGCGCACGGTAGTGAGCTAACGGACTCCGGCCTTTAGGGGCCGGTCTGCATTTTAAACAGCTGATCCGTAGAAACTTTACTCCGAGTACCTAGTTCTTAAACTCCAGTTATAGCTATAGCTCCGTCCGCTTACAGCGGACCTGACTCCCAAGTACCTAACCTCATGCGCAAGACTCCGAATACTACTCACGCTAATATCCGAGCTAGGCTTGAGCGCTGGACGCTTCAAGGCGTGAACGCTTCTACCGACCTTCAGTTGTGGACCGATGGTTCGTGCGTCCGTAATCCCGGACCTGGCGGATACGCCGCCCTACTTATTGACGGTGACTCCTGTAAACGGATCACAGGGCACTTGTCCGAATCGACGAACAACCGACTTGAACTGACTGCTGTTATCCGGGGCTTGTCTGCCAGTACTCCGTCCCGCACCGTCACGGTATTCACTGACAGCACCTACGTATTGCAAGGGGAGGCCGTCGTAGCCTCCCGCAGACTCCCCAAGGCCAATAGAGACTTGTGGTCGGAATTAATGCAGTGGTTGCCGAGCGCTCCGCCTCGATCACATGGGCCTATGTCCGGGCGCACAGCGGCATTGCCCACAACGAACACGTTGACCAGCTGGCCAAACGAGCCGCTGGAGTAATCTAGTCTAAGTTTCCCCCCGGACATCGGTGCCACGCCGAGTCCCCGCGCTCTAGTCGCTGAGAAGCCACTAAGCGCTACCCCTCCAAGAGCCGCACCCGGCTCCTCTAGCCTTGGGCTTTTTCGTGTCGAAGGCGACACTCTGCGTGGCGAAGTTCGCGGTCTCATCTTCGTCTTTGCCTTTGGCCGTGCCGTCCTATCCGCCACGGTTCAAGCCAAGACAAAAAAGGCCGCCCCTTTTCTCCCGACTCTCTAACGAGATTCGTAACACTCCGTCTTGAAGCCCTGAGCCAACCAGGGACGACAGACGGCTCCTCCCGCCTTCTTCCCCAGAAGGCTAACTTTGATAGGTATAACTAAGATGAACGTTCCAGAAACCGCCGTTAGAGCGGTAGTTGATTCCCCCTCGACAGAAGCCCAAGCCCTCGATCACGTCATCAGTTGTAATGACTGCGGCGAGATATTCACCGACCACGACACCTTCGACGCTCACCAACGCACCGACGAGCAACGCAATCCGCCTAGCATTAGGTTCCTCAAGGGTGCGCCGCTACTCCCTCGCTGTATTCAACCGTCAACTCTTTGGGCAATGGGATGGACCCGTGCCCGTAGTTCCAGCAAGTCCCCCGCGGTACGAAAGCTAGCCGCGATATGGCACAAGCCTGTAGCGCCTCCGCTCAGGCCGCACAAGAAACGCTCCGGGGATGAGTGGGTATGCCTCGTGTGCAAGAAGGCTTTCGCCTCAGCGACTGGCTTCAAAGCTCACCATGTTCATACGTTCACGAGCGCAGAGCGCTGCCTTGATTCCGACGAACTTCGGACGCTTGGCTTTGAGCTATCCGGCGCTGACGTGTGGAAGATGGTCAGTACAACTCAATACCTGCCGTCGCAGATTGCCCGACTCCCGACAGTTCGCAGAGAGATAGCCGAACTGGAAGCAGCCGACAGAGCGCGGTCCCCGGACGAAGCGCCCGTAGCTTGTGCGGTAGGTGCTTTATGAGCCGCTACATTCCCGTACTGCCCGCAATGGCAGCCTTACTGTTGCTTTGGGGTGTATTAATCGCACAGGTTTGGGGGGCGTTATGAGCAACGTCCTAATTTTGCCGGACCTTCAAATCCCGTTCCATCATCCGCGGTCCTTGGAGTTCTTGCAGCGGACCCAAGAGAAGTACAAGTGCGACACAGTGATATGTGTCGGCGACGAGACCGATAACGCAGCGCTCTCGAAGTTCCCCAAAGACCCAGACGGCATGTCAGGCGGCGACGAACTGAAAGCCGCGCGGGCGGCGCTCAAGCCGTTCATTGCCGCATTCCCGAAGCTGCGCATCTGTGAATCGAACCACCGGCAAAGACTGTACAAGCGAGCGTTCGAGGCTGGTATCCCGGCTGATTACATAGCGTCCACTCATGCATATTTGGACGTCCCAAAGACGTGGAGGTGGGCATTCCAACACAAGCAAGACGGGGTCGTGTTTGAACACGGCGACCGAGGGAAGCCGGTGGCGCTAAACGACGCTAATGGAGCTTCAACCGTATTCGGGCACCATCACACCGAAGCCGGTATCTGGTACGTGACACGAGCGCACTACACTCGATTCGCGTTCAACGTTGGTTCTTTAATCGACATCAACGCGTATGCATTCAAGTATTCGGTTCTAGCGAAACGAAAGCCGGTCTTGTCCTGACGGTTTGCCGATCTTGGTTCCAATGCCCACCAATTTAGTCAATGTCTTGCTAATAAGGGGAAAGTGTAGTCCCCGAAAGGGGACAGCCCGGCTTCGGGCTTTTCAGTAGGGTACGAGTTGCCCAAGCTCATGGACCACGTTCTGTGACAGCGGCCGCAATAGGCGTCAGGGCTTCCAAACCACATTGGGCTGTTGGATTACGCGGTCAAGCAAGTGCGCCATTGAGTTCGCCCCCACGAGTGAGAAACTTCGGGCCGGTGGCCTTAGATTCGCGCGGCGAGGTCGTCGCAAAAATAAGTCCTTTTCAATTGAGGGTCATCGTGTTGCAAATACTAACCTGACTGCCTGCGGTCGCTATTGTTGGCTTTTCTGGTTGCTGCGTGGCTCCTGCATGTGCAGTGCAATTCTGTTTTGAGTCGATTCGCGGCAATTCCATCAGGGGACAAAGCCCGTCGCGTAAACCCATCGTTTCAATTTTTGGCAAATCTTTTTCGCGTTGCTGTAGTTGTCGCGAATGCTCTCGTACCCATCGCGCTAAGTCCATTGTCATTCGCACCCCGTTGTCGTCCGGGTATCTTTTAGCCAACTGTTCAAACGCCTGCCAAAGCTCGTCGTCTATTTCTATCATCGCTACACCTCGAAAGCGTTCTATTCTTTGACGCGCAATCCATGCAGCTGCCGATGCTTCATTCTCACCATCCGCGATCGCGCGCAGGCGAGACAACGTTAGCGATTGGAGTGCTCACTCCCACGACGATGCCGCCATTAGGTGGGTGGTCCACGTTCACCACCCCGCCCAGCACTCGAACGCGATGCCGAATAGAATTAAGGGTTACGTGGCACAAGGGCTGGGGCGCATCTAAAAGATTACAGCCATCTCCCCTTACGTGGATGTGTAGTGCGGCATCTTCCATTTTCCCGACTAGCTCAATCTCGGTCACACCGGGGCGTTCCAGCCCGACGATCAACGCTTCTTGAGTGCTGCGAAACAACGTGATCGATGCGCGGGACGTGAGCTGAAGCTCGGTCGCGGGGAGATCATCTTTACACTTTATCTTAGACCTCTCACACACATTCCTCAGTTGCCAACGAAGGGCTGCAAATAATCCTACGTTGTCTAGGAGAGTGGGCCGCAACTGCTCGGTTATGCGCCGGGTGATTGCTATTGCTGAACTGAGCGATTCTTGTACCCTGCGAAATTTTTGCTGCGAATCTCCACTCGAAGAGGTGATTCGGGGGGCTAACAGAGCGAGGTCCAGCACTGCGCTAATCAAGCACACGCCTAACTCGTCATGGAGTTCTTGCGCCAATAAGGCTTTCTCATGCTCAGCCAACTGATGAATGTGGGTAATGACCTCGAAAGTCGATTCTAGCTGTGCTGCCATGCGGGTTCCCCCAAACAGCGCCGGGACCCGTTTAGGACTCGCGGACGGTAGGACTTACACGTGTCACAACCTATCAAATAACGTTTCTACATATAGAGGCCAAGCTCAGGGATGTCTGTAAGATTTATCGCACGCGTCCATCAAACGAACTCGGACATTATGGACGTGTTATGTCTTACCGAAACCTGAACATCGAAGGTTTATATTGATTTATGCGGTTAGCAGAGTTCATCGAAGGCGAAATGGAGGCCATCCTGCGCGAGTGGGAGGCGTTCGCTAGCGTCCAACTGCCCGCTGCCATCGGAATGAACTCCGAGGCGCTGCGCGACCATGCGGAAGAAATTCTGCGCGCGGTAGCTAAAGACATCATCACCTATCAGAGTTTAGAGGAGCAATCGCTAAAATCGAAGGGTCGTGCGCTTCGTACTCCGGGGGCACCGGAGACGGCAGCGGAAACCCATGCGTTTTTGCGGGCGCAAAGTGGCTTTAACATCAACCAGATGGCGGCCGAGTACCGGGCGCTACGTGCCAGCGTTCTTCACCTTTGGGGGGAGGCGGGCTACGACGGTGGCACCGATTACCGGGACATGGTGCGATTCAATGAAGCGATCGATCAGGCGTTGGCAGAATCGGTTGCCTTCTTCAACTCGAAGTTAACGGAGGAGCGAAACCTACTATTGGGAATGATGGGGCACGATATGCGCAACCCGCTGCACGTCATACAAGTGTCGGCATCCTATCTTGCACAGCTGGACGCCGGGGACCGAATATCAAAAACGGCGGCCCGCATTGTCAAGAGCGGCAGCCAATTGAAAGCGCTTTTGGATGATCTGATCGACTTCAATCGAACCAATTTGGGATTAGGCATCCACATTGCTCCGACCGGCGTGAATTTAGCGAACTTGTTCACCGACGCGTTAGAACAGTTGCGTGTGAGTCACCCGGACCGCCAAATTGAATTGCAAGCCACTGGCAACGTGAGTGGGACTTGGGATCCGCATCGACTTCAGCAGGTACTAAACAACCTAGTCCTGAATGCACTCAAGCATGGAGCGGGCGATGCTCCGGTGAGAGTGATGATAATTGGAACACCGGGGGAAGTGGAGTTTAGCGTTCACAACCGGGGGCGAATGATTGAGCGATCCACCCTGCATCATATATTTGACCCCCTCGTGCGTGGGGAGGAAGCCCGCAACAAAGCCGAAAGCGATGGCAGCCTTGGCCTCGGACTGTATATTGCCCGTGAAATTGCAATCGCCCACGGCGGCGATATAGCGGTGCGCTCGGACGAAACCGAAACCGTGTTTACGGTACGTTTACCGAGATTGACGGCCAAGCCTCATTCACTTCCGCAGTGACGCAGGGCCATATAGCTGGCAGTATCAAAGCTGGTATCGAACGTTTTGAGGTTCCCATAGCCGACACTCACGAAACGGGCCACATCAGCATGGTGGTCGACAGCATCGTAAGAGCTTCGTCCGTCGAAGCGAATCGGACCGACGCTAGTTCGTTATACAAGACTTAGCAGCGGCCTTGCGAGGCGTTTCCTCAGCCAGCCGAAGTATTAAGCGGGCGCGGACCGCAGCCCACGCGACGCACGGAGCGAGCCTAGCCTTGATCCCAGCCGCTCGGATGTTCGCGTCGAAGTGGTTGGTTAAGCGTAACGCCAACCCGGCATCACTCCAACCTGTCGGCAAGACGTTCGGTCAAAGTACCCTTGACGCGATCCACGGGAACGCTAAAGCCTTCGCGAAGGTGTACGGCCAAGGTAGCCCAGCAGCAGGCTTGCTCAGTACTCAAGGAGGAGGCCAATAGCGCCGTTTTGGCCAGGGTTGGGGAATCGGCCTTTTGGGCCTCTAATTGGTCGCTTCCTTACCCGCCCGCTACCCCCCTACAGGGGTACGATTTTGACGCCTCCAAATCGATCAACCGGACGGCTGTTTGGTCGATTTAGACCCCCTAAAACAACGACTTTTGGCGTATCGAGGGTTATCGCAACTCAGTAGCTGGAGTGTCGTGCAGTGAACTTGCCCCGGAGCGAACGACGTGCAATCGGTGTACGCGGGATTATTCCAGCGGGGCGACGACGCCGGAGCTTGAAAGAACTCTGGAGGGTAAGCGAGAGGCTGAGGCTGCATTGACTCTTGCAGGAATGACCCGAGCGACCGTTGCGGCGGCACCAATACCACTACTTGCGGCTGGGGTACTGGCTGCTGCGGGGGCGGTACATAGAATCCAGGCAGGATTGGGTGTTGCTCCCTCGGCAAAGCCCGCTGCAAACTCAGCACACCAGCTAGAAAGTAACGCAATCGCTCCGACGAGTAAGAAGAAGCGCATTAGACTTTCCCCTTCAGAAGTAAGCACGCCCCGACGTGCAAGTGTCCGGCCATAGCCGTAAACCAAATAAAAGCGGCTCCGTCAACCAGCCTACAAAAACACCAGAAGATCACTTTTTCGGTCGGATTCATGGCTGGCAAAAGTGTAGCCGTCGATTCAAAGGCAATTCGCACGATTCAGGTAATTCTGTGATGACCGTCCGAGCATAATCGTTGATTGACTGCCCTCTGTGACACAGCGCGCACCTTCTAGCCCGGATAGTCCGGGCTTTTTGTTGCCGTCGCTATTGCAAGCCGCGGTAGAATCGACCGATGACTTGCTGTCCATTTTGTAAGCGCACCTTAGTAGCAACCGCTATCGTTGGCGCGATTGCTTGTGCCGAGCATGGGATAATCTTCTCCAACGTACAGGACGGCCGCGAACCCCGTAGCGTGACTCAGGCTGTTGTCGCTAGACCAGTGCCTTCAATCACCTCGACTAGCGGCAGCGTTCCCCGCTTTGTTTCAAATCAGTTCTTCTTTGAAGAGCCTAACCCCTCCCACATTTGGGCTAGCATCCAAGCAACGCGAAACAGCAGCTTCTTGCTCGTCGTTAATGGCGCGCACCGCAACGTCATGGCAGAACATACTTCCGCAACCGCCAATGCTTGAGTCACGATAACGCAACCACCGTGAAACTTGTCGCGCAAATCGCTGGCGGTATCCTATTAGCCGGATTCCTCTCGTGGATATTCTGGATCACGGTAATCGTAGGCGTAGCAAAGAGCGTTCCGCATACAACCATCGATGTAAGTCACGTATTGAGTACCAGCGGACCATTCGGTACTGGCAAGGTGACGCCTCCTACCAGGCCAGTCCCCCAACCTCAGGCAGCGTTCGAGACGCGAACTGTTTGTGTAAACTTTGTTCAGAAGGCAAACGGGGAGCGGCACTGCTTAGAGAACATGCGGGACTCTACATCCCTTCCGCTTACCCACGTACAAGCGGCGCGGTAGCCCACGACAAAGTGCCATGCCCGCCCATCGCTACGTTTCAATAATGATGGCCCTGTCTCTACACGGGTGCGTATCTGGGCATCAGGTTCGCGCCAAGCTCCACGAGGGCATGACCGAGGAGCAGGTCATTGCAGCAATTGGAAAACCAGACGGGCTGCAACGAGAAGGGGACTTCAAGGCGCTAGTTTTTTTCAATAGGCTCATTTCTGGCTGGTCGTGGGATCGGGCTGACTACAACGTTATATTGAAAGATGGTCGCGTTGTCGCTTACGGGCCAGGAGAAGTAAGGCACGAAGCGCCGCACATTTTGGTGATCGTCCCTGTCAGATGACCACCGCGGCGAAAATTGTAATTCTGCTTCGAGCGTCGTCCGAAATCTTGACCCAATCTTGACCCAGCGCAGGGGATCGAAGGGGATTTGGGGGGGTAGTGGGCCGCTGAAACTGCGATTTCAGCCGCCTAAATGGTGGAGCCGGGGGGAATCGAACCCCCGTCCATAAGTCCTACGCTACAAGATCTACGTACGTAGCCGCGTCTATTGTTCTCGCCGCTCGCTGACCCGACGGGCAGGGAAAGCGTGCAGCCAGCCCGGTGGCGATTCGCAAGACACACCCCAGACACGTGTGTCCCACTAGCTGATGAGCGCTACCCCTGAACCGTTCGCATCAGCACAGGCCGGTCAGGGTTCAGCTGCGATTAGGCAGCTAGAGCGTAGTTGTCTTCGTTGGCAACTATAAGTTTGCAAGTCAGTTTTACGAGGTAACCTGCACCTCGGTACGCCCCTGCAGTTTCGCAACCCATGTCGAAACCGGTCGGCCCCAAATCGAACCCTCAGTCTACGCGCCTTGGGCCGCTCAACCAAATCGGCATGCCGCCGCCTCAAACGGGCAGCCGGCGCATCAGCGTCGCGCCGCTTTCATGATCCGGCCCTTATCGCGCTGCCAATCCCGATCCTTCTCGTTGTTCCGCTTGTCGTGCTGCTTCTTGCCCTTGGCGAGACCGATCTCGAGCTTGGCGCGTCCTTCTTTCCAGTAGAGCTCGAGCGGCACGATGGTGTAGCCGCGCCGCTCGACCGCCCCGACCATATGATCGAGCTGGCGCCGGTTGAGCA
Source organism: Pseudomonadota bacterium (assembly GCA_030775645.1). Classification (GTDB taxonomy): domain Bacteria; phylum Pseudomonadota; class Gammaproteobacteria; order Steroidobacterales; family Steroidobacteraceae; genus Bog-1198. The sequence continues at coordinate 7,180 of JALYIT010000096.1, read as the reverse complement.
GAAGTTTGCGCGTGCGCGTGGGATCGGTGTCGACGTGGGTGGAGGCAGAATTAAGCGCATGGATATGGGCGCCGAATAGAAAGGCTTCGCCGCCCTTTAAATAGACGTAGGCTTCGGCGATCTGCGCCTTGCCGGCACGCATGCTCTTGACCTCCCACCCCATGAGGGAGATGCCGGCCTCGAAGCGCTCCTCGATGAAGTAATCGAAGCGAGCTTTGCGGTTCACCGCGATCGGCGGCAGTTTATCGGGCGTCTTCACGGTGTCGAGAAGTCTACCGGCTCGCGGGTGGCGGCGCCCGCGCTTTTGCCGGACAATGCCTCGATGCAGGTAGTCGAGCGCAGCTCACTCGTGACGCATACGCCCGCGCAGATGTTCGCTCTGGTGAATGACGTCGCCCGCTATCCCGAATTCCTGCCGTGGTGTGCCGGCGCCCGCGTGCAGGACATCTCCGCGCTTGAACGCATCGCCTCGCTCAAAATCGCGCGCAGCGTGCTGCATACGGAATTCACGACGCGTAATATTCTGCGTCCCGATGAGGCAATCCACATGCAGCTGATGCATGGGCCTTTCCGCGACTTGACCGGCGAATGGCGTTTCGAAGCGATCGGTACACGCGGCTCGCGGGTGCACTTTCGGATCGAATTCGAGTTCAAGAACCGTCTGACGGCGGCCGCGTTCAATGCCGTCTTCGAATCGCTGTGCGGCACCATCGTCGATGCGTTTGTGTTGCGTGCCCGCGAGATATTTCCAAAGGTAGCGGATTGAACGACGCGCCGCTTGCGATCGAAATCGCCTATGCCGAGCCACAGTCCGGCTTGGTCAAAGAAGTGCGGCTCCCCGCGGGCTCGTGCGTTGCCGATGCCTTGCGGCTGGCGGCTCGCGATCCCGATTTCGCCGGCATAGACCTGGTGAATTCAGCAATCGGCATCTTCGGTCGGCTGGCGGGCAGAGACCAACCCTTGCGGTCGGGCGATCGGATAGAGATCTATCGGCCGCTCGCCGCCGACCCCAAGGAAGCGCGGCGGGCGCGCGCCAAGCAGGCTCTGCGAAAATGATGATCGGACGGCGTCGCTCCGGCGCCGTTGCCCACGCAGTGCGTCAATAAGTCCTGCCGTTCTTGATCTGAGCAGCGGATGCGTCCTGCGCTGCCGCTTCGGCGGCGGTCGGCTTGTCGACTTTCGCGACCTTGTCGCCCTCGAAGTACACCGTAACGCGCCGCGAATCCACGTGGCTGCTGCGACCCTTCTTCAGGTAGTAAATATAATCCCATCGTTCCTTGTTGAAGGTATCGGCCACCATGGGCGTGCCGAGCAGGTAGCGCACCTGGCTGCGCGTCATGCCGGATTTGACCTGTTCCACCGCCGTCTGGTCCAGGAAATTGCCCTGTTGGATGTTGATGCGGTAGACGCATCCCGACGCCAGCAGGCAGAGCGTCGTCGCGAAGAAAAGCCGCTTTAAAATATTCGTCAAAGTGGTGCGCAGCCGTTAAATGATTGATAATCGGACCCGTATCATACCGGATGGCACAGCATGCCGCAGCGCCTCAAACCTGACTCGAGCAGCGAAAGCAACGACCTGCGAAATGCGGGTCTCAAAGTGACGCTGCCGCGCCTGAAAATCCTCGATATCCTCGCCGACGGCTCGGCGCGCCACATGAGCGCCGAGGCCATCTACAAGAAGCTGCTGGTGTCGAATGGAGACGTCGGCCTTGCTACCGTGTATCGCGTGCTCACCCAGTTCGAGGCGGCCGGTCTAGTCACGCGCCATCATTTCGAGGGCGGCATGGCGGTGTTCGAACTCAATCAGGGCGGACACCATGATCACATCGTGTGTGTCGACTGCGGACGCGTCGAAGAGTTCATGGACGGCGGAATCGAAGAGCGCCAACATGCGGTGGCGAAGCGGCTCGGCTTCGAAATGAGCGATCACGCGCTGATTCTGTACGGGCACTGCCGCAAGCCCAATTGTCCCCACCAAAAACGCGCCAAGTAGCCCGCGGAGCAGTCGCGCCGGCTGTGTTGCCTGGCAGCGCGGTTATCAGCGCCGCTCGGATGGCGCGCGTTGTCTCTTCGTGAGCGCGGGCGCAGCATGCGCCAGCATCTGTCCTGCGTGCGCGCGCGCTTGTTCGGTGATGTCGATGCCGCCCAACATTCGCGCGATTTCATCGACCCGCTCGGCTGCGCCCAAGGCCTTCACGGTCGTACGCGTAATATGGCCGTCGGATAGCTTGGTGACCCGAAACTGGCCGTGCGCCTGCGAAGCGACCTGCGCCAGATGGGTCACGCATAAAACCTGGGTTCGCTCGCCCAGGTCGCGCAGCAGCCTGCCGACGATTTCGGCCACCGCGCCGCCAATGCCGGCATCGACCTCGTCGAACACCATGCAGCGCGCGGAGTTCTTGGCGGCCGCCGCCACCTGGACCGCGAGACTGATGCGCGATAATTCGCCGCCTGAAGCGACCCTGGCGAGGCTCTTGGGCGCTTGCCCGGGGTTTGCGCTGACCAAAAACTCGATGTCATCGCTGCCCATCGCGCCAAATGCCGATTCGCTCGGCGCGATCGCGACCGCGAATCGACCGCCGGCCATGCCGAGCGACTGCATTAGATCGGTGATCCGGCGTGACAACTCGTCGGCGGCGGACTTGCGTGCCTCCGTCAGCCGCGCTGCGGCGGAGCGGTACTCGCGAGCCAGCCCGGCGAGCTCGAGTTCGAGGGCGGCGAGATTCTGCTGAGCGTTGCCGAGCGTGGCCAGTTCCTTCTCGATCAGCGACACTTGAGCCGGCAGGTCCGCAACGCCGACGCGATGCTTTCTGGCCAAGGCCTCGAGCGCGGCGGCCTGGCGCTCGATCTCCTCCTGGCGTTTCGGATCGATGTCGAGCGCATCCAGAGAACGCCGCAGCGCGTCGGCCGCTTCCTGAGTGTTGATCATGGCCTCCGCCAGGAGCTGCGCCGCCGTCATGAGTTGTGGATCGGCATCGCCCGCATTGCGTAACGCCGTTTGAGCGCGGGCGAGCAGGCCATGAGCGCTGTCGCCTTCCGATTCGTAAACGGCGGTCAATGCGCTGCGCGCGGCTGCCGCGAGACGTCCGCGGCCCGCAACTCGCTTGCGGTCGATGAAAAGCTCTGCGATTGCATCTGCGGTGCTCACATCGGCCTTGAGTTCGCCCAGCTGATAGCGCAACAACTCGAGGCGCGACTCACGATTCTCGGCCGCGGCCTTCAGCGCCTCGAATTCGCGGCGGCGGGCGGCGTAGCGCTCGTAAAGCAGCGATACCGCCGCGAGCACGTTTGAGTCCGCCAGGTGTTCGTCCAGCATCTCGCGCTGCGCGCCGCGATTCACCAGACGCTGGAATTCCTGTTGACCGTGGATTTCGATGAGCAGCTCCGCGAGTTCGCGCAACGCTTGCAACGGCATCATCTGGCCGTTTACATAAGCCCGCGAACGGCCATCCGCACCGACCACGCGCCGCACCAGGAGTTCTCCGCTGTGCTCGATCCCTTGCGCTTCCAGCCAAGCCTCAGCCGCGGCGGGGAGCGCCTCAAAACTCGCTGCGACTTCGGCGCGCTCCGCGCCGCGGCGCACCACATCGCCGCCGGCGCGGCCGCCGGCGATGAGCAGCAGTGCGTCGACGACGATGGATTTGCCGGCGCCGGTTTCACCGGTCAGGGCGGTGAGTCCTGTATTGAGTTCGAGCTCTGCTTGATCGACGAGAACGAAATCGCGCAGCTGAAGATGGATGAGCATGGATTTAATCGATGTCGCGACGGTCATGCTGGCCGCTGTAAGCACCGCGGCCCCAGTGCAGCTTCGAGCGCAGCAGGCGGTAATAATCGTAGCCCGGCGGATGCAGCAAGGTGATCGCTGCCTGGGCGCCCTCAACACACAGATTGTCGCCCTGCTCGAGTGCGCCGAGGGCACTGCCGTCGCAGGTGACCTGGCCCCGCGATTCGAAACGATCAGACATGCGCAATTGAATCTTGCTGCCGGCCCGTACGACGATCGGACGATCGCTCAGGGTGTGCGGGCAGATCGGGGCCAGCACCCAAACGTCGAGGTCGGGCTCGACGATGGGTCCTCCGCAGGACAGCGCGTAAGCGGTCGAGCCGGTCGCGGTCGCGATCACCATGCCGTCGCCGCCGTGCGAGTTGACGAAACGCCCGTTGATGGAGGTTTCGAAGTCCATGGTGCGGCCGGTTTCCCATTTATTGACCACCACATCGTTGAGCGCGAGGGCACTCACCACACCGGCGCCGCGCTTCTCCAGGCGCGCGGCGAGCATCGAGCGGCGATCCTCGCTGTAGCGGCCGGCGAGAACCGTGTCCACATCCTCCAGCATGGACTGGGGACCGACGTCGGTCATGAAGCCGAGCCGTCCCCGATTGATGCCGAGCATCGGCACCGCATGTCCGGCCACCAACCTCGCGGCATAGAGGAGCGTGCCGTCGCCGCCGATGGCGATGATGAGGTCAGCCCGGGTGGCGAACGACTGTTCAGAGCACGGCAGCACGCTGTCCGGCGGAAAGGCGAGACCGACATGCGGGTCGACCAGGGCCCTTAAGCCCTTCGAATGAAAGTGAGCGACCAGGCTCAGCATGCACTCGGCGACGCGTAAATCCTTGCTGTTGCCGACCAACGCGATGGATTGAAACGAATGCGGCATAGACGAAGGTCCTTGTAGCATGACGGCGCAGCGCCGGCCACGGCGCAAACTGACGTTTTTGGCCCGAATCGCTCGACTTGACTTCGGACCGAGCTTCAAACATGTTATATGGACTCACTATGACAGAAGGTGCCGACGAAGGGCTGACCGAGCGAGCGCAGCTGCTGCTCAAGGTCCTCATCGAGAACTACATCCGCGACGGGCAGCCCGTCGGTTCGCGGACGCTGTCGCGCGATTCGGGTTTGAGCCTCTCCTCAGCCACCATTCGCAACGTCATGGCCGACCTCGAAGATCTCGGCTTCGTGGCTTCGCCCCACACCTCGGCCGGACGCATACCCACCGACAAAGGCTACCGGTTTTTCGTCGACACTTTGCTCAAGCTCAAACCGTTGCACCACGAGGAGATCGAGGAAATCGAGCGCCGCCTCGGGTCTGATGCGGTGAACGGGCGCTCGCTGGTTCAGACCGTGTCGCAGATGTTGTCGAGCGTCACGCACATGGCCGGCCTGGTCACTTTGCCAAACCCGAATTATGTCGCTCTCTCGCAGATCGAATTCATCACCCTGTCTGAGAATCGTGCGCTCGCGATCATGGTGATGAGCAACCGCGAGATCCAGAACCGGGTCGTGCAGCTCGAGAGGTACTATTCGGCCGAGGAGTTGCGCCGCGCCGCAAACTATCTGAATGAGGCGTTCGCCGGACGCTCGCTGCCGGATGTGCGTGCTCAGCTGCTCAAGCAACTCCAGGAAACGCGGCAGCACATGGACCAGCTCATGCGCGACGCCATCGAGGTTGCCCAGAAGGTGTTCGACGGCGGTCCGGACGAGGGCGTCGAATATGTCATTGCGGGCGAAACCAATCTGATGGGATTCGCGGAACTCTCGAACGTGGAGCGGCTCAAGCGGCTGTTCGAGGCGTTCAATGAGAAGCACGACATCTTGAGACTGCTCGACAGCTGCCTGCGTGCGGACGGGATCCAGATCTTCATCGGTCAGGAATCGGGCTACCGGATTCTGGACGATATCAGCGTGGTGACGGCGCCCTATACCCTGGACAACCGGGTGGTCGGAGTATTGGGCATCATCGGCCCCACCAGGATGGCCTACGAGAGGGTGATTCCCATCGTGGACCTGACGGCGAAACTGCTCGGTTCGGCCTTGAACGCCCGCAAATAGCCCCCAATGATCCCACGTCGAGCGGCATCCTAGAGCCGCCTAATCTTTTCGAGGGCTTTGCACGAGTGAATGAAACCAATCATACCGAGGGTGTGGATCCCGCGGATGGAGCCGCTGAAACGGGCGCAGCGGATGCCTCTGACGCGCTCGCTGCGGCGGAGGCGCGGGCGACCGAGAGCCGCAACAGCTACCTGCGCGCCGTGGCAGAGCTGGAGAATTTTCGCAAGCGCTGCGAGCGTGAGGTCGAGAATGCGCGCAAGTTCGCCATTGAACGCTTTGCGCAGGAACTGGTTACGGTCGGGGACGCCTTGGATGCCGGCATCAATGCGGGCTCCGCAACCGACGGGCCGGCGCTGCTGGAGGGGGCAAAGGCGACTCTGCGGGAGCTGCATCGCGCCTTCGACAAGGGGGGAATCAAGATCATCGACCCCGCCGGGCAGCCCTTCGATCCGGAATGGCATGAGGCCATGGTTGCCCAGGAGAGCGGGGAGGTTCCGGCCGATACCGTGGTGTCGGTCATTCAGAAAGGTTATTCCTTGAACGGCCGCTTGTTGCGCCCGGCCCGGGTCATCGTCAGTAAGGCGCCGAGCGGCGAAGGCAATTGAAAATACGCCGCAGTCCCCCACGTATCGGTCACTGGTCAAGAATTTCTAGAGGGTTTCAAACATGGGTAAAATCATAGGCATCGATCTCGGCACGACCAATTCCTGCGTCGCCGTGATGGAAGGCAAGACTCCAAAAGTCATCGAGAACGCCGAGGGCATGCGCACCACGCCGTCGATCGTCGCTTTCAGCGATGATGGCGAGCGCCTCGTCGGCCAGCCGGCCAAGCGCCAGGCCGTGACCAATCCCGAGCGCACCTTCTTCGCAGTGAAGCGCCTCGTCGGCCGCCGCTACGACGACCCGATGGTCGAGAAGGACAAGAAGCTTGTCCCCTACAAGATCGTCAAGGCATCGAACGGCGACGCTTGGGTCGAAGCCGACAGCAAAACCTATTCGCCTTCGCAGGTCTCCGCTTTCATCCTGCAAAAGATGAAAGAGACCGCGGAAGCCCATCTCGGCTCGAAGGTCGAACAGGCCGTCATCACCGTCCCCGCTTATTTCAACGACGCGCAACGTCAGGCCACCAAGGACGCCGGCAAGATCGCCGGCCTTGAAGTGCTGCGCATCATCAACGAGCCGACAGCAGCCGCGCTCGCCTACGGTCTCGACAAGCAGAAAACCGGCACGATCGCGGTCTATGACCTCGGCGGCGGCACCTTCGACGTGTCCATCCTGGAGATCGGCGACGGCGTCTTCGAGGTGAAGTCCACCAACGGCGACACGTTCCTGGGCGGCGAAGAC
>JALYIT010000095.1 GCA_030775645.1 Pseudomonadota bacterium | reverse complement strand
GAGAACGCCTGCCACGAAGGCAACTATTCGATGCGCAATATTTTGGAGGCCTCGCGTGCAGATGAAGCGAAGGTATGGGACAAGGTGACTCCGGAAGCGCGAAGTCATTGATCTTCGCTTTAGCTGTCAGTGCAACGTTACATACACGGCGTAACAAAATTCAAGGTGAGCGTATGGCCCGCACGGAACTATATCTGTCATCCGCCGCGACTGAACGAGCGCGTTCGTAGATCTAACATACGCCAAAAGAATTAGGATCGCCGGAAAAGTTGTTCCGACAATCTCTTATCAGGATCCTATTCCGAGAGAGTCCTAGGGCAAAAGGTTTGGCAACAAGCTGATACGAGATTAGGCCCATATGACAGCGCGGTTGCAGATAGGTGAGGCTCAATAATCCTTGCCCTTGATGAGGTCCTGATTGGGAACGATTTGGAAGCGTTCAGGATTGCCTCGTATCAGGGAATCCGCGTAACTATTGGTGACAGTGCCGCGCTCGCCGTTCTCCGTGTCGCGAACGACCGAACGATCCAACATGTAGTCTTGGGAGGCTTTGCTGGCGCGGTCGATGTTGTCGTTGTGTGCGTCGAAAGCGCTGCTCTGGGCATCGAGTTTGCTCATGTGCTGATTAAAGGCGTTATTGCTGGCTTCGCGGCGGGCATTAATGGCGTCCGTCTGCGCTTTGCCCCTGGCGATGTCGGCTTGCACCCGGTTCATGGCACCTTGTCGCAGCTGCGCCATCATCTGCTCGTTCTGGCGAAATGAGGCAATGACTGCGTTCATCGTTGGATTCTCTTCATCGGCAAATCGTTCGGGAATGTTCGAGCCGTTGACCCCCATCGCTCCTGGACCCCAGTAGTCGAGCCGCACGCTGCCGCGGCGCGGTCCCTTGCCGTCATTGAAATCCACATGAAAAGTCACTTGAACCGCTTGAGCCGACAGATTTGCCTTGCTGATTTCGCTGTAAGTGCCAGGCGGCAACTGATGCTGCCGGCGAAACTGGTTGCTGATATTGACGAAGTTGGTGAACAGGTCGGGTCCCATCGGAAAGCCCTGATAAAGAAGGCCTAGGAAAATCATCTCGCCGTTGGATCCGGCGGCGGTCAATGTGCCGGACGCCACCGACGTGATTTTCCACCCGGCGGGGAGACTGATCGAGGCGCTTTGGTCGCCGCCGGTGACCCGCACGAGCGGCGCGGCGGCTCTCGGATGCGAAGGCGCGTGGGCGCTTTGGGGCGCCGCCGAGGCGTCGCTCGATGAAGCACGCGCGGCGAGTGGCCAGACGGCGGACAGGGCTTTCATCATGTTCGGTTCGGACGATGCGAAGCGCGACTTATCGTCAAAGAGTACGGCGCCCGACGCTGAGTCATCGGCGCCGTGGACTACTATCAACAGACCGGTCATCGGCTTGTTGTTTGCGTTCTTCGCGCCAACGGTGAAGAAAGTGGCGATCGAGGCACCGTCGCGGGACTGAAAAAATTTACCCACGTCCGGCCGATTCCCGAAGTACGCGTGAACTTGCTGCAGCATGTAGACGATGGCGTCGGGCATGGTCCTCCGCCCGGGCAGCGGACCATAGATAAACTGGCCGCCGGAAGGATTGTTCACGACCGTAAAGTTGCTCTTCGGCGAGGAGTTCTGCTGCCCATGGGCCGACATCGCGGCGAGGCCGATCATACCGACTGCAAAGACGTATCTGGGATTCACGGCGTGCTCTATCGCGGGGGACCGGTTCGCCGCTGTATTCTAGTCCGAATCGACTGCCACTCATCGGCGTAAGGTGTTTCCGGTAAATCGTCCTCGAGTGTGCCTGCACCCTCGACCCACCGACGAGAATCGCGGTGGAGCAACACATCTTCTTCGCCAATAAATCGCTCGCGAGCGTGAAGGCGTCACCTTGGCACCTCCCAGTCGTTGTCCGTGACGAACTGGATGCAGGCGTATTGGTAGAGTTCTACCGAATATCTGAGGTCACCGAAAGCTCCTATGCGTCAAGAAGCGACGGTTTCCACATCGGCTCCTAACGCAATTGTCGAGACGTCAGGAGTTGTTTAGTGCCGGATCAATTCACAATCAGGCTAGGAACCACCTTCATATTTGAATGATACGCTGAGACGTGCTCGATAAGCCTCAATCTTTCCATTCTTTATTTGCACATCGAGCTTTACCACTTCCGCAACTCTCAGATCCCTAAGCGTTTTGCCTGCACGATTGATCGCCGCAGCAGTCGCCTTCTCCCAAGAATCCGTACTGGTTCCCACAAGCTCGATAACTTTGTAGACGTTCTCCGCCATGTTCGTAACTCCCGTAATCTTCGCGATCAGAATCGCTGCTTTCGTGCACTAAGTAACTTCACAACGTCCTCTCTCAGTCGAGAAATTAATACTACGCCGGTTGCTTTAGGAAGTCTCGTTCCACCACGAGCAGTGGCTCGTTTCTCGAGGTAGCCCTTCGCGAGCATTCACAAGTCATCTCAGCAGTTTCGATCAGAGTCTTGGGCGTCGGCATCCTGATTGCCACGCAACCGGTAAACGATTCCCGACGCAAAACAATTGAGAGTCGGTTCCGCATATTCGTAGCACCAGGAGCCGGGGGAGGTGGGATACAAACATGCGACATGCCAGGTACTCGGCGTATTCACGACATCGATATTTAAGATAGGCAGCGGCCGCAGTTTGGAAGCGTCCTCGGCGGTGATTCAGGCCGGACACCATGACCGACATAAAAGCCGCCGCGAGCCGCGGCGCTCATTAGTCAGGAACTGGCGCCGTGATGTCGCGATTGTTAATTGACTAGGTCCCAATTGCGGGCGACCAATCTCGCTCGCACGTCGGCACCCGCACAGCAAATTCAGCCTTCGTTTAACTTATTCTGGCGCTTCGTTATCACTTCAAGCCGATTGACACGCGCAGCGCTTCGCCGTCAGTATCGACGCACTGGAAATTGCGTGCGCACGTGCGGATGTAATTTCGCAAATCGTATCAAACAAGCAATTAAAAATTTCAGGGGAATACGCATGCAGCTATTAAAGGCAGCGGTGCTCGCGGCCGTGACGCTTTCGGCTACTCCGATCGCGTTCGCTCAGCACTACAATTGGAAGGACAGCCATTTCTCCAAGCGCATCAACGGCGACGGCGACAGTTGGGACCAACGCAACGGCGCCGCAGAGGATAATCTCGCGCCAACGGGCGTGTCGGCAGCGCCCGCAGCGTTCGCGGGTTCGGTATCCGCCGCCGCAAAGTTGGCTCAGTCGGCCTCACTCGATCTCGGGAACTGGCGCGAACTCGGACCCTTCGTGCCCAACGTACCCGGGGAGGTGACCTATACGGGTCAACCGACCACCGACTCAGGCCGTATAGCGAGTATCGCCCTCTCGCCGCAGTGTCGCAGCGGCGAGGATTGCCTGGTGTTCGTGGGCGCCGCCGGTGGCGGTGTGTGGCGATCGGAAAATGCACTGGATGCGCATCCCGAGTGGTCACCCTCGAGCAGCGGCTTGCCCTCTTTGCCCATAGGCACGATTACGTTCGATCCCACCGATCCAGAGGCGCAGACCTTGTACGTGGGTACGGGCGAACCCAACGGCTCGAGCGACTCCCTGGCAGGTGTCGGTCTCTACAAGTCTACCAATCAAGGAGAGAGCTGGTCCCTGCTGCCGGGCAGCGTGCCTGTGGCATACAACCGCTCGATTGGCGCGGTGGCCGTCGACCCGGCGAACGGCTCGCACATTTTCATCGGTACGGATGTGGCGCGTCGTGGCAGCTCGGCCGTCAATGGCGGACGCTTTACGCCCCCGGCGGCGCCGGCCGTGGGGTTGTACGAATCATGGGACGGCGGCCAAACCTTCGCCCTGTCATTCAGCCTGCCCGCCGATGCGGTGAATCCTTCAAGCGCCAATGGCAGCGATTTCTTCCGCGGTGGCATCAATCACATTGAACTGTCGCGCGCGGGCCTGAAACCGAACGAACCGACGAAGGTGTTCTTTGCGGCATTTGCGTATGGTGTGTATCGCTCGGCGGCCGCCGGCGGCTATGAGCAAATTTTTGTTGGCGGCGGTATGGGCGCGCCATTTTCCTCGAACGCCCGCACCGAATTCGCTCTCGCGCCAATGGGCAAGAAATTGCGCATGTACGTGGGCGATGCCGACAACGCCGGCCTGGGCATGCTGTTTCGCAGCGACGATGTGACGGGGGCGGCGGTTTCCTTTCAGTTGCTCTCGAATGCGACTCCTGGAACGCCGGGCTTTGGTTCGTACAACTTCTGTCAGGGCCAGTGTTCGTATGACATGGCGGTGGCCTCGCCCGCCGGACACCCGGATACGGTCTGGATATTGGGTTCCATGAACTACGGCGAAATCTTCACGCTGACGCCGCCGTCCAACGGACGCGCAGTCATGCGCTCGGTTGACGGTGGGCTCACCTTCACCGACATGACCAACGACACGCAGTCGCCGCCGCTCGGCATGCATCCTGATCAACATGCGATCGCCTTCGTGCCGAATAATCCCAACATTGCGATTATAGGCTCCGACGGCGGCGCCATCCGCACCGACGGGGTCTTCGTTGATACGTCCGCGAGCTGCGCGTCCCGCGGCATCACGGCCGCCGCCCTCACCGACTGCCAGGCGTGGCTGAAAGCCGTGCCGCGGCATCTGATCAGCTTGAATGCCGGACTACGGTCGATGCAATTCCAGAGCATGTCGTTCAATCCGCAAGATCCGCTCAACGACATCATCGCCGGCACCCAGGACAACGGCACGTGGGCCTATGACGGCCTCACCGATACGTGGTTCGAATCCGTTGGCGGCGATGGCGGCAATTCGGGCATCAATGCGGTGCATCCCAACATCCGCATGCATACCTACTACGATGCGCAAATCGATGTGAATTTTTCGAAGACATCGACCTTGGGCTGGGATTGGATTGCCGATCCGTTGCTGAACAGCGGCGAAGCGCAATCATTCTACGTACCTCTCATTGCCGACCCGGTGTTGGACGGCACCTTCTTCGTCGGGCTGCAGCATGTGTGGCGAACGCAGGACAACGGCGGATCGCAGGCCTATCTCGACCTGCATTGCAACGAATTCACCGGCGACTTTACGGTGACCTGCGGCGACTGGGTGCCGGTGGGCGAGGATCTGACCGGCACGAAGTTCGGCCCCGACAAGGCCGGCTCGTACGTTGTCGCCATTGCGCGTGCGCCTGTGGCGGCTTCGCCGTTGTGGGTGGCCACCCGCCGCGGACGGTTGTTCGTATCGATGAATGCGGACGGCAGCGCGGTGCTGTTCAACCGCGTCGACACGGCAGCGCAGCCGAAGCGATTCATCAGCGGCATAGCGGTGGATCCCCGCAATCCGCTGCGGGCCATCGTGTCGTTCTCGGGATACAACGCGTACACGCCGACCACACCCGGTCACGTGTTCGAAGTGATTTATGACCCGGCTGCCAAGACGGCAACGTGGAAGGATCTGAGCGCCAATCTGGGCGACCAGCCCATTCTCGGTGCGGCTATCGACGGCGCCAGCGGACGGATCTTCGTCGGCACGGATTTCGGCGTGCTGAGTTTGAGCGGCAAGAAGAAATCCTGGGCACCGCCCGCCGACGGGTTTCCGCCGGTGGCCGTCTACGGCATCAGCTTCGATAATCGTACGCGGACCTTGTTCGCGGCCACGCACGGTCGCGGCATCTGGCGCATGAGGATGGACGACTAGGGTCGCCGTTCGGTCACGCTCAAACCGAGTAGTCCCCGTCTCAACGGGGACTACTCTCAGCGGCGGTGGTTAAACGTCGCTCGTTAGTCCCGATCCGCAGGCTTCGATGTCGATTCGCGCGGCACGCCCGTCCCCCGCTTGCACGTTCCCGGATGAAGACGGCACCGTTCCTTGCGTGCCGCCACGGCTTTTTCTATCTTGATCTGTTCATCCGACTTATCACCGGCCGCCGGTGCGGGGACCGTGGGTTCGGACGCGCCGTTCCGAGGGGTGTCATGGGCGTCCACCGCTTGCGCGGCGAGGCCTAAGCCGAGCGTTAGTGCACAGATGGCGACCAGACGCGTTGCTACAGTCATATGTTTCTCCAAATATCGCTGAGTGTACGCCGAGTGGTGAGGACACCGTGGCATGCAGACTCTGCCACTCAAGAACGCTCAAGACAGAGGACACGCGCTAACTCGCGCGTGGGAACCACCGGCAATCGTGGTGCAAGTGCTGCTAGACAATCTTCACACCTTTCCAGAACGCCACACGACCCTTGATCTCGGCGGCAGCCGGCTTTGGATCTGCGTAGAACCATGCAGCGTCTTGGTTTTCGGCACCGCCGGCAACGATCGTGTAATAGCTCGCAATACCCTTCCATCCGCAGACTGTCGTCTTCGTGCTGGGTTTCACCAGTGATCTGTCGACGGCGTCGATCGGGAAATAGTGATTACCCTCAACTACGACGGTATCGGCCGACTCGGCGATCGTGACGCCGTTCCATTGGGCCTTTGGCATGGGGAAATTCCTTTAAAACGATGCCTGTGGCATGCAGACGCTAGTTTACGCCTGTCACTCGTGCTCGACAATTTCAAGCTGTCAGCGAACCATACCGATACCGCTATCGCCTTAGATCAGCAGGCAGGGCATTCGGCTGCATACGGGGCAGTGGAATCGCCTCGTGAAATTCAAAAGCTTGTAGAGGTGCAGCCGCTTACAGATGAAAACGATCAGCCTTCAAGCTAGGGACGATGTTTGCGCCGTTGTCCCGCATTTATTCGCAGATGTTCATCGCAGGAGCGCTGCACCTCCAGGCTTTCGTCGGCCTAAAACATCCCTATCTGGAACCCAACAAAGGTCCTCAACGAAAGTTCACCAGGACATTTTCCAGCGGAACCTGAGGGGCCGGTCGAATCGCTGAAGCCCGTCGAGACTTTCCTCGCCGAGTAGCGCCTGGCACGGCGACGCGGTGGAGTTCGCGCCTGCACACAAAATGATCGGACTTTAGAGACTCGTCCTCTCGCGCTGATCAACGTCGTCCTGGCGGCTGAATCGCCTCCTATAAAAGAGCCTCGACCAGCTGCAGAATCCCCCACAACGAAACCGCGAACACCAGCGTGCGCACGTACGCTATGCCGATGATGTAGATCGGAAAGTAAGCGAGCCGGGCCCAGAAGTAGAGCTGCGCCCCGAGTGCCGTATGGTCCGTGGTCTGCTTCGCAATAACCACGGCCAGCGCGACCGCGGCAAAGAAAGGAAAGGTTTCAAGAAAGTTTCGGCTGGCCCGCTCGGCGCGGGCGGCGGCTGCGGTGAGCGGCTTGGAGGTGCCGTCGCGGTTGCCCACGTTCCATTTCAGGCCGCGCTGCTGAGTGCCCAAGGCACCGGCGATCAAGACCTGCAAGATTCCAAGCAGCACGCTCCACGCCAGTATTTTCAACTCGATGGTCATTGTCTACCTCCGATGAGGTAACCATCATGCCGAATTATCGCGGAGCATGGAACCGACTGCGCCGCGGCGCCATGCCCGGGGGTCGCTACATTTGTCGCCTAGTTACCGCCACCGCTCGGAGAGCGCTCTTATCCACCGAATCGTTGCTTTTGGCACGATTCGGCAAACACTCCGGTTCTGTCGTTTTTGGCGACATACATCGGCGCGCGAAGGGCGTAGTCTGAAAAGCGACTCAAGTGCATGCGAAACCAAGTCACGGTGCCACAGCGGCACCGGCTCGTGGCGAATCAATCAACCGTGAGAGGCAATTCTGTGAAAACTCTGTTATGCGCCGGATGGTTAACTTCGCTGATCGGCGTGACTATGACTGGAAGTGTTCTGGCAACCCAGCGGGTCTCGCAGACCCCCACGGAACCCATCGGTTCTCCGATCCACGCGATTCTCGCATCCCCACCGGAGGTTCCACCCCCAACCCAGCGGACGAAGCCAGCCAAGGTCATCGTGGAACTTGAAGTGCGAGAAGTCGAAAAAGAAATCTCCGAAGGCGTTCGGTACACCTTCTGGACGTTCGGCGGCACGGTGCCTGGCAGCTTTATTCGCGTCCGCGAGGGAGACACGGTGGAATTTCACCTTAAAAATCATCCCGACAACAAGATGCCGCACAACATCGATTTACACGGTGTGATCGGACCCGGCGGCGGCGCCGCGTCGAGTTTCACCGCACCCGGACATCAGTCGCAATTCACATTCAAAGCGCTCCATCAAGGAATTTACGTCTACCACTGCGCAACCGCGCCAGTCGGCATGCACATTGGGAATGGCATGTATGGGCTGATGCTGGTCGAGCCGCCGCAGGGATTGTCGAAGGTCGATCACGAATATTACGTGATGCAGGGCGACTTCTACACCGTAGGCAAGTATCGCGAAAAAGGTCTCCAGACCTTCGACATGCAAAAAGCGATTGACGAAAAACCGACCTACGTCGTCTTCAACGGCAGCGAAAATTCCTTGATCGGTGACCATGCCTTGACGGCAAAGGTTGGCGAGACCATACGATTATTCATTGGCAACGGCGGCCCGAACCTCGTGTCCTCCTTCCACGTGATCGGCGAGATCTTTGATCGGGTTCAATTCGAGGGCGGGACCTCGTACCAACAAAACGTTCAGACCACATTGATTCCTTCGGGCGGTGCCGCAATCGCAGAATTTCACACCGTAGTGCCCGGCAGCTTTGTGATGGTCGACCACTCCATCTTCCGAGCTTTTAACAAGGGCGCGCTCGCGATCCTGAAAGTGGCGGGACCGGAAGACAAGACTGTCTACTCCGGAAAGGAAATCGATTCGGCATACCTAGGCGACAAGACGCAGGATCTTAAAGTCGTGAGCCTGGTAGCTGCTTCCACCGAGAAGGGCACGCTATCGGTGGAAGAGCAGGTTAAAGCCGGAGAAGCGCATTTCAGTGGCACGTGTTCGGTGTGCCACCAAGCCAACGGACAGGGCATAGAGGGCGTATTTCCCCCTTTGGCTGGATCTGACCTGTTAGCCAAGACACCACAGCGTGCTGTTCAAATCGTACTTAATGGCTTGTCCGGTGAAGTCGTCGTAAACGGAAAGACGTTTAGTTCCGTGATGCCCCCGATGAGCCAGCTGAACGACGATGAATTGGCCAACATTCTGACGTACGTTACTCATTCCTGGGGAAACAACGGCTACGTGTTCTCAGCAGCGGAAGTCGCGGCAACACGCAAGAGCACGCCGCGACCCGCAGGCGCTGCGAACTAATAGTCATGCGCCCAAGGCTGTGCATGCTTCTCGCCTGTTGGGCAACGTTAGCCGGGTCGGCTAACGCGCCGGAAGATAGTCGCCTCAGCATCGAAGCGGCGGATTTCACGCCTACTCTGGTGCCGGCGCCTGGCGTGGATCATGTGCACGTGCGGACCTTCCGTCTCGATCGCCGGCCCGTAACGAACGTTGAGTTTCTCGGATTTGTCCTAACGCACCGTGAGTGGCGCAAGGGCCGAGCGCCCGCGCTGTTCGCCGATGCAGATTACCTCTCGCACTGGGCGAGCGCGGACCGACTGGGCGATGCCGCACTACCGAAGCAGCCCATCACACGCGTGAGTTGGTTTGCGGCTCGAGCTTACTGCGCCGCGGCCGGTGGCCGGTTGGCGAGCTGGTCTGAATGGGAACTGGCTGCAGCAGCCGATGAAAAGCACGCCGATGCACGCAGCGATTCGGCATGGCGTACACGGATTCTCGATTGGTACGCACGGCCGGCGAGCGAACCGCTGGCGGAGGTAGGATTGACCCCACCCAATGTGTACGGCATCGAAGACCTCCATGGGCTCGTTTGGGAATGGGTCGATGATTTCGGCTCCTTGATGGTGAGCGGCGACAGCCGCACGCAAGGAGATCCCGACAAGTTGGCTTTCTGCGGCGCGGGCGCCATTAGTGCTCAGGACCGGGATAACTATCCGATCCTGATGCGCATCGCTTTCTTGAGCTCACTCGAAGCCAATTCCACCGCCCGCAGCTTGGGATTTCGGTGCGCGGGCGGAGCAATTCCATGAGCATGGTTATTTTTGGTCACCTGGCGGCAGTGCTCATCCTAACAGCCGCTATCGCGAGCGAGAGCCAGGACGCGAAGGACACAGCGTTTGAGCATCAACATGCCAGGGGCACAGCGGACCTGCCCGGCGAGTCGTTGTACCAGCTACCAATTTCGTTGGAAACTTCCCGAGGGGCGCAAATAAAGCTGTCATCGTTGCGCGGTCAACCCTTGCTGATAACGATGTTCTACAGTCACTGTACCCTTGTGTGCCCGCTACTCACGACGGACCTCCAGAACATCGACCATGAGCTCACGCCCAAAGAGCGAGCCTATATGCGCGTCCTCATGGTCTCATTCGATGCTGAACGGGACACACCGGCTGAACTTAGCGCATTCGAACAAGAGCACTCCATCCATGATTCTCGCTGGATCACAGCTCGGGCAAGCGCGGGCGATGTCCGCCTCCTGGCAGCCGCCCTCGGCATCCGCTATCGCGCGTTACCGGACCACAATTTCAATCATTCGACAGTGATCTCGCTCGCCGACAAGGAGGGAGTCGTGCGTGGCAGAGCAATCGGGTTGAAGTCTGCCGATGCCGCGTTCATGACCACAGTGCGGTCCGTCAGCGCAGCAGGGGCAACCGCCCGAACGGCTGCGGAGGAACGACGACCGCGATGATGAGGGTAGATGGGACACCAAGCGCTATGGTGAATTGTGATCTGCCCGTAATCGGCCCGCTGCCGACTGTTTGCCCGCCACCGCAGCCTGCAGTGTCCCAGCTTTGCCGAGCCCAAAAGCTGGCATGTTGACATACACGTTTTCGTAACTGCCTGCGGACGCGGCATAAGTTTCGTGCCAGATGCCAACGGTCCCGTCCGTACCGACCTTTTTATTGAACTCCTGCCATGCTGGCAAATGTTGCCCGGTGCGGTTCTTGGCGTACTCGAGCAGCTGCTCCATCGAACGCCAGTATTGAACCATGATGAGGGTTCGGGAAAACCACATCTCAGCGTGAATGAAACCCAGGTCGGGCTGTCGAGAGAGCTCGGTGATCATGCGCGGCATCGCTTTGGCGACCGGCAGCCATTTGTGCACCTTCCACAGCTTGTTGATGCGCATGCCAATTAGAAATACGACAAAGTTTCCTTCGAGGGTGGCAGTGAGGCGCTCGCTAAGAATCATGTTGGCGACACTCTAGCAGACCCTAGGGCGCCGGCGGTTACACCAAGGTTCAAGATCGTCGCAGCGTCGAGGATGTTGGGAAGTCAAAGCAGAGCGCGCCGAAATCGGCGTATTGTCTTGGGGTTAGGCCGCATTCTTCATAAACTTTTGCAATGCCACCGTGAGCGACCCTCACGAGCGGGCACAATCACGATGGCTTGACAACAATATGACCATCACTTCATGTAAATATCCTCGTCATTTAATCAACACATTACCCGTTTACGGTGATGTCCCGATGGGCTGACAAAGCCGCAGGTACACGATGAGGGATGATGACAAAGACATCTGCGATGTTGGGTGCGCTCGTCGTGGGCGCAGCCGTGTCTGCGCAGCAGCCAGGCGATGGCGATGCCTCGGCACTGGATTGGATTCAGGTGACCGCCACCCGCTTCGCCGATCCGGTTCAAGAAGTGCCGAACTCGATCAGCGTTATTCCCGGCGATGAACTTAGGGCGCGAGGCGCCTATGACTTGCGTTCGGCGCTCGCGTTGGTCGGTGGTGCCTTCGTGGCGCCCGGCGGCGATTTCGGACCGGCGGCCTCGGTACCCGGGTTACTGGGCTTGCGGGAAGTGGACGACTTTTTGTTAGTGGTTGATGGCATTCCCGCCGGCGGCGCTTTCATTCCGCAATTCGATACGCTGGATTTTCATAATATCGAGCGGATTGAGGTGGTGCGCGGCCCGGCGCCGGTGTACTACGGGACCACGGCTTTCGCCGGCACCATCAATATCGTGCACTACCCAGCGGGTAAGGCCGCCAACATTCTGTCGGCGTCCTTTGGTAGCTTCGGATCGCTGGCTGCAGACGGCGCAACCGTGCTATCGAGCGGCGACCTAAAACAGTCGCTCGCCGCCGATGTGACGCACGAAAAAATCTCCGACGCGCGGGCGGGGTACGACCGGCAGCATGCGTTGTATCGGCTCAGCGCGCAGCTCGGTCCCGGCAATTTCAACTTCGATTTAGACGGGGTACATCAACGGCAGCGTCCATCGAGTCCCAGCCCAGTGGGCGATAACGGCCAACTCACGACGCTGTTGTCGTCAGATTTCAATCAGAACCCGGCCGATGCAGTGATCGACACCAACCGCGCGCGTGTGGTGTTCGGCTATCAGCAGACGGTGCCCTTTGGCACATGGGTCACGACGCTGTCCGAGACGCACGCACACATCAACACGGTGCAAGGGTATCTGCATGAGGGCTACGCCGATACAATCGAGAACGACGCCAAGGGCTTTTCGCAGCGGCGCGTCATCGACGACATCTATCTAAACTCAAGCATCACCCAATCGTTATCGCAGGCCGTGGCTATCAGTTACGGCATCAATGAAATCTTTGGCCATGCCCGGCAGGCAAGCAGCACCTTTCCCTATACCCTGCTTTTGGATGGGACAGCAGTGCCGTTGAGCGGCGCGCAGACGCTGGACGGCTCAACCACGCTTAAGGATTCTCGTAACTTCGTGGGCGCCTTTGCGCAGTCGCGCTGGAAGGTCACACCCGATTTGAATTTGCTCGCTGGTGTTCGGTTAAACCATATCAACGAGTCTCGGGACGCTGGCGATGACACCACAGCAGTGCATCAGTCGGAACACGCGGCTCGCTGGAGCGGCGCGTTTGGCATCGACTATCGGCTGTGGCACGACGCGGAAGGCGACTGGGACGATGTCACCGTGTACGCCAACACCGGGAATACATTTCAGCCGCCGCAAATGAATTTCGGACCCGATGCCGGATTCGGTCCGTTACTGCAACCGGAAACGGAACAGAGCTATGAAGCAGGGATTAAGGCGGATGGCTTGGATGGACGTTTCGATGTCGATCTAACCGCCTTTTGGGTTGATTTCGGTCATCGAGCACTGCCGACCCTGATAAATGGCACACCGGCGCTCGTGAACGGCGGCAGCGAGCGTTTCAAGGGAATCGAACTGGAAGGCGCGTGGCGTGCAACTGATTCTTTGAAAGTCGGCGCCACGTTCAGCCTCAACGATGCGCGCTACCACGACTTCAACACCTTGATCGGCGGTAACTTGGTGCAACTGCGGGGCAATTACCTGGTCCTCTCACCGCGGCTACTATCCGCCCTGTCCGTCACGTATGCACCACCGATGGGCTTGCGTGCCTCCTTGACCAGCAATTACGTCGGAGCGCGGTATCTCGATACGCGAAATTCGGAACGAGCGAGCGGGTACTTTACCGAGGATGCCTCGATCGGCATTGGGTTCGAGCGAGTTCTCGTCATGGCGGGCGTCTACAATCTCACCGACCGCCGCGACCCAGCGCTCGAGAGCGATTTGGGCGAAGGACAGATCTACCGCCTCAAGGGACGCTGGCTGCAGCTCAAGATAGCTGTCCCGTTTCGATGACTGATCCATTTGGCAGAAAAGCGTTCCGCTCTCCGGTGAAAGTCATCTAACGGACATACGGGGAACACGGTCTTGCAACATGACTGTGGGAAATTTCTGGGTGTCGACGCTGCGAAAGCTGCCTCGACAATCAAACCCGCCGATCATCGACAGCCCTCAGGAGGAATCACAATGAGTGAGGACAAGTTTTACGGACTAATAGTATTGGGAATCGTTTCGGTTCTCGGGTCGCGAATCGCGATCGCCGACCCCCAATCGATTCTGGGGACTCAGGCGGTTCCGCTGGCAACCGGTCAGTACGTGACGCCGACGTATATCAGCGGTGCGACGCAGCAGTTCCTGAATCCTGGCTTGCCCGCGTATCCGCACTTTGTTGCTGGCGAGGCCGTTCGTTCGCAGTTGAGCCCGGACGGTAAAACCTTGGCCGTGATCTGTGCCGGCCATAACTCGCTCGATAAGAGCGACGGTACGCTGGATGCAGCTAACTCGACTCAATACATCTTCATCTATAATGTCGCGGGAGCGAACCAGTCGCAGCCTGCGCTGACCCAAGTCATCAAGCAGAATAACGCTCACGTTGGCCTCGTGTTCTCGCCGGACGGCAAGACCTTGTATGCGGCAGGCGGCAACGATGACGCGGTCTATAAATACGTCTTGCTGGGGGGCACCTGGTCGCTCTCCACAAAGATTGGGCTAGGTCATAAGGGCCAGGGAGTGGGCTTAGGAGTACAGCCCAATGCCAGCGGACTCGGCATTTCGGCCGACGGCGCAACGCTCGTGGTCGCCAACAACTACAACGATTCGATCAGCGTCATCGACACGGCCACCGCTACCGTGCGTTACGAGCATGATCTGCGCCCGTTCTTCGCCGGCAACGAAGGGACCCCCGGTGTTGCGGGTGGCACCTACCCGTTCGGGGTGGCCGTGAAAGGCAATGGCATCGCGTTCGTCTCATCCGACCGCGATCGCGAGGTGGTGGCGATAGACATTTCATCCCGTTCCTTAGGGCGGCTGATATCACGCATAAAACTCGACGGCAATGGGTTGGGAATGACACTCGACGCATCGCAGGCCAAGCTGTACGTGGCCGAGGATAACGCGGATCAGGTCGCAGTCATCGACACCGCCACCAATGCGGTGGTCGCCAAGATCGACGCGCGCGCTCCGGCCGGCCTGCTGGGCGACGGAGATTCCGATCGTCGCGAGGGAGATTCCGATCGCCGCGAGGGAGATTCCGATCGCCGCGAGGGGGATTCCGATCGCCGCGCCCATTACACGGGTGCGGCAACTTTCGCAGTAACCTTGTCGCACGACGGCAGCACGCTGTACGCAGTCAACTCTGGCGCGAATTCCGTGGCGGTGATTCCGGTTTCCGGCGAGCACGCACACCGGGTTGTCGGACTCATCCCCACCGCCTACGAGCCGCATGACATTACCTTCAGCGCCGACGGTGGGTGGATGTACATCGTCAACGGCAAGAGCGCGACCGGTCCGAATCCAGGTCATCTGTATGGCAACACGGCGTTGCTGACCTCGATCACCTACCCAGGTGGAAACACGGCTGCCGCTGCCGCTGCCCGGGCGTCGAACCAGTACCAATTCCAGTTGGAGCGTGCCTCACTGGTCAGCGCGCCGGTGCCGTCCGGATTCGACCTCTGCCATCTCACCGAGAAGGTCGCTCAGAACAATTTCTATGGCGAATCCTCCGAAGCCGACAGTGAAGTCATGGGCTTCCTGCGCAATCGCATCAAACACGTCATTTACATCGTCAAAGAGAATCGCACGTTTGATCAGATTCTAGGTGACCTCGGCAATGGCGCGAATGGCGACCCAACGCTGACACAGTTCGGCCAGGCAATCACGCCGAACTTTCACCAATTGTCGACCAATTTCGTCACGCTCGACAATTTCACCGACCCCGGCGACGGCAGCATGGACGGTTGGTCGTGGGCGTTGCAGGGCCGCGTCACCAACACCGAAACGATTACGCAGCAGATCAACTACGCCTTCGTGAATCGCGGCCTCTCCTACGAGTCCGAAGGGGCCAACCGCAACGTGCCGGTAAATTTGGCGACGGTCGGCCAGCGCGACGCCGCGGCGGGACCTGCGGGAACCACCAACTACTCTGCAGCCTCGGCGGGTCTGCCTGGCGGCACCGCGAATTTGCTCGCGGGTACTGGCAATCATGCGTCGTCCGATGCCCCCTTTGGCATCCAGAACGGCTACATCTTCGATGCCGTTCTTCAGGCTGGCGGCACTGTTCGCAATTACGGCTTCCTCGTGAACAATATCGGCAGCATCGGTACGCCAGCTGCGCCGGTGTTGGATCCATTCACCGCCGGAGTGGTGCAAGTGGCCCCGCTCGATGCATCGCTCGCACCGCTCACCGACGTCTACTTCCGCGGCTACGATCAGAGGTATCCGGACCTCTGGCGCTACAACGAGTGGAAGCGCGAGTTCGACGCCTACGTCAACGGCAGGAATTTGCCGAACTTGTCGCTGGTGCGCTTCAGCCATGACCACACCGGTTCGTTCACTTCGGCACTCGCCGGCGTCAATACTCCGGAAACGCAGCAGGCCGATGACGATCTCGCGGTCGGTCGCCTCGTCGAGGCGGTGGCTCACAGCCCCTATGCGGCCGACACGCTGATTATCGTCACTGAAGACGACTGCCAGGATGGTCCCGACCACGTTGATTCGCATCGAGCGACTGCCTATGTCGTCGGTCCCTATGTAAAGAAGGGCAAGGTGGTCAGCGCGCGCTACAGTCAAGTAAGTGTGCTACGCACGATCGAGGATGTGCTGGGTGCACCCCACATCAATCTGAACACGGCGTTCCAACGGCCCATGTCCGAGGTGTTCGACATCGAGTCCCCCGCCCGATGGACCTATTCCTCGACCGCGTCTACCGTGCTGTTGACCACATCGTTGTCCTTGGCGCAGGTGGGCCAGGGCGAGGCTGGGGTGAGGATGGCGGGCGGCCCGCGAATCAAACCGAGGCACAGTGCCGCCTATTGGGACAAGGTAACCGCCGGTTTCGACTTCTCCGAGGCCGACCGGGTGCCTCCAGCCCGCTTCAACAAGGTGCTCTGGCAAGGAATGAAAGGCTCGAGATATCCCTTCGACGCGCAGGCTCACGCGGCTCACGACCTGGACGATTGATTGGCGATGCGAGCGGCTCACGTGAAGTGTCTCAGAGGTTTCTGATAGACGATTGCAGGTGTTGGCGTCGAGGTCGGTGCGGTCATTACCGCGCCGACCTCGCATGCTGAAAAATCTGTACGTGCCGCGTCCGCTCCGACCGTGGGTTACACAGACCGAGCCTACTTCTCGAGGGGAACTGAAACGTCCTCTGCTGCAACAATCTGCCATTGCCCATTTCGGCGCAGCCAAGTGTCCGTCCAGACGAAGCGCCCAATCT
Source organism: Pseudomonadota bacterium (assembly GCA_030775645.1). GTDB lineage: Bacteria > Pseudomonadota > Gammaproteobacteria > Steroidobacterales > Steroidobacteraceae > Bog-1198. The sequence continues at coordinate 17,463 of JALYIT010000095.1, read as the reverse complement.
TGCCACCCTTACGCGTCCATTTTTCGCTACCTTGAACGACTGCGGTGTCACCGAAAAACCGAACATGTGCATACTCGAGGGTATTGGACAGGAAGTCGGACGGTCCATGTTCTGCTTCCGCAACAGCGCGTGTCTTATCCAAGACTCTTCCATCTAAGACCCAGACAACGTCGTCCGCTAGGATTCTCTTCACGACTGATGTATCGTTCGTCGCCACGCTAGCTGCCCATTCGGCCTCACTGTTCTTGATGTAGCGTTCCGCTTCCGCCGGCGAGTAAGCTTGATCGGACCCAATTGCGGGCAGCCGCATGCTCACGATAAAGAGGCTCACCAAAATGCCTACGCGAGTGGCAACGATCATTATTAACTCCTAAATTATTGATGCCCTAAGACCGCAGTTACCGTATGTATATCATGCCCAACATCGCGTGCTTGCTTGTGACGCGAAGGCTTCGCAGAAGAGCCCTGAGCCAGCGTCCAATTATGCCCCGAGCCATGCCTCGTTGATGATCAACTAGCGGGTGGCGGATCTTCGTGAGCGCCTGAGGGCGCTTCGTGAAGATTGCTGTGAAGTGCTCGAGAAGGTAGAAGAGTCGGAGTTCGGAAAATTGGGCTGGTGATGGACCCGGAGGGCAAATAGACATATGAACCGCGTTACTGGTATTGGTGGCATCTTCTTCAAGGCCAAAGACCCAAAGGCATTGCAGGCCTGGTACAAACGACACCTGGGTATTGACGTGCAAGACTGGGGAGGCACCGCCTTCCTCTGGACTGACGCACATGGCAAGCCTGCGGGTGGATCAACAATCTGGTCCATCGGGCCTGCCGAGGGCGACTCCTTTGCGCCGAGCACGGCGCCCTTCATGGTGAACTACCGAGTAGCCGACATCCGCGCATTGCTCAAAGCCCTCCGGGAAGAAGGCTGCAACGTACTGGACAAGTACGACGATTCGGAATTCGGGAAGTTCGGCTGGGTCATTGACCCAGAAGGCAACAAGGTCGAGCTATGGGAGCCGCCTGCCGGACAGTAGAGCTGAACACGCACGCCATTGGCTCTACGACCACAAATTATTGGTGGCGCGCGATCGCTATCTGCAGGCGGGCCGCAACTAGCGCGCGCCACCGTTACCCGGGGAAATCACCCTGCCTAAATCGGAGGCACGACTGAGGCGGTCGAATAGATCATAGGCTAAACGCGAAATACGCGTGATTGCGTCCTCGCCGGCACGCTCGCTTGCAAGGTATGTGGTCATGACACAGATCACGTAAGGACGATTCTTAACAAACACAATGCCGGAGTCGTTGCGCACCCCCTCAAGTTCCCCCGGCTTGTTCGCAATTTTGAGATCCGCCGGCAGATCACGCGGTATCCAACTGTCCTTGTGAGTTGCCAGCACGTTGAAGAAATCGTCAAGCAGTGGCGCTGCGATCACCTTGCCGCGATAGATCTGCTCCAGCAGGGTCATCATCTCGCGCGGCGTAGAGATATTCTCCCTGCCTTGGGCCGCTGCCTTAAGGTCCATCATCTTTCGGCGCAGTTGCGTGTGCGAAAGACCCAGTGATTCCGTCAAGCGCACCACGTTGTCCATGCCGACGCGATCGATGAGAACGTTTGTGGCGGAGTTATCGCTGACTGCTACCATTATCGTCGCGAGATCACGGTTCGTGAGCGAAGAAACTCCGTCTGTTAAGCCACCTAGGATGGAGCTATCGGGAACGATGTCTGCAGCGCGTACCACATACCGGTCCTTCAGCGTTGCTTTGCCGCTCGCACCGTGCGCTGCCTGCTGCGCCTGATGATAAAGCTCCGCAAGGACAGCGATCTTGATCGAACTAGCCTGCGGAAACACCTCATCAGGACGGATAAGTAACGTTTGCCCAGAGTTCAGATCCAAGATAGCCACGCCAAGAACACCGTCGAGTTGCTGTTCCTCCTTGGCAACCGCCAGCCGAAGGTGATCCCACAACACTTGTTGTTTGAGGTTGAGCGGTGCATCCAGCGCATGCGCAGTCGCGGACCACATCAGGAAAAGTAAGACGCACAGCCGCATGGGCACCCCAAGTACATCGTTGACAGGTGTCGATCTTACTCCGACTCGCCTCACCCATGGCGAGGCCCAAGTACGGTCAATAAGATGCGCTCATCGATCGCGATGCCGGCGCACGCTGTCAGTGGATTGATAATCGCAAGCAGCAACATGAGTTCTGTCGCTTAAAACATACGACGACATTCTTCGCAGATCTGCATTTTGAACAGCGAAGCCCTTTTGCAACTTTCCAGCATTCGCAGGGTTATTGAAGGACCTCAGACCGATAAATGCGCCATATTCCAAGACAGCTAAGGGGAATCGATTGATCACTTGGAGTTCGAGTCAGGTAAAAGAAGCAGTGTTCGAGGCAGCCATTTGCGCCCTGGTGCTCGTAACCATGCATGTTGCCACGCTGACAAGGTCTGAGGGCGCCCGGCCAATGGCAGCCGGAATCGCCAAGCAATCGCTGCAGTGTTACAAAAGAATCGACGTCGGGATGGACGACGGAGTGTGGCTCGGCGCCGATGCCTATTACCCGGCCGACTTGCGATCCGACAGGAGAGCGCTCTGGAAATCTCCCTGAGGAGTCAGCGGGCGTAACGTTCCGACTATTGCGCTTCGCCGGAGCTCGCAGCAGCGCCGCGAAAAAAACCGACAAAGGCGGGAGCGCTCTGCGCTTGGATCATTGCGCCGGCAACTGCATTTTCGTCAGTAGTGCGCCAAATCGCCGATCGCCGCGCAGGCTGATCAGAAACGCGTCAACTTTGACGTTGCTCAAGCCCCCATCGTGATGTTCGTATCCGATGTCCAGCCATTCGAATGCTTTGTCTTTCTCGTCGCGCCACGCGTACACCTCGGCGATTTGATAGGCCCACGCTTGGCCATTCTTGGTGATCAACTGGTCAAGCGCGTCTTGCGATTCTTTACGGTGACCCAGCGTGTGCTCGGTCATTGCAGTGCCCGTCAGACGCACCCCCTCGGTGCGAACTTGACGAAAAACGTCAGCCGCCGCTCGAGCATGGCCTTCGAGCAACTCGATTTCGCCGAGGTCATGCAGGACATAGGAATCCTCCGGTTGGATCTCGAGGGCTCGGCGATTCGCCTCGCGGGCGGCCTCGTACTGCCCACTTGCAATGAGATATCTATCCAGGGTCAACCAGCCGGCATCCGACAATGGGTCGAGCTCGGTCGCCTTCTTCGCCGCCGCAATGGCCTCCGGCAGCCGCCCCAGGCAGGCCAGCAGTTGAGCATACTGGCGTCTCACTTTGCTGTCGCCGGCGTCCAGCGCGAGCGCCGTCTCCAAATCGGACTGCGCGCCGGCCCAGTTCCACTGGTAGACGAAACGCAGATAGCCGCGAGCCGCGTAGCCCTCGGCGCGGTCCGGGGCCAGCGCCACCGCCTGTCCTGCATCCTGTTCGGCCCGCTCCAAGCCTACGAGCTCGCCGGTTTCATCCGCGACGATGGACTCTGCGTAGGCGAGACCGGCGTAAGGCGCGGCGTAGTGTGCATCGAGTGCGATAGCCTTGCGAAACACGGTGGCTGCACGTTGATAGCCGACAGGATCGTTGGCGCGATTCATCAGTTGCCGACCCAACAGGTACTGATTGTAGGCATCGGAGTTGAGTGTGCCGTACGACGTCGAGTTTGGTCTCAAGGACGCGAGCTTGAGTTTCAGTGCGCCCACCACCGCGTCGGCGATCTCATCCTGCGTCTTAAAGACTTCATCGAATTGGCCATCGTACTTGTCGGACCACAGCACGCTGCCGTCAGCACGAACGAGCTGAGCCGTGACGCGGAGACGGCCGCTCGACTTGCGGACGCTGCCCTCCAGAATGTTGGCCACATTTAGTTTCCTGGCGATCGTCGGGATGTCATCAGTCTTTCCTTTGAAGGAAAACGACGATGTTCGCGCGATCACCTCGAGCCCGGGGGTCTTGGCCAGCTGCTTGAGCATCTCCTCTGCCAAGCCGTCCGCGAAGTACTCCTGGTCCTTGTTCTCGCTCATATCGATGAACGGGAGCACGGCAATGGACTTGCTGACCGGCGTCTTGCCGGTGGTTAAAGAAGTCGCTGCGCTGGCTGCAACGCCCTGGCTACCGGCGCTTCGAAGATACTGTTGACGCCCAATCGTCGCCACGATCGCGGCGAATGCGATCACCGTTATCAATACCTCCGTCACATGGCGAAGCACGAACTTCTTGAGCCTAATGCTCAGTCCGGCCGGCCGGGCCTCGACGGGCTCCCGACGCAAGTACCGACGTATGTCCATGGCCATGCTACTGGCAGTGGGGTAGCGTTCCGCCGGCACTTTGGCAAGCGCCTTGAGCGCCACGGCATCCAAGTCGCCACGCAAGAGCCGGGTTAGCTGCACCGGGGTCGCAGCGCGTGCCGAGCAGAGTGTAGGCTCAACCTGTGCACTCGGTCTTTTGACATCAATCGTGGCTAAAGCCTGCTGCAGGGTCCCGAGCGATGCAGAAGAGGCGAAGCGATAAGGCCGCGTGCCCGTCAGGATTTCATACAACAGAACTCCCAGCGAATAGATGTCGCTTCGGGCATCGACGCTATCGCCGTTCATCAACTCAGGACTCGAATATTCGGGGGTCAGCGCACGCCCATAGACACCCGTGAGCTGCGTTTGCTCCGTGGTGCGAACCTCTTGCAGAAGTTTTGCAACCCCGAAGTCGAGCAGTCGCACCTGGCCAGACTGCGTGACCAAAATGTTCGAAGGCTTGAGGTCACGATGGACCACTCGCTTCTCGTGCGCGTAGTGCACGGCCTCGAGGACTTGAAGCAGCAGCGCCAGGCGCTCGCGAATGCCGAGCCGGCGTTCATCACACCAGGTCGTCAACGCCTGACCTTGCACGTATTCCATCGACAGGTAGGGCAGTCCCTTCGCATCGATGCCCGCGTCATAAAAGCGTGCGATGTGCGGATGCTCCAAACTGGCCAGGATGTCGCGCTCGATGACGAAGCGCTGCTCTAGACCCTTGCGCATTCGTGTAAGCATCGGCAGCTTCAGCGCCACTTCGCGCTGGAACGCGCCGTCGGCGCGTTGCGCCAGCCACACCTCGGCCATGCCGCCGGAACCCAGGAGTCGAAGCAACTGATAAGGGCCTACGTGCTGTCCGGGTTGCAGGCCGCTGTTGACGCTACCACCACCGTCCGCGGCGAAGCCGATTTTCGGCAACGTTTGCAGGCCTTCGACACGCGAAACTCGAGGCTCGGCAGGCAACAGCGCCTCATGCAATACCTCAGATAGCTCGCGATATTCAGGCGCGAGGTTGGCGAGCCATCGGCGACGTCCAAACTCATCAAGCGGCAGCGCTTCGTCGAGGAGCCGGCTCATTTGCGCCATTTGCAGCGACGTCAATGGCATACAGTTCCGGCTAATATGCCAGGGCTATCTATTGCAGCGCGGCTGCGAGAATCAGCCGCGCCTTCTCCCAGTCGCGCCGCACGGTGCGCTCGGTGACCCCCATCGTTTCGGCGATCTCCTGTTCACTGTATCCGCCAAAGTAGCGCATCTGCGCTACCAGCGCCAAGCGAGGATCGGCATCCTCCAACACATTGAGAGCCTCGTGTACTTTGATGACGGTCTCCTCGTCGCCGGCAATATTGGCGCCGATTTCAGTCGAGAGCGTCAGCGGCACCCAATCCCCCCCACGCTTTTTTGCCATCTGTTCGCGGACCGTATCGACGATCACCGATCGCATGACTTGCGAGGCGTAGGCAAAGAACGCTCCACGGTCCTCGGGGCGAAGGTCCTTGGCGTTAACGAACCGCAGGTACGCCTCGTGCACGAGGCAGGTGGTGTCCAGTACCCTATTGCGGCCTCCTCGATCGGTCAAACGCGCCCGTGCCAGTCGACGAAGTTCGGCGTAGGCGACCGCAAACAACGCGCCCCGTGCCGCGTTATCGCCGGCTTGCATCTGTCCTATCAATATGGTGAGTTCGGTCATCGCTGACCTCGGTATCAACGGCGCGTGAAAAGCGTGCCAATCAATTTAACCCATGTGCCAAGCTCCGCGCCAATTGTCGATTTCAATAATCTATGAAAATCGGCAGCACTTACGGAATTTGGCCTGAGCGTGCAATCAACGTCAAAAGTACCGAATTGGCTTTTCTAGGACAAACGAATCAGCAATACCAGCATGCTCGCTTGACGAAGCTAGTTACGCGGGCATCAGCGCGCACAATTTGTTACCCGCCGGATCTCTAAGGTAAGCAAGGTAGTAACCACCGCGTGCGCCGGGCGGATCCTCGCAGTCCTTACCGCCATTGGCCAAGCCGGCCGCATGCCATGCATCGATTTGCTTCGAAGAAGTCGCGGCAAAACCGACCGTACCTCCATTGGCACCGGTTGCCGGCTTTCCATCGATCGGCTTGGTGATCATGAACACACCCGAAGATGTCTTATAAACGGCCCTGCCTTTGGGATCGATACTCCCGGCTTTCACACCCAAAGCCCCAAGAGTCGCATCGTAGAACTTCTTCGAAGCGTCGACATCGTTCGCACCCAACATGATATGACTGAACATCGGCCTCTCCCTCACTGAAATGGAGTACTACGATAACCGATCGTGAGACAAGGCGCAGCTGGGTTGACGCCTGAACTATCCAGCTGTCAAAGCGAATGCATTGAAAACTGGAGACTGCCACCCACGCAGTTCCGGACAGGCCCTGCTCCCCGCATAACGTAACGCGACCCGTCTTGACGCAGACGCATTTGGTCAAAATATCCCCGGATGCACCAGAACCGTGCCATTTCTGCAATACTAATCCTCTCGCGGCGAGGCACGTATACAGACTCACCGCCGGCCCCGATCAGTCTGAAATCGTACCCTGCTAACGATGAGTAGCCAGGCTACTCAAAAAAGGCGTCGCGCTTTAGGAAACATCTTTTCCGTTTATCACCTATGAGGCCACACCCCTACCGCGATTTGCTTCTGGCGTCAGCTGCGATAATGGCAATGCTGATGGGACAACCAGCGCCGGCGACCTCGGTGACTGAGGATCCACAGTCCTGGCAGTTAAAATGGTCGCATGTTCTGGAGCAGGTGGTCGACAGCGCCGGGCGAATTGATTTTGCGAAGTTGCGTCAGGAGCCGGTATCTCTCAACGAGCTCGTGGATTTTGTGGCAGCGGTCGATCCGTCGACACGCCCGCAACTCTTCCCTGACCGCAATGCAAAGATGGCCTATTACCTCAACACCTACAACATCTTGGCAATGCACGGCGTTCTTCGAGCGAACGTTCCAGACAGCTTAGGAGGATTAAGAAAGCTATCCTTCTTCTATCTGCAGAAGTTCTCCGTTGGCGGGCGAGAGATCTCGCTGTATGCCCTTGAGAACGACGTGATTCGCCCGATGGGAGACGAGCGCGTCCATTTCGCGCTGAATTGCATGGTGAAGGGTTGCCCGAGGTTGCCGCGCGTCGCATTCTCTGCTGACATCATCGAGGCACAGCTAGACAGCGCGGCACGCACCTTCATCAATGATGAGCGCAATGTACGGAGTGACGCAGCGGCAAAGGAAGTCTGGCTATCGGCGATCTTTCGCTTCTACACCACAGATTTTCTGGCTCGTGCACCGTCACTGATCGACTACATCAATCGATATCGGCTGCAACCGCTACCAGCGACCGTTGCAGTGCGATTCCTTGACTATGACTGGAAAGTGAACAGTTCACCCTAGGTAACACAATCCGAGTATCGAGTGTCATTGGGTGTTTTCGTTCTCTCCGTCAGGCCCCTTAGTAAGCTGGTCTTTGAAAACATCGGGAGAAACCATGGGCACATCGGGAATGAGGGGTAGGCTCCGGGGCGGCGAGGTTTTGGCAGGCTATGTCAGCGTCGTCCCGTCAGCGGTATCGGTTCAGGCCATGGCGGCGGCCGGCGCCGACTAATTAATCATCGACCAGGAACATGGCGCAGTAGGCCCGGAGAACTTGCATGCGATGATTGCCGCTACGGCGGGCACTCATTGCTCGCCGCTCGTGCGCGTACCAAAAAGCGACGAAGCTTGGGTCAAACCTGCGCTGGATCTCGGTGCCGAGGGCATTTGTTTCCCTCTGGTCGAAACGCCAGAAGACGCGGCTCACTGCGTGTCATTGACACGGTTTCCCCCGCGAGGACGCCGCGGTTGGGGTCCCTTTATCGCACATGCACGCTGGGGGACAGGATTGTTTGACTATTTGCATCGACGGGGTGATGAAACCGTGTGCATGTTGTTGATCGAGACTCTGGGAGCCGTTGCGAACATTGAGAAAATCTGCGGTGTCGAGGGGATAGACTGCATGATCATCGCGCCTTTTGACTTGTCGACAGCACTCGGCGTTTCTGGTCAGTTCGACGCTCCGGAATTTGTGGAGGCAGTGACCACACTTGAGCGCGTCATTCTTTTATCGGGCATACCGCTGGGAGGCGCGGCGCTTACGCGGGAACAGACCCACTCCCTACTCTCCCGTGGCTACACGTTACCTGTACAAGGTTTCGATGCGCTGATGCTCGCCGGACTAGTGCGGCAAACAAAGGAATGGCGGGACACGGCGCCGTCGCGTCCGCAGAGATAGATAGGCAGGTGTGGTAGTTGGGCCTGGCCGTGCAATCTCCAATGTCCGCCATTGCAAGAACTGTCGGCCTAGCCATCGGCGGGTTGTAAGAGGCGGTATGAAAACGGCCTTCTTGGACGCGATTGGCGACCATGAGCCAAGGCGCGCGTCAAAGCGGCGCGGCCGACCTGTGCAAGTCGGCCGAGCGCATGCAAGCATATCGTCAGATGGTGCCCTTCGCCTGCAGCCGCTTCAACTCGACGCGGACCGCGTCGAGACCCTGGTCGCCGTAGATCATCAACAGGCGCTCGGCACTCAGGTTTGCCAACACCACATTGCGATACTTGTTGTTGTAGTTGGGGGTGTCGGCCGGGTTGTAGCCGAATTCCGTCGCGAGCGTCGCGAGCAGCACTTGGGCCGAGGACACCGCGGGGATCGAGAAGATGAAATCCGCGTCGGACAGATTATGCAGTGCATATTCCACGCGCAGGTTGGTCTGTCCGTGCGCATTCAGGTCGAGCCCGGTGCCGAGGCCGCGAAGCGGCGGGAGGCGGTAGTGGTTCTGCGAATCGAGCGTCAAATAGCCCTTCGCCACGGGGTCGATCTGCGCCAGGATCGCGGCGGCGCGCAACCAGTTGACCACCTTGTACTCGTTACCGAGCGTCGGCGCCGAGTGCGCACTCGCCTGCGTGATCACCATCAGCGGCGAGAGCCCGCGGCTCATGGCTTCCGCGATGCTCATGATGTGATGGTCGCCGGTGCGCGAGTCGCCCGGGCCTCCGTTGTTATCGTTGATGCCGCTGCCACCGAAGTTCAATTCAGCGAACTCCGTGCCGTCCGCATTCCACTGAAACACCATCGATTTGGCCCAGTCGTGCCACATCGGGGCCGCAATTATCACGTCCGGGTCGATGGCAGCCGGCACGCGCGCGCAATCCTCGTCGCACTCAGTGATCAACGACTGGGACACCACCGCTGCCTTGCGTTCGCCGCTCGTCAGGTAGTTCGCCTCGTACTGCACCTGGAACGACTGGTCCGAGCGATCATTGTTCGCTTCGTGCACCGGCAGGCCGCCCGGGTACGAGTGGTGGCCGCCGGTGCCGCTGCCCGGCGCCGAGTAAAAAGGCTGCGGCAGCTGCGGACACGCCGAGCCGTCATTGACCAGCGTGGGGAACACACCGGCGAGCAGGCCGCCCGTGATGCTCGCGCCGTCGGCCGGCTTGACAAGGCCCTGCGCGATCAGTTGATCCAAGATCGCCTGGCGCTGGTCAGCAGTGCGATTCGCGCGATGCGTCACGCAGGTCGCGGGATTGGTGAGAACGTCGAGCGTCGCCGCGCGCAGATCCGGCACCGACAACGGTCTGATCAGCTGCGCGCGCGGACGCCGCGCCGACGAAGAGCGCAAGCGCCGCGGCGCCGAGCCATGCACCAGAAGCGAGGGTGTCGTGTACTGCGTGTCCGATAGGTGTCATCGCGAGAGTCCTCAAAAGTGGAAATAGTAAAGAGATGCGGCAGGACGATCCCGCGACTGTTCGAATGAGGCTAAGCGGCACGCCGTGACGCGGCGATTAACGGCACATGACATTCTTGCGACACGGCTCATGACTAGGGATATGTCGGCATCGAACAGGCGTTTACGGTGAATCGAGCCTCGCGCTATCGGCTTCGTCATTCAGCACGGGTGCGCATTTTACGATTGAGCGATCAAGGGCTTGCTGATAGGGCACTCAAGCGCTACGCAATCGGAAAGCTGTGCAATAATTTGTCGAGCGCTACGGTCCTTAATTAGTCAGGGTGCGTTTTTCGGGTCTGGGGAGACATCGTGATGCGGGCAATGACCATGCTATTAGGTTTGGCGATGATGACGGTGTGTATCGCGGCTGCCAGTGTGCCCGATGATCCTCACAAGGTCGTTCCGCTCGCTGTCAATGCGAAGGCACCCGCCTTCACGGCCAAAGAAGTCGACGGTCGAGACTTCAAGTTCGACCCTGCGGCACTGCGCCAGCCCACATTGCTGATTTTCTACCGCGGTGGCTGGTGCCCGTACTGCAACAGACAGCTGCAAGATCTGCATACCGTGGTACCGCAAGTGGTGGCGTTGGGGTATCAAGTTATCTTTTTGAGCACGGATCAGCCCAAGCTGCTCTATTCCAGCCTCAAGGAGAAGGTGGATTATCACATTCTGTCCGATTCTATGATGAATGCGGCGCATGCCTTCGGCGTCGCCTTTCACGTCGATGCAGCTACGCTTAAAAAGATGCAATCTTACGGCATCGATCTCGAAGAAACGCAGGGCACTACGCAGCATGAACTCCCGGTGCCTTCCGTGTTCATTGTGGGCCGTGGCGGAGTGATCCGGTTTCGCCATTACGATCCTGATTACACGGTGAGGCTCGATGCGGCGCACGTGCTGACGGCGGCCAAGACTGCGATGCAGAATGGCTCACCCTGACCGGCGGCTAGTGTTGCGTGGCGGTTGGCCTGTTATGGTGCGATCGAAACGACACGTGCTTCGGTATACTGCTGCAACTAAGGACTTTCAAAACTCGTCTTCGGGGTCTTCATGTCGAAACGGCCGATTCTGGTTTTCGATGTCAATGAAACCTTGCTTGACATAGAGAGCCTATGCCCTCTTTTCGATCGCATATTTGGCGATCCGCGCGTGATGCGAGAGTGGTTTGCACAGGTCATCCTGTATTCGCAGTCATTAACGCTCACCGCCGATTATGCCGATTTTGGCGCCCTCGGAGCGGCGGTCCTCAAGATGTTGGGGCAAGCGAAGCGAGTGGAAATTGGTAGCGGCGACCTCCGTGATCTTGCGAACTCCATGGCGCACCTGCCGCCGCATAGGGACATACCGGAGGCGCTGGCACGATTGCAACAAGCCGGCTTTCGGATGGTGACGCTGACAAACAGTGCAAAAGCGGCCGCGGTCGCGCAGCTTGAGCATGGCGGACTTGCGACCTCATTCGAGCGTATTTTCAGCGTTGATGAGCAAGTCCAGCGATACAAACCCGCGCGCGAGTGCTACGAGTACGTGGCGCATGCCATGGGCGCCACCACGGCGGACTGTTTGCTGATCGCCTGTCACGTTTGGGATACGATGGGTGCGGCCAGCGCCGGTATGCGTTCCGCTCTCGTCATGCGACCTGGCAATGCCCCGTTGCAAGTTGGCCGACAAGCCGATTTTGTAGGCGCGGACCTCAGCGCCGTCGTCAATTGGTTGCTCAGCACGGTAACGCGGAACGAGTGACGAGGCTCAATCTCGCCGCGCCCAGAAGGCGCCCAGTAAAAAGCTTACCCCTGCCACGACGGCGAGCGCGGTCACGGGATTACTGGTCGTTGCATCGCGTATGCCGCTAAGAGATTCCCCGTAGATCTGCTGAGCTTTACCCGCCGCTTGGCGAATTTTGCCTTCGGCTTGAGTTCCAAGATCGCCGGTGGCAACGCCTATCGCATCCTGGACCTTGCCGGCAACGCCTTGCATCGTCCCTTGTGTTTCTTCCAACATAAATTACTCCCGAAAATGAATAAAAGATCCGCGTAGTCCGTGCGCTTCTGGCGTTAAGCGGGGCGCCGCCGCACGACCGCATGATAGATCACGAGAACGAGGACGGCTCCGATTACCGCGACGACCATGCTGTAAATATTCAATCCTGTCACACCAGGCATCCCGAAGGTGGTGAAAAGCCAGCCGCCTAGAAAAGCGCCGACCACGCCGAGGATAATATCGAGGAGGATGCCCTCGCCGCTTTTATTGACGAGTTTGCTCGCGATAAATCCTGAAATCAGACCCAACACAATCCAAGCTATGAATGACATGATAAACCTCTTTAAATATACGGATGTGAGACCCAACGGGCTAGGATCGGCCTTTGATTTTGTAAAATGTCGTTGCTTTAGGCCGCAGCTCTCGCGGCGGATTCGGACTTTTCGGCAAGCCTTGAGGCGTAGTCATCGCCCTTGTGGATATCGGCGACGATGCTCGCCAATTTGCTCGCATGATCTTTCATGCCGAGTGCCTTGGCGTAAGCGGCCGCGGTGCCAAAGCCGGCTAACCCGTAATGGGACATGCGCTGGAACTGCGCGAGAATCACAATGTCGAGTAATTCACCGGGCTTTGGTGCTTCTTGGGTGACGTGCTTGGTCGCTTCTTTGACCAATCCTTCCATGCCCTTGCAGTGTTCCTTCTCGAGGATTTCACCCGCACCTGACAGCAGCGTCTTTAAAATGTCGGCATGTTTGGTAATGTCGACGGTGGATTTCTCCAGCGTTTGCTTGAGCTCGGGATCGTGCGCCTTGCCCGCCATCACCTTGACGATTTTCGTCATCTGATCATTTGCGGACCAGAGATCTTTCATCTCGTCGGCATAGATATCTTTCAAATTGCGAGGAGTGGACATAGGAAGCTTCTTCTAGGGTAAAAACGGAAAGGCGATCATGAGCGAGTAAGGCGCCCACCGATAGGTGCGATGTGACGCAAGCCCGTGTAAGGTATTCAGAGAGCTGCCGTCAGGCGATCGTGTAACTCCAATCGACGTGCGCTGGCGTACAGACGCAGCGTCGACGTCATGCAGGCCCTCGATTTGGCATCTCCCAGGCCGATTAGATCCGCCGGCTCGCTTCCCATCCGTCTCTACAGCCGATGGCACAGGCCCATTCCAGGGGCGCGCCTTTTCTGCCATGAAAGCTCATATTCTCCGGTCTCCTGTGCAAAGGAGCCTGTTCACTAAGAGACGGGGCCATTTCGACTGCCCCATCATCGTGGTTTTCCCAGGGGGTGTGACATTCGCCGGGAGCGTTGAAATAAGCTTTCAGGCACGGACGCTCAACAATGAGCGTCCCGTCTGTGTCGTTCCCGGTCTACTCACTTGTAACTTAAGAGACTATTCAATATGCGAATGATCATTGCTGCGGTTCTGATGAGCGCCAATATGGCAATCGCTGCAAATTCAGTTCAGGTGCAAGTCCGGCCCGCCGTAGTGGAACTCTTCACCTCCGAAGGCTGCAGTTCGTGCCCTCCCGCTGAGGTGTACTTGGGTGAACTCGCAGAGCGCCCCGATGTGCTCGCCTTAGCGTTTCACGTGGACTACTGGGACGGTCTAGGCTTGCATGACCGATTCGTCATTCCGGAGGCGACGCCGCGACAACGCGGCTACGCACGCTCGTTGCGTCGGTCCTCCATTTATACACCGCAGATCGTGGTCGACGGTACGGTAGACTTTGTGGGTAGCGATCGAGCCAGAATCGTCCGGGCCTTGAAAGACAGCCGTACGGGCGTTCCGATCGAGATTACGGTGCGCGAGGGTTCCCTCGCCATTGATCTGCTCTCCGAATCGATGACGGCTAAAGCCAGCGATGTCGTGCTCTTTGCGTTTGCGCGTTCCGCGGTCTCGCCCATCGGCCGCGGCGAGAATTCCGGGCGCACGCTGACCGAATACAACATCGTGCGTGCGGTGAAGCATCTCGGTGAGTATGTCGGGCGCGCACAAACATACCGGGCCGATCTGAGCTCGTTGCCGAAGGATGCAACGGACGTGGCCGTAATCGTGCAATCTCTCGGCCAAGGGCTGGTTTTGGGTGCGGCACGCTACTCGCTGCGCTGACAACTCGGCCGACAGCGACGGATTCGCGCAAACGTTGCTGGATAATTGACGCCTGAAAAACGATGAGTGTCGGTTTTTGACCTCAGGTTTTGGCAAGAAGTGCACCACTCGCGCTCGATCTCTCATGTAGCGTTTCGACGGATGCGCCAAATCGCCATTCGCGTCCTTAACTGCACAGCTTGCGCGGCATTTGCTGCCTTCCTCTGCAACATTGAAGCCCCCGCCGCGCCGACGCAGCACCCGCGTCCGACGCTTGAAACGGCGCAAGATCAATTGCAGCGCGGGAACCCGGCTGCAGCCGCGAAGTCTCTTCGGCTAGTCACTTCGTACGAGCCGAAGAATGCTGCCGCGTGGCGGGCGCTCGGCATGGCCGATCTCATGCTGCAGCGCCTCGATGATGCCATCTCTGCACTCTATCGTTCCCTTGAGCTTGAGCCCGACATGCCGCGCGTGTTTTTTCAGTTGGGGGCTGCCTACGCCGCCAAGCATGATACAAACCACGCGTTTGAATGGTTGGGGCGGGCGCAGGCCACGCATCGCTACGACATGACAGAAATTGCTGCAGACGTGCACTTCGTCGGACTCCGCCCGGACCCACGCTTTGCTGGCCTGTTGCCTAGCGCGGCTGACTTTGCTCAGCCTTTTGTCGAGCCTGTAAAAGTGATTCGCGAGTGGCGGGGCGAGGCGGCGGGGGATCAGTTCGGCTGGATCGCACGCAACATTGGCGACGTTGACGGCGATGGGGTGACCGATATCGTAACGTCCGCACCCACGCACGGCCAACACGCCGGCCGCATCTATGTATATTCCGTGGGCACCGGCAAGCTGCTTTGGAGCGCGGACGGGCGGCCCGGCGATGAGTTGGGCTCCGGCGTCGAGGGAATTGGCGACAGCAATGGCGATGGCATCCCGGACGTCGCTGCCAGCGGACCTTCAGGTTCCGGCGTGGCTTACATTTATTCCGGCCGCGACGGCCACGTATTGCAATCGTTTAAGTCGACGCGGACAGATGAACTATTTGGCAATCACATCTCTGGCGCGGGCGATGTGGATGGCGACGGTAACGCCGATGTCATCATCGGTGCGCCCGGCAAAGCCGGCAAAACTAGCAACGCCGGTCACGCGTACGTCTACTCCGGCAAAGACGGAACGCTGCTTCATACGTTGTCGGGCGAACGATCGGGAGATGGGTTCGGCAGCACCGTGGCAGGATATTCAAATGGTCAGGAACATTACCTTGTCGTGGGGGCCCCGGGTGCAGGCGCGCTGCACCACGGCCGAGTCTATGTTTACAAACGTGATTTCGATAAGCCGAAGTTCGTGATCGAAGCCGATGCCACGGCCCGGGCGCTCGGCGCGATGTTCGTTTCGGTCACCGGAGATCTGGATGGCGATGGCATGCACGACATTTTCGTCTCGGACTGGGGCAACAATGCGAAGGGTCCCTCCACCGGGCGCATCTACGTGCACTCGGGTCGCACCGGCATGCGCCTGTTGACTCTCACGGGGGAGAGGGCGGGGGATGGCTTCGGCACTAGCAAATCGACCGCCGGCGATGTGGATGGCGACGGCTACGACGATCTCATCGTGGGCGCGTGGCAGTACGGTCAAGTGGCGACCTCGGCAGGGCGCGCGTACCTCTATTCCGGTAAAGACGGGCACCTGATGAAAACATTCACCTGCCGCACCCCAGGGGATACGTTCGGCTTCGATGCCGTGGGCCTTGGTGATGTAGATGGCGATGGCACGGTGGATCTGCTGATCACTTCAGGCTGGAGCGGCGCAGCAGGCCATCACTCCGGCCGCGTTTTCATCATTTCGAGTGGCATCTCGAAAGGAATCCAGCAGCCTTAGGCGCGCGACACAAATCAGCAATACACACCCAGCTTTCGGGCGCATGGTGAGCGCCACGGGTTTGCAGCGATGCCCAGTCCGTTATGCGCGGCTAAGGCGAACGCAGGCGTGCTCAAGTCGCGAACTGTGGTCTGGCGTTTTGATAAAGGCTCAGCGCCGCGGGCGTAGGTCCCTGGGCTCGACGCCGTAGTGTGCTCGCAAATGCCGGTACAAGCTGGTGCGGCTGCCGAAGCCCACGTACTCTGCGATAACATTCATGGTCCATGTTGATTCCTGCAGCAAGCGCAGCGCCGCAGCGCAGCGCTTGCGGCTCAAGTATTCGCTTGGAGAAACTTTGTACACAGACTTGAATACCCTTAAGAAATGAAACGGCGACAAGTGCGCAGCGTCGGCGATATCCTTTAGCAGCACAGGATCCTTATACCGCGTCTGCATGAAATCCACACCGAGGTTCAAGCGGCGCATCAGCTCGCGGCGCGTGGCGGGCTTGCGAGACGGTACGACTGATTCGACCCGCGCGCCTTTGTAATGCAAGCGCAGCATTCGCCCCAACAGAAAAAACAGCTGCTCCTCGATCCACGCATCGTCGACGGGTCCCGCATCCACCGTCAAGCGAATATGGCGCAGCACCGGGCTGACCAAATTCTCGTGCTCGTACAATCGTTCGGCAAATTCTACCGGCCACCCTGCACTGTCAGGCAATTCGTCCAACGCTGCCGCGGGATGTGCGAGCGAGTGCCATGTCTGCGAGGCAATACTGCGATCGAAAAAAATCGAAAAGGAATGCACCGGCTGCAAGGCCTCGACGCAGCTCGCATAGATCCGATTGTGATTGAAGATTGCGAAGGTGTCGTCGTCGACAGTGATGCGCCGTCCATCTAGAAAGTAGTGCTCGGCGCCCCCGACTGCGGCTTTGATCGAGAGCAGCTGCCTGAATTCCGGATATTCCGCGCGGCGTGTGCGCGCGGAGATAACCGCACTCTCGTGTCCCCAGCGCTCATAGAAGCTGCGCCTGAATGTCGGGTCCCAGAGGGCCGGCATGGCTCGGTAAATCATTCGCTCCTCTCAAATGCCGCAAAAACGACCGATTCTTTGCATCTTGCACTCTAACCCCCGCCCCCACCCAAGTGGTGCAGTTCTTGCTCCAAATCTTCATTTGCTGCGTCGTAAAGCCAAACTCGCGCGGTTATGTGAACTCGTGCTCGCGTGCTCCCTGGAAACAACAACATTTAGGCAACAACTGCAACTCCGCTCACACCGCCAGTTCATAGAATTTCCCAGTTGAGAACGCGGCCTACGTTTTGGGTCCTGCGCGCTTGGGTTTCCATAGGGCATGACCCGGTTCCATGCGAGACACATCCTTGAAGCTCCTGATAGTCGATGATGAGCCCCTGGCCCGATCCGCGCTGATTCGGCTTTGCGAA
>JALYIT010000094.1 GCA_030775645.1 Pseudomonadota bacterium | reverse complement strand
CAGCGCGGGCGCCATCAATGCGAGCGCCATGAGACACTTATTTAGGAAGGAAGCGGCCATTGACTTTTTGTTCCAAGTGCAAGGTTCGTGCTTTCAAATTCGCGGTCAGCCCACGAGCGGTCAGAATATGGCCTCCATATTCGATGCGCACATCGCTTTTGGTGCTGGCGATGGATTCGGGCACATCGTAACTCATCGTGTCGGTGCGTATCACCGCCGTGCCTGTGCGGCCCGTGGTCTCCTCTTGCAGCCGCACATTGCCGGAAACATCGACAATCTTGCCGCCCGGCTGAACATGCGCGGTATCTCCGAACAGCACCCAATTTTGGCCGCCCGGCGCCTCATAGTTGACTCGGACGTTGGACATCTGCACTTCGTTGCCATGATCGATTTGATCGATGCGCTCGGCCTCGATGCGGATGCTGGGCGCACCGGAGGCGTCGTAATCGGTGAGGATGGCATTCTTGAGGTAATAGCCGGGAAGGTCGGTCCGCTTGCCGGTGGTATCGCTCGAAGGGAGATGGCCGGGAGAGCTCTTGTACCAAGTGATGATGATCAAGGCCGCGACCGCAAGCACGGTAAAGAAGCGAAATAGCACTCAAAGATGTCCGGCGCGGGCGCACAGAATCACGTCGCACAACTCGCGCACGGCGCCAAAACCGCCCGGTGAGCGTGATATCCAATGTGCGGCGGACAAGACGATGGGGTGGGCATCGGACACCGCCGCCGCCAACCCTACTGCCGACATCAGCGCCAAATCCGGCGTGTCGTCGACAATACAGGCGCAGTTCAACGCATCCACCCGCAGACGTTTGGTCAATTTAGCCAGGGCAAACAGCTTGTCGCTGCACCCTTGGACCACCGTCGGTACGCCCAGTTCGCGCAAGCGTGTCAGGGTTGCGGTGCAACGTCGGCCGCTGAAAGCGGCGACTTGCACGCCGGCGGCCATGAGCAGCTTGATGCCGTGGCCGTCGCGCACGTGGAATACTTTCAAGGCCTCCCCGCGGGCGCCAAAATATAAACGCCCGTCCGTGAGCACGCCGTCGACATCCAAGATCAGAAGCTCGATCTTCGCAAGCGGCGTGGCTTTGCGTGCTTTCAAAACACACCCGCACGCAATAGGTCGTGAACGTTCAGAGCGCCGACAATTTTGTTATCCGCATCGATTACCACCAGCGAGGTGATGCGGTGCGTCTCCATCAAATGCACAGCCTCCGCCGCGAGCATGGTGGGGCTCACGGATTTCGGCCCGACCGACATGACCTCATCCATTCGTGTGGAATGCAAGTCCACTTGGCCGTCGAGCGCGCGGCGCAAATCACCGTCGGTAAAAACACCGAGCAAATGCCCGTAGTCATCTACGATCGCCGTCATCCCCAGGCCCTTGGAGGTCACCTCCATCAAGCCCTCGGCCAGTGGGGTCTCGACTCGAACCGTCGGGATGTGGGTGCCGGTGCGCATGATGTCTTTGACGTATAAGAGCCGCCGTCCCAGCGCGCCGGCCGGATGCGAGCGGGCAAAGTCCTGTTCGGTGAATCCGCGAGCCTTGAGCAGCGCCACGGCCAATGCATCCCCAACCGCTAGAGCCGCCGTGGTGCTGGCGGTGGGCGCGAGGTTCAATGGACAAGCCTCTGCCGGAACCCGAATGTCCAAGTGGACCGAAGCGATTCGGGCGAGCGCAGAATCCGCATTTCCGGTAAATGCGATCAATGGCACGCCCAAGCGCTTGATCACGGGCAAGATTGTAAGAATTTCCTCCGTCTCGCCTGAATTCGATAGGGCGAGCACGGCATCATCGCGCGTGATCATGCCGATATCGCCATGGCTTGCCTCGCCCGGATGGACGAAGAAGGACGGCGTGCCGGTGCTGGCGAGGGTTGCAGCGATTTTTCCACCGATATGCCCGGACTTTCCCATGCCGGTGACGACGATGCGGCCCCGGCAGTTAAGACAAATGCGGCAGGCACGTGCAAAATCCGTCCCGAGACGCGGCAACTGCGCGCGCAGCCCGTCGATCTCGACGGTGAGCGCCTGGCGGCCGAGTTCGACGAGATCCTCGTCGCTGTAGTCGGGTTTCATCGGTGAATGATACAGCCTGGGCAATTTTCGAGGAGAGGGCATGAATCCACAGCAAGTAGCGGACATCATCGAGGCGGGTTTGGGCGGCAGCCACGCCATGGTGAGCAGCGAAGACAACGTGCATTTCGAGGCCATCGTGATCGCGCCTGCCTTTATCGGCAAGAAACCGATACAGAGGCATCAATTGGTGTATTCCACACTAGGCGCAGCCGTGGGCAATGAGATCCACGCACTCGCGCTGCAAGTATTCACTCCGGACGAATACGCAAGGCAGGGACGTGGATAAGCTGCAAATTCATGGCGGAATCGCGCTCGAAGGCGAGATACGCATCTCGGGCGCCAAGAACGCGACGCTGCCGATCCTAGCTGGATGTCTCCTGGCTGACGGACCCGTAACGGTGTCCAATGTCCCGCACCTGCAGGACGTCACCACGATGATCGAGTTGCTCGGGCGCATGGGCGTCTCGGTAACCATCGATGAAAAGATGCATATCGAGGTCGACGCCTCGAGCATCAAGGAGTACTTCGCGCCTTATCAGCTGGTGAAGACCATGCGTGCCTCCATCTTGGTGCTCGGGCCCTTGTTGGCGCGCTTCGGCAGTGCGGATGTTTCGCTGCCGGGCGGGTGCGCCATCGGCGCACGCCCAGTCAACATTCATGTCGCCGGTCTGCAAGCCATGGGCGCCGATATTCATATCGAAAACGGCTACATCAAGGCGCGCGCCGGCCGCCTCAGAGGCGCGCGGCTGGTGCTGGAAACCGTAACGGTCACGGGCACGGAAAATCTCATGATGGCCGCGACCTTGGCCGATGGCGAAACGGTACTGGAAAATGCAGCACGCGAGCCCGAAGTGGTGGACCTTGCTAATTTCCTGATCGCCATGGGCGCCAAGATCAAGGGCGCCGGGAGCGATCGCATCGTCATCGAAGGTGTGAAGCGTCTGAACGGCACCGCCTATGAAGTGCTGCCGGACCGCATCGAATCCGGCACGTATCTGGTGGCCGGTGCGATCACCGGCGGCCACATCCGGGTGAAAAACACGCGTCCTGATCATCTCGATGCCGTCATCGACAAATTGAAGGAGGCCGGTGCAACCGTAAATGTGGGCGACTCATGGGTCGAGGTCGATATGCGCGGCCGCCGGCCTACCGCCATCGACATCCGTACCGCACCTTATCCGGCTTTCCCTACCGACATGCAGGCGCAGTTCGCCGCGCTCAACACGGTCGCCAATGGCGTGGGCACCATCGTCGAAACGATTTTCGAGAATCGCTTCATGCACATGTTGGAAATGCGGCGCATGGGCGCTGAAATCCGTCTGGAAGGCAATACGGCCATCATCAAGGGCGTGGAGCGGCTGACCGCGGCGCCCGTGATGGCTACGGATCTGCGCGCCTCGGCGAGCTTGGTGCTGGCGGGGCTGGTGGCCGACGGCCGGACGGACATCGAGCGCATTTATCACATCGACCGCGGCTATGCGGCGATCGAGGAAAAGCTTCAGCAACTGGGAGCGAAAATCCGACGCACGCCCTAAAATGCGGGCGCCGCGCCCGGTGTGCCGAAGCCTACTGCGTTTGCACCGGACGAGTCGGGCGCTCCAGCACCGTCAATCGGATTTTGTAGGCCTGACGCGCGTGGCGGCCTTCGATTTCCACCTCGGCGCCAGGCTTGAGGGCAGAGACGCGCGCGACGAGATCCTGGGCGCTGTGCACCGCTTCGCCGCCTAAGCGGGTGACAACATCGCCGGGGCGCATGCCGGATTCGTAGGCAGGACTTTTCACCAATATATTCACCACATTTACACCGCCGCCCGCGGTTCCGACTTGCGCGGATTGCTCGTCGGTCAGATCCTGCGGCACGAAACCCAGCCAGCCGCGTACCACATGGCCGTTCTGCAGGATCTGTTCCATCACGCCGCGCACGAGATTGACAGGAATCGCGAAACCGATGCCTTCAGGTCCTCCATTTTGGCGATTCAATACCGCTGTGTTGATGCCGACCAAATCGCCGTGCGCATCGATGAGCGCGCCGCCCGAGTTGCCGAGATTTATCGCCGCATCCGTTTGAATGAAACTCTCGAAGGTCGCCAATCCCAGCTGGCCGCGGCCGGTGGCGCTCACGATGCCCTGCGTGACGGTCTGACCGATGCCATAGGGATTGCCGATGGCGAGTACGATGTCGCCGACTCGCAAAGTGTCCGATCGCCCGATAGGCATGACGGGCACATCCGCGATGTGCAGGTCGAGGATGGCAAGATCGGTATCGGGATCCTGTCCGAGGACGGTCGGCTCGGCGACGCGCCCGTCGGCAAGCTGCACTCTGATGGAGTCGGCGCCTGCGATGACGTGTTGATTGGTGACGACGGTTCCCTTCGCATCGACGATCACGCCGGAGCCCAAGCTGCGCTCGACGCGGCGGCGGTAGCTCGGCCAGAAGTCTCCGAACAACTGGTCCAAGGGTGCCGCTTGGGTGCGCTCCCTGACGACGCGCGCCGTGTAAATGTTGACCACGGCCGGCGTCGCGCGGGCAACCGCATCGGCGAAGCTCTGCATGGCCACGGTGGCTGTCGCCGAAACCGCGGCGTTCGCTGCAACACTGGCAGGCAGCGGCGCTGATGCAGGCGCAGCGACGCCCGGCGTCGCGAGACCGGGCGTGGCGAGACCCGTGTGCGCGCCCAGCAGCGTGGGATTCCACCAAACCACGAGAAACGCCGCAGCCAATCCGACGACGACCGCTCTGACCAAGAAACCGAGGACGCGCATCTGTGTATAATGCGCTACCAATATTCTTTGGGAAACACCGCCCTGTTAAGGGTTTGCGTGAAGGTTTGTCAACAATTTCTTGAGGGTTTGGCATGAATGATGAGGTTGAAGAGGTAGACCACAGCCGGCGACGATTGCTGACGGCAGCTACGGTCGGTACCGGCGTGATCGGCGCGGCATTCGCCGCCATACCTTTTCTCGCGTCATGGAAGCCCAGCGCGCGCGCCAAAGCACTCGGCGCCCCCGTCGAAGTGGATGCCTCGAAACTCGAATCGGGTCAGATGTTGAAAGTGGCTTGGCGCGGTCAGGCGGTCTACGTGGTACGGCGCGTCAAGGCATTGGTGGATCAGTTGGGCGGCCACGATGCCATGCTCGCGGATCCTGCATCCATCGATTCCGTGCAGCCGGACTATATAAAAGCCAGCGGCGCGGCGCGCTCACGAAATCCGGAATACTGGGTGGGCTTGGCGGTGTGCACGCACCTTGGCTGCTCGCCATTGGGGGCATTCGCGCCGAATGATGCATTCCAAGTCGCGGGAGCGGACTTGGGCGCGAATTGGCCGGGAGGATTTTATTGTCCCTGCCACGGCTCGAAGTATGACTTGTCGGGCCGTGTATTCAAGAGCATGCCGGCGCCGAAGAACTTGACGGTTCCGCCGTACGCAATCGGCGCGAACTCCCGCATCGTGATCGGCGTCGACGACGCTCCCAAAACCGTTTCGTAATATAGAGGTAAGCGATGGCCGCAGCACCCGAGTCCGCCGGCACCGGCACAGGATTGATTGGCTGGATCGACCAGCGATTCCCGTTGACGAAGTTATGGAAGGAACAGGTCTCCGAGTACTACGCGCCGAAGAATTTCAACTTTTGGTATTACTTCGGCGTGCTCTCGCTCGTTGTGCTCGTGAACCAACTTCTGACGGGTATTTTCTTGACGATGAGCTACAAACCATCCGCCGCCGAGGCCTTCGCGTCGGTGGAATACATCATGCGCGATGTGGAGTGGGGCTGGTTGATCCGCTACATGCACTCCACGGGTGCATCCGCATTCTTCATCGTGGTGTATCTGCACATGTTCCGGGCGCTGTTATACGGTTCGGCTCGAAAGCCGCGCGAGCTGCTTTGGATCTTTGGCGTTTTGATTTATGTACTGCTGATGGCGGAAGCCTTCATGGGCTACGTGCTGCCATGGGGCAACATGAGCTACTGGGGCGCGCAGGTCATCGTATCGCTATTCAGCAGCTTGCCGGTTATCGGCGGTACCCTGGTCGAATGGATTCGGGGCGACTACAACATCGCCGACCCCACGCTGAACCGGTTTTTCGCATTGCACGTCGCGGCGCTGCCATTGGCGCTGATCTTCTTGGTGATAGCGCATCTGATGGCGCTGCACGAAGTCGGCTCGAACAATCCGGACGGCATCGATATTCACAAGTACGAGGATGCGAAAGGCCACCCGCTGGACGGCGTACCCTTTCATCCCTACTACACCGTCAAGGACTTGGGAGGCATCGCCTTATTTCTCCTGATATTCGCCGGGGTGATTTTTTTCGCACCGAATTTCTTCGGCCTGTTCCTGGAATCGAATAACTTCGAGCCGGCCAATCCCTTGCAGACGCCGCCAGACATCACGCCGGTGTGGTACTTCACGCCGTTTTACGCCATGTTGCGCGCGGTGCCGTCCGCTTTTGGAACGCAGGTCTGGGGAGTGTTGGTCATGGGCGGCGCCATCGTGGTGCTGTTCTTCGTACCATGGCTGGATAAGTCGCCGGCGCGCTCGATACGCTACAAGGGGCCGATCTACAAAATCATGTTGGCGCTTTTTTCCGTGTCATTCATCATCTTGGCGGTTTGCGGCATGAATCCGCCGTCAGGCATCTATCCGCTCCTGGCAAGAGTCTGCACCGCTGTTTATTTTGCTTTCTTTTTGCTGATGCCCTGGTACACGAAAATCGACAGCGTGAAACCGGTGCCGGAAAGGGTTACCGGACATGCTTAAAGCCAGCGTATTGATCAGCATCGGTCTTCTGTGCGCCGCTACGGCTTTGGCCGCGGAGGAAGGGGAGATCCGTCTGCTTCACTCCGGCACCGACATCAACAACACCGAGTCGTTGCAGCGTGGCGCGCGTAACTTCATGAATTACTGCTCGGGTTGCCACTCTCTCAAGTATTTGCGCTACAACCGCATGAGCGCAGACTTGAAAATTCCCGATTCGGAACTCAAGAATTTGATTTTCACTTCCGCCAAACCATTCGAGGAGATCGGCAGCGCCATGCCCGCGGATTCGGCGGACTGGTTCGGCAAGCAACCTCCGGATTTGACGCTGATGGCGCGAGTGCGCGGGACCGACTACATCTATTCTTATTTGCATGGCTTTTATGCCGATAAGACACGGCCGTGGGGCGTCAATAATCTATACCTTCCGGGAACGGCAATGCCGCATGTGCTCTACGAGCGGCAGGGATTGCAGAAGCCGGTCTACAAGAACGAGAAGGATGCTCACGGCAGCGCAAAAATGGTATTGGCCGGCGCGGAGCCAATGACCCCCGGCGCCTTGAAGCCGGAGGAGTATGATCAATTCGTTCGGGACATCGCCAATTTCATGGACTATGCCGCCGAGCCCATCAAGGCGAAGCGGCAGTCGATGGGCATACCCGTCATCCTGTTCCTGTTGGTGCTTTTCGTGTTTGCCTACTTGTTGAAGAAAGAGTATTGGAAGGACGTCCACTGACAACGGGCCGTCCCGTTGATAACGCAGCTCCCAGGAGGTCCGGTTAGTGGCACGTCGTTCGGTGATGACCTTGTTTTCGGCGCCGACGGACCCGTGGAGTCACCGGGCGCGCCTGGTGCTGGCCGAGAAGGGCATCTCCATCGAACTGGTCAACGTCGATCCGCATTTTCTGCCTGAGGATCTGATCGATCTGAATCCGTATCATAGCGTGCCCACGCTCGTTGATAGAGACCTCGTGCTATATGATTCGCGCGTCATTATCGAATACTTGGACGAGCGCTTCCCGCATCCGCCTTTGATGCCCATCGATCCTGTGACCCGCGCGCAGTTCCGCGTCGCGCTCTATCGGGTGGAGCGCGATTGGTATGCGCTGGCGCACGATATCGAAATCGACCCGCAGAGCAAAACGGCCGAGCACAGCCGAAAGGTTCTGGGCGAAGCCATTTGCGCCAGCGCGGAAGTATTCAAGGCGAAACCGTTCTTCTTGAGCGATGAGTTTTCACTGGTCGACGCGAGCATTGCACCGATCCTGTGGCGCCTGCGTTTCTACGGCATCGAGCTCCCGGCGCAGGCGGCGCCGATCACCAAATACATGAATGCGATTTTCGCGCGCTCGACTTTCCGGGCCTGCCTGAGCGCGGCCGAAAAGGACATGCGGCATTGAAACCGCGTCGTCCCTACCTGCTGCGGGCATTGCACGAGTGGATATCCGACAGCGGCGAGACTCCGCATATCGTGGTGGATGCGGCGGCGGAAGGGGTGACGGTCCCGCGCCAGTACGTGAAGGACGGAAAGATCGTACTTAACGTCAGTTTTTCAGCCACACAGATGCTCAAGTTGGGCAATGATTTCGTGAGTTTCGAAGCGCGCTTCGGCGGTGTGGGTTTCGCCGTGCAGGTGCCGGTGCGTGCGATTCTCGGTATCTACGCCCGCGAAACCGGGCAAGGCATGATTTTTCCAGAAGGCGATGCGGATCCCGATCCCACCGACAACAGCCCGCCGCCGGCCAGTGCGGCAACAAAGTCCACCACCCCCTCGCCTAAGCGGCCTAAATTACAAGTGGTCAAATAGTCGGCCGCTACGCGCGAAAGGCATCTTTCACCCAGTCTATACGGTGCGCGCCATCCGGCAGACCCTCGACCGCAATGACATCGAAACGTACGGCGAAGCGGCGCCACTTCGTGTTGTTTTGCATAAAGAATTGAGCGGCGTGGATGATCTTGCGCCTTTTCGCGCAGGTGACGGAGCCTACGGCTCCGCCGAAGGCCATGTGCCGGCGCTGCCTCACTTCGACGACAACCAGTATGGCGGTTTCGAGGCACAGCAGATCGATCTCGCCGGCCTTACAGCGCAGATTGCGCGCCAATATTTTCATTCCGCGCGCTTGCAAATAACCGGCGGCGAGTTGTTCGGCGGCGGCCCCGCGCTGCAAGTTCAAAACGCTCATAGGGCATGATGAGCGGCCTGCGATGATCTTTCACCGGCTAAACGGAACCTGTTCGCGCAATTATTTCTTGTTGATTTTCCAGGTTCCCGCTGCCATTACGGGCGCCGTGGGCTGATCCTTCGCACCCAAGGACCAATCGCCGTCCGCACCTCGAGCGGAGAAACTTCCTTTCATGTTGATCTGCGATTGGCCGTCGGGCGGTTCGTATGCAGCCGAGAATCTATCTCCCGTGAACTCGGCGGCTTTTAATCTGGCGGTGTAGTCCGAACTTGCGCCGCCGTCTTGACTGACAGCGATGGAGCCGGTGAGCTTGCCATCGGCGCTGCGCTCGAGCGTGAGCTCAAAATGACCCGAGGCGTCCCCGCCGAGCCACGTACCCGCCCACGTTCCTAAATATTGATCACCGTCGGCAGCAACGGCCGGCGACACGAGCGCACCAACAAAGAAAATTGCAAGCAGTAAAGAGAAAAATCGACGCATGACCGCAGGATGGCGCCGCTCGAGGGATTGCGTCAAGTAGGCCAAGGGATATGTCAAATCCCTTGAAAAAATAATACCCGCTGCAACAGCGCTGAAGTATTCTGTGACCATAGTCTCGATTCTGAACAAAACTGAAAGATTCTCAACGAGGGGTGTTTATGCGAAATCTCAGAGAGCTGCAAATCGCGGCCGCCGCTGTATTTGCCGCTGCGCTTGCCGTGGGTACCTCCAGTGCGATCGCGCAGCAAGCCGGAGCAAGCCGTTTCAAAGCGCTGGATGACGCTGGAGCCACCATCGACCGACAACCCTTGTCGGTGCTCAACAAAGAAAGAGTCAATGTGGTGGTGACCATGAGCGCTCCTTCTGTCGCGGAGGTCCGAGCGAGCAGGCCCGGACACCAGATCACCGAGCAGGATCACGAAGCCATTCATACGCAGATCTCGCAGCAGCACGCGGCGCTCGAGCCCGCCCTCGAGTCGCGCGGCGGCCAAGTGCTCGCGCATTATCAAGACGCGATGAACGGGATGAAGGTGGAAATCGAGCGCGGCGAAATCGCCGGCCTCGCGAGCTTGCCCGGCGTCGTCCAGGTCGTCGGGGTTCCGATGTACAAAATCGACAACACCGTCAGCGTGCCCTTCATCGGCGCGCCGAAAGTTTGGGAAGGGATTCCTGGATTCCGCGGCGAGCACGTCAAGATTGCCGTCATCGACACGGGCGTGGACTACACCCACGCCGATTTCGGCGGGCCAGGCACCCCGGCTGCCTTCGCCACTGCCGCCGCGACCAGCACGGCACCTGCTGATCCTGCGCTGTTCGGACCGAATGCCCCCAAAGTGAAGGGTGGTACCGATCTGGTCGGCGACGCTTACGATGCAGGCGCGCCCGCAGGCTCACCCGCGCGTATTCCGCACCCGGATCCGAATCCGCTCGACTGCAACGGACACGGCAGCCACGTGTCCGGCACTGCGGCCGGCTTCGGCGTCACCACCACTGGCGCGACTTTTCGAGGTCCCTACAACGAAGCGGCTTATGCGGCCGGCTTCGGTATCGGTCCCGGCGTAGCGCCCCTGGCGGATCTTTACATGGTTCGAGTTTTCGGCTGCACCGGTTCGACCAACGTGGTGAGCGAGGCGATCGATTGGGCAGTGCACAACAACATGGACGTGATCAGCATGTCGCTGGGCTCGCCCTACGGTTCGGCCACCAGTGCCGATGCGATCGCTTCCGATAACGCCTCCAAGGCCGGCATCATCGTGGTTGCCTCGGCAGGCAATAACGGCCCCGCTCCCTATGTCGCGGGAAGCCCCGCATCCGGATCGCGCGTCATCAGCGTTGCCGCCATGAATGCGCGCCCCTTCCTCGCTAACGGCGTTCGCATCACCTTTTCCTCGGGGCAAGCTGTCAATGGCGTCGAGGCCAATGCGTTGCCTCTACCGAGCGGCTCCGTGCCGGCCGTGGTTCTCAAAACGTCAACTGCGTTGAAGTTGGGTTGTGCCCAAGCCGATTACCCAGCTGGCGGAACACCTGGTGCGCTGGTCATTGTTTCTCGCGGTACCTGCTCCTTCAGCTCGAAAGCCATTCTCGCAGCCGCGAACGGCGCGGTCGCGATCGGCGTGGTCAATAATGGCGCCGGGTTCTTCAATCCGGCACTCCCCGGCGTCACCATTCCTTTCATCGAGATGCTGAAGAGCGATACGGTAACGCTACTCTCCGTGTCCTCGCCGGTCACCGCCACCATCGTGTCGGCGAATGTGCCGGATACCACCTTCAGAAAGGCGGCGTCCTTTTCTTCGGGCGGCCCGCGCACCGGAGACGGAGACTTGAAACCCAGTGTCAGCGCGCCGGGCGTAAATGTTTTCTCCACCAATGTCGGCACGGGAACCGGAGGGCTGTACGAGTCAGGCACGTCCATGGCGGCTCCGCACGTCGCGGGTGTCGCGGCATTGGCGGTTCAAGCGCACAAAGATTGGAAGGAGCCGGGCCTACGCGCCGCCGTGGTCCAGACCGCATCGCCGAGCGCATTGCCCGACTTTTCACCGCGCATCGAAGGCTCGGGACTGGTGCAAGCGGTGGGCGCGACCGCCACCCATGTCACGGCGCAAGCCGGCGATGAGGGCGACGAGGAGGGTGGCCACTTGGGGCTGTTGTCTTTCGGCGTGGCCGAGCTGACTCGGGATTTGAACGAGAGCCGCGAAATCATCATTCGCGATCATGGCAAGTTGCCCGCGAGTTTCAGCGCGACCGCGACCTCATCTGCCGGTGTGCCGCACACGGTCAAATTGTCCAGTTCGAGCGTGTCAGTGGAAGGTCATGACAGTACCGAGCTGCGGATGACACTGAACGTGCCGGCCGCGACTGCCGGGGCAACGCACGACGCATTGGGCAACGTCGTGTTCGAGGATGCCTCAGGGATCATCTCGCTCACCCCGCAAGGGACAGCGAACAACGGCGTGGCTCTGAATCTGCCGTACTACGTCGTCACCCGAGCACGGTCCAGAGTCGAAGCGCAGCTGCGCCAAGGGGAATCGGGCGAAGAGGGGGGCCCGGCGATGCAGTCGAGCGTCCGGCTCGATAACCGCAATGGCGCGATCACCGGCTCTGGCGATTTCTATGCTTGGGGACTTACAAATCCCAAGACGGGCACGATCAGCGCAGCCTACGAGCCGCGCGCCGTCGGTGTGCAAAGCTTCCCGGTCTCCGCCACAGACAACCTCCTAGTGTTCGCGGTAAACACGTATGGTCGTTTCTCCAATCCGGCAGCCGGCGAGTACGACATTTATATCGACGTGAACGGCGATGGGATTTATGACTTCGTGCTGTTCTCAGCGGATGTGGGGTCGGCGACAGGAGGAAGCGCCAACGGCCAGATTGCAACGTTCTTGTTCAATATTGCCAAGGGTACGGTGACCGCGCAGTTGCTTGCCGATGCACCGACGGACGGTTCCACGGTGCTGATGCCGGTACTGGCATCTCACTTAGGGATCACACCGAAAAACCCGCGCTTCAGCTACGCGGTGCAAGCATTCGACGACAATGGTGCGGGCGAGGCGGTAGCCGGAGTTGCGTCGTTCAACGCGTTTACGCCCGCCGTCTCGAATGGCATGTTCGTAACGGTGGCGCCGAACACGAGCGCCGATGTCCCCGTGACAATCGATCCGGTCGAAATCACCAAGACACCGGCACTCGGGTTCATGGTGGTGATCGAAGACAACGTATCGGGGGGACAGCAGGCGGAACTGCTGAAACTGGAGCACTAGCGCCTGCGG
>JALYIT010000093.1 GCA_030775645.1 Pseudomonadota bacterium | reverse complement strand
GAAATAATGGTGCCAATGCTGCGCCCAACATGTTCCCGAGCAACTGAATCGTCTGGCGAATTGCCAGCATGGGCCACATATCGTGACCACAGAGGCGGTAAGCAAATCCGGTCACGATCACGCTGGGCCCACTGATTACAACGCCTGAGCGGGTGTGCTAGCGTTTCTATCGGCAAAATCTATGATTTATCGTTACGCGAGAATTGCTCACCTATTCACATCTTGCATCTGAATATTGCGATAAGTTCAATTGCTAGCGCGCATTTGCGCCCGGACCGCATCGAGTAACTTAATGAGCGCCGACGCTAGGCCCCACACATCTTCCGCAGCGATTGGCGGTCTCGCGGAGGCCCTGTACTTTAATTCTCACGGGCAGCAGCTCTTCGGCTGGCTACATCGTCCTGATCCTGGCACCGCGCTCGACATCGGCCTCGTCATCTGCAAGCCGTTCGGCTACGAGGCGATATGTGCGCATCGCGGTGTCCGTGCTTTCGCGGACATGGGGGCAGCGGCCGGTATGCACGCCTTGCGTTTCGATTACTTAGGGACGGGCGACTCGGCTGATATTGCACCCGAAGCCAACCAGTTGGAAGTGTGGACTAAAGATGTCCTGGCGGCCGTCAGCGAGCTGCGGCGGCTTACCGGTGTGCAACGCGTGTGCGTTGTCGGATTTCGGCTCGGAGCACTATTGGCTACCCTGGCCGGCGCACGGTCCAAGTCCTTGGATGCCCTGATTCTCATTTCGCCCATCGTTAACGGACGTCGTTACCTGCGCCAGTTGCGCACGACGCGATTGGCGGCAGCGCTCAGCGCTGCGCCCGCGGATGAGATCAAGGGCACGTCCGAGCAGGTGGACTCGCTTAGCACTGGCTCGATGGAGGTGAGCGGATTTTCACTCTCAGCCGCCACCCTAGCGGCGCTCGCACGAGTCGATGTGACCACACTCGATGCATTACCCGCCTCTGAAATGCTCATCATCGACGACAGCAATCTGCCCGTTGCCCGCGGCTGGCCCGAGAAACTGTCGGTACTCGGCGCCAAGTTGGAGTATCAAGCTTTGCCGGGCATTGTTGGGATTCTGATGACCGACCCACAGTTCGCCTCGATACCCGAGCCGATGTTGGACGCGACGCGCAACTGGCTGTTGAGTTTGCGAAACAATTCCTCAAGGGAGTTGCCCGCCGGTACTGCTCTGCCAGTTCCGCGTCGCTCGGCATTACCGACAACGGTGATGCACCTTCGCGGGCATGAAGACATGCCGGATGAGCTGCTGACGGAGCGCCCCGTATTTCTGAGCTCTATGGCCGTCTTGTGCGGCATCCTCACTGAGCCATTCGGGGGCGAAAGGCGCCGCCGCGCAGTGATATTGCTCAATGTCGGGGCGGAGTACCACATCGGATCAAACCGAATGTATGTATTACTCGCTCGGCATTGGGCGCGCCACGGGTATACCGTGCTCCGCCTGGATTTGGCAGGTCTTGGCGACAGTGCGACACGGCCGCAACGCCCGGACAACGAAGTCTTTCCGGCTGCGGCGCTGGAAGACATCCACGTGGCGATTGAGTTCATGCGCACGAACTATGAAGCCAGCGAGATTACCCTGGGTGGATTATGTTCAGGCGCCTACCATTCGCTGCGTGCTGCGGTTGCCGGATTTCCCGTCAATCGCATTCTCGTCGTTAATCCCATGAGCTTCTTTGGGGCGGAAGGCATGACGGCCGAAAACCTGCAAGAATCGGTGGATGTCACTCGCAATTTCGCGTTTTACCGCAAGCGACTTCTGTCCGGGGCGATATGGAAGAGAATTTTGACGGGCCATTTCAATATTTGGCGAATCGCGAGAATCGTCATCCGCCGACCGCTGCTTACGGTGGAATCGGGGCTACGAGATTTGGCCCGGGGTATGCGCATTCATTTGCCTCACGATCTTGGCTGGGAGTTGGAGGAACTGGTGTCTCGGGGCATCCGGATCGTGTTCGTCTTTTCCCGCGGCGAACCGGGAATCGATGTGCTCAGAATTCAGGCAGGCTCCTCGCTTGGCCGGCTGGCTAAACACTGTGTCCTGCACGTCATTGACAGCGCAGATCATATATTTAGTCAGCGCACTACGCGCGCAGAGCTGGAGAGAATCTTGAGCGAAGAATTGATTTCTCGACATGCTCCCACAGCGCGCGTCCTGGTGC
The DNA here is from genome assembly GCA_030775645.1 of Pseudomonadota bacterium. Classification (GTDB taxonomy): domain Bacteria; phylum Pseudomonadota; class Gammaproteobacteria; order Steroidobacterales; family Steroidobacteraceae; genus Bog-1198. The sequence goes on along the minus strand of JALYIT010000093.1, from coordinate 10,658 downwards.
ATCAGCCCGGAACGAACAAAGAGCCCCGTAGCGCATAGATCGCGGCTACATTGACCACACAATAAGGTTATGTTTTGAAAATCGCGTATTTCGTCAATCATTATCCTAAAGTCAGCCACAGCTTCATCCGCCGAGAGATTCTGGCGCTTGAGCGACTCGGCTTCGACGTGCAGCGCATTGCGCTGCACGGTTGGAAGGGAGCACTACCGGACGTAGAAGACCAGCAGGAACGGGATCGAACGCGCTATGTGCTGAAGGACGGCGCGCTGGCCCTCCTGGTACCGACTTTCCGCGCACTCATACGCTCGCCCTTACGGTTCATGTCGGTCCTGCGTGTAGCCATCAGAATGGCGCGCGACTCCGATCGTACGCTGCTCTACCACCTCGCTTACATCGCCGAGGCTTGCCGCGTACTGCCATGGCTACTGGCGTCCGGTGCGCGCCACCTTCATGCTCATTTCGCCAGCAATTCGGCTGAGGTCGCCCTGTACACACATATTCTGGGGGGACCGCCATTTAGCTTTACCGTTCATGGGCCCAATGAATTCGTCATACCCATGGGACTGCGGGAGAAAGTTCAGCGGTGTGCCTTTGTGGTAGCCATCAGCAATTACGGAGTGAGCCAGCTCTATTTGCGGTCCAGATACGAGGATTGGCCAAAGGTTAAGTTGGTGCACTGCGGTCTGGAGCAGGCTTTTTACGGCAGCGCCTCTTCCGAGGTGAGTACGGCGGCACGACTCGTTTGCGTCGGACGCCTGTGCGAAGAGAAGGGGCAGCTGCTGTTGATCGAGGCCGCGGCACGCATCGTTGCCAAAGGTATTCCGTTTGAGTTGGTGCTTGCTGGCGACGGTGACCTGCGCGGCGAGGTTGAGAGCCTGATTCAAAAGCATGGCCTAGGCAAGGTCGTACGCATTACCGGCTGGATCAGTAGCGAAGAAGTTCGCAATGAAATTCTTGCAGCCCGAGCCCTCGTGTTGCCAAGCTTTGCCGAGGGCTTGCCGGTCGTGCTTATGGAAGCGATGGCGTTGCGAAGACCTGTGCTGACTACTTATGTCGCCGGAATCCCGGAACTGGTTCGATCCGGTGATGACGGCTGGTTGTTTCCGGCCGGCTCGATCGATGAGCTCACCACGGCGATGGAGGAATGCCTGTCCATGTCGAGTGAGGATTTACGCAGGATTGGCGAAGCAGGTCACAGCCGAGTAATCCAACGGCATTCGGTCGACACCGAAGCCCGAAAGCTCGCCGATTTCTTCCGCGCCGCTATCTCTTCGGCGCCGCGACCTGTCCCGAATGAGACTCCAGTCCTTCATCAACCCCATAGCAACAAATAGGATTCAAGCATTGTGATGTCCAACACTCCGATCGCCATTGTCGGTGCAGGCCCCTACGGCCTGTCGCTGGCGGCCCACCTGCACGAGCGTGGGATTCCGTTTCGCATTTTTGGCCAGCCCATGCAAGTTTGGCGGACGCAGATGCCCGCCGGCATGCATCTGAAGTCGGATGGCTTTGCGTCCGACCTTTATGACCCAGGCCGACGCTTTACGTTGAAGCAATACTGTCGCGACCATGGGATCGCCTATGCGGACTATGGACTGCCGGTCAGCGTCGATACCTTTGTCGCGTACGGACTGGAATTTCAGAAAAGGCTCGTGCCCACGCTGGAACCTGTTTCCGTCGTCAATATAAGCAAGGACCAAAATGGTTACCGGCTTGGTCTTGAGAATGGTGAGACCGCCAGCGCAGCTGCTGTCGTGATAGCGACAGGGATTAGTTATTACGGATATGTGCCTGATCCTTTGGCTGCGCTTCCTACGGATCTTTGCACCCACAGCAGCGCACATCACGATTTATCCCGTTTTCGGGGACGTCGAGTCGTCGTCGTGGGCGCCGGAGCGTCTGCTACTGATGTTGCCGCGCTGCTACACGCCGCGGGCGCCTCGGTGCAAATCGTGTCACGCAGACCGCTCGAATTTCATTTACCGCCAGGTAATCAGCCGCGTTCACTTTGGCAGCGCATAAGGGCGCCAAACCTCGGCCTAGGACCTGGACTCAAGTCCGCCCTGTATACGGCAGCGCCGGGATTATTTCAGCTCCTACCCCTTCGCATGCGGCAACGTATTGTCCGTGAACACCTTGGCCCTGCCGGGGGCTGGTTCATCAAGGACACTATAACGCGCAATGTGCAAATGCACGTCGGCTATTCAATTCGAGCAACGACCGCGACGCCGGGTGGGATATCGCTGCACCTCGAAGGCATTTCGAAGCCTTCGTTGGACATAGAAGCCGACCACATCATCGCGGCCACGGGTTACCAAGCATCGGTCGCTCGTCTTAGCTTACTTAGCGAACAGCTGCGCTCGATGTTGGCATTGGAAGGCCAATCGCCGGTGCTGTCGCCCTCCTTTGAGTCCTCGCTCCCCGGGCTGTATTTTATCGGCGTTGCGGCAGCGCTCAGTTTTGGTCCTCTCATGCGATTTGCCCGAGGTGCCGAATACTCGGCGGTTCGCCTCGGCCGCCACTTAAGCTCGGCCTACGGCAGGCGGTCGAACCCGAGTAGCAACCGAATGGCGAGAGCTTAAGATCGAGTGCACGTCTGAAGCACATGGCTACGACTGAAGCGCCCATTGCTGAAGACCCGGTGGCACATTCGATGCAAACCCCGACCGCAGCGCAGGCGGTCGCCGTTATCAACAACGATTGGGCTCCGACTTTAGCCTTTGCCGTCTCGCTTGGGCGACGAGGCGTGCCGCTGCATTTTTATGGTTCCGGCGCGGGCCGCTGGTCGCGCTACTGCAAACGTCGCGGGGCTTCCCCGCCCGTAAGCGAGGCAAGTCGATTTTTGCCCTGGCTGCGCTCCCGGGTAAAGGCGGGAGAAATTACGCGCTTAGCCCCCACGACCGACCTGATCGCCTACTACTTGGCCGTGCTCCGGGATGAGTTTCCGGCTGAGGTTCGTCGCGCGATTACACCGCTTCCTGAGATTGAACGGTGTTTGATCAAGACGCAGTTCGCGACCGCTTGCGAGAAAGCAGGCCAGCAGGTCCCAGCGCAAGCTGCGCCTGACAATCTCGAGGCTGCAATCGCGGCTGCGCGCGCACTGGGTTATCCCCTCATTATCAAGCCTAAATCGCATCTGGTGGTCGGCACATCGCAGCGAGGGCAGTTGGTCCATGACGAAGCTGACCTGCGCCGAACCTATCGTCGGTATCCCGTGGCGTTGGGGCAAGAACCGCTTGCTGCCGATTACCCTGAACTCAGGTGGCCTCTGCTGCAGCGCTACCTTCCTTCCGCCCGCCGCTGTGTGTATAGCATCAGCGGCATAAAGGATTCAGAAACCGGCATCGTTTCATCGTTGCTTACCGTCAAGCAAAGCCAGTGGCCGCCCGACATAGGCGTGAGCACAGTGCAGAAAGTATGCAACGATCAATCGATTCTCGATGCAGGACTAAAGACCGTCGACCGGCTGATTTCCAGAGGGATTTTCGAACTCGAGGTCGTGCTCGACGAAGATAAGCTCGTCGCGATCGACTTGAATCCGAGGGCTTTCGGCTTCATTTTCCTTGATATGGCGGTCGGCAATGATCTGCCATGGCTATGGTGGCAGACGACGCTGGGCGCTACCAAACCGCTCCCGATGCCGAAAGAGCGATTTGCCATGGAATGTCGATTTGTCGTCCCCTACTACTTCGACCGCGCCATTCAAAAGTTGTTTGGCCCCAGCCGCCTTCCGAACTCCGACCCGGCTTCCCAGCGAGTCTCTGGATCGTGGATCTCTATGCTTGGGCATCCTAACGACCCCGTGCCTATGCTTCTCGCCAACATTCGATTACTGCGGCTTTTGCCTCATCCGGGTGGTCTGTTGAGGCCGTTTCTCGCTGCAGCGCGGCGTGCGCGCCGCACGCGCGCCTCCTAAGCACAGTCCAGCCGCGCGCCGCTATGGGGGCCTCCACCTACAGCCGGTACCGGCAAGAGGGTGATATAGTCAAATCGATACCCAGACGATGGCATGTGATGACCATGAGTTCCACTATGCGGCTATTCCTTGCGGCACCCAACGTTTCCGCCCAAAAAGGCGGCGAAGCGATCAAGGCCTTGCAAATATTTGAGGAGCTTCAGGCTGTATTGGGCGATGTGATTCAGATCACCCACATTCGCAATCAAGCAGAACTCTCAAAGCATCCCCTTTCGCCTCAAATAGAATATTTGCCCGATGACTGGGTCGATCGACTGATGTTCAAAAGTGTGGTTTTTCGTCCTTTTTTGACTCTGTGGTTCAGCTACCGAGCAGTCAAACGCGCTGAGGTATTGGCAAAGCTCAGTGGCGGCACTCAGATTGTCATTCATCAAACGGAGCCAAACTCTCCGGTGCATCCACGCTGGACATCGAGGAAGTTTCCGAATGTTTTCGGGCCTATCAATGGCAATATTTACTATCCGAAGGCCTTCCGACAGTTTGAGTCCGCGAGCGCCAAGTTGCGCCGCCTCTTCCATTTTCCTCTCCAGTACGTCAATCGTATGTTTTCCCGTGGAATAGCCAATGCAGATCTGGTTCTCGTTGCGGGCGGAGAGCGCACGATCGATTCTCTGAGTGCGGCTGGCGTGTCGCGCGCAAAAATTTTCGAAACTTCAGATTGTGGAATACCCGATGCGATTTGTCGGTCTGACAAGCCGTCCGTGGCAACGAAAGGACGATTTATCCATTTCGGCCGATTGGTGTTTCATAAAGGCACAGCTCTCGCGATTGAAGCGGTAGCAAAAGCGGGGAGTGGTGTGACCCTAGACATCATTGGTAGGGGGCCCGAACTAGATCGGTGCAAAGCTCTCGTTAAATCCCTAGAAATTGAAGAGCGCGTTCGATTTTTAGATTGGTACGAGAACCGAGAAGACTTGGTGGCTTCTTTCGAGAATTATTGCGGGATGATACTGCCTTCCATCGAGGATGCGAATGGCATCGTTGTCCAGGAATCCATGGCGGCAGGTTTAGTTCCCATTTGTTTGAATTGGGGAGGCCCGCAATTGCTGGTTGAGGACTCGGTATCGGGATTTCTCGTCAGTCCCGAACCTTTAGTAGAAATTGTCCCCGCTTTGGCTAAGTGCCTTAAGCGACTCGCCGAAGAACCGAACCTCGCCGCGGAGATGTCCGCGAACGCGTTGCAGCGCGCGAAACAATGGAGTTGGAGCCTGCTCGCAAAGCAATGGACTGCGAAGTACATGTCGCTGGTGACGTGATTCGCTTCACACAGCGTTAATGGGGACACATACGTGGAGAGTATGCAGTTAAAATTTGACGCATGCTATTGCTGACAATTCTAGTTGGGTGCGCTGCTCTTTTTTTGTTGCTACCCGTCTTAGTGTTCTTCGCCGAAATCTTGGCGGCAGTGACAAAACCACCATGCTTGGACCTGCTGCACGAAAAGCGTCCGCGTATTGCCGTGCTGATGCCCGCCCACAACGAGGCATCCATCATCACCGCAACGCTGCAATCAATCGCTCCGCAATTGAACCCGTCTGACCGACTCCTCGTGATTGCGGACAACTGCGTGGATGACACCGCAGCCCTAGCACGGTCAGCGGGGGCGGAAGTCATCGAACGCTCCGACTTGCAGCAGCGCGGCAAGGGCTATGCGCTGGACCACGGCGTCCGCCATCTCGAAGGTGATTCGCCCGAAGTCGTCATTATCATGGATGCAGATTGTCGGGCCGCGCCAGGCTGCATTGATAGGCTGGCTCGATTGTGCTCGAAGACCTCGCGCCCCATTCAAGCCCTGTACTTGATGCATGCTGCGCAGGACGCCGGACTCAAGATGCGCATCGCCGAATTCGCTTGGATCGTTAAAAATCAAGCCCGGCCCGAAGGCCTGCATCGGTTAGGGCAGCCCTGCCAACTGATGGGGACAGGGATGGCTTTTCCGTGGCTGCGTATCAGCAAAGCTAAGCTTGCTAGCGGCGAGATCGTCGAGGACCTGAAGCTTGGCATCGACCTTGCCCGCGCCGGCGCTGCCCCGCTCTTCTGCGCAGACGCGCTAGTGACTAGTGACTTCCCCAATTCCGGCGAGGGCGTTCAAGGACAACGAACACGGTGGGAGCATGGCCACTTGCGCCTGATGATGACCGAAGTCCCCCGTCTCTTTGTTAGTTCTCTTTTTGAACGAAATATCAGCTTATTGGCGCTGACGTTGGATCTTAGCGTGCCGCCATTGGCGCTATTGACTCTGCTGACAGCGGCAGTTTGGTGTTGCAGCGCGATCCTTTTCTTGTTTACGAAGGCAATTCTTCCGATAGGTCTAGCCAGCGCGGATGTCGTTTTACTAATCCTTGCGGTTTTGATGTCCTGGCATCGTTACGGCCGCCGCACCATCTCGCTTGGCAAGCTTGCGCTGGCGCTCGTCTATGCGTTATGGAAAATCCCCCTTTACGCGAGATTCTTAGTCGACCGGCAAATTAGCTGGGTGCGCTCAAAGCGAAATGACGAATGAGCGTGCCACAGACCGGCCGCGGTGAGGCATCTACGCGGATCACCGCAGATACCAGGTCACTGCGTCCGCAATACCTCGCTTCACCATCGTGTCGCGATCGGCCACGGGGCGCCAACCCAGCACCTGTTCGCTCATTCGAGCATCAAAACGTGCGCTTTGAGAATCGCACTGCCAATCATGCAGGCTCGACCAGCGACGATTAGGGTGTCTCACGGCATTTTTTGCCAGTTCCTTAATTAGGTCAGCCACCCAATATCGCCATGCCGAGCGTTTGCGGGCGTCAATGCGTGTTCCCATGTGCACGGCCATGGCTTCGACATATTCGCGCGCCGTCATTAAGGGCGGGCTCGTAAGGAGAAGGGTCTGGCCTTCGATTCCCGTGGCGTCGAGGGCGCGCACCAGGGCGTCGGCGACATCATCTACGAGTACCAGTGGTAAGGCGGTCTCGCCATCGCCACAGTAGTCGACTCGGGTCTCACTGGCGAAGCTGGCAACGCCAAGGTGTGCCGGCGGACTACCAGGCCCAATGACAATGCCAGGGCGCACGATCACCAGCGGTAAGCCTCGGTCACGCTGCATTTTCTGCAATACCGCCTCGCATGCCGCTTTGGATCGCGAATAAGGCCTGCGCCGGTCTATCGCCGGATCTACGGGCGTACGATTGTCGATGACGTCCCGAGGGTTCCCAGTGGCATAGGAAGCAATGGTGCCCGTATAGATAAATCGCGTTACGCCTGCCGCTAGCGCTGCCTGGCCCAGCACTCGCGTCGGCTCAATATCGCCATCCACATAGTCTTGCCAGCGTTTGCCCTCGCATTTGGCAAGGTGATAGACAGTCTTAATCCCCTCCAGCGCGCGCTTCACACAATCCGGATCACCATGCGAGCCGGCGAATAGTTCGACCGGCAACCCGTCCATTTCCACCGCCGCCGCGCGTGGATTTCGGGTCAGCACCCGCACCCCGTGGCCATGAGCCACCAGCGAGCGCACCAGCCTGCGACCGATGAAACCAGTGCCGCCCACCACGAGCACTGAGGGCTTCACCTGCGCGCTCGGCATGGGCACTGAAACACTCTCGCGGCTGGGTACGCCGACATCGCCCGCGGCCGCCACAGCCTCGCAGAGCCGAATGACTTGGGCTCCAAAGCGGCCGCTGTGGCGAGGATCGACTTGCCGCACACCGCCCGCATAAAAGGCACGGATGCTGCGGAAAATACCTTCCTCGAACGGATTTGCATCCGGTCGCTTTGCCAGGGCCGCCTTTAACCGTCGCAGTCGATCACGCCCCGATTGCCGTGACAGCTGTTGACCGATCGATCTCGCCGTCACGTAGGCATCAAAAATCGGATTGCTACTAGCCTCCATGTCGCGCCAACCAATGTCGCGCCCGAAATCGAGTTGCGCGCTGCCACCGCGGCCCCTCAAGCGCAGAATGCGATCCGCGTGGCCGGCGGTCATCGATATGGAGAACAGCGTCGTCGCTGCACCCGCGTGGCCCACCGCGGTCCATTGCCGAAAAACTTTTTGACCGGCCGGAAGCGCGATCGGATTCCCGGCAACGGCCATGGTGATCTGCGGCATGCCGACCAGATCGATAATGATCGAGCTCAAATGCGATCCTGTTTCAAACAGAATGTTCGCCGGCGCGGCCAACATCCAGTTGTCAAAGGGACCAAATTGCAAGAAGGGCAGCGCAAAATGCCAATTGGCGGCTAGGTGATCGATTCGGCCGAATTCTCCGGCTTTGACGCTTGCGCGCAGCGACTCATAGCCCGGGGTAAACAGAAAATTATGATTTACGCCGACGACGACCCCTTTCTCTTCCGCGCGGTCGCACAATGCATCGCACGCGGCGCTGTCCAGTCCCATCGGCTTTTCGAGAAACACCGACTTTCCGGAATCCACCAACGTCAATGACGCATCGATATGCATGGCCGGGGGCAAGAGCACGTGAACAACGTCGCAGTCGGAGGCAGCAAGATCAGCGACGGAATGGAACACGTGAGGGACGCTGTACTTTGTTGCTGCCTGCGCCGCTCGACTTTTGGAAACATCGCATACCGCATGGATCACGAGGCCGGGGATTGCAGCAAGTGCCTTCGCATGGGAATCGAGAATAAAGCCGGCACCCAAAAGCCCGACTTTGGTTTTCACCATCAAATATCCGTCCTCATTCTGATCGCACGCGTGCCGATCACGCGGTTTTAGGGCCTTTATGCTCGATGAGGCGCGATGTGCGCCCCGACAAGCGGTCGAGATGATAGCCGATAAGGCCTAGAAATTGCGGCAGCTTGCCCAACATCAACAACACACCCGATGCACGGGCGACCCTGGGACTCAACCCTCGCCTCGCTTGCCGTTTTGCCAGTTGCGCCATGCGCAGCGGCCAGGGGATGAGCAGAAATCCTACAGTTACCCACCACCACGGCGACAACGTGAGCGCCAGCGCAATGGCCAACACAAGCATGGCGGGCATCACTCCGCCCCAGGCGAAGATGCTGTGAACGGTTCGAGGCCAATTTGGGTCGCGCGCGTCCGGGTGCAGGAATGCCATTTCGCCAAAACCGTGCCCGGATCGGCGCGTTCTGGTCCACCATTGACTAAAGCGGGTCAAATCAGCATCGTGAAATGCCATTTCCGCATCTATCCGGCGCAGCCGCCAGCCGCGCTTACGCAAGCGCGTTGACAATTCCGTGTCCTCGCCCGCAATCATGGAGGAATTGTAAAAATTTACCTGACGCAAAGCCGCCACGCGGAACAACGCGATTCCTCCGCAGGTGGGTGAGTCGCCCACGGGCGCATCCCATTCATCGTCGCACAATGCGTTATAGATTGACTTCTCAGGATAGCGTTCGCGCAATCGGCCATATACCAACGCCAGCTCGGAATCGAGACGCAGTGCAGCCAAGCCAGCATCTATCCAGCCGCTCTGAATCTCACAATCACCGTCGACCATCTGCACGAATTCAAGGTCTGGCTCGCCCGCCAGCAACTGCGAGAGTCCCGCATTGCGGGCACGCGCTGCGGTGAAAAGTGGAGGGACTGGCAGCTCAACGACTCCAACTCCCTGGCGTTGAGCAAGCGCCACGCTGCCGTCGGTAGAGCCTGAGTCGACATAAACCCGCTTTGGTATGTCGGCAACCGAGGCCAGGCAACGGGTAAGCCGCTCGCCTTCGTTACGACCGATTACGACCAGCCCAAGCTTTTCGCTCACCAAGAACCTCGAAAGATGTGGCATCGCACAGCGTGTGCGTTGAGTAAAAAGGGAATCGACCGGATTCTAGCCGATTTGGCACGGGCTAAGCGCTTAACCAGCAATAATTAGACTCAGCGCGTACCGGGCTGAAGTAAAATTTACTAAAGGCTTTGACCTCGATAAAAGCCCATATTATGGCATTCGTTGTGGGGAGATGGTTCACATCAGCCCCTATCGGCCCTATGCTATTGTGCTTTGCTTATGGTGATAAAATAGCGCCTGACGATGAACGCCGCCACTAATTTGCCTCTGTCCATACGATCATTTCTGCCCTTGTCGCGGATGTCTGAAATCACAGATTCCGTGCGGCTTTCGTACGCGTCTGCCAAGCCATTTCCACATTTCGTCATTGACAACTTCTTTGATCCCAGCCTGATCGATCAAGTGCTGGCAGAGTTTCCAAAACCAGGCCAAATCAGTTGGCAGACTTTTGACAACGAACAGGAAATCAAACTGGCATCTGCCGCCGAGTCCTCATTCGGGCCGACCACCCGGCTCCTGCTCTATCACCTGAATTCAATCACGTTCCTGGATTTCCTGAGCAAGGTGACGGGAATCGAGAATCTGATCTCCGATCCCTGTTTTGAAGGAGGGGGTCTGCACCAGATCCCCCCCGGCGGGAAGCTCGGGATACACGCGGACTTCAACAAGCACCGGCGGTTTGGGCTCGACAGACGGCTGAACGTCATACTTTATTTGAACAAGGATTGGAAAGAAGAGTACGGCGGTCATCTCGAGCTGTGGAATAGGGACGTGACGCAGTGTGAGGCGAAAATACTACCCGTGTTCAACCGGTTGGCAGCTTTCGGTACCACGGACTTCACCTTTCATGGCCACCCCAATCCATTGCAATGCCCAGAGGGCATGACCCGCAAATCGCTCGCTCTCTATTATTTTTCGAACGGAAGACCGGCCGAAGAAGT
>JALYIT010000092.1 GCA_030775645.1 Pseudomonadota bacterium | reverse complement strand
CGCTGGCACAGCGCGTGCCGGTCAGCGGAGCCGTCATTGTGACCACTCCGCAAGACATCGCCCTGTTGGATGCCCGCAAGGGGCTAAAAATGTTCGAGAAGGTCGAGGTGCGGGTGCTCGGCGTCGTCGAGAACATGAGCCTGCATGTCTGCTCCCAGTGCGGCCACCTCGAACACATCTTCGGCAGCGGCGGCGGGGGGCGCATGGCGGCCCAATATGGCGTGCAGTTGCTGGGCGAATTGCCGCTGGACATCCGGATTCGCGAAGATGCCGATGGCGGCGCACCGACCGTCGTGGCGGAGCCTGACAGTGAACGCGCGCGCGCCTACTTCCTCATGGCGCGGCGCACGGCTGCGCGCCTCGCGACCTTGAACAAAGACTACAGCCGGGCATTCCCAAAAATAACGATCGAAGCAACCTGATGAGCATAAAAAGCGATCGGTGGATCCGGCGCATGGCCGCCGAACACGGCATGATCTAACCCTTCTCCGCCGAACAAGTTCGCGTCGCCAATGGCCACAGAATCGTTTCCTTCGGCACCTCGAGCTACGGTTACGACGTGCGCTGCGCCGAAGACTTCAAGATTTTTACCAACATCAATTCCACTATCGTGGATCCGAAGGCCTTCGATGAAAAGTCCTTCGTGGACTTCAAAGGGCCCGTTTGTATCATTCCGCCGAATTCGTTCGCGCTCGCGAGCACGGTGGAATATTTCCGAATTCCTCGCAGCGTGCTCACGATCTGTCTCGGAAAAAGCACGTACGCACGCTGCGGAATTATAGTGAACGTAACGCCTTTAGAACCCGAGTGGGAAGGCCACGTGACGCTGGAATTTTCCAACACCACGCCGTTACCCGCGAAAATTTATGCCAACGAGGGCGTGGCTCAAATGCTCTTCTTCGAATCCGATGAGATCTGCGAGACCTCGTACAAGGATCGTGGCGGCAAATACCAGGGTCAGCGCGGGGTCACCTTGCCCAAGACCTAAGGTTTCGGCGGCGCGACGATCGAGCGCGAGTGGTCCAAGCTTTTGAGTCGCATCGCGATCTCGAGTTTACCATCGCGGGTACGTTCCGCTTGTACCGGTGCGAATCCTAACGAAGGTGCAAACCACATACGAAGAATGCGGTTGTTGCCCGTACGTTGGCTGGTCACGACGAGCGTATCGACCTGCCCGATCGCGGTCCTGATCCTGGCCTTGCCTTCCAGCGTGTAGATGAATTCCTTCATTTCATCCTTGTCGATGATCTGGAACGTCTTCGGCAAATTACCGTGCTTTAAATCAAGCATCACCTCGACTTGAATGGACATGACATCCTGGACTCCTTCTTTTAGAAGCAAGTCGACCGGTTTGGTTTCCGAAACGCCCGTGGCGCGTTTGTTTTGCCAGTCGAAGTCAATCTCCACCGTTGATGAGCCCTCCTGGCCAACGTACTTATCAGGGCGCACGTGGTTGCCAACTGTGCTCAGCCAGCTTTTTTGCACCAAATCGTTGCGGTGTGCAATGCGAAAAACACCGCGTGCCGTGATGGTCCATGTGTACAAGTAGTGCCCGGGTTCAGCGCCTTGCGCGAGTTGCAAGTCGCTCGTTCCCACATTGATGCCTTTCCAGTCGGCTTGATAGTGCGCGACAAAGGGCGCAATGCCGGGCTCCTCGCCAACGGGCGCCGCGGAAACTTGCGCGGCCAAACCTAGCATGATCACTGCCGTCGGTAGCCTCATTCAGATTCCTTATCCTCGATCGTCCACTGCACAGGTTCGTCCAGCGGCAGGCCGTCCAGCATGGCTTTTCCTGACTCGCAGCGCAATCGCCCCTGGCAGAACCAATCAACCGCCCGCGGATAGACCATATGCTCGCGCGCCAGCACTCTTAGGCGGAGCGTGGCCTCGGTGTCACCCGCCAGCACCGGAACGCGAGCCTGGATCACGCGCGGTCCGCCGTCGAGCTGTTCGGTGACAAAATGTACCGTGACGCCGTGCTCGCGTTCGCGGGCATCCAGGGCGCGCTGGTGTGTATGCAGGCCTGGATATTTTGGCAACAACGAGGGATGCACGTTCAACACTCTGCCCGCATAGCGTTGCACGAATGGTGCGGACAGAATATGCATGAATCCCGCGAGTGCGATCAGCGCGGGCGAACTCTCGTCGATAGCCTCACCAAGTGCATGGTCATATTCGATGCCGTCCATGCCCTTGACCCTCGGCAGGGCGCGCGCTGCAATGCCTAAATCACGAGCTGTGTTGATCCCTTCGGCGTCGGCTTTATGGGCTATCACGGCGCTGACCGAGTAGGCAGCTCCCGGCGCCAGGCTGTGCTCGATGAGCGCGCGCATGTTGCTGCCGCGTCCAGAAATGAGTATTACGATCGGCTGGCGTGCAGGCCTGTTCAAGTGATAAGGACGCCGCGCTTCCCTGCGCGGACTTCACCGATCACGAGGGCCTCTTGGCCGGCATCCTGCAGCACCCCGATGGCGCGCTGCGCATCGGCTGCCGACACCTGGACGGTCATGCCGATTCCGCAATTGAACACCCGGTACATTTCAGCATCCGCGATGCTCCCTTGCTGCTGCAGCCAATCGAAAATCGCTTCACGGCGCCAGCAGCGGCGCTGCAGCACCACCTCCAATCCGTCGGGAAGCACGCGCGGAATGTTGTCGACGAGTCCGCCGCCGGTGATGTGCGACAGGCCGTGCACGGACACCTCGCGCATCAATTTAAGCAGAGGTTTGACGTAGATGGACGTGGGCGCCATCAATCGATTAATCAGACTGATCCCCTCAACATCGGCATGCAGGTCCGTACCGGAAAGCTGCACGATCTTCCGGATTAACGAAAAGCCGTTGGAATGGGGCCCGGAGGAGGGCAAGCCCAACACCACGTCGCCCGCGCGGGTTTTTGAACCATCGATAATCGCGTCCTTTTCCACAATGCCGACGCAGAAGCCCGCCAGATCGTAGTCCGCGCCGTGATACATCCCTGGCATCTCAGCCGTTTCTCCGCCCACGAGGGCGCACCCGGCCTGCACACATCCCTCGACAATGCCGGCGATGACTCGTTCACCCACCTCGACGTCGAGCTTGCCGCTGGCAAAATAGTCCAAAAAGAACAGCGGTTCGGCGCCCTGGACCAGCACATCGTTCACGCACATGGCCACCAAGTCGATCCCGATGCCGTCGTGGCGCTTCATATCGATCGCAAGGCGCAGTTTGGTGCCGACACCATCCGTACCTGATACGAGAACGGGTTTGCGATAGCGATCAAGCGGCACCTCCACCAACGCGCCGAAACCCCCAATTCCGGCCAGCACTTCTGGGCGCATTGAGCGTCTGACGCGCGGCTTGATTCGCTCGACGAGTTCGTCACCGGCGTCTATATCGACGCCGGCGTCACGATAAGTTATGGGGCTGCGCTCGGTCATCTGTTGCCTTCTGTACGCTCAAGGGCCAAGGCGGCTGGCCGCTTAGCTGTGGTATTTTACAGCACCATGACACAGTACTTACGGCGCTTTTCCAAGCGATATTTGCGGTCTGCGGCCTTATTGGGTGCGTGCATTGCCGGGCTTTGCTTGGGCGAAGCGGCTTTTTCGCTCAACAAAACGCAAATGTACCAGGCGAGCGCGCCGGTCACCGACCGATCCGAAGCGGCGCAAACAGCGGCCTTTCAGAACGCGATGCGAACGGTATTGATACGCGTCACCGGCCGTCGCTCCGCCGGCGAGGACGCCGCGCTCAGCCCCCTGATTTCCAATGCACGGCGCTACGTGCAGCAGTATCGCACCGCGGCGGACAGTCAATTGTGGGTGGCTTTCGACGGTCCCGCAATCGAGCGCTGGCTGACCCAGAACGGCCAGCCCTTGTGGGGCCAGGAGCGGCCCACGACCTTGGTGCTGCTGGCGGTGCAAAGCGGTGCGCCGAACGGCACGGTCGGAAACGTCGTCACCACGGATGATACGTCCGAGTTAAAAGCCGCAATAGACGCTGCCGCTTATGCTCGCGGGTTGCCGCTGGTTTGGCCGAGCGCTGCAGAGCTGCAAAAGTATCATATCGACCTCGCCGCCCTTATCAGCGGCAGCCCGTCCGCCTTCACGGAGATAGGAAGACGGATGGGCAGCGATGCGTTACTGCTGGGGCGTGCCGGCGGCACGGCTGCAAATGCGACTGTGCGCTGGACTCATTTGTTTCACGATCGCAGCAGCGAATACTCCGGAACGTTGGAAGGCGTGAATCGTGCCGCCGATTTATATGCCGGCTTGTTTGCCGCCAGCGGAAGTCTCTTGCCCGTGGATATCGAGGTCGTCGGCATAAACGATCTTCGCGACTATGCAAGTGTCGAAAATTATTTGGAATCGCTCACTTTCATTTCACACGTCAGCGTGGAATCGATGGGGGTGGATACGGTGCGATTTCGCTTGGCGACCCGCGGCGGATCTGATTCGCTGCAGCGGGCGCTGTCATTGAATGGGCGCTTGCAGCCGGTTGCCCCCGGCGAGACTGGGATTCAGCGCTTCCAATTGCACCGCTAGCTGCGCGCATCGACCGTTGCGTCACATACCGAACATCATCAGTGTGATCCGAATCGTGCTGGTCGTGCCTATCGCGATGGCGCTTGCGGAGCAGCGGCTTTCGCTCGCCGTTGTGCTATTTTTTATCGCCGCCGCATCGGATGGTATCGATGGGTATCTGGCCAGGCGGTTCGGCTGGCAGAGTGCGCTGGGCGGTGTGCTCGACCCGATCGCCGACAAGTTTTTGCTCGCCACTGTTTTCGTTACCTTGGCGTATCTTAAGCTGGTGCCGCTGTGGCTGGTGATAGCAGCGGTTGGGCGCGATATCATCATCGTCGCTGGAGCCATCGCGTACCGCGTTTTTATCGGGCCTGTGACGGCGCATCCCTCCCTTCTCAGCAAAATCAATACATTCTGCCAGGCAGCGTATATTCTAATTGTGCTCAGCCGAGAAAAATTCTCCGAGCCTGCTGAATGGGTGGCCATCTGGCTCGGGGCCTTGGTATTTGCCACGGTCATCATCAGCGGGATCGACTACGTCAGCGTTTATGGAAAGCGGGCGGCCGCCGCGTGAAACAGCTGGCCTTAAGTATGAGGCCTCGGGCGGACGCCGTATTCGAGAGTTTCGTTTCGGGGCAGAACACCGAAGTGTTGGCGGCGTTGCGTGGCGCCACCGCTGCGCCGATATGGCTATGGGGCGTGCCCGGCTCGGGCAAGACTCACTTGCTGCAGGCGGTGTGTGCAGCCGCCGGCGAGACGGCCGCCTATTTTCCGTTAGACCGGGCGCTTGCCTTGCCGCCGAAAGCACTCGCGGGTTTCGAACGTAGCAGCGTGCTGTGCGTTGATGATGCGCACAGCATCGCGGGCGACCCCGTCTGGGAGGAAGCGCTTTTTGCGCTTTTTAACGAGGCGGCCGAATTGCGTACCCGGCTCATATTCGCTGCTGCGGTGGCGCCGCGCCGGGCGCCCTGGTCGCTCAATGACTGGCGCTCCAGGGCGGCCGCCTGCGTGGTATATCAGCTACGCGAACTGGACGATGAAGGGCGCATCGAAGCTTTGCGGCTGCGCGCCGCACAGCGCGGATTGCACCTCCCCGTTGAAACCTCCGAGTACCTCTTGAAGCGCATGCCGCGCGATTTGCCCTCGCTGTTTCAAATCCTGGATGCGCTCGATGAGGCCTCGCTGGTCGAACAGCGCCGCCTCACGATTCCTTTCATTCGCGATGAACTCGAGAAGCACGCAAGAACAAAATCATAGTGCAGAACCAGGCGAAAACCAGCATCAGGGTGATTGCCGCCACCCAGCGCGCTTGAGGATTCGCCAGCAATTCGGTCAGCGCGAAGGCCAGGTAGGGAATCGCAAACAGCGTTGCCCACGCGTAGGTATAACGGGTGCCGCGAAGCAAACCCCGCAGCGGCGCGAGCAACGGCAAGACGGCAATCACACAGATGGGCCAGGGATAGCCGACCAGTATCCAGGCGAGCAGGCTCGAAGCGAGCGCGGCCCACAGCCAAATAGTTAAAGTTCGGGAGATAGATCGCATGCTCATGTGGCGATGAGTCGCTGCGCGAGCGCGGCGACGCGTGTACCGAGTGCCCGTGCCAAGGCGCTCTCGTGCTCCGACAACTCGCCGTGGGGGCTGAGCGCAGCGACATGGCTTGCGCCATATGGTGTGCCGCCGCTGCGCGTGTCCGCAAGGCCGGCCTCAGTAAAGGGCAGCCCGACCAAGTACATGCCGTGATGAAGCAAGGGCAGCATCATGGACAGGAGCGTCGACTCCTGACCGCCGTGCAGGGTCTGGGTCGAGGTAAAGACAGCGGCCGGCTTACCCGCCAGGGCGCCGCTTAGCCACAGGGCGCTCGTGCCGTCCAAAAAGAATTTGAGGGGCGCCGCCATATTCCCAAACCGGGTGGGACTTCCAAGGACCAGACCGCAACATTCGATAAGATCCTGATGCGTGGCGTAGGGTGGGCCTTCGTCCGGTACCGGCGGGTCCAACCTTTCAGTCGTAACCGATACTGGGGCAACGGTGCGCAACCGCGCTTGCATGCCGCGCACCGCTTCGATGCCGCGGCAAATTTGCCGTGCCAGCGCGGCGGTGCTGCCTTGGCGAGAATAATACAAAACCAGGACTTCATTCATCGATGCTCTTCCGCAGAATGGGGCGAAACACCAAGCGCGTGCTGCGCCGGCGCAACGGATAAAGAAACGCTAATAATGCATTGTATTACGGCGGTTGGTTTGACGGCTTTGGCCGCTGTTGCTAGTGTCCGTGAATCCTATGTCGCGATTCATCTTTGTCTTGGTGAGTATCGCATGTCTCCTCGGCTGTGCTACGGCGCCGCCCGTGCAGGAGATGAGCGACGCTCGGCAAGCCATCGTCGCCGCTGCATCGGCGGGCGCCAACCGCGGCAGTTCTCCCGAATACGATGCCGCGCAACTTGCGATCGCGAGGGCCGAAACGCACTTGCAGGCCCGAGAGTACGGCCGAGCGCGTCTAGCCGCGCTGCAAGCGAAGCGCCACGCGGCTGCCGCGCTGACCAACGCGCAACACGCAGAAGCACCGTCCGCGGTTCCCCACTAGCGGAAATCTTTCATGGAAGAGATCACGCGGCGCTTTCTGGTGACTGGGAAGGTGCAGGGTGTCTATTTTCGTCATAGCGCGCGAATCGAGGCCAAGCGCCTGCATCTGCGCGGGCTTGCGCGCAATTTATCCGACGGGTCCGTAGAAGTCGTGGCCCGAGGCAGCCCTGCCGCGGTCGAGGTCTTGCGTCAGTGGCTTCATCGGGGGCCCCCCGCAGCGCGAGTCGATTCGGTCAGAGATGCGCCGGCTGATGCTGATCGGAGGGAGATACCCGCAGAATTCACGGTTATCTAGAACCGCCAGGCGCGCTCCCAGCGCTGCATGACCAAGGCGGGATACTTGTTGTGGCCCACGCTGCCGTTATACCGCGCCAGCGCCTGCGCCCAGTTGCGGTGTTCCATACGCAAGTAATAACGCAGGATTTCGCAGCCCATGCGGATATTGGGCTCTACTTTGACCAGTTGATTCTGTACACCCAATTCCCTCGGCCAAAATGGCATCACCTGCATGAGGCCCACCGCGCCGGCGGGCGATACGGCCCAGCGGTCAAAGCGGCTTTCCACTTCCATTAGGGCCAGCACCAAGTCCGGGGGAATCTGCAAATTCGGATCTCGCTTGGCCTCGCAGTACACGTGATTGAGTATCTCGACGCGCGCTTCATGCGTCGGCACGAAGCGCACCAACCGCGGCTCCATGGACTTGTACCAAACTTCCGATTCGTACTTATCGGTGAAACAGTCGGAACTGCCGATGATTTTTTGCAACAAGTCTTTCAGTGCAGGATCGCGCTGTTGATCCGCGCGAGCGACGGAGCACGAGACGATCAGTGCGACCAGCACCGCCAGAACATACCGCATTCGGCCACCCTAACCATTTAACTTATCTCGAATATAGCCTACCGGATCTGCGGCAGAGATTTCGCTCGATTCAGTCTCGCGCCGGTGACGATATTCGAGTTTTCCAGCCTTTAGGCTGCGCTCTCCGATCACGATGCGGTGCGGGATCCCCAACAGCTCCGAATCGGCGAATTTCACCCCGGGCCGCGCGTCGCGGTCGTCGAGTAACACCTCGATACCTGCGGAGTTGAAATCGCGGTAGAGCGCATCGGCGGACTGCTGAATCTGCGCGGATTTCTGGTAATTGATGGGCACCAACACCACTTGGAATGGGGCAAGCGCCTCCGGCCAGATAATTCCGTTAGCGTCGTGATTCTGTTCTATCGCGGCAGCGACGATGCGCGTTACGCCGATGCCATAGCAGCCCATGTACATCGTCAGGGCGTTGCCCTCTTCATCGAGGACGCTGGCATTCATGGCGGCGCTGTAAAGTTGCCCAAGCTGGAAAATGTGACCCACTTCGATGCCGCGGTCGATTCTGAGCGCTCCGCGGCCGGTCGGGCTCGGATCACCCGGCTGCACGGTGCGTATGTCAACGGATTGCGGCTCGGGAAGATCGCGTCCCCAATTGACGCCGCGATAGTGCATGTCCTTCTCGTTGGCACCGCATACGAAATCGGCCAGATGGGCTGCGGCGTGATCGACATAGATTTTGCCTTTGAAACCAAGAGGCCCGAGTGAGCCCGGTTCGGCTCCCGTGGCCGCCCGTATCCGTTCGGTACCGGCCATTCTCAAGGGACTGGCAACCCCTTCCAGTTTCTGGGATTTCACCGCATTGAGGTCATGATCCCCGCGGATCACCAACGCCACAACATCTCCGGCACTGCCATCGACCAGCAGGGTCTTGACGCATCGGGAGGACTCCATGCCCAGCTGCGCGCTGACTTCCGCGATGGTGCGCACGTTCGGCGTAGCCACTTTGGTGAGCGGCTCTGCGGGCGGCTTCCTGGGTGTGGCGGGTGCGCGGGTGGTGGCGGTTTCCAGATTGGCGGCGTAGTCGTCCGCATCGGAAGTTGCGATCGCATCCTCGCCGGAGTCGGCCAAAACATGAAACTCCTGCGAGGTGTCGCCGCCGATGCTGCCGCCATCGGCTTGCACAGCCCGGAATTTGAGTCCCATTCGGGTGAATATGCGTGTGTACGCGTCGAACATGAGCCGGTAGCCCTCTGCCAGGCTCGCGGCGTCGGCGTGAAAGGAATAGGCGTCTTTCATCAGAAATTCCCGGGCCCGCATCACGCCGAAGCGTGGGCGAATTTCGTCGCGGAATTTGGATTGGATTTGATAGAAATTCACCGGCAACTGTTTGTAGCTGCGCAGCTCGCGCCGCGCTATGTCGGTGATCACTTCCTCGTGGGTCGGTCCGTAGACGAACTCGCGATCGTGGCGGTCCTTGAAGCGCAGCAGCTCCGGCCCGTACTTGCTCCAGCGCCCCGACTCGATCCACAGCTCTGCAGGCTGGATCGTGGGCATGCTCAATTCCAAGGCGCCGGCTCGATTCATTTCCTCGCGCACGATCTGCTCAACCTTTTTCAAGGTGCGAAGCCCCATTGGCAGCCAAACATACAAGCCGGCGGCCAGGCGACGGATCAGCCCTGCGCGCAGCATGAGTTGATGGCTTACGACCTCCGCGTCGCCAGGTACCTCTTTGAGGGTAGTTATCGGGTATCGTGATAAGCGCATGGCCGCATATCTTACATGAGCCCCCCTGTTATCATGGCGGCCAAATGAGCGACCTTGAGGAGTCACCAGCACGGCGGCGAGGAGTTTATTGGCTCCCAAATCTGTTGACCACTGCTGCACTGTTTGCCGGTTTCTACGCCATCGTGGCGGCTATCGACTTGAGATTTGATCACGCTGGGATCGCCGTGTTCGTCGCCATGTTATTCGACGGGCTGGACGGGCGGGTTGCTCGATGGACTCAAACCGCGAGCGCCTTCGGCAAAGAGTACGACAGCCTGTCGGACATGGTCTCGTTTGGTGTTGCACCCGCTATCGTCACTTACCAATGGGGTGTGGCGCGGATAGCCGAATACGGGTCCCTGTGGCGCCGGGTCGGCTGGCTAGTCTGTTTCTTCTACGCCGCGGCTGCGGCCTTGCGTCTGGCTCGGTTCAATTCGCGCGCCGCGACCCAAGATAAGCATTACTTCGAGGGTCTGCCAAGTCCCTCGGCGGCGGCAATCGTCGCGGCCCTGGTTTGGCTGGCGAGCGACCAAACCAACATTGGATTGCCGGGTTTGATTCTCGCATTTTTCGTTACCGCCTCGGCCGGTGCGCTGATGATCAGCCGATTTGCTTTCAACAGTTTTAAATACGTCAACGCAGGAGCCAAGGTACGCTTCACGTACATCGTGTTGGTGCCGCTCGCCTTTATATTGATCTTTTCGCATTTGCCCACGAGTTTGTTGCTGTTATTCGGCCTGTATGCTCTTTCGGCACCCTCGGTTTGGGTCTACCGCAAACTGCGGCGCCGGCCGCGCCCGCCGGCCATGCAATCATGAATAGCGAACTGCGCCGCGAATACCTAACCGCCTTAGGGCTGATGGACTGGAGGCTGCGCGCCGCGGCGCCAGCCTCGCCCCTATGCCTGCCGGACGCATCCGCGCGGGAGCGAGCGGCTATCAACGAGATCAACTCACCGCCAGGTCGAGAAGATGCATTCGATTGGCCGGAACTGCGTGCCCGTGTCGCCGCGTGCACGCGCTGCGGCTTGAGCGCAACGCGAACTCAAACCGTATTCGGTGTCGGCAATTTACAGGCGGACTGGCTCATCGTCGGGGAAGCGCCCGGGGCCGATGAGGACCGTCAGGGTGAGCCTTTCGTCGGCCGTGCCGGGCAACTTTTGAATTCTATGTTGCGTGCAGTGGGATTGGCGCGCGAACAGGTATACATTGCCAATGTCCTGAAATGCCGGCCTCCTGGTAATCGTGACCCTAACCCAAATGAAGCCGCACAGTGTTTACCGTATTTGGAGCGGCAGGTAGCGCTATTGAAGCCTAAGATCATGCTGGCGGTGGGACGGATCGCGGCGCAGAACCTGCTTCGCACCGACAAAACCCTGGGAAGTCTGCGCCAGCAAGTGCATCGATTCGGCGCATCCCAAGTGCCTCTGATCGTGACCTATCATCCCGGATACTTGTTGCGCACGCCGGCTGATAAGCGCAAGACCTGGGAAGACCTGAAATTGGCGCGTGAGGTATGCGCCCGTGTCTAGCGTCAAGCTGGACCTCGAATATCCCAGGGTCGATATACGGCCCATGCATGAACTTGATCTGCCGGTCATCGCAGCCATTGAAAAGTCTGCGTATCAGTTTCCCTGGAGCGAGGGTATTTTCCGCGACTGTCTGCGGGTCGGCTACATCTGCCGCGTGATCGATGTGGCCGGCGACTTGGGCGGCTACGGCATCATGTCGGTGGGAGCGGGGGAGGCGCACATCTTGAACGTGTGCATTCGGGATGATTATCGCTCGCGCGGCTTTGCCCGCAAAGTATTGTTGTATTTACTGGAGCGCGCTCGGGGCGCGGGCATGAGCGAAGCGTTTCTGGAAGTCAGGCCCTCGAACGTGGCTGCGGCTCGGCTGTATCACTCGTTGGGCTTCGAGCAAGTGGGTATCCGGCGCGGATATTACCAAGCCACGGTCGGCCGCGAAGACGCCGCGGTGCTGCGTCGGGTGTTATCGACGGGCGCGAAATAGCTTGAGTCAGCGCAAGCGGGCGCGCCCTGCGCTTCAGCAGCTCGCTGGCTTGAGGCGATCACCGCGGATACTAAAGGATTAAAAATCAATAACTAATAAGAATAAGTTAATGTAAATAAACATATCGTATTTCCTCTACAATGCGTCGCCCGCGAATTGTTGCTAGAGGATTTGAGAAATCATGCCGAGTGGCTTACTGGCCGACGAAATACGCAGAAGAAGAACTTTTGCAATCATCTCTCATCCCGACGCGGGCAAGACTACGCTCACCGAAAAATTGCTGCTGTTTGGCGGTGCCATTCAGATGGCGGGCACGGTCAAGGGCCGCAAGGCGACGCGGCACGCCACCTCGGACTGGATGCGGTTGGAGCAGCAGCGCGGCATTTCTGTGACCTCCTCGGTGATGCAATTCCCCTTCGATGATTGCATCGTGAATTTGCTGGACACCCCCGGCCACGAGGATTTCTCCGAGGATACATACCGGACGCTCACGGCGGTTGATTCGGCATTGATGGTAATCGACTGCGGCAAGGGGGTTGAAGAGCGGACCATCAAACTCATGGATGTATGCCGGTTGCGCGACACGCCCATCATGACGTTCGTTAACAAGTTGGATCGGGACGGCCGTGCTCCCATCGAACTGCTGGATGAAATTGAAAGCGTGTTGAAAATCCAATGCGCTCCGATCACCTGGCCCATCGGCATGGGCCGCGATCTGCTCGGCGTCTATCATTTGATCGAAGACACCATCTATGTGTACGTCCCGGTCGAGAAAGGGCGCGCGGGCACGCACCAGAGCATCGTCGGTATTGCGAGCGAGGAGGCGCGCGAATTCTTAGGGGAGCGATACGAGAAGTTCCTCGAGGAAGTCGAGCTGGTGCGCGGCGCCAGCCCGCAATTCGATCTGCAGCGCTATCTCGCTGCGAAACAGACTCCGGTATTCTTCGGTTCGGCAGTCAATAATTTCGGAGTCAGAGAGCTGCTCGCAGCCTTTGTGGCGCACTCACCGCCGCCGCTGCCGCGCCCGACGTTGCAGCGCGAGGTCGACGCGGAGGAACCCAAGCTCACCGGTTTCGTATTCAAAATTCAAGCCAATATGGATCCCGGCCACCGCGACCGGATCGCCTTCATGCGGTTATGTTCCGGACGCTATGCGCGCGGCATGCGCCTGCATCACGTCAGGTTGCATAAGGACATTCGCATCGCCGATGCGCTGACCTTCCTCGCGGCCGACCGCAGCCAAGCCGAGGAGGCCTACGCGGGCGACATCATCGGCTTGCACAACCACGGTACGATCAACATAGGCGATACCTTCAGCGAGGGCGAGAATCTTACCTTTACCGGCGTTCCGAATTTCGCTCCCGAATTATTCCGCCGCGCGGTGCTCAAAGATCCGTTGCGCATGAAGGCCCTGCAGAAAGGCTTGTCGCAATTGTGCGAGGAGGGAGCGACCCAGTTGTTCAAGCCGCTGCGCAACAACGATTTGATTCTGGGCGCCATCGGCCAACTACAGTTTGAGGTCGTGGCATTTCGCCTGCAAGATGAGTACGGCGTTCAATGCGTGTTCGAGTCGATCAACGTCGCGGTGGCGCGCTGGGTCAGCCTGCGGGACGAGAAGCGGCTGGCCGAATTTCGCACCAAAGCGTACGACAATCTCGCCATCGATCACGCGGGCGAATTGGTGTATCTCGCGCCCACACGCGTGAATCTGGCATTGACGGAAGAGCGCTGGCCCGAGATAAAATTCCTCAAGACGC
Source organism: Pseudomonadota bacterium (assembly GCA_030775645.1). Classification (GTDB taxonomy): domain Bacteria; phylum Pseudomonadota; class Gammaproteobacteria; order Steroidobacterales; family Steroidobacteraceae; genus Bog-1198. The sequence continues at coordinate 50,377 of JALYIT010000092.1, read as the reverse complement.
GGGAAAATCTGGCCGCCTGACGCAGCGATTAGTGCTTTAATTGCGGGCGAAAAACCCGTACCGCGGCCTGAAACTGGCCCAATGTGATGCCAGCCGAAGCTGGTGCATAGCGCAATGACGAGTAGTGGCGGCACAGCGCAGTAACCCTGTCCGCAAGATCAGGGCGTTTTAGCGCCACGCGCATCGCGTAGGCTTCCGCACCTTCGTGGGGGCGGCGCGGCAATCCGGCCGCGGCGAGTTTAGCGCAGAGACGCTCATAGGTGCGCGCCGTGACATCGCGCGCCGGCGGACTCAATTCGCGGCGCACCTGCCAGGTGAGCCAGCCGAGCACCAGCACCATGGCACCGGCGAGCAGCATCACCAGTTTTTGGCCGTCCGGCTCCGGGATTCTGAGTATTTCAAGCAGCTTGTGCTGCGATGCCTGATCAAAATCCAAAATGCGTTCCCGCCACACTTCACGCAGCACGTCTGCCCGCAGGCGCGCGCCCGCGAACCAGGGACTCTTCCTCTGCCAGCGGCTCGCCAGAGGATCATCAGCGCCGACTACTTCCCCGGGGCCGCGCTCGACGCGTTGCGGCGAGATGGCGGACGTGGGATCCATGCGCACCCAGCCTTGCGGATCTATCCACACTTCGGTCCATGCATGCGCATCGCTTTGCCGCACGATCCAATAATCGCCATACGGGTTGAGCGCGCCCCCCTGGTACCCCGTCACCACACGTGCCGGAATGCCCGCGGCGCGCATCAGCGCGGTGAAGGCCGAGGCATAGTGCTCGCAAAATCCTCGTTTGGTGTCGAAGAGAAATTCATCGACCGAGTTGTCGGACAGCTTGGGCGGTGTGAGGGTGTAGAAAAACGGCTGCTGCCCGAACATGTCGAGCACCGTCCGCACATAATCCATGTCGCTCGGATGGGCGCTGCGCAGTTGCTGAGCCAGACCCGCGGTGCGCGGATTGCGATTCAGCGGCAACTGCGTATCGCGTTTGCGCATGTTCTGAGTCAAGGGTTCGGCGGATTGAACTTGCGTATACGAAGTGCCGATCACATCGAGGGGACGCGACAGGATATCGGGCTGCATCAAGGTGTAATCGGCGGAAAGCTCAGCGTGCGGCAGATCCCAGCCGGTGGGCCAATCGAGCATGAAGATCCAGCGATGCTGGTGGGGCTCCATCATGACGGTGTACCGGTATGCCGGACCCTGTTGCCTGAGCGGCGCGCTCCCGGCCAGACCCCTGGTGGAACGCGTCCACGTGTGCCCGTCGAAAGAATCCAACACCGGGCCGCGCCAATAACGCTCCTTGCCAGGCGGCGCCGCTGAGGCAAAGCGTACGCGGAACGCAATCTCATCCGACAGCGCCAGTTGCGTGATATCGCCGGGGCTCATCGAATCGCTCACGCCAGAGGCAGCGGTTTGCGAGTCGTTGGGCACTTGCCAGAGCGGCGCTGCGAATCGTGGGAAAAGCAGCCAGAACACCAAGGTTAAGGGCAGTGCCTGCGCCACTATGCGCCCACCGTAGCGCAGACTGCTTTGCCAGCCGGGTGCAGGACCGACGCTGGTGACCCGCAGCAGGGTGGCCGTCGTGAGCCAACAAACTCCACTCAGATAGGCCAGCAGCCAGAAGGAGTCGCCCCCCAATAGGGCGGCCAGGCTTACGAAGTAGATGATGAGGATGATGATGTAGATATCGCGCTGAGATTTCGTCTCCAGCAACTTAAGACCCGCAGCAACGGCGAGGAGCGCGGTACCGGCAACCAGGCCGTTGAAGGTATGGAAACGGACGAACAGCAGCGGTACGGCCAGCGCTGCGACCGTCAAGCGCACGCTTTGCGGCGGCGGACCGCGACCGGTGCGCGCCAGGCCTATGCGGATCAATCCGCAGGCGATGACGATCGCCAGTACCCAGAGCGGCAGAGTGGCGACGTGCGCGAGCAAGGCCAGGGCAAGACATCCCGAGATGGCCAGCAGTTGCTCGTAGGAGACGCGCTGGTTCATGGAGCGTTGCTCGGCCCGAAGCTAGCCAGTGCGCGCAAGCACGTGAATCGGTGTGCGGCTCCCCCTGAAGGAGGGATTTCCCTTCCCGGAATGCGCAGTCCGTAGGGCCTTTGGGCCGCATCGCTCTCCAGCACCCACAGGCACAACTGAGAGAGGCGTGCCTCCGCGTCCAAACCCTGCAGCGCATCCCAATCCAACCACTCCGGCTTCGAGGCTAAACCCGAATAACTTCGCACCGCTGCCTCGCCGCCGCGTGCCAGCACTTTCCAGGCCATATGCTTCAATGCGACTCCAGGCTCATAGGCGCGTAAACCGGAGAAATCCTCGTCGCCCCGCACCTCGGCGAAGGCGCCGTTGCCGCTGCTGGCAGCCGCGGGCAAGGTTCGGCTGCCGGCCGGGGCGGGCGCTGCGTAAATGGTGATCGGTCCCTGCACATAGGTCCAGGAATAGAACCATCCAAAGGGATAGCGAGTACGCAGCTCGAACTGATTCAAGCGGGTCACACCGCGCTGCGCTATCGACACCGTGACTTCGATGGATTCGCTTTCGCCGGCCGCCACGCTGCCGGTCGCGCGGCCGGCAAGGCAACGCACCTCGATGTCGCGTCGATCCACATTGGAGCCATTGCGCAGCTCGAACTCGAATTTCGCTTCGCCTCCTGCCAAGGCGTCGACTTCCGTGGTCGCGTCCACGGAGAGGCGCAGCAAATTGCGATTGCAATGATGCATGGTGACCAGTGCCATGCTGATCATCAAGAATGCGAATGCCAGAGCGAGGTTGCTGTTGTAGTTAAGCCCGGCGATCAGCATCGCGGCGAGAATGACGCCCAGCATCAGGCCGAAACGCGTCGGAAGGATGTAAATCCGGCGCCGATGGATGCTGATCGGCAAGCTGTCGCGCCCGTGGCGGCGGATGACCCGGGCCTTCAATTTATTGATCGCTGCCTGGCGCAAGCTGCTCAAGGATTTTGGATCCTTCAGGTTAAGGGACCGGTACAGCCTCAAGTAGCCTGGACGCTGCAACCTCGTCGCTGCCCCGTTGGCGCACGCGATGTTCCACCACGGCCGGAAAGATCGCCTGCACGTGTTCCGGAATGACGGCATTGCGTCCGCAAATCATTGCCCAGGCGCGGGCGGCGCGCAGCAGTCCAATGGCCGCGCGGGGCGAGAGGCCGGCGTTGGTTCCCGGAGCACGCCGGGTATGAGCCACCAGTGCCTGAACGTAATCAAGCAGCGCGGGAGCGACGTGAATCTGCAGCACGCTTTCCTGCAACTGACGCAGGCTGTCGGCAGTCAAAATAGTTTGCAGCGATTTGACGAGGTCGCGCCGATCGACGCCGCTCAAGAGCTCGCGCTCTGCCGCCGCAGCGGGATACCCCAAGTGCACGCGCATTAAGAATCTATCCAATTGCGATTCCGGCAGCGGAAAAGTGCCGACTTGATCTTGCGGGTTTTGGGTGGCAATGACGAAGAACGGTTCGGGTAGAGCCATCGATTGACCGTCGAGCGTGACCTGATGTTCTTCCATCGCTTCCAGCAACGCACTCTGGGCCTTCGGCGAGGCGCGATTGATTTCATCGGCGAGCACCAGCTGCGCGAAGATCGGTCCGCGCTGGAACCGGAACTTGCCGGTCTCGCGGTCAAAGATCGACACGCCGAGCACGTCCGCAGGGAGAAGATCGCTGGTGAACTGCACGCGTTGAAAAGACAACCCCAACGTCTTGGCTATGCCATGCGCCAAGGTGGTTTTGCCGACGCCCGGAATATCCTCGATCAGCAGGTGTCCGCGTGCCAACAGGCACGCCAAGCACAGCCGTATTTGCGCATCCTTGCCAAGGATCACCCGGTTTAGTTGGGCAAGGATCGCTTCGATCTGCGCATGCCCGGCGTTCATTGGCTCTTGAGCTTTGTCACCCGCGCAGTTTGGGCTGATAGCTGACCGATTTCCGTGCGCAATTCCTCAAGCCGCTGCTGGTCCTTCGCGACGACCTCAGGCGGAGCATTCTTCGCGAATTGGCTGTTGCTCAGCTTGGCCTCCAGCTTGCTGAAATCGATTTCCGCTTTCCGCAACTTTTTTGCCAGGCGCTCGAGTTCGGCCGTGGGATCGATCAGGCCCTTCATCGGCACCAAGATTTCTAAGTTTCCCAGCAACGCGACTGCGGAAATGGGCGCCGCTTTGTCTGCGCTGAGCACGCGCGGAGTCTCGATGCCGGCCAGCCGCATCAAATAATGCAGATTGCGTTCGAGATATTCGATATCCCTTGCATTTGCATTGTGCAAGAGTACCTCCAGCTTGCGGCTCGGTGCGATGTCCATTTCGCCGCGAATTTGGCGAATGCCTAAGATGAATTCCATCACCCAGCGCATTTCCGGCTCCGCGTGGGCGTCAGTTGGCGCAGCGGTTGCCGTCGGGAACCGCGCGCGCATGATGGTTTCGCCCGCCACGCCGGCACTGACGCGCACCCTTTGCCATATCTCCTCCGAGATGAACGGAGCGACTGGGTGCAGCGCGCGCAACAAGGTCTCGAGCGTATGAATCAGCGTGTGGCGAGTGCCGCGTTTCGCCGCCGGCCCAGCCGCCTCGGACTGCAGCACCGCTTTGGAGAGTTCCAGATACCAATCGCAGAATTCGTGCCAAGTAAACTCGTACAGCGCGTTGGCGACCGTATCGAACCGATACTCGGCGAAGCCGGCTTCAATGCGCGCCAGCATGGCCGCGAGTCGCGCGCGAATCCATTGGTCGGCCAAGCTGTATTCGGCCCCCTTGGCATTTAGATCCTGGCCCTCGACGTTCATCAGCACGTAACGCGCCGCGTTCCACAGCTTGTTGCAAAAATTTCTATATTCCTCGACCTTCGCCATATCGAAGCGCAAATCGCGGCTCTGGGTAGCGAGGCGCGCAAAGCATAAACGCAGCGCATCGGTGCCGTAAGCGGCGATGCCCTCTGGAAATTGCTTGCGAGTCGCTTTTTCGATGCTGGCTTTCATTTGCGGTTGCATTAGGCCGCTGGTGCGCTTTGCCAGCAATGCATCCAACGTGATGCCATCGACGATATCGAGCGGGTCGATGACGTTGCCTTTGGATTTAGACATCTTCTGGCCGTCTTGATCTCGAATCAAGCCGTGGATGTACACCGTGCGAAAGGGAACATCGCCTGTGAATTTGAGGCCCATCATGATCATGCGGGCAACCCAGAAGAAGATGATGTCGAATCCGGTCACCAGCACGGCGGTGGGATAGTACGTGTGCAAGGCCGGGGTCTTTTGCGGCCAGCCCTGTGTCGAGAAGGGCCATAGCGCGGAGGAAAACCAAGTGTCCAATACATCCTCGTCTTGCCGCAACGGGATGGACGGGTCCAGCCCATGTGCGCTGCGTGCTTCGGCTTCGCTGCGGGCCACATACCAGCGCCCCTCAGGGTCGTACCAAGCCGGTATTCGGTGTCCCCACCAGAGTTGCCGGCTGATGCACCAGTCCCTGATTTTATGCATCCATTCGTAGTACACGCGCGACCAGTTGTCCGGCACGAACCGCACCTGTCCTTCTTCGACGGCACGGATGGCCGGTGCCGCCAATGGCTTGATGTCGACGAACCACTGGTCGGTCAGCAGCGGCTCCAGAACCGCGTTGCTGCGATCGCCCCGCGGAACGGTAAGCTTGTGCGGCTCGATTCGCTCGACGAGCCCCATCGCATCGAGGTCAGCGATGACCCTTTGCCGGGCTACAAAACGATCCAGACCTCGATACTCACGCGGGACGCTGTCATCCAATTTGGCATCGAGCGTCATGATGTTGATCAGGGGCAGGCCGTGGCGCTGGCCGACCTCGTAGTCGTTGAAATCATGAGCCGGCGTGATCTTCACGCAGCCGCTGCCGAAAGCCGGGTCCACATAGACATCAGCGATGATGGGCAATTCCCGGTCTGCGAGGGGCAATCGAACCTTGCGTCCGATCAGATGCCGGTAACGTTCGTCCTCGGGGTGCACGGCGACCGCCGCATCGCCGAGCATCGTCTCGGGCCTGGTGGTTGCAACCACGAGATATCCGGAGCCATCACACAAAGGATAGCGCAAATGCCATAAATGGCCCGATTCCTCATCGGCGACCACCTCCAAATCGGAGAGTGCGGTCTTGAGTACCGGGTCCCAATTCACCAGCCGCTTGCCGCGATAGATCAGGCCTTCTTCATACAGCCGCACGAACACTTCGGTCACCGCTTGCGAAAGCGCGGGATCCAGCGTGAATACCTCGCGCTGCCAGTCGACCGATGCGCCTAAGCGGCGCATTTGCTTCGAGATCATGCCGCCCGAGGTCTCTTTCCATTGCCACACGCGCTCCACGAAGGCCTCGCGCCCCAAGGCCGCGCGGCTTTCGCCCGCTGCGTTCAGTTGGCGCTCGACCACCATCTGTGTCGCGATGCCGGCATGATCCGTGCCGGGCTGCCATAGCGTGTCGAATCCTCGCATGCGATGAAAGCGGATGAGCCCGTCCATGATGGTGTCTTGAAAAGCGTGCCCCATGTGCAGCGTGCCCGTGACATTCGGCGGCGGGATGACAATGGAGTATGGAGGTCCAGTGCCACTGGGTGCGAAATACCCGCAGGCCTCCCAGTGCGCGTAGATGCGCGCTTCGATATCCGCCGGCGAGTAGGCTTTATCCATGATGGGTGAGGGCGTCAAACATCCGCAGCTTCGTCAATCTGGTGGGTTTCCAAAACGAACTTCTGGTCCCGATACGCCTTGAAACGCTCACGGCCCAACCGACGGCGCTCCTCATCGGCATCGATGATTTCGGCGATGCGAGGGTAGTGCAAGTTGCAGGGAAGCCGGGGACTTAAGTTGACAAGCAAGTCTGCGGAAGACATCGCGCTTAACTCAAGCGCCAAGTGAACCGGGGTCGACGGGTCCATCGACGCCTCATCCAGGCAAACCTTGTGCGGTATGAAAGACCGCTCATTGAAGGTCCAAAGCAACTCATCCAGCGCCTGGGCATCCGCCAGCGTGTCATGCACAATGAGAATCTTCAGGTCGCGCAGATAGGCCTTTTCCGTCAGACGGCAAGCAAATGCCAAGCGTTGTTGGGTGGCCGCGCTCTTCAGGACGTAGAAGTCGACGCGGCCGGTCATGTGCGATGGATGAGAAAATCGACCAGCAAGGGCACGGGGCGCCCTGTGCTTCCCTTTTGCGCGCCACTGAGCCACGCTGTGCCGGCCACATCGAGATGCGCCCAGGCAAGATCCTTGGCGAACTTGCCTAGGAACGAGGCGGCGGTGCAGGCGCCGCCCTCCCGTCCGCCCACATTGGCGATATCGGCGAAATTGCTTTTGAGCTGCTCGACGTATTCCTCACCGATCGGCAGGCGCCATGCGCGATCGTCCGCGCGCATGCCGGCGGACTCCAATTCTTGAGCCAGTGAGGCAGTATTGCTCATCAGGCCGCTCACCTGGTTGCCGAGTGCGACGATGCAAGCGCCTGTCAAGGTAGCGACGTCGACCACGGCCGCAGGCTTGTAGCGCCGGCTGTAGGTAATGGCATCACACAAGACCAAGCGGCCTTCGGCGTCCGTATTGAGAATCTCAACCGTCTGGCCTGACATGGTGGTGACGATATCCGCGGGCTTGACAGCTGCGCCGCTCGGCATGTTCTCGGCGGCCGCGACGATGGCCACGACGTTGATGGGCAGTTTGAGCCCGGCAATTGCCCGCACCGTACCCAAGACGGCGGCGCCGCCGCTCATATCGAACTTCATCTCATCCATGCCGGGCGGATCCTTGAGCGAAATGCCTCCTGAATCAAAGGTAATGCCCTTGCCCACCAAGCAGATTGGGGCGGCATTTTTTTTTCCGCCCCGATACTCGCACACGATAAGGCGGGGTGGTTCGGCGGATCCTTGGGTGACCGCGAGAAAAGCGCCCATCTTCAGCGCCTTGATGGCGCTTTCGTCCAAAACCTTGGTTTTGATGCTCGGAAATTCCTTGGCCAATTGCAGCGCGCGGGTTCCCATATAAGTGGGCGTACAGACATTCGGCGGAAGGTTCGCGAGGTCGCGCGCGAAGGCCATACCTTGGCCAATGGCGGCCCCTATGCGCAAGCCTTCTGAGGCGGCCTTCGCGCCGCGCGCGTCTGCAGTTGCAAGGCTGATCGTCATCAGCGGCCGCGCCTTTGGCTTGGGCGAAGTCTTAAGATCGGGAATTTTGTACGCGTGCGACGAAAATACTTCGGAGACTATTCGCGCACGATACTGCAGGTCGAGTTCCGCTATTGGCTCCATCGCCAGGTACACAACCGCATCGCCAGCCCCGGTCTTGCGAAGCGCTTGGGCAGCGGATTGCAGTGCCTTTCGGTATTGCTTGCGCGCGAAGCCGGCACGCGGCCCCAGACCAATCAGCAACAAGCGCGAAGCGGCAGCGCCGGCGGGCAACGGCAACATGAGCGTATCGCCGAGCTTGCCGGCGAAGTCGCCGCTGCCGTGAAGATTGGTCAGTAATCCGTCCAGCTGCTTATCGACTTGCCGGGCCGCAAGCCCTAACTCGCCATTCTCATACAAGCCGATCACCGCGCAGCCTGCAGCGCTGCGCGCCTTCGCATCGACAATCGCCATGAATTCCATATCGCGAAACTCCGTTGTATCTATATCGTGGGCTCAGGAGTAAGCAAATAGTTTACTCGATTATTAAGAAGGCTCTAAGCTGACACCATGAAATGGACTGTGCAACGATACGTTTTGCGGGAAGTCGTGCAGACTTGGCTCGCCGTAACCGGGGTCTTGGTCGCTATCCTGGTATCGAACCAACTCTCGAGGGTTCTCGGTCAGGCCGCGGAGAATCAATACGGCCGGGGCGTGGTTTTTGACCTGATTGTGCTCGGCGCGATCATGAATCTCTCAGTTATCGTGCCGGTCGGCTTGTTGCTCGCCGTGGTCTTGACTCTGGGGCGCATGTACCACGACAGCGAGATGGCTGCGCTGCAGGCCTGCGGCTTTGGGCCGTCGCGGCTGCTGGTCCCCCTGTTCTGCTTCGCGGCCGTCATTGCCGTTGGCTTGGCGTGGCTTGCCTTTGTGCAGGTCCCACGGGCCGATGGCCAGGTGCAAGTGCTGCGCCAATCAGCCATCAAAGAGGCGCAATTCGGCCAGTTGGATGCCGGCAGATTTCGGGGATTCAGCGGGGGGGATGCAGTGTTTTACGCCGAACGCGTCGACCAAGAGGGCGTGCTGCACAATGTGTTCGTGCAGCGCGAGTCGGCCGGAAGAATCGAGGTCGCACTGGCGGACACGGCAACCTATACGAAGGTCAGTTCAGGAGGATTGCATTTAGTAACCCTCTTTAATGGGCGCCGCTACGAAGGAGCGCCAGGCAAAAATGATTTTCGCGTCATCGAATTCCGCGAACACGGCATTCCCATCGCGACACCTGTGGATGTGCGCGGGCCTCTGGATCCCGATACAAAGCCGACTAAAGAACTGCTGGGGTCGAGCGATCCGTCTGACATAGCGCAACTGCAATTCAGGGCATCGACACCCCTGATGGCGCTGGTGCTGACCTTGGTGGCCGTACCCCTCGCCAAGTTGCGGCCGCGGCAGGGACGCTATGCACGAGTCGCTTTCGCCATCGTTGTTTACTTCGTCTATTCGAACTTGTTGTCCGCTTCCAAGATCTGGGTGGAGAAAAGCACTTTGACTCCTGCCATCGGCGTCTGGTGGGTACACGCTGCGGTGCTGGCGCTAGGCCTGTACCTGGTAATGAGGGATGCGAGGCAGGCGTGAACATTCTCGACCGCTATATCTACCGTACAGTGCTGCTTTACACGCTGATGGCCATGGCGGTATTGCTGGCGTTGGGTGCACTGGTGACATTCATCAGCCAGCAAGGCGATATCGGCGTGGGCAGCTACAGCGCGGCCGATGCGTTCTTATTCACGTTGCTCAATATGCCGCAGCAGACATTCGAGCTGTTGCCGATCGGCGCGATGATCGGTGCGTTGATGGGCCTTGGCAATCTCGCGGCCGGCAGCGAACTGGTGGTAACAAGAGCTTCTGGAGTGTCGGTTTGGCGCATCGCCTGGCCCGTGGGGGTGGCCGGCGTTACTTTGGCGGTGATCATGTTCGGCATAGGCGAATACGCAGCGCCGTCCATGGCCCAATTCGCCAAGCGCGAAAAAACCACGCTCAAATTGGCAGACGTCAGTTTCGCTGGGACCAGCAGTGCATGGGTCAAGGACGGCAATCGGATCCTGCGCGTGCAAACCGGCGAGGTCGACAGGGCATTCGGTGGGGTGTCAGTTTTCGAACTCGACGGACCGACGCGGCTGCGTTCGATCGAGCGGGCCGCCCAGATTTCGGTTGCCGACCCCGGCCGCTGGAGCTTACTAAACGTCGCGACATCGCGATTTGGAAAGGACAAGATCGAAAGCGAAACTGTCGGCGAACTCTCGCTGCGTTCGACGGTGAATCCGGAGTTCCTAGGTCTCGCAGCGACCGAACCGGGAATGTTGACGCTGCACGGCCTCGCTGCGTATATAGACCATTTGCGACGCAACAATTTGGAAACCGCATCGTACGAAATTGGGTATTGGTCTCGCATCGCGCGGCTCTTTGCAGTGGTAGTGGTGACCCTGCTGGCATTGCCATTTGTATTCGGCCCACTCCGCAGCACCGGTGCCGGTACCCGCACCGTGATCGGTGTGCTGCTCGGCGTGGTGTTCTTCCTCATCACGCGCACCGTCGAGAACGGCGGGCAGCTTTTCAACTTAAATCCTGCGCTCGTAGGCTGGCTGCCGACGCTCGTCATCGGATTGTGCACGCTCGTCGCGATTTCAAGAACGCGCTAGCAGGCGGTCTGGCTTATTCCAGTGAACCACTCGCGTTCTCGATAGCCGGTCATGCAGAGCCAGATGATCGGGATCCAGGTAAAGCCAAAGCACGCCTAATGCGGCGGGCGCCCAAGCCAGCACGCCGAACACGATGCGCAACGCTGCCGCCTTGAGTGCCAGGGTCTTGCCTGACTCGCTGACCGTGCGCAGGCGCCACGCGCGCATGCCTAAAGTTTGGCCGCTTCGCAGCCAATTGATCACATAGTAGGCAGCAATCACCAGAATCAAACCCGCTCGATAAACGTAGGCCCAAACGCCGGCCGTGGCTGGTACCACCGCTGCGCCATGCGTGAAGATAAGCGCCGCAAACGTGAACACCATGAGCAGTGCAGCTACCAGCAGGGCATCGTAGAACAGCGCAGCCAGCCGCCGTCCAAAGCCGGCACTGCTGCCGTCGATCACGGCTTCGGCCGGGCCGCCCCCGCAGCGGCCTTAGGCATCAACAACTGTTCCAGTGGTCGGAAAAGACCATCGTAGCGATAGCTCGCGATCTCAAATGCGCGACCGCCGGTCTTTGCGCCCAGTGAAGCATCCTTGGACGCAGAGACTTGAATCCAGTGCTTGTCGCCGACCACCATACCGCTCAAAGCGACGACGCTGCCGTCGGACAAGGTAACGGTCGTCCTGGAGGGCTTGCTGAAATCGACCTCGCTTGCGGGCGATACATCATCTATCGCCAGATTGCTCAACAGCGTGGCCGAATTCGCCAATGTTTGCGGGTCGGCGGCTTGACGCCCTGCGGGCACTGCATCCAGCACGAACTTGTCAGCGGGCGCCGCTGGGCCGGGCGCCGTTGCACCGGGCGCCGTTGCAGCAGGGGCGGTTGTGGGTGCGCTGGCGGCCGCGGCCTTGTCGCTGCCAACTAAAGCTCGGCGCAAAGAATATCCGGGCCCGGTGGCGGGTTTAGTTTCGATGCTTTGAATTTTGTCGGCCGGTATATCGAGCAGCTTCGTATCGATCCAGAAGCGTGGCTCGGTTTCCAAAAAAATGGCCGGTTCAATCACGTAGCTGGTGGTCTCACCCGCGCGCCTGACGAAGTTACCGTTGCCGACCGATTTGCCAATGATCACGTCGTGCTTCCCATCTCGCGCAATCAGCTCTATCTGCGCTCCGGAGGCGAGTGGCTTCAGAGGGTCCTCGACACCGATGATCGAATAGTTGGCAGGATTCGAGGTCTTCTCCTCGCGGATTTTGGCATCGTTCAGTGACTGCAATAATTTACGCAGCTTCAGTACGTCAGCCGGATAGTCAGCGCGTTCCGCAACCGTCCATTGCTCGCCTTGCTTGTGAACCGTCACAGTGGGAATCGGACTGCCCTTGCGCACGCTTACGGAGGTCACCGTGTTGAGCTCGGCTGCCAGCGAAGGCAGGAAGCTTGATCCGTGAGGATCGCGCGGCAAATTGCGTTGCGTGCTTAACAACAAAGCTCCGGCTATCGCGAGAAACGCCGCGATGCCCAATGCGATCAATCGTTCCCTGCTCATGTTGTACCTTCAGACGGCGGTGGTCTTCGACATCGTGCGGCGACGTCGGCGCAGGGAGAGGATGATCATCCCAGCGATGGCGACTAGCAGTGGTGGCAACCCGATGTTCAGAACCTTCACGCGCGCGCCCAGTCTATTGATATCCACGTCCAAACCCCGTTCTGTCTCGCGCAGTTCCTTGCGAACTCGGGTCTTTTCAGCGGTGAAGCTCTTTAGCTCAGCTTCTTGCTCAGGCGACAGCATCAGCGAACTCTGATCGTTGCGCTTCCTTTGCAACTCGGTCAGATTCCTTTCTGTCTGTCGCAACTGCGCTTGGAGTTCAAGAGCTTTCGCCCGCAAGCGATCGTCGGCTTGGCGCTTGAGCGCCTCGATGCGCTCGAAGGGACGGGAGAAGGAAGCCCGGCCGCGCACGCTGATGAGCGCACTACTGCCGGTCAAATTGTCGAGAAGATTGGCAATCAGATCACCATTATTGGCGAAAGGCTGGGCGATGCGTTGGCCGAGCAACTCACGGGTCTGTACCCACAAATAATCCATCAGGAAATCCGTATCGGCGATCACGACAATATTGGCCGGCGCGGTGGACTTTGCCAGATGCGAGGTCGGCGTCCCCACCGCCGGCTTCAGGTCCGCGGGCGGACCATCAGGATAGGCGGAATCCACCAGGCCGGTAATCCGCGCAGCGATGGCGTAGCGCACCCCGGTTGACTTAAAGCCGTCGCGCAGCACGGCGGGGTCGACCAGCGCGTTGAAGCGTTGGGCAGGCAACGGTTCGGAGCTTGCGGAGCTGAACAACAGCGGTTCGAAAGAAGTCTTGGCGCCGGCGCGCGCGGACAGCGAACCAACCGTCGCGAGGTTGATGGACTCGAGCGATGCGGTCACGACATCCTTCGGCTCCATGTCGGCATGACGCAATCCAAGAATGCCAATGTGTCGAACCGGAGCGGAGGAGGCGCTGGTACGCACTTCCAACCCGCGTCCCAAGTCGCCGATGACCTTGGTGGGATCATAGTCGACCCCCCACGTGGCCAGCAGCGGCTGCAGGTCCGAGGAATGATTGGCCGCCGCAGCGGCGAGGGGATTCGATGGATCTTGCCCGCTCACGTCGGCGCCAGCGTTCGGATCAACCATCAGCAACATTCGGCCGCCGCGCATGACGAATTGGTCGATTGCATACAAAGTCTTGGGCGGCAGGTGTTTTGGATGCACCACCATCAAGACATCGATGTCCTTGTCGATGTGATCGAGATCGGAGGTCAGAGTGCGCACGTTGAACAACTGCTGCATCTGCGTGTAGATAGGCCAGGGTTCGCCCATCTGGCGTGCCTGGGGGTTGAACTGGCCCTGGATGCCAATCGAGTCCACGAGGCCAACCACGGGTTTTTTCGGCGTGCCCAATTCTTGGATGAGTTTCGCCACATCGTATTCCAAGAACTCCTCGCGGTCCGGCATGAAAGTGGGGATGGCCGCGCGCCCATCAGTTGAGTTGGTGCCGGCCAAACCGAAGTACAACGCGTCGCCCATCGCTGCCGAGTGGACAGCCTGAAGACCGAACTCAGCAGCGCGATCCTCATCATCCGAGAAGGGCTGAGGATCGATCACCTGCAAATGAATCTTGCCCGCGGCACGCGCGGAAATTTCCTCGAGAAATTCACGCACGCGCGCTGCGTACGGCATGGCCAGCGGCGATTGTTTCGCAGCAACATCCCGCGAGAAATAAAAATATAGGTTGACCGGTTCCTTCAAATCGGCAAGCACCTGCTGCGTGCCCTTGCTCAAGGTGTATAGCTTGTTTTGCGTGAGATCCGCACGTACGCCGCGCAAGCTCACGTTCGAGGCCATCACCACTGCCAAAAAAAGCACCGCGAGCAAGATCAGGCCGCCGACACCCATGCTCACGGTGCGCCATCGATTACCGTTCACTATTCCGCCTTCTTCATGTCAAGTACCACGGCCGTGGCGGCCAACCAGAAGCCGATAAGGGCGGTGAAATACACTAGATCGCGCAAATCGATTACACCCTTGGAAATTGCATCGAAGTGAGTAAAAAAACTCAACGATGCAATGGCATCGACGATCGCCTGCGGCAATACGCCGCGCACAAAATCAAGCACGAGCGGAAAGCCCGCCAGCAGAAACACGAACCCGACCAAAGCCGCCGTGATGAAGGCAACGACCTGATTTCGGGTGGCCGCGGACAAGCACATTCCAATGGCCAAAAATCCGCCGGCCATGAGGAAGCTGCCCACGTACGCGGCGATAATTGCGCCGTTGTCCGGAGATCCCAGATAATTTACGGTGATCCACACCGGAAACGTCAGGCCTAAGGCGATGCCGGCGAAGCACCAGGCGGCCAGGAATTTGCCAACGACCGCCTGCCACAAGGTGATTGGAAATGTCATCAACAATTCAATGCTGCCGCTGTTGCGCTCCTCCGCCCACAGCCTCATGGAAATAGCCGGAATCAGCACCAAATATAGCCAGGGGTGCCAGCGGAAGAATGGCTGCAGGTCAGCTTGGTTGCGCTCCAAAAAACCGCCCACTTGAAAGGTGAACACGGCCGCCAGCACCAAGAATATGACGATAAACACATAAGCCAATGGCGTCGCGAAATAGCTGCGCAATTCGCGCCGGAAAACCACGAGCGCTTTGCTCATGCGCTGAGCTCCGCGGCGGCTGATACGTCGATGCCCTTGGACTCTTTCTTAGGCTCCGTCAACGATCGAAATACTTCATCGAGACGGCCTGATTCCAAGTGTAGTTCTGGCACGTCCCAGTCGTTTCTATCGATCAGAGCGCCGACGGCGGTCAAAACATTCGCTCCGGGCGCAGGGATCGCGGTGAGCCTCAACTCGCGCGCATCCAATTCGACCGCGACGACCTCCGGCAGAAGCGCTATTTCACGGCGGGCGGACGCCAACTGATCCGCCTTTTCAAATCGCAAGCTAACCGCATGGTGATAGCGCGAGCGAGCCTCGAGCGCGCTCGGCGTTTCGTCCGCCACGATGCGGCCGTTGGCGATGATGATGGCCCGCGTACAGACCTCGTGCACCTCCTCCAGGATGTGGGTGGATACGATGACCAGCTTGTCCTTGCTCAGTTCGTTGATGAGGCGGCGAACTTCGTGCTTTTGGTTCGGGTCAAGGCCATCTGTCGGTTCATCGAGAATCAATACCTGCGGGTCGTGAATCAAGGCTTGGGCCAGGCCGACGCGCCGGCGAAATCCTTTGGACAGCGTCTCGACCACTTGATCGATGACCGGCGACAATCCCAGCCGGTCGATGACCACGGCGCGTCTCTGCCGCCGCCGTTCGCCGTTCAGTCCGCGAATGTCGGCCACGAAATCCAAGAATTCCCCGACCGTCATCTCGCCATAGCTCGGTGCGCCCTCCGGCAGGTAGCCCATGCAGGTTTTCGCCTCGACTGGCTGCTTGACGATATCGTGCCCGCAGACCGACACCTGCCCCTCGGAAGGGGAAATGAAGCCGGCAATCATGCGCATGGTCGTGGATTTTCCCGCACCATTGGCTCCCAAGAAGCCGAGCACTTCGCCGGGCGCCACCGAGAAGGTGAGGTCATCGACCGCGAGCTTGGCACCATACCGCTTTGATAAATTGTTCGTCGTAATCATGGGCGACTTCGAGCGTGATTTTTTCTGGAGGTTCCGTAAATTTTATTATGACGGAGCAATTAAAGCTCCTTGAAAAGGCGATCTAGACGTTGCCCGCTTGCTTGTCAATCGTTATTTTATTTTCCTTGAGAATACGCCTTACATCCGGCAAGGCGGGGCGGTCCGCCATGCGCGCAATGAGTTCGGGCAGCTCGAACCATTTTCTGCCCCATTGTACCAAGCGGACTGCATCGGCAATGACTTGGTCCCGGGGCTCTCCCGAGGTGCCTGTGAGCTCGGGCTGAGCCGAGGGCTTTTTGAGTGGTTGCCTGGCGGGTGACTTTTGCCCCGCCTTCGGCGAGGGCGCGGTTTTGCGTTCATTGCGTGCAACCTGGTTGGTGCTGGCAGCCGGCACTGGCCGCTTGGCGCCCTGGAACTTCGGCATTTCTCGCGTTGCCGTGCTCGACACGCTCGATTGAGTCGACGCATTTTCGATGGGGTTGCCAGCCCTTAGGTCGCGCTCGTTGCGGGCTTCGGCCACGGGGATGAATCTCTCGATGTGCTCGGATCCGACCAGGTTGGCAAGGAAGGCCATCAGCTCCAGCGCATCGGAAAATTGCGTGTCGTTGGCTTTGGTGCGCTGTTCGACTTGAGCACGCAGGGCGAGGGTCTTCTGTCTGGCCAGATCGATAATCCAACGCGTGGGGCGTTGATGCTCCCTCCACGGCTGAACCTTCCAATAGCTGTCGTCGTCAAGCGACGAATACTTGGTATGCAACTCGAGACTCTCGAGCCATCTTCCCAGTAATTCCAGCAATCGTTGATCGGCGGGTGTGGCCATGTTTTCAGCTCCGAGGTGCACCCTAAACGAACCGTTGGCTGAAGGCTAGGAGCAAATACTCAGACAGGCTCCCAGGGATGGGCTCCCTCCGGTACATCGAGCGGCGCGCGAGTTAGACTGCCGCCATGTGTGGAATAGCTGGAATCATCGGGCCGGTGGCCAGTGCCGGGATTGCCCAAGCCATGGCGCAACGTTTGGCGCATCGGGGTCCTGATGCCGATGGAGTGTGGAGTCGGCCAGGCGTTGCGCTGTCCTTCCGGCGATTGGCTATTCAGGATCTCAGCGATGCCGGACGGCAGCCGATGCTTTTCGGTTCGCACGTGCTGACTTACAACGGTGAGTTATATAACCACGAACGCTTGAGAGCCGCGCTGCCCGGGCCCTGGACCTCGAGCGGCGACACCGAAGTCCTGTTGAGGCTTTTGGCCATCGAAGGAAGCGCTGGCCTCAGCCGTCTGGTCGGCATGTTCGCTCTGGCTTGCTGGAATACAGAATCACAAGAGCTGTTGCTAGCGCGCGACCGGCTGGGGATCAAGCCGTTGTACTACCGGCTGATGCCTGACGGAATCGCTTTCGCATCCGAACTGAAAGCCCTGGTCGTGCTCGGTGCACCCGACATCGATCAAAGTGCGGTGCGGGATTTTTTGTTTCACGGCTACATTCCGGCACCGAAGTCAATCTACCGCGGCATTCATAAGTTGCCGGCAGGACATACCCTGACCTGGCGTTGCGGCCGCGTGAGCATCGAACGTTATTGGAACCCCTCGACCGCTATCACCGCGCGCAGCGCGGATGAAACCCTGCTGCAGCTCGATGCGTTGCTGCGCGAGGTCATCCCGCAACATACCGTGTCGGATGTGCCGGTGGGCGTTTTCTTGAGCGGCGGTGTCGACTCGGCGCTCACCGCCTATTACTTGGATGCGCCGCGAACCTATACGTTAGGGTTTGAGGCGGGCAACCGTTCCGAAGCGGAGGCGGCCCGGCAGGTTGCCGAGCATCTACGCACTCAACATTTGGAGATGGTGGCACCGCAGTCGGATTTTGCCGGTGCACTGGAGAAAATTCCGGCATTATTCGATGAGCCCTTTGGCGACAGTGCAGCTTGGTCAAATTATCTGATTGCCGAGTTTGCGCGGCGCGAAGTAACGGTTGCGTTGAGCGGTGAGGGCGGCGACGAGATTTTTTGCGGTTACCCACGCTACTGGTCCAGAGTGGGCGCGCGCTCCAGCCTATTGAATCGCTCTTTGGCTCGTTACTTACCGCCGCTATCGCGCTTGGCATCCTCGATGCAGCGGCATGGATACGTAGGCTTGCCCGCTTATGCCGCCGCCTTGGGCGGTATGACGGCACAACAAATCGATTCGCTGTTGGGACCTTCGTGGAAAGAATCGGATTATGATTACTTATGGTTCTATCGTCAGTTCTGGCGCGAGGATTTGGCACCGCTTGCGCAATTGCGATGGCTGGATCTCAACACGGATCTTGCGGAAGGCTTGCTGACCAAAGTGGACCGAACCAGCATGGCGCATTCGCTGGAGGTGCGACCACCGCTGCTCGATCATCGCCTGGTGGAATACATGTTGAGCGTGGATCCGAATCTGCTGGTCGATGAGCGGCGGCGTAGAGGAAAACTTTTGGTGCGCCGGCTGATGGAGCCGCGATTGCCTGCCAAACATCTGGAGCGGCCAAAGTCGGGCTTTGGGCTGCCCGTACATAGCTGGATAAAACAACATCCGGCGCTGCTTCAAGACGCCGTGCGGCGCCTCATGGACCGGGGCGTGCTGCGCCAAACGGTGGGGACTGAATTCCGACGCGCCTGGTACCTGTTGGTGCTGGACCGCTGGTTTAGCGCTTTTGCTTGATGCGCCGCGAATTCTCTTTATTCCTGTTTCCGGCGCATTCGGCATGGGCGAGTATGCACGCAGCTTAAGTATCGCGCTCGGCGTGCGGCGGCAATGGCCCAAAGCTGAGATCCACTTTATCCTGAGCCGACAGGCGCCCTATGCAGCGGCGACCCCGTTCCCGGCAACGCTGTTGGACTCATCGCCCACATTCCACACAGCTGCTGTCAATGCATGGATCCAAAAATTCAGGCCGCACGCCGTGATTTTCGATAACGCCGGCCGTACCGCGCAGCTGCGTTCAGCCGCTCAAGCCGGGGCGCGAATCGTCTTCATCAGCTCGCGCTCGCGCCAAAGACGCAAGGCGTTTCGATGGCAGTGGATGCGCCTCCTCGATGAACACTGGTTTGCTTACCCGCAGTTCATAACCGGGGGCCTGAATTTTGTTGAACGCCTCAAGCTCGCGGCGTTGGGGAGGCCCGTGGTGCGATATCTAGACGTCATTTTATCTCGCGCTGCGTCGGGGGCGGATTCGACGCGAGTGCGCTCGGAGTTGCCGTCTGAATGCTACGTGTTGCTCGTCCCGGGCGGCGGGACCGGACATCCGCGCGCAACCGATGCCACTGCGACGTTCTTCTCCGCTGCGATTGCGCTGGCGAACACCGGTACCTTGACGGCATTTGTGGGCCCGACGGGTAGCCGTATGATGGGCCCCACAGGCACGCCCGAGGGGCCTCCGGCTACGCTGCACTGCTTTAATTCGCTGCCGCAAGCGGATCTCGCCGAGCTGATGGGCGGCGCCCGGCTGGTGATCACCAACGGCGGCTCCACGTTGCTGCAAGCCATTGCCTGTGGCCGGCCCTGCATCGCCGTACCCATCGCCAACGACCAGTTCCAGCGCATTCAGCGTTGCGTAAAGGCTGGCGTGGCAACGCAGGCTAAACTCGATGCCGGCGGCATCGTGCGGGTGGCCGGCGAACTTCTGCAGGATGGAGCAGCGCGTGCGGCCCAGGCGCGGCGCGCGGCCGACCTTGGGCTGGCCGATGGCGTCGAAGTTGCACTGCGCGCCTTGACTCATCTGCTCGAAACGGCCTGAGAGCTTAAGCCATGTCCAATATTGTTTTGCTGGGATATGGGCTGGATCAGCCATCTTTTCGGCACCGTATGCGCACCCTGATGGACCCGCTGCGCGAGGCCGGTTGGCAAGTGCGCGCCGAGCGCTTCCCGAGCGGGCGCTACGGTTTGCGCACTTGGGAGCGGCGAGAATTGTTCAGCTGGGCGGATGTGACGGTGCTGCATCAGATCAAGCTCAGTTCGATCGAGGCGCGACTTTTTGCTGCGTACAGCCGCGGCGTCATATTCGATTTCGATGATGCCATCTATGTGCGCAAGCCACGACGGCTCGGCGATGTTCCGGACGAATCCGTTTGGCGCAAGAAAAAATTTGCGGCCACCTGCCGCTGCGCTGACAGCGTTGCGGCGGGCAATGATGTGCTCGCGGGTGTCGCGCGCAACTCGGCCAAGGAGGTCGTGGTGCTGCCAACGTCGATCGATATTGCGAGCTACCAACCCACCACGGCTGGCCCCGCCGATCCACCCACCATCGCTTGGATAGGCAGTCCGGAGAATCTGATTTACTTGGACATGATTAGACCCGCGCTGGCGCGTCTCAGCAAACGGCACCCCGCGCTCAAGTTGCGCGTGATCTGTTCAGAATTTCCGCAGTGGGGCGACGTCACGGTGGAGCGCATACGCTGGAGTTCGGATACCGAAGCGCAATCGTTGGCCGGCGCACATATCGGCGTGATGCCGCTGACCGACGATTCCTGGTCGCGCGGCAAGTGCGCCTTCAAGCTCCTGCAGTACATGGCCGCCGCGCTCCCCTGCGTGGCCTCGCCGGTTGGCGCAAATACCGAAGCCGTGCTGGACGGCATCAACGGCTTTCACGCTACGCATGTCGATGAATGGGAAAGAAGCCTGGAGCGCTTGATCGTGTCGCCACAACTTCGCGCGAACCTAGGCGCAAAAGGGCGCGCACACGTGCAAGATCGCTATTCGCTGCGCAGTTTTCGCGACAACTACTTATCGCTGCTTGCCCGCATCGCATCCCGCCATCTCGCGGGAGGTGAGTGAAGCCGGTATCCTCTACAAATGCATTCATTGCATACATACCAGATCCTCAACCACTACACATCGCCGCAGGAACTCGATCCTGGCTTCGAAGTGTTGGACAACTCGGCCAATGAGCGGCCCGACTGGTACGAATATTGGCCAATCCGAAAATTTTTGTTGAATGAGACGCTGGATGAAAACGCGTTCTACGGATTTTTGTCGCCCAAATTCAAGTTAAAGACTAACTTAGGCGCGGCCGAAGTTCGCGCTTTTATCGATGCATCATCGCCCGCTACCGATGTGGTGCTGTTCAGTCCCAGTATCCACAACAGCGCCTTGTTTCTGAATGTATTCGAACATGGCAATGCCGAACATCCGGGGCTGTCCCAAGTGGCTGGTAGTTTTTTTGCGCGGATCGGGTATCCGCAGGCGCTCGAGGATCTAGTATCGGACTCGAGAAATACCGTGCATTCGAATTACTTCATCGCGAAGCCGAGATTCTGGAGAGCATGGTTTAAAATTACCGAACAATTGTTCGCCGTCGCCGAATTGCCCGACGATGCTTTGGGCATGCAATTGCGCGCGCCCACCCGGTATCGCGGCCGCCGCGACGTGCAGATGAAAATATTTCTCATGGAAAGGGTGGCGACCTGGATCTTGGCCACCGACTTGAGTTTCCTTGCACGTGCACGCAATCCTTTCGCAGCGCGTTCGCGCATTTACAAGTTGCCCCTGGCGCTCATGTGCGATGCACTCAAGATTGCCTACTCCACACAAGGGCGTAAACAATACAAGGATGTTTTTCTTATGTTGCGCGGCTTCGCTAAACTGTGGACCTTGCAGATCAGAGCGAGCGGCGCAATTAATGCAGGGTCAGCTCGGCCGTATTTGCGACGTTTGAAATCGTATTGGGACAAGAAGGCGGAATAAACCATCACACAGCCTACGCCTGGTTTCTGGCACGATCGCCGAGTATTTTTGACCGGACATACCGGCTTCAAAGGGGCGTGGATGGCTATGTGGCTGCGGCAGATGGGTGCCGAGGTCACGGGCTACGCGCTCGCGCCGCACACCACGCCCAATATGTTCCGCCTGCTCGGAATGGAGTCGCAGTCACATATCGGGGACATCCGCGACGAAGCGAAGCTGCGCGATGCACTGATTGGCGCAGATCCGCACATCATCATCCACATGGCGGCGCAGGCGCTGGTGCGGGAATCGTACCGCGACCCGATCGGCACTTATGCAACGAATGTGATGGGAACTGCCATTCTGTTGCAGGCCAGCCGCGCCCTCAAACATCTGCAGGGGATGCTCATCGTCACCAGCGACAAGGTGTACGAAAACGGTGACGAGGGTCAAGCCTACACTGAGGGTGATCGCCTCGGAGGTCATGACCCTTACAGCAACAGCAAGGCGTGTGCGGAGCTCTTGACGAGTAGTTTTCGCCGCAGCTTTTTCGCCGACGCAGCGCCGATTGCAACGGTGCGCGCCGGCAATGTCATCGGCGGAGGCGACTGGTCCGCCGATCGACTCATTCCCGACTGCATTCGGGCGCTTGAGTCGAACCAAACCGTGTTGTTGCGCTACCCAAATGCAATCAGGCCGTGGCAGCATGTGCTCGAGCCGCTGTCCGGCTATTTGATGCTGGCGCAAGCCTTGGTAGAAACTCCGGCCGACGCGCCGCGCGCTGTCAATTTCGGCCCAAACCCGTCATCCTTTTGTACTGTGCAAGAAGTGGTGGACGCCTTTAGCGCACGGTTTTCAGGCAAGCCCGGCTGGCGGCTCGATACAGCCGCGAATCCGAAAGAAGCGGGCGCGCTCACCTTGTCATCCGCTTTGGCAGAGAGTCGATTGGGATGGCATCCGCGCCTTGACGTCCGTGACTCCTTGGCATGGACCGCCGATTGGTATAAAGCCTTCGCGCAAGGGGAGAATATGCTGGAGTTTTCGAAAGCACAGATCGCTCGCTATCAGTCGCTGCCGGCGTTGCGCGCATGAAGTGCGTCATATTGGCCGGCGGTAAAGGAACGCGGATCGCCGAGGAATCCAACATCCGACCCAAACCCATGGTGGAGATCGGCACGCGGCCCATCCTCTGGCACATCATGAAACTGTATGCAGCCTTCGGCGTCAACGAGTTCATCGTCTGCCTCGGCTACAAGGGCTACATGATCAAGGAGTATTTCGCCAACTACTTCCTGCACCAAGCTGACGTCACCTTCGATATGGCGGAGAACCGGGTCGAATATCACGATTGCCGCGTCGAACCGTGGAAGGTTACCTTGGTCGATACGGGCGAAGAGACGATGACGGGAGGGCGGCTGCTGCAGGTCGGCAAATACCTCACCGTCGGCGAGCCGTTTTGCATGACTTACGGGGACGGCTTGTCGAACATCGATATCCGCGCAGAGCTTGCTTTCCACGCCAGCCACGGACACAAGGCCACAGTGGCTTGCGTCAGGCCTCCGGCGCGTTTCGGCCGCATCGTGACGCAGGACTCCAAGGTGGTGTCGTTCGAAGAAAAGCCAAGCGCCGAGGGCGGGTTCATCAATGGCGGATTTTTCATCCTCGAGCCCAGCGTACTGGAATTGATCGAGGGCCATGACACGGTTTGGGAAAAGGAGCCCATGGAAAATTTGGCCCTCGACGAGCAATTGGGTGCTTGGGTGCATCGCGGGTTCTGGCAACCCATGGATACGCTGCGCGACAAACAGCTTTTGAATGCTCTTTGGGAAAGCGGTGCGGCGCCATGGAAATTATGGGAAGGATAGCGGCTCGATGGTAGGGCATGTCATCGGCTGCCGCTCGTGCGGTGGACCACTCACCGTGACCATGGCTGACTTGGGTCTGCAACCTCCGTCCAACGCCTTCCTCGATTCGCCGGCGGCGATTCCTCAAGAAAAGCGCTATCCGCTTCGCGCCAAAGTATGCGATATCTGCAAGCTGGTGCAACTGGACTACGACGTTGCACCCGAGGAATTGTTCGGCAATTACGTCTATTTCTCATCGTACTCCGACGACTGGCTGGCACACGCAAAAGCCTATTGCGAAATGGCGCGCTCCCGCTTTGCACTCGGCCCAGCAAGCCTGGTGGTGGAATTGGCAAGCAATGATGGCTACTTGCTGAAGAATTTTTTGACGATGGGCATTCCGGTGCTGGGCATCGATCCGTCCGATACGGTGGCGGCCGCTGCGGAAAAGACTGGCGTTCCGACGTTGGTGAAGTTTTTTGGCGAGAATGTCGCCATAGAATTGACGCGGCAAGGGCGCCAAGCGGATTTGATCATCGCCAACAATGTGCTCGCCCATGTGCCGCAGCTCAATGATTTTGTCGCCGCAATCGCGTTGTTGCTGAAGCCTGCGGGCACGGTGACCATCGAGTTCCCTCATTTGCTCGAGCTCATCGAGCACGTCGAGTTCGACACGATCTATCACGAGCATTACTGTTATTTCTCGCTGTACGCCATCGAGCAATTATTCCGCCGTCATCATTTGCGGATCTATGATGCGCAGCGCCTGTCGACGCATGGCGGCTCTTTGCGCATATTCGCCGTGCACGCGAGCCGCTCCGACCTTAAAGACAGTGATGACCTGCTGGCAGTGCGCGCAAATGAAAGCTCGGCGGGACTTGCGGGCCTATCCGCTTATCGGCAATTCGCCCAGCGTGTATCCGC
Organism: Pseudomonadota bacterium; assembly: GCA_030775645.1. Lineage (GTDB taxonomy): Bacteria > Pseudomonadota > Gammaproteobacteria > Steroidobacterales > Steroidobacteraceae > Bog-1198. Next base: position 25,955 of record JALYIT010000092.1, on the reverse strand, counting down.
GTGCCGCGATTCTTTGCTGGAATTTTTGATGGGCGCGAAGCGCGAAGGCAAGCGCGTCGCGGCCTACGGCGCTGCGGCCAAGGGCAACACGCTGCTGAATTTTTGCGGCGTGACAGCGCAGGATATTGCCTTCGTGGCCGATCGAAATCCGCATAAGCAGAAAAAATTGCTGCCGGGCTCGCATATTCCGGTGGTCTCACCGGAAGAGTTGCTGCAGGTAAAGCCTGATTACGTGTTAATTTTGCCATGGAATCTGCAAGCTGAGATCCGCTTGCAACTGCATGGCATCCGAGCTTGGGGCGGCCGGTTCGTCACCCCCTTGCCACTGATACGCGTTGACCCCTGATCATGATTTTTACCGAGTCATCGCTTCCTGGTGCGTTTCTCATCGACCTCGAGCGAGATAGCGATGAGCGCGGCTTTTTCGCTCGAGCCTATTGCGCTCAGGAATTCGCCGCAAAGGGGCTCGCAACAGTGCTCAACCAATGCAGCGTGTCGTACAACACCCGCAAGGGCACCCTGCGCGGCATGCACTGTCAAGGCGCACCGCATGAGGAGCACAAGCTGGTGCGTTGTACCGCCGGAGCGATTTTCGATGTCATTGTCGATGTCAGGCCTGGGTCTTTGAACTATCGGCGCTGGTTCGCTACCGAGCTTACGGCGCAGAACCGCCGCTCCTTATTCGTTCCGCCGGGGTTCGCGCATGGTTTCATCACCTTAAGCGATGATACCGAGGTGTACTACATGATCTCGGTGCCGCACGCTCCGCAATATGCACGAGGGTTTCGCTGGAACGACCCTGCATTCGCCATTGAGTGGCCCCTGCTCCCAAGGGTTATCTCGGCGCGCGATGCCGGCTATCCCTTGCTGGACATGCCGGCCCAGCAGTGAATTCGCGCAGGCGGGTGCTGGTGACTGGCGCCGGCGGTTTCATAGGCCGTTGGAGCATCGAGCCGCTGCTGGCCCAAGGATACGAAGTGCACGCCGTGCTTTCTTCGCCTCGCGGCGCGGAGCACCTACGGGGAACAAGCATCCATATCGCGAACCTGCTCAACCAGGCTGACATCGATATGCTCTTAACCCGCGTCGCACCGACGCACTTGCTGCACTTTGCCTGGATCGCAACGCCGGGCTTGTACTGGCAAAGCCCGGAGAACTTTCGGTGGGCTGCTGCAGGCGAGTATTTACTGCGTGGGTTTCGCACGGGCGGCGGAATCCGCGCCGTGATGGCCGGCAGCTGCGTCGAGTACGACTGGGCGAAGGTGGGCGTGTGCGATGAGAGTTTGAGTCCCCTTGCAGATAGCGGCATGACGGCCTTGAGTCCCTATGCAGCGAGCAAGCTGACGCTGCAGAGGACGATGGCGGCATTCTCGAGCCAGCATCAGCTATCAGCGGCTTGGGGGCGTGTCTTTTTCCAGTATGGGCCCTACGAGCATCCCGAGCGCTTGGTCGCATCGGTAATCCGCCATTTACTCATGAATCAACAGGCACTGTGTACGCATGGCCAACAAATTCGCAGCTTTCTTCACGTAGCCGATGTCGGCGCTGCCTTTGCCAGGTTGCTCGATAGCGAAATTCAGGGTCCCGTGAACATCGGCTCTGATGAAAGAACTTCCTTGGCGGAATTGATCGATGGCATCGCGCGCCGTATTGGACGGCCCGATCTGGTCCGTCTAGGTGCCCGCAGCGCTCCAGCTGCAGAGCCGCCTATTCTCCTCCCCAACGTAGGCCGCCTGCGCGATGAACTGGGATGGCAACCGCGGTTCAAATTGAGCGAGGGGCTCGCCGACACAATCGCGTGGTGGCGCAATCAGCTCGACTTCCGCCGAACATGAGCGCCTTCCTTAGTCCCATCCCTGGGTGGCATCCTGCGGTGGTGCATTTTCCGCTGGCGCTGATCTTGACCGCAGTTCCGCTATTGTTCGCAGCACGGCTGCTGCGCAGCGAACGGCTCGCCTCAGCCGCCGCTATCGCCGGTACCTGGAACTTGTGTCTAGGTTCTGCAGCCGCACTGCTTGCCCTTGCCACAGGTCTTGCTGCGGTGCTCGAGTTGGATGTCGGCGCCGCCGCGCGCCAGGCGATCTCCTTGCACTTGAAATGGGCGATCTTTACCACGCTGGTATTAGTGCTGTTGGCCGTGTGGCGCGGAGCAGGCACCGCGCAGCAATCGCGCCCCTCATGGCTGTTCCTCCTGGTGCTGGTGGCCGCGAGCGCGGCGCTGGTGATGACGGGTTATCGCGGCGCGCAGAACGTATACGAATTTGGGGTTGGCGTAAGACCGCTCGCCTTGCGGCCCGAGGTGCCGCACGGCGCCGCGCAATATCCGCGCGCGCGTGATGCCGGTCACATTTATCGGGCGCCAAGCGTGCCACCCTTCACGATGTTGCCGGCAGGCGCCGCGCTATCGTGTACGGCGAGCACGGGAGAGTTGGTATGCAAAGCCGCAATGCGCAGTGGATTATCGGGATCGTTGCATCGGCGACGCTGTGCGGTTGCGCGACAGCGCCTGGGGGCGTCGTTCCGGCCGGACACGATGCCTACCGCGTGAGTGTATTCGGTGCGCGCTACGAGACGCAGTCGGACACCAACCTCAAAGCCCTCAAGGTCGCCGATGAATACTGCGACGGCCAAGGCAAGCATGTGATGTTTCGCCAATCCACCGAATCGAGCGAGCATGCCTGGTCACCGAAGCAAGAAGACCTAACGTTTGTGTGTGTGAACACGAAGGATCCGGCTTACATGCGCGCCGCTGCTGAGCACGATCCGCCGGTGGTTGCGCAGCAGTAATTCATCGCAGGCAGCGAGTTGACCGTTCAACAGAATACGCGGTGGTCAACTTAAGGAAACTTCTGCACGTCGCCTTCCGCATCCTCAACCCAGTTCAACATCATCGCCCTGTTCGGATAGTGCAGTTCCCATCGGCCGTTATCGAGCATCCCGGCTGAACCGCCCATATCGCGGGCCTTCTTGATGTTGGCCTCGAGCAGGCCCATTGCAGTTGCGCGCGAATCGCAATTCTCCTTGCCCGGCGGACGCGATGTGCACATGCGGAAAAAGTTACCTTCGAGTGCCATTGGCAATCCTCCCACAGAGTTTCAATCCTGAATCAGCATCGCAAACGAATCGCAAGAATGTACTGTAAGTAAGGTCAGTAAGTATCTGATTAAGAACAAGCTTTAAGAACAATTTAACCCAACCGCCGACGCCGCCAGGGCCGCCGTCACCGGCTGCTGAATATAGCGCTCATCTTCGGATCGTGAAAGCTTCCATTTCGGTTTCAATAAAGCTCCGGTCAAGAGCCGCGGCAACCTAAAATCAAAACGGATGATCGCGAGATTGCCTTCCAGCGGCCGGTCGCGTACCAGTTCGGCAATGAGGGGCGGCGCACGCGAGTGGCGGCGCGTTATCGGCTCTCCGGCAACAAGGCGCTCATCAATAGTTAGCTGGTCGGCGCCGTCGAATGCCAGACGAATCGGCGCTGCGCTCGCACCGGGTGCGACCGTAAAGTCGTACTCCAACCGGCCCTGAGTGCCGTAATACACGAGGTCCACACCCGGATACACATCGGAGTAGCCGACCCGGCCATAAGTCCTGATTCCCGTGCGCCATTTCGTTGGATCGTTGCCGATCACCGATCACGTAGTTCACGACGCGGGCCAGCGGCTGTTCGGCCGACGGCTTGATGCCTGCTTTCGATCCAACGACTCGCATGCGGATCAGTTTGGCATTGCTGGCCAATACCGCGCCCTGCTCGCCCAATGCGATTGCATAGGCCGGACCGTGTGCAACATATTGCACGTCCGGCGGGCCTTGCCCCAGGTTGGGTTCGAAACTCAAGGGTGTTCCGGACACGAAGGCGCGCGCGGAGTGCGCAGGCGCTTTTCCGAAGGCCGGCGCGGTTGCGAGGCTCGCGGCGACGAGTGCGCCGAGTAACCCCAGAAGCAGCTCCCGGCGTGGTGCCCGATGAGCGCGCATATCGACTCCGTGGCTGTCTTTCATCCCGCATACCCCGCATATTTAGGTTGTATATGGATGAGAGGCGAAATCCACTCGCATTTCGTATCAGGGGAAGTGACGTTTTTGGCAGCGCGCTGCGTGCCGAGGGGAGTCCGTCGCTTTACAGGCTTCGCAGCGCCTGGTTTGCCTGCACAGTTCGAAAGTTGCTCGGTCCCAATTCCTTGCTCAACACGCAAACAGCGTCCTGCAGCAGCGACTTGGCTTCGTCGCCTCGATGCTGTTGCAGCAGAGCACCAGCGAGCGATGCTTAAGCACGTTCGCGATCCATGGCGTACGTCAGGGACTGCGCGTCAGTTCACGCGCCAGCCACGCGCTCGACGTCGACAGGCTTCTGACGGAGCTGCAGCGATTCGATGATGTCGCCGCTGAAATCGTGTCGTTGCGGGTATTTGGAGGGATGTCCATCGAGGAGACTGCCGAGGTATTGAGCCTCTCAGTGGCCACGGTAAATCGGCGCTGGGTCACGGGAAAAACGTGGGCTCTGCCGGCAAGGCAAGGAAAGCTTGAGTGGCGGTCTCATCACGTGATGCGAACTTTAACAACGCGTCAACCTCGGCGCGCAACGCAGACTCGCCGCTGCAAGCGCGCTCGAGAAACTGATCCCGACGCTCCTCGCGGCATTCCAGCGCATCTGAAAACACACGATAAGAGTGGCGGAGGCTCGCTCGATCTTTGGGAAGTACTGGCGCTGAGCGCATTTAGCAGCGTGGCGTACCGGCGCCGCGCCAGGCGAGTGCTCTGAGCCGCCCTCGGATCCAGCTACAAAGGAGCGAACGACCGCGCTTTATCGGCGCGGTCGTTCAGCGTACGGTGCAAACATTTGCTGGATAGTGTCAAAGCGTCCCCGGAGAAACTAACGCCACCCGGCGAAACGTGAGATTTACCCGAGGGCCTTCTATTTTGGCTGATTTTGCGATTCCATGCTCCCACGACTGCTGTGTCTTTCCTCTCATCACTAAAAGTGACCCGGTTCCTAACTCAAGGCTGTAAGTCTTTCGCGACGCATTTGGGGTTGCGCGAGTCTGCCTGAAATCGAATCGACGAGACACACCGAGACTTAGTGATGCGATAATGGGTTCCGGACCGAGCTCAGGTTCGTCATCACTATGCCAAGACATTGAGTCCCGTCCGTCTCGATAGAGATTCAGCAGCACCGAATTGAACTGAGCGGGCACCGTAGCCTCGATCTTTTCTTTGATTTTCAACAGCTGGCGATTCCATTGTCTCGGTTCGTTTCGGATGCCAGAGTACGTATAGACGGAATGCGGATCGCCATACCAACACGTAAGGCGAGGCACCTTCAATCGCTTTCCATAGATCGCAATTGAAGGCTGTTCCCATGGGGTTTCTGCTAGCAAAGTCCGCAAGACCTCCGTCGCCTCGGAGTGCGAAAGAAACTTCGGCCAATACTCCACTTCGAGCGAGTCGCGTTCAATTCTCAAAGATTCTTGAGGGCGAATGGAATCAAACATGATCGATCATTTCATTTCTTGCGCCAAGTTCGATAAGCCGCTGACGATTGAAGCCTCACAGGCAGACACGACAGGAGCACGAAATAGCCAAATTACTATCGACTCGCGAGTCAGCGGCATATAAGTCTTTGATTTATGGCGCTCCCTGGGGGATTCGAACCCCCGTTCCAGCCGTGAGAGGGCCGTGTCCTGGGCCTCTAGACGAAGGGAGCGGACTTGCGGATCATTGGGCATTGGCACCCTAGAGGGCTGCTAGTATACGGCCCAATTTTTTAGACTCAAGTGGAACTCCCCTTTTTGAACTCAACGACCCAATTGTCTCCCTTGGTTATTTCTCGATCCGAGCACTCGATATCGCGTGCTGCAATCTCGCCGAATGCCTTGAAGGTGCTCTACCGTCTCAAAGAAGCCGGGTACCAGGGTTTCCTGGTGGGCGGAGCAGTGCGCGATTTATTGCTCGGCCTTCAACCCAAGGACTTCGACGTCGCGACCAATGCGCTGCCCGACGAGGTGCGCCGGCTATTCCGTAATTGCCGGCTGATCGGCCGGCGATTTCGCTTGGCCCACGTATTTTTCGGCAGCGAAATTATTGAAGTCGCAACCTTTCGAGCAGCGGCGGCGCCGGAGCGTGAGGATGCTGAAGATCCGGACATCGATGCCGAGGCGGCGTCCGAGGACGCGGCCCTCGCGCCGATAACGCCGGAGTTTTCGCCGCCAAGCGATTCCGAGCATCGCGCCTTCGATCTGCGCGGGCGGATTCTTCGCGACAATATCTACGGCACCATAGAAGAGGATGTCTGGCGCCGTGATTTCGCGGCGAATGGGCTGTACTACAACATCGAGGATTTTTCGATTTGGGATTTCGTCGATGGGATGAGCGATATCAAGGCGCGGCGCCTGAAATTGATCGGCGATCCGGAAACCCGCTTTCGCGAGGATCCGGTGCGCATGCTGCGAGCCGTGCGGTTTGCCGCGAAGCTCGATTTCTCGATTGAGCCGGCCACTGAACGGCCGCTGCAGCAGCTAGCATATCTTTTGGACGGCGTTCCGCCTGCGCGGCTTTTCGATGAGGTGTTGAAATTGTTTCTCTCAGGCTGCGGCGAAAAATCCTACCGGTTGTTGCAGCAATATCGCTTGTTTGAGCATTTGTTTCCCCAGTCCGCGGCGGCCTTTGCCCTGCCGCCGTACGCTTACGCGGCGGAAATGCTGGAGCTGGGGCTTGCCAACACAGATGCGCGCATTGCGGCGGACAAAGCGGTCACACCTACCTTCTTGTTTGCGGTGCTCCTGTGGAGCGCCGTGCTGCGCGAAATGAACGAGAAGCAGGCAGGTCCCTCGCCCGACCTTGCGCTGCTGCTGCAGGCTTGCGACACGGTGCTGCGTACGCAACAGTCGCGGGTAGCCATTCCGCGGCGCTTCGCCATTCCGATGCGCGAACTGCTGATGTTGCAGCCGAGGTTTGCGCGCCGCAGCGGCATGAAATCCTTGAGCTTGCTGCAGCACCCGCGCTTTCGAGCCGCTTACGATTTTTTATTGTTGCGCGCGCAAGCGGGCGTGGCCGATCCCGAATTGGCGAAGTGGTGGACCGATATCCAAGTGCTGCCGCAAGAGGAGAGGGTGGCGCTGGTTCAGGCGCGCCCACCCGAGCCGGTTGCCGAAGGTGCTGCTGCTCCTGGCCGTCGACGACGCCGACGGCGACGCGGCGGAGCGGCCCGCAGTTAGCGATGAGCCAGCTCTGGCGCCCTGCGTATGTGGCGGTAGGCAGCAACTTAAATTCTCCGCACGAACGTGTGCTCGAGGCTATCGAGCGGATGGGTAGATTACATGCGACGCGCCTGCTGCTGCGTTCGCGGCTGTATCTCACGCAGCCGATGGGGCCGCAGGATCAACCCCATTTCGTCAATGCCGCTGTCGGGTTGCTCACGCAGCTGGCTCCTCAGGAGTTGTTGAGCGGACTACTGGGCATCGAACGCAGTATGGGACGCGATCGCCGGCAGCGCTGGGGTGCGCGTGTCATTGATCTGGACCTCGTGTGGATGATCGGTTCGCCGGTGAGCGAGCCCGGATTGACAGTACCGCACCCGGGAGTGTCGACGCGCAACTTCGTCCTGTATCCTTTGGCGGATATCGCCCCGACGATCAACATTCCTAAGGTAGGCAACGTGCTCGATCTAAAGCGGGACGCGGGCGGCGGCGGAATATCAATCCTGGAGTATTGAGCTTTAATGGCAGTTGCAGCACCGCATCGATTGATTGTCGTGGAGGGCCCCATCGGCGTAGGCAAGACCAGTTTGGCGCGTCGCCTGAGTCAATCATTGGGCGGCCAGCTCATTCTCGAGCAAGCCGATCAGAACCCCTTCCTCGAACGTTTCTACAAGAATCCGCGCGCAGCGGCGTTTCAGACGCAATTGTTTTTTTTGTTTCAACGCGCACGGCAATTGGAAGAAGTTCGCCAGGAGGATATGTTCGGCGCGGTACGCATCGCGGATTATCTATTGGAGAAGGATCGCCTGTTCGCGCGGGTCACATTGGACGATGCCGAGTACGCACTCTACGAGCGTGTCTACGAGCGAGTGGTCGTGGATGCACCCAAGCCCGATCTCGTGGTCTATCTGCAAGCACCCGTGGATGTGCTAGTGGATCGAATTGCCAAACGCGGCATCCGCTACGAACAGCATATCGAGCGCGCCTACCTGGAAAAGCTGACGCAGGCCTATGCGCGCTTCTTCCACAGTTACGATGCGGCGCCCCTGCTCATTGTTAACTCGGCTGCCATCGATCCTGTCAACAGCGACGGCGATTATGCGCAACTGTTCGCCGAGATCACCAAAGCCCGCCGCGGACGGCACTTCTTCAATCCTGCCGGTAGCAGTCTGCTGCCGGCCGGCTAAGCATCTAGAGGGGCCGGGGTTGATTGGTGTTGCGCCAACGCCCAATGCACATGCTCGCGTACTACGCTCGAGGAGTGCTGTGCCCGGCTGCGAAGCGCCGTGATCACGCTTTCACAGGTGGGCGCGTTGCCAAGCGCAGTCGCTATATTGCGCAGCCAGCGTTCATAGCCTATGCGGCGGATGGCGCTGCCGAGGGTTTTTTCCGAGAAATCTGCCTCGCTCCAGGCAAATAAATCGACGAGCTGCGAACTATCGAGTCCATGGCGGACGGCAAAATCTTTCTCCACGGTAGGGTGCGCGAATTTGTTCCACGGGCAAACCAGCTGGCAATCGTCACACCCGTAGATACGGTTGCCAATTGCGCGCCGAAATTGCACCGGAATGCTTCCGGAAAGCTCGATGGTCAGGTACGAGATACAGCGCCGGGCATCGAGGCGGTAGGGCGCGACAATAGCCCCGGTCGGGCAAGCCGGCATGCAGGCACTGCACGAGCCGCAATGCGCCGTGCTGGGTTGGTCAGCGGGCAACGCGAGATCGAGATAAATCTCACCGAGGAAGAAATAGGATCCGGCGTCGCGATCAATCAGATTCGTATGTTTGCCTATCCAGCCGAGTCCCGCGTTGCGCGCCAGGGCCTTCTCCAGCACCGGTGCGCTGTCGGTGAATACCCGATAGCCAAACGGACCGACCGCAGCCTGGATGCGATCGCAGAGTTTCTGCAGACGCGAGCGGAGTACCTTGTGATAGTCGCGCCCCAAGGCGTAGCGGGATATGTAGGCGAGATTGCCGTCAGCCAGCGTGCTTGCCGCATCGGCGGCCTCTTCGGGCCAGTAATCCATGCGAACGCTGATGCAGCTGACGGTGCCCGGTATCAGCTCGGCGGGCCGGCTTCGCTTCACGCCATGGCGCGCCATATAGCCCATTTCGCCGTTGAATCCTGATCGCAGCCAGTCTAGGAAGAGAACTTCGTCGGACGGCAGGTCGATCCTCGCCACCCCCACACCCGTGAGTCCAAGCTCAAGCGCCCACGCTCTCACGGACCTCAACAGGGCCGCCGCGTCAAAGGGGACACCCGAGGATTCGGTGGCCACTGCATCGGGGCCAAGTGGTGGGGAGACGCTCATGAGGCTCCGTATAATAAACCGATGTCCAAGGTTTCCATGAGTTTCAATCTACCGGACAGTGGTAACACTGAGCGTCTGGGCGCGGCGCTGGCGCGATCTCTTCCCGAAGGAGAAGGTGCCGTGCTTTACCTGCGCGGCGAACTCGGGAGCGGCAAAACCACTTGCGCACGAAGCCTTCTGCACGCCCTCGGCATTACCGCACGGGTGCGCAGCCCGACCTACACTCTGGTCGACACCTATCGCATCGGGGACCTCAATTGCGTGCACGTCGACTTGTATCGACTGCGCTACGCTGCCGAAGTTGAGGAGCTGGGGTTGCGCGAGTTGACGGGGCCTGGATCTCTCATGCTGATCGAATGGCCGGAAAAGGGTGCAGCGGCAGTGCCTCCCGCCGATTTGGACTTGCTTCTAAGCTACGCCGATGAATCGCGAGTCGCCGCCCTGCGAGCGGCAAATGAGGTGGGTGGCCGGTGGCTGGCAAAGCTAGCAGATGACAGTAGCTTAGTACCCTATGTCTCTAATATAACTTGAAAAAGAATCAGAATCAGCGTTAACTTAATGCCATGAGCTCACTCTCGCTGCATCGCATTCTGGCAGGGTTGACGGCAACCCTAATGTGCCAGTCTGCGCTGGCGGTGGATATTCGCGATGTGCGACTCTGGGCCGGCCCGGACAACACTCGCGTGGTGGTGGATTTATCGGCCGGCGCCCCGCACCGTCTCTCTGTGCTGCACAATCCCGAGCGCGTGGTGTTGGATGTGCCCGGTGCGCGACTCGGTAAGCAAGCACAGAGACCGCCCAGAGGGGTGGGCACGATCAAAACGGTGCGCATGTCGCGCAGTCGTTCTGGGAATTTTCGTCTCGTGCTGGAACTGGCGCGGCCCACTCAAGCCAAGAGTTTTCTGACAACGCCCAATGCGCATTACGGCTACCGCCTGGTCATCGACCTCGGCGCCGTTGCCGGCGCCCAGCGCCCGCCGGACAAACCGATCAAGGTTAAGCACGCGCCGGCGGACGCGCGTGATCTCATCATCGCCATCGACGCCGGTCACGGCGGTGAAGATCCAGGGGCGATCGGCAAGAGCGGCACGCGTGAGAAGGACGTGGTGCTCGCAATTTCGCGCGAGTTGGCTGTGAAGATCAACGCAGAGCCCGGCATGCGGTCCATTCTCACGCGCAACGGCGACTATTTCGTGCCATTGCGCGACCGCATGCGACGCGCGCGCGCGCAGCGAGCGGACCTGTTCGTCTCCATCCATGCCGATTCCACTCACGACCGCAGCATCGATGGTTCCTCCGTGTACATCCTGTCGCAGCGCGGCGCGACCGACGAAGCCTCGCGCTGGCTCGCGGAGCGCGAAAATGCTTCGGACTTGATCGGAGGAGTGTCCCTGGACGACAAAGACAATGTGCTGGCCTCGGTGCTGCTCGACCTGTCGCAGTCGGCTTCGTTGAATGCAAGCCACGTGGCCGCCGAGCGCGTGCTGCACCAATTGACTCGAGCGGGCGAAGTTCGCAAGCACGATGTGCAGCAGGCACGCTTCATGGTCCTGAAATCGCCGGACATTCCCTCGATGCTGGTTGAGACGGCATATATTTCAAATCCGTTCGAGGAACAGAGGCTTCGCACCCAAGCGCAGCAAGCAAGGCTTGCTGCTGCGATTCACCAGGGCGTACGCGACTATTTCTATGCAAACCCACCCATGGGCACACGCATAGCACAGATCGCAAATTCATCGCGAGCCGTACTGACGGCCGGGTCAGGCACAGGCGGCGAATAGGCGAAACTGTGCGAAAATGCGCGACCCGAGGTCGCCATTGCCCATTCAACTGCTTTCCGACTCACTCATCAGTCAAATCGCTGCCGGCGAGGTCATCGAACGGCCGGCGTCCGTGGTCAAGGAACTGGTGGAAAACGCACTCGATGCGGGCGCGCGGCGAATTGACGTTGAACTCGAGCGCGGTGGCTGCGGATCGATCCGCGTTCGCGATGATGGTACAGGCATTGATCCTGCGGAAATCGCCTTGGCCCTTGCCAGGCATGCCACCAGCAAGATCGCATCGTTGGATGATCTTGAGAATGTAGCAACCCTAGGGTTTCGCGGCGAGGCATTGCCGAGCATTGCTTCGGTATCGCGACTATCGCTGATATCTCGCTCGGCGAAAGGAGCACACGCATGGGGCATCGAAGCGCAGGACGGCGAGATTAGCTCGCCTGCACCCGCTTCGCACGCCGTTGGAACGAGCGTCGAGGTGCGGAACCTTTTTTTCAACGTGCCGGCACGGCGCAAGTTCCTGCGCGCGGAAGCTACCGAGTACCAGCATATCGTGCGCATGCTGGAGCGCTTGGCCCTGTCGCGCTTTGCCGTCGCATTCTCCCTTACTCACAACGGCAAGAACATTTGGAGCTTGCCGGCAGCGGCGAGCGGTGCGCAACGGCTCGAGCGCGTCGCCAAGGTGTGCGGCGAGGACTTCGCCGCGCATGTCATGGAACTCAATCACAATACCGAGTCCCTACGCTTGTCGGGATGGGTGGCACTGCCGACTTTTTCGCGCAGCCAGGCCGACCTGCAATTCACTTATTTGAATGGGCGCTTCGTGCGCGACAAAATTTTGATAGCTGCGGCGCGCCTTGCGTATCGTGATGTGCTGTTTCACGGCAGGTTCTGCGCATATCTCCTGTACGTGGAAATGGATCCGAGCTTGGTGGACGTGAATGCGCATCCGCAGAAATTGGAAGTGCGTTTTCGCGATTCGCGCCGTGTGCATGATTTCCTGTTCCGCACTCTGGAGAAAGTGTTGGCCGGCACCCGGCCTTCGGAACAGTCCGCGGGCAGCGCACCGTCCGACTGGCTCACCGGGGCATCACGCTTCGCCGGCACGTCGCAGGCGCGCTTCGCATTGCCCGAGGCGCCGCCACGCGCGGGCGTGGATGCATATCGAGGCTCCCTAAGTTCGGCGAGTGCCGAAGTGCGAGAGGCATACGTCCCGGCCGCTGACGCGGACCGCGGCCGGCGCGATGCCGAGGCGCCCTTGGGCTATGCCATCGCGCAACTCCACGGCGTGTACATCCTGGCGCAGTGTCCCGACGGCTTGGTATTGGTGGACATGCATGCGGCGCACGAGCGGATTATGTACGAAGGCATGAAAAAGCTCTTGGCCGGAGATACCGCACAACAGCACCTGTTGATGCCCGAAATATTACAAGTGACGCCGGCGCAGGCCGACGCCGCGGAAGGCCACCTACAGGAATTTGCGGCGCTGGGATTTGAGGTAACGCGTTCGAGCCCGGACCAACTGGCGTTGCGTGCAATTCCGATACTGCTGGCCGGCCGTGACCCGGCGGGCATTGTGCGAGATGTTTTGTCCGACTTGCTCGAAGCAGGGCACTCGCGTCGCGTCGAGGAGTCTATCAACCACTTGCTCGCGACCATGGCCTGTCACGCCGCCGTACGTGCCCAGCGCATCTTGAGCTTGCCGGAGATGAATGCACTGCTGCGGGAAATGGAAGGCACCCCGCGTTCTGATCAGTGCAATCACGGCCGCCCGACATGGGTTCGTCTTTCCATGAGCGAACTGGATCGCCTTTTCCTGCGCGGACGGTGAATTTCCAAGCGCCACATCGCCGCTCCGCGGTCTTATTGATGGGTCCGACCGGTTCTGGAAAAACCGATCTGGCCATCCGCCTGACCGAGAAATTGCCGTTGGAAATCATCAGTGTCGACTCTGCACTGGTGTATCGCGGAATGGACATTGGAACCGCCAAGCCGGATAAGAACATTCTCGCTCGCACGCCGCACCATCTCATTGATATCCGCGATCCCGCAGCGGGCTATTCGGTAGGCGAATTTACCGGTGACGCTCTGCGCGCCATGGAGGAGATCTGGTCGCGCGGTCGCCAACCGCTTCTGGTCGGCGGCACCATGATGTATTTCCACGCCCTGACCAACGGCATTGCCTCGTTGCCCGCGTCCGATCCTAAGGTGCGCGCCGAAATCGATGCGAGCGCTGCCGCTTTGGGTTGGGCCGCCGTTCATCAAGCGCTGGCAAAGGTTGACCCGCAGGCGGCGTCGCGTATTCACGTGAACGATCCGCAACGCATCCAGCGCGCGCTTGAGGTTCACCGCATCACGGGTGATACCATTACAAAATTGCAACAAAAGCGCATGTCGGTGATAACCGACGTAAATGTCATCGAATTTGCGCTTGCGCCCCTTGAACGAAGCGAGTTACACACCAAGATTGCTTTGCGGTTCAAGTGCATGCTCGACGCCGGTTTCGTGGAAGAAGTGAGGAACCTGTACGAGCGGGGCGATTTGAGTCCGGAACATCCGTCCATGCGCGCGGTCGGATATCGGCAGATATGGCGATATTTAGCTGGATTAACTGGGTTGGATGAAGCCACCGAAAAGTCAATTGCGGCGACGCGACAACTCGCAAAGCGGCAACTGACGTGGCTTCGTCGACGCACAGCCGCGCGATGGTTGGATTCCATGCGCCCAGACGCTGCACGCTTGATCGTTGATGCACTGTTCGAGAGCGGATTTGGAAACTAGGTCTTACATTTAACGTGGGCCATTGCGCTGTGCTAGCATTAAACAGGTACGTGCCTCGTGTCGCATGGAAGTGATAAGGCAATAGAAACGACTCTAAAAACAAGGAGCTTTACCCATGGCCCGTGGCCAGTCCCTGCAGGATCCATTTTTAAATGCCCTGCGCAAAGAAAGGGTGCCAGTTTCAATTTATCTTGTGAACGGCATCAAACTACAAGGACAGATCGATTCATTCGACCAGTTCGTCGTGTTGCTGCGGAATAGCGTGAGTCAGATGGTTTATAAACACGCCATCTCCACGGTCGTACCTGCGCGCAACGTTCGATTGCCGACGGGCGAGGACGGCGAAGTCACGGAGCCGGCCGTCGTCGAATGAGTAGGTGGCGTTCTGCAACTATTTGAACGCCCGAGAGGCGGCGAACGAGCCGTTTTAGTCGGCGTCGGCATCGGGCATCCCGTTGATCCCAGCGATACCGCCGAATTCGTTGCCTTGGCTGCGTCGGCGGGCACAGTGGTCGTTGGCACAGTGCTTGCGGCGCGCGCGCGTCCCGACCCAAAATACTTTGTTGGTACCGGGAAAGCGGAGGAGATCCGCGCCTTTGCCGAAGCGAACCTGGCCGATTTGATCCTGGTGGACCAGACCTTAAGTCCGAGCCAAGAACGGAATTTGGAAAAGCTGACCGGTCGTCGAGTATTAGACCGTAACGGATTGATTTTGGACATTTTTGCCCAGCGAGCACGGAGCTTCGAAGGTAAGCTTCAGGTCGAGCTTGCGCAGCTCTCGCACCTGGCCACTCGTCTCGTTAGAGGGTGGACCCACCTTGAACGCCAGAAGGGCGGTATCGGTTTACGAGGCCCTGGTGAAACCCAGTTGGAGACCGATCGCCGCTTGATCGCAAAGCGTATCCGCACGCTGCGATCGCGGTTGGAGAAGCTCGACCGCCAGCGCGATACCGGCCGACATGTCAGACGCGAAGTGCCGGTGCCGACGGTGGCGCTTGTCGGGTATACGAACGCCGGCAAGTCGACGCTGTTCAATGCTCTGACCGGCTCCTCCAGTTATGTGGCGGATCAATTGTTCGCGACGCTCGATCCCACGGTACGGCGCATCGAGCTAAACGGTGTCGGTGAAGTCGTTCTTGCCGATACGGTAGGATTTGTCCGCGCCCTGCCGCATGAGCTGGTCGCAGCATTTCGCTCCACACTTCAGGAAGCGCGCGATGCCGATCTGCTGCTGCATGTTGTGGACGCAAGCGATCCGTTGCGCGACGAACGCATAGAACAAGTTCGCGAAGTGTTGCGCGGCATCGGCGCCGGCGACATCCGCGAATTGCTGGTATTCAACAAAATTGACCTGAGCGGCGATGAGCCTCGGACCATCTTGGGAGCGGAAGGGCTTGCAACGCAGGTGTGGGCGGCCGCGGCGAACGGCGCGGGTTTGGATCTTTTGCGTGAAGCGCTGGCGCACGCCGTGCGTCCGAATCAGGTCCGCCGCACTTTCCATTTGCAACTACAGGCTGCGGCGGTCAGATCCGACCTCTATAAACGCAATGCGGTGCGCTCTGAACGGCAATGCGACGATGGGAGCTGGGAAATGGAAGTCGAATTGGATTTGGCTGAAGTCGCCAAATTCTCCGGAGCCAAGGGAGTCAATCTCGTGGAAACTCCGCGATCTCGTGAACAGCGCGTCGCCTAAGCTTTCTCAAGGTGGTCACCGGGTTCGCCTGTTAGACTAGGCGGCTTCATCCATGATCCGAAACACTCCGCAACTTACTATTAGGCATATCTCATGGCTTGGAATGAACCTGGTGGGGAAAAACGCAATCCCTGGAACCGACCCCAGCAATCGCAGAACGATCTGGACGATGTGCTGCGAAACTTCCAGCGGCGCCTGAGCGCGCTGTTCGGGCGCGGCGGCGGCGGCGGCAGCCTCGGCGGCGGACAAAATTCCTCGGGCTTTGGCAAGGGAATCACCAGCATTTTGGTGCTCATCGGCGCGGTGTGGATCGGCAGCGGCTTGTACCGCGTCGATGCGCAGGAGCGGGCCGTCATTTTGCGCTTCGGTAAGTACGTGCAGACCACAGGTCCCGGATACAATTGGCATCTGCCTTGGCCGATCGAGACGAAGCACATCGTCAATGTCTCTCAGCAGTTCAGTGTTACCGATGATGCCAGGATGCTCACTTCCGATACCAACCTGGTCGAAGTCAAATCGGCGGTGCAGTACACTAAGCCCGATCCGCGCAAATACCTATTCAAGGTCAACAACGTCGAGGAAACCTTGGTGCAGGTGAGCGAGAGCGCCATGCGCGAAGCGGTGGGCCAGGCTTCTCTCGACAAGGCGCTCGCCTTCGATCCTTCGATCACGGATCGCGCGAAAGTACTACTGCAGCGCACGCTCGATAACTACGACATGGGCGTCAACATCATCAGTGTAAAACTCGGCGATGTCATCGTTCCGGACCCCGTGCAGGATGCACAGCGCGATGCCATCAAGGCTGACAAGGACCGGCAGCGCTACCAACAGGACGCGGAAACTTACCGCAACGATGTGGTGCCGCGGGCGCGCGGCCAGGCCGCAAAAAATCTGCTGGATGCCGAGGCATACCGATTGCAAGTGCTGGCTCTGGCGCAGGGCGAGACATCTCGATTCGATCAGGTCTTGAACCAATACGAGCACGCTCCCGGGGTCACGCGCGAGCGCATGTATCTGGAAGCGATGGAGAATGTGTACAAGAACTCGCGCAAGGTCATCGTTGATGCCAAGGGCGGCAATAACATGTTCTACCTGCCCCTGGAGAAGCTCCTTTCCGCCGGACCGCAGTCGATCTCCAATCCCAACGACACCATGACCGTGGCTCCGGCGCGGATGCCGGAGATACAAGTGACGCCGATGGAAGATCCCGCCCGTGCGCGTGGAGTGCGCTGATGCAAAACCGACTGCTCTATACTTTACTGGCGCTAGTGGCTGTGATTTTGCTCTTGCGAGCCAGCTTTTTCACGGTAAGCGAGGGACAGCTTGCCATCAAGGCGATCGGCGGTGAAATCGTCGATTCGAACTATCAACCTGGCCTGCACTCAAAGATTCCCCTGGTCAATGAGGTCAGAATTTACGATGCGCGAATTCTCACGCAGATGTACCCGTCTGAACATTTCCTGACCCGGGAGCAGGAACAGCTCAACGTGGATTTCTACGTCAAGTGGCGTATCCAAAATTTACGCCGCTTTTATGAGGCAACCGGCGGCACGGAAGAGGTTGCCAATGCGCGCTTGGGCGAGACGGTGAAGGACAGCATCAAGAGCGTGGTGACGCAGCGTACCTTGCAGCAGGTGATCACCGCGGAGCGCACGGAATTCACCGACGCCATGATGAAGACGGCACGGCCGCTGGCGGAACAGCTAGGCATTGAGCTGGTGGATGTGCGCATCACCAAGATCGATCTGCCGCAGCAGGTTCAGGACTCGGTGTTCGACCGCATGCGCTCCAACTTCAAGGCGCAGGCTGCGAAGCTTCGCGCCGAGGGCGTGGAGGCGGCGGAGCGCACCCGTGCCGAGGCCAACAAAGCGCAAACTGAGATTTTGGCAGATGCCGCCCGGCAAGCCGGACAAATTCGCGGCCAAGGGGATGCCTCGGCGAGCGAGGTGTATGCAAAGTCTTATTCGAAGAACGCGGAGTTCTATAGCTTCTATCGCAGCATGCAATCGTACCGGGAGTCGGTGGGCACTCAAGGCGACATGATGGTCATCGCCCCGGACAGCGCTTATTTCAAGTATTTCAACAAGCCGCAGTCGCAGCCCGCGCAGCCCCCTCAGCCCCCGAAACGCTAGCCGCAAGTCATCATGGTTATTGGTTGGACTGAACTCGCGCGTTATTTGGGCGGCGCTTTCGCTCTGTACCTGGTGATCGAGGGCACTTTGCCCTTCATCAACCCGGCTGCGGCGCAGCGCCTGATGGCTAAACTATCAAAAACCGAACCGGTGCAACTTCGCTGGGGGGGACTGATCAGCATGGTGTTGGGACTGGCACTGCTTTGGATGGTGCGCAATGGGTAAGAACCTGGTGGTGATCGGCCTGCAGTGGGGCGATGAGGGCAAGGGCAAGGTCGTCGATCTGCTGACGGATCAAGCTCAAGCCGTGGTGCGCTTTCAGGGCGGGCACAACGCCGGGCACACTCTGGTGATTGAAGGCAAGAAGACTGTTCTATCACTGATTCCTTCCGGGATTCTGCACGCCCACGTGCAATGCCTGATCGGCAACGGCGTGGTGCTCTCGCTCGAAGCGTTTTTCAAAGAAGCGCAAATGTTGATCGAGCAAGGCGTACCGGTATTTGAGCGCTTGCGAGTCAGTCCCGCCTGTCCGCTCATCCTGTCCTCACACATTGCCTTGGACAAGGCGCGGGAAAAAGCGCAGGGCGAAAAGGCGATCGGCACGACCGGGCGGGGCATTGGGCCGGCCTATGAGGACAAAGTCGCGCGTCGCGCGCTGCGTGTCGCTGATCTATTTCATCGCGAACGCTTTGCGGCGAAGCTCGGCGAAGTACTCGATTATCACAACTTCATCCTGCAACGTTATTTCCAGACCACACCGGTGGATTTCCAACAGGTGTTGGAGTCGAATTTGGCATTGGGCGAACGCCTCAAGCCGCTGGTGGCCGATGTGACCGGCATTCTCGAGCAGCTCAGCATCGAGGGGCGCAACGTGCTGTTTGAAGGGGCCCAGGGCGCGATGCTGGACGTCGATCTGGGCACCTATCCTTTCGTCACCTCGTCGACGACGACGGCAGGTGGCGCGGCAGCCGGCACGGGCTTGGGTCCCAGGCGCCTGCATGACGTGCTGGGCATCGTCAAGGCGTACGCCACCCGGGTCGGCGCAGGCCCGTTTCCAACGGAGCTGTTCGATGAGGCGGGGGAGTACCTGTCGCGCGTAGGCCACGAATTCGGTTCGGTCACCGGACGGCGCCGTCGCTGCGGATGGTTCGATGCAGTTGCATTGCGCCGCTCGATCGTTCATAACAGCTGCTCGTCATTGTGCGTCACCAAGCTCGACGTGCTGGACGGCTTGGACACGATCCGTGTTTGCATCGGCTACAGGACCGACGCAGGCATTGCCTCGACACCACCGCTGCTCTCGGGTAGCTTCGGCGAATGCGCGGCGGTCTACGAGGACATGGCTGGCTGGAGGGAGAGCACCGTGGGCATTAAAAAATACGAAGATTTGCCGGCGAACGCGCGCAGCTATCTGGAGCGCCTGCAGGTGCTCGCAGACGTGCCGATCACCCTGATCTCGACCGGCCCGGAGCGCGAGCAGACCATCATTCGACAAAATCCATTTGCCTGATGCAGATCGCATCTTCTAACCCGCGCGATTTCAGCCAGGGCCAGGCGACCTACGCGCCGGATCTGCAGGCCTTCGTCTTCATCCTGTTCTTCGCCTTCGGCGGCATCACGAGTTTGAATGATGTGCTCGTGCCGAAGCTGAAGGAACTCTTCACGCTCACCTATGGCGAAGTAATGCTGGTGCAATCGGCGTTTTTCGCAGCGTACTTTGTCATGTCAATTCCGGCGGCGGCCTTGGTGAAACGCATTGGCTACATGCGGTCCGCCGTGGTCGGCCTTCTCACGATGACGGCCGGCTGTGCTCTATTCGTGCCTGCATCCTCACACAGCATGTTCGGCTTGTTTCTGATTGCGTTATTCGTGCTGGCCTCCGGCATCACCACCGTACAAGTGGTCGCCAACCCTTTGATTTCCATGTTGGGGCCGCCGGCAAGCACCAGCAGCCGATTGACGTTTGCGCAGGCATTTAATTCCCTGGGCACGACGATTTTTCCGTATGTCGGGTCAATATTGATTTTAGGTACCCTGGCGAGTACGGATCCGAAAACATTGTCGGGGGCCGCGCTGGACACCTTTCGCAGCGTCGAGAGCCGTGTCATCGCTCATACCTATGTGGGCCTCGCCATTGCGTTGGCAATTCTAGCCGCCGTGGTGTGGCTGCGCCGCAAGGCGTTGGTGGAGGTGCCGGTTCCGCACACGCCCATCCTTAAGGCCTTCAATCTTTTAACGCGGCCGCGCTTCGCTTTCGGCACTCTGTGCATTTTTCTCTATGTGGGCGGTGAGGTGGCCATCGGCTCGGTTATCGTGAATTACCTCATGCAGCCGAGCGCCATGGGTATCGATGCCGCAGCTGCGGGCAAACATTTGCAATATTATTGGGGCGGCGCAATGGTGGGCCGATTCATCGGCGCCTATGTGCTGCGGCTCTACTCGCCGGGTAAAGTATTGAGTTGCGTCGCCGGGATGGTGATCGCCTTGCTGCTGATTTCGGCCAACACCGTGGGATCCATCTCGGGCTGGTGTTTGCTTTCGATCGGACTGTTCAATTCCATCATGTTCCCCACCATCTTCTCGCTGGCAAACGAGGGCTTGGGGCGGCGCGCGGCCGAAGGCTCGGGAGTGATCTGCATGGCCATCGTCGGGGGCGCCATTGTGCCCTTGGTGACGGGGAACGCCGCCGATATCTGGGGTCTGAAGCAAGCGCTGATCGTGCCTGGCGCATGCTATTGCGGCATTCTGCTGTTTGGTTGGTTTGCCCGTCGGCCGGTAGCCGCCGCCGCGGAATCTTCGGTCCCCGCCTAGCTTTCGCCTCATTTCGGTCACAGCGCTAACGGCGCCCCGGCATGCGGTCCCAAGATCGGTGTCAGCAAGTTGGAACTAATACGGGTGGACGCTCTATCAGAACCGCGTCCGTCGTTGCGTGGGAATTTTTCGTGTTCGCTCTTCTCAAGTCAGCCAGCATCGAAAGGAACCTCTGATGAACCTTCGCGTTTATGTAGCTCTGGTCTTGTTGGCTCCGTTGCCGTGTATTGCGGCAGAGGATCTTTTCGACATCAGACCGGTAGCGGACGGGGTATATGCGGCCATTGCCCGCCCCGCTTACCGGGTGAACAGCAACGCTGCGATTATTATTCTCGGAGACAGCGTCTTGGTTGTTGACGCGGAATCGACGCCTTCGGCAGCGCGCGCTCTCATCAATCAGATCAAGAAATTAACCCCCAAGCCCGTACAATACCTGGTTAATACACACTTGCACTCGGACCACAGCCAAGGCGACGAAGCCTATGTGCGTGCTTGGCCCGGTGTGGAAATCGTCTCGACGGACGCTACGCGTGCGAACATCGACCAACGCGGTATTCCACGATGGAAGCATGAGATTGGCGCCATGCCGCAAGAAATTGGGCAGTTAAAAACTGACCTTGGGCAAGCGGTCGGCGTTGAACAGAAGTCCGCCATTCAGAAGAAAATCGTCGAGGCGGAAGCCTATCTGGCGGAACTTAAGACCGTTCACGTCACCCTTCCAACCCTGACATTCGACCGTCGCCTGGTTCTTCACCGCGGTTCGCGTACCGTTGAGCTATTGTGGCTCGGCCGAGCGCATACCGATGGCGACGTCTTTGTTTTCCTACCGGCGGAGAAAGTCCTGGTAAGCGGCGATGCGCTCCACGGCTGGACCCCCACTATGCGTGATAGCTTTCCTTACGAATGGATTAAGACCCTAGATGCCGCAGAGCAGTTAGATTTCGAGTACATCGTTCCAGGCCACGGCGAGGTCATGCGTGGAAAAGACAAGATTGCTCTCTGGAAACAATTCTTTCACGACTTACTCGACCGCACCGCGGCGGCCTACGCGGACGGGGCTACCATGGAAGAGGCCAAGAAACGTGTATCGGAACTCCTCACGCCGATGTATGCCGATAAAATGGAGCATTTCGCGAGAAATATTGCTGGAGATGTCGCTAAGGCGTATCAAGTCGTCAACCCCTCACGCTAGGCGTTCGATACGAGTTGCCTAAGGTATTGCGGCCAGAGTGCGCGAGGGCCGCGCCGCGCGCTTATCTGAGATGAAACGAGCCGCCGGTGCCGAAAAGCCCGATCAATCCGATGAGGATCAAGTACAACGCGACGATGTAATTCAAAAGTTTGGGCATCACCAAAATGAGGATGCCGGCGACCAGCGACACAATCGGTGCGAGACTCAAATTGATATGCATGGCGAGCTCCGTTTTGCCGGCAGATTATTGAAATAATTTCAACGCATTTTCCAGCGTTCTATAGATTCCCCACAATAGCGGAATTCCCACCGCAAGCCATAGCGTAACGAGTCGGACATTCATGTTGGGATGCTCCCGGGTTTTGGCGAGCCAAGCGGCATTGTCTGGAGATGGTATTTCGAGTTCACCGGGCGCATTGCTAAATTGCACAAGAATCCGATCAACAGCAGTCCGCACATGATGTACATGGTGACCGAATAGGCTTGCGCTTTCGGCACGCCGCTATCGATTTGATATTGACGGATGTAATTCACCAATACGGGACCGAGCACGCCGGCCACAGACCAAGCCGTTAGCAGCCGTCCGTGGATGGCGCCAACCTGGAAAGTGCCGAAAATATCGCGCAAGTACGCCGGTATCGTGGCGAAACCGCCGCCATACATCGACAAAATGATGCAGAACGCCGCCACGAACAGCGGTGTCGAACCCATGTGGCCAAAGGTCGGCACCAGCGCGTAAAGCACGATCCCTAGCAAGAAAAAGATCATATAGGTGTTGCGCCTGCCGATGTAATCGGAGGTGCTGGCCCAGAAAAACCGGCCCACCATGTTGAACAAGCTGATGAGACCCACAAAGCCTGCGGCAGCGGCCGGGGTGATCTTGCCGGGGAACATTTCCTGAATCATCGGCGAGGCTTGACCCAACACGCCGATGCCCGCGCTGACATTCATGCAAAGCACACCCCACAGCAGCCAAAACTGCGGCGTGCGCCAAGCCACATCGACCGACACGTTGGCAGTGGTCACCAACGCTCTCTGATGTTCCGCAGGCTGCCAACCCGCCGGTTTCCAATCGGCCGGCGGTACTCGCACGCTGATGACGCCGATCATCATGAACATGAAATAAATCACGCCCATTGTGACAAAGGTTTCCAGCACGCCGTTCGATGTCGGCGTGGCAAAATGCTTCATCAGTAACACCGATAACGGCGCGGCAATGAGTGCGCCGCCGCCGAAGCCCATGATGGCCATGCCGGTGGCCATGCCGGGGCGGTCGGGGAACCATTTGATCAGCGTGGAAACCGGCGAGATGTAGCCGATGCCAAGCCCGCAGCCGCCCAATACCCCGTACCCAAGATAAATGATCCACAGTTGGTGCAGATGGATGCCCACGGCGGAGAGCAGAAATCCGCCTGAGAAGCACAGCGCCGAGACAAACATCGATTTCCGCGGGCCGACTCGCTCCACCCAGCGCCCGAAAATGGCCGCTGAGGAACCCAGGAAAACGATGGCGATGGAAAAAATCCAACCCACGTCTTTCAAGTTCCAATCGCCAGGCGCGGATTGGGTCAGGCCAATGAGCTTGGTGAGCGGCAAGTTGAAGGTCGAGATCGCGTAGACCTGTCCTATGCAGAGATGCACCGCCAGGGCCGCTGGCGGCACCATAAATCGATTGAAACCAGCGCCGGAGACGGTATTTTCGCGATCCAGAAACGAGGATGACATAAGCGGCCCTATCCTTTTTTTACGTTGATCAAGGCAAGATATATGTGTCGCCGCCCCCAATATGCTCAATTCCCGCTCGCTTGTCACCACCGGCGTTCAAAGGACGGCCCGTTGAACCTGCGAATCAGGTCACAGTCCGCGCGCCGCCGGCGCGGCGCGCACGGGCGTTCCTTGAGAAGTTAAAAACCGTGACTTTAAGTAACGAACGCAAGGCCTGAAACCCGTAGTTTGCGGGGCAATATGAGCAGTCCCAAGTATGCCGGGCAGCGTGCTTCCCGCGCGGGAATTGCCGGCATTGTTGCCACGCTTTTACTGTCCTGGCTGCTGGCCTGTCGCCCGGCGGCGGCCGTCTGCCTGCCGAATGCGGATCCGGCGATTCGAGCATTGCAGACCTTGGTGGACCAGGATGCCAACGCGGCATTGAAGAAAGT
Source organism: Pseudomonadota bacterium (assembly GCA_030775645.1). Classification (GTDB taxonomy): domain Bacteria; phylum Pseudomonadota; class Gammaproteobacteria; order Steroidobacterales; family Steroidobacteraceae; genus Bog-1198. The sequence goes on along the minus strand of JALYIT010000092.1, from coordinate 1,911 downwards.
AGCGGTGCTGCTGAAGGCCGAACTCGCCGCACCCGTCCCAAACCCGCATCGTCTCTCATCCTTGTACAGCGTGCAGGCTCAGGCCTACAGCATTCTCGAACTGGAATCCAAAGCGCGCGATGCGGTGTTCAAGGGACTGAAAGTTGCCACCGACAACACCGATCCGGTCCGCATCATGCTGCTCTCGCTGTACGCAGAGAACGTTTACGACCAAGCGGGGATCGCGGCAGCCGTTAAAACTACCGAAGAGGCGCAAGCGGTTCAGCAGCGCGGATCCTTGGAAGATATCTGCCTATTGATTGCACGTGGGCTCCTCCAGTATCGCGAAGATCGCCAGGACCTGGCGATCGGCAGCCTTTCGCAGGCCTATCGTTCCAGCACCACGCCGGCATTTGCCGAACCGCATGTTCTCGCCGCCGGCGTGCTGGCCACCGTACTGCGCGGCATGGGCGACTACCCACAAGCGCTGGCATTGAATCAGGAAGCAATCGACTGGGACGCCGCACACCACCTCCCGCTGGCGCTATCGGTCGACCGATTTTTGCGCGGCCGCATCTTAATTCTAATGCAAAAGTATCCGCAGGCGATCGCGGAATTCGACGCGGCCCGCAAGCTTAGCTCCTCGTTGAATGATTCTCAGGGCGTTGCATTCTCCGACGTGCGGGTTTGCGAGGCGCGTATTGAACTAGGACAACTCATCAAGGCGCGCGCCTCCTGCGAAAACGCCTTGTTCACGTTTATCGCTTCGAGATTCTCCGACGAGGTGAAGGAGACCGAGGCGCTGCTGGCGCGTATCGATCTGGCCGAAGGTCATCCAGAGAAGGCCCTGGCCACGTTGAACGAGGTGCTTGACCACAGCGGAACCGACGTCTTGCCGCTGCGTGTCGCGTCCTTGTATCAATGGCGCGCGCGCACCAACGCCGCTTTGCACAATTACCGCGATGCGTACAACGACTTGGCCGAATACATGCGGCGCTATGTCGCAACCCATGATGCCGATCGCACCAAGCAGGCTGTGGCACTACGCGCCCGCTTCGAGACAGATCGGGAGATCGAGCGCAACGCGCTGCTAAAGCGCGAGCTGGACCTGTCTCACGAACAGTCGCAGCGCCAGGCACAGCAACTGCGCTGGAATGCCATCGCCTCCGTGAGCGGCGTGCTGGTGATCGCACTGCTGATCTATTTCTTGGTGACCAACCTGCGCTTTCGGCAGCAGCTGGTGCGGTTGGCAAGTCAAGATGGTTTGACAGGATTGCCGAATCGACGCCGCACGGCGGAACTGGCGACGGATGCCCTTGCCGCCTCGGCCGAATCCGACACCGCTTTGACACTCGCGATCATCGATATGGATCACTTCAAATTCATCAACGATCGCTGCGGCCATGCGACCGGAGACTATGTGCTGAGAGAGTTCGCCCGCTTGGGCCGCGAGTCGGTGCGCGGTGGCGATGTCCTCGGCCGGTGGGGCGGCGAGGAATTCCTCCTCATCATGCCCGGTGCAACGGCGGAAGTGGCCATTGCCACGCTCGAGCGCCTGCGCACCATGGTATTTGCAATCACGCTGCCGCCCTCGGGCGCGGGGCTGCGCGTCAGCTTGAGCGCCGGGCTCGCGAGCCGCGACGATCAGGTGCGTTCGCTTGACGAACTCATTGCGCGCGCGGATGCGGCCTTGTATGTCGCGAAGAACGAGGGGCGGGATCTGGTGCGGGTCGCCGACGAGAAGTTCTTGAACACATCCGGAATAAGACGCCTAAACCGTCAGTGACATGCAGAAAGCAGGGATGTGGTGCCCAGGAGAGGACTCGAACCTCCACGAATTGCTCCACTGGTACCTGAAACCAGCGCGTCTACCAGTTCCGCCACCTGGGCAAGATGGGTCCGCCGCACGCGAGGCGCAGAAATGTACGCACT
>JALYIT010000091.1 GCA_030775645.1 Pseudomonadota bacterium | reverse complement strand
GCCCGCGGGTGTTCATCGCCACCAAACTGGAAGAATATCGAGCCGGCGCAGAGGCCGCGGAAGCGCGGCAATCCCTGCAGCGGCTCAAGACCGACAAGGTGGACGCGCTGCAACTTCACAATGTGAGCAATGCGCGCCAGGATTTGGGCGGCTTAAATGCGTTAAAGGCGCAGGGCCTGTGCCGCTACACGGGCATTACCACCACATTCAAGGGAGCTTACGATGCCGCCGAGGCGATCCTCAAGCGGGGCAAACCCGATTTCTTGGAGATCGACTACGCGATCAACAACCGCGATCGGAAGATCGGCTGCTGCCGGCGGCCATGGAGGTGGGCGCAGCGGTGCTGGTGGCAGAACCGTTTGGACGGGGACAGCTATTTCGTAAGGCCTTGGGCAGCAAGCTGCCCGATTGGGCGGCGGATTTTGGCTGTACAAGTTGGGGCCAGTACTTCCATCAAGCTTGTTCTTGCCCGCGTCTACCACAAGACCGTTCGGGTTGAACGCGGAATCAAATATGGCGGCCGCCGGGTTTGAGGCTTCGGATGAACTGCTGCAGTTGAACCCTCAGGTGATGTATCAGCGGACGCACAGTTCAAACGCTATTCCTCTGTGGCAGCGCAAGGCGCAGCTCGGTGACCGCGACGTCGGCTACCCGTAAGCCCAGTGACCCTGCGAGGCCTAGTGCGCGGCTGACCAATCGCCGGTTGTCCGCTAACACCCCTTTGCTCAAGTACAGGGTATCCTCCAGGCCCGCCCTAGCATTGCCGCCGAGCGCCAATCCAATTGCGGTAAGTTCGAGGTTGGACTTGCCGATTGCAATGATCTGCCAAATGCATTGCGGTGGTAGGCGGCGAACCATCATCATCAGATTATCCGGCGTTGCGGCCATGCCACCGCGTACACCCAGCACGATTGAGAACTGCAGAGGCTCCGCCAAAAGCCCTTCGTCGAATAAACGCATGCACGCCTCAAGATGCCCCGTATCGTAAATCTCGAGCTCTGGTTTTACGTTCAGTTCGCGCATGCGCGCGGCCAGCCGCCGCAATCATCAGAAAATTCCAGGACTTAAATCAATGGTCTTTGCACAAACGAAGGTTTTCGCAAAGGCCTAGCGATGCAGCAACATCGAAAAACTCAGCGTCGGAGCAAGCCCCCGAATGGAACCCTTACTTCCACGGCCCAACGATGCAGAATCCGTGTCCGAACGGGTCACTACAAAAGGCGACTGGTGGATAGCCGGAAACGCGGTGCACTTGCTCAGCCTTCGCGCCTGCCTCGAGTGCCGCCTTCAGTGTTACGTCAAAGTCGTCAACACGAAAATCGATATGCACCGGCGTCCAGTGGCGGCCATACTTGCGCACGTCGTCAGTCCCTTTTGCAGATGACGATCTCGCTGGTTTAGCTAGAAGCCCAATCGACGATTCGCCAGCGGTGAGGATTGCGTAGCCTGGATGGGGCCGTGACGACTCAACAAAGCCGAAAGCCTCGCCGAAGAACTTTAGACCCTCTTCGATCGAGGGAACATCAATGGATACGGTAACTTTCATAGCGTTGCGATCTCTCTTGGCGATCACGGTTGCTTCAGACCATGGTCTCTAGGCGACGATAGCTTGCTTCCATTCCGTGCTCCATGCCCGTCGCGAGCATGCGCTTCCGCGTCTCAGCGTCAGGCAGGGTCATGCGCATCGTAATCAGGGTTCCGGTGCCGTCCAGATCAAATCGGGTATCAACGTGATTATCCGGCGTCGCTGCGGGCAAGTGCATCCTTTCGACATGCAGTATTCGTCGGTACGGCTCAAGCTCCAAACCGAAACACGTCTAACGCGTTGGTCTTCAATCGATCATCGCGACGCAGATGCCGCCGCTGCCCGTCATCCGCAGCTTCTACGCAGAGATCGTTCGATCCGTTAAGGCCCTCGACCGCCTGAATGAACTTGAAAATACAGCTATAGAAATGCTCCCACATGCTACACCTCGCATGTTAATAATTGACGAAATCCAACATCTTCTTTCGTACACATCGCGTGAAAAGCGCGTTGCCCTGCCAAATGTCATCCGGTTCCTTGTTCCTTAGCGGTTGTCGCCATGCCAACTCGCACAAAAGGGACGCGTTCGCCGTAACGGGTCGGCACGCAAGTGTCTCGCCATCTGCCGGCTTGCATCACGCCGACACTTTCAGTAGAGGAGAACCGCCTCGCGCTCGCTGCGCCAGCGAACTTCGTCGCGAGTCGTCAGCGCCTCCAAATCGGCCGGGGTCGCCGCCGGATCGTCCACCCACCGACGCAGCAGATCACTCCCGTTAATCACGTCGATCGCAGGCCTGCCCTTCTCATACTCATAGGCAAAGTCGCGCCAGATCTCGTAATCCGGACGCAGCCTTCGGATAGCCTTGAACGCGAGCGCAAACAACCGCCAAGGTTTGAAACCTTCATGGTCATAGCACTCAGGGTCTTCCACATGAACCTGGACGCCGGCGCAGAGCTTGCCAACATGCTTATGAAACGTGGGCTCGAACCAGCAGGGTCGGAGCCGACAGCCATTCATCCAGGGCGTTGCGAGCGAACGCATCTCTGCCAACAATGCCCGCACATCCAGATCCGGCGCGCCAAACAACTCCAGCGGCCTGGTGGTACCGCGGCCTTCCGACAACGTTGTGGCTTCCAGCATCACTGAGCCCGGATAGCAGCGCGCCATCCATAGATTCGGAGCGTTAGGACTCGGATTGACCCACGTCCGCGCGCCGAGCGGCCATCCATATCCCGGTGCAGCGTTCGGATCCCAGCCCTCCATCGGCACCACGCGCCAGTCCACGTCAAGATTAAGAGTCCCAACGAACCACCGTGCAAGCTCCCCGAGTGTCAAGCCGTGCCGCATCGGCATCGGCCCAGCGCCGACGAAGCTTTCGCAACCTTGCTTAAGCATCAGCCCTTCCACTGGCCGGCCCACAGGATTTGGGCGATCTAGAATCCACACAGCCTTGTGCTCCTTCGCAGCCGCCTCGAGCACGTAACGCAGTGTGGTGACGAACGTGTAGATTCGGCACCCGAGGTCCTGTAGATCGACGAGCAATACGTCGAAAGTTTCCATCATTTCAGATGTAGGCCGGCGTACTTCGCCGTAGAGGCTGAACACCGGGATGCCGTGCACCGGGTCGGTGTAGTCCCGCGACTCGACCATGTTGTCCTGCTTGTCCCCACGCAGTCCGTGCTGCGGGCCGAACGCCGCGCTTAAGGTCACGTCACCGATCGTCGCTAGCGCATCGAGGGAATGCACGAGGTTGCGTGTTACTGAAGCTGGGTGCGCCAACAGAGCTACACGTCGCCCCTTAAGCGGCTTGCGAAGCTCGGGCTCTTCGAGCAACCGGTCGATTCCAAATTTCATGGGCGGGTAACTTCCATTGTAAATCCGCTCCGGTGGTGGAAATCGGGTTTGCCGGGCGGGTGCCGCAGTCCCCAGTACGAAAGCCTACCATCGCGGTCCTCGATGACCGCCGCCAGAGAGATCAGCAGGTGACGAACATCACGGAAGTCAGCAAGATGCCCCATTGGCACCGCCGACTCAAGCGCGAGCCCATCGTCACTCCGGCGCACGGAGATTTCCGGAGCTTGACAAACCTCCACGGGCGACATTTCTTCGCGGTAGCCACTGAACCGGTAAATGGCCCAGTCGCGCGATGGCGCGAAATTGAATTCGTAGTAGCTCGGCGAATCTTTCGCCGCGACGAATGCCTCGAAGCACGTGTGCCTCCATAGCGACTCCCTCCGTGCACCTGCGCCGGAAGAAGGGACGCGTACACGGGACATGTCAGCGAGGAGTAAGTACTGGAACACGAGAATGTCGGGTGGCTGCGTTCGCAGCTGCACCTCGAGGCCGCGCACGTCATTGTTGGGAGTCGAAGGGTGCGCAGTCAACACAGTCGATCTCAATTCAATTGAAGACACGCCGCAATTGTATTCGTGCGCTACGCACACGTCACGAAGTGCTCGCATTGGCATTTCGCGGCCGTTCGCAGGCCCAGCGGGTCACTGCCAGCTGACTCTAATGACCGCTCGAAGTCTATCGGGCCCGAGCGGCCAGAAGTCTCCTTTTATCGTCCATCTCACTTATGCGGCCGGAACTAAGGCCGCCAATGGTACGCAAGTGGCGCGCGCCCGCTTCGACGGCAGCATGCTCCAAGATTTACAGGTGATCTTCAAAGCAATGCGTTTGAAGGATACTTACAACCACTACGGTGGGCGAATGGCGTTCCTCCCAGACGGTACGTTCGCGCTAACAATCGGCGAAGGATTCGAATATCGTGAGAAAGCGCAGGACTTGTCGTCCGATCTGGGGAAGATCCTGCGTCTGAACGAAGACGGCAGCGTACCGCAGGATAATCCGTTCGTCGGACAAGCTTCCGTTCGCCCGGAAATCTATACCTGGGGCCATCGCAACGAGCAGGGCTTGGTCTTCGACGCCCAAAGCGGACGGCTTTACGAAACAGAGCATGGTCCGCGCGGCGGTGACGAGCTGAACATTATCG
>JALYIT010000090.1 GCA_030775645.1 Pseudomonadota bacterium | reverse complement strand
AATGGTTGGAATATTGTGCCGAGCGGGGACATCACTTCTAGCCGCGAAGATTGGCTTCGTATCGGGTGACCTGCGGTTGGATTGAGGCGGGACTTTGATCGATAAGCTGACGTTTCTCAAAGGCAGTACGGAAGCAGGTGCGGCAAGTCCCGAAGAAGAACGGCTCATGCAGCTGTTCCAGAATCGCGCGGGCCTGAAGAAAGCCTATGCCGATCTCAAGGACGAATTTCACCTGTTGCGCGACCGGCTGAAACAGCAGGAAGGCGCTACCATCCGCATTCAGGAACAGATGGATGCGCTCGGCGATTTGCTGGGCGATCCGAAGCGTGGTTTCGGGGCGCTGGTGTTCTTCCAGCTTCGCGCACTTTGGAAGACCTGCCATCAGCAGCTCTCGGCTTTCACCGCCGATTTGACTCGCCAGCAAGAGGCCCGCGAAGTCGCCAAACACAAAGCGGAAATCGACGCAGCGAAAAATGCCCGGCTTGCCGATGCGGACCAGCGCCTGCGCGCGGCGAGTGCCGCGGCGGACGATGAGCGCCGGATGTTGGCCGAAGCGCAGCAGGAACTCGACCGCTTGACCGCTTTCTGGCACTACTTCAAACGGCGCCGCAAGCTCAAGACCCTTGATTCATTGCGCAGCCAAGTATTGATGGCTGATCAGGCCGTCGGCGATTTGCACGCTGAGCGCAGCGGGATCGAGCAGGAAGCGTCCCCTGAATTCCCGGGTCTGTCGCTCGCTGCGCGCCGCAATATCAACCTTGCCATCATCAGCTATGCTGAATTGCTCTGCGAGCATGCAGATGCCTATGGACTTGCAGCGCGCGCCAAGGAGGCCGTTGCGCGGCGGGTTCACGAGATGTCCTTTGGGTCGCGGGCGGACTGCGAGAGCTACATGCAGCGCGTGCAGAAAGCGCAGGCGGTGGTTGCGGGACAAAAACAGATCGGCAGCTTGGTGCGCTCGAGACTGGAACGGCTGCGATCCACGTGCGAATACCGCAACTCGGCCGACACCGTGCCCACTGCCGACTCGTTGTCAGGGAACGGATCGACGCCTGATGCCGGCCTCGACAAGCCGAAGGCAGCCTCTGCCAATGGCTGGAACGTGCTGGCAGAGGACTACTGGGATCTTTACACCTTGTTGCTGCGCTAGCTCTCTAGTGTCCCTCGGCGCGGCGCGCCTGTGTCGGGGCAGTGCGGCGCGCGGAGACGGAAACCAGGTCGGCGGCAATCTGCGAGGTTTCGTCGAGCAGAATACCCGCAGTCGCATCATCCTTGATCTCATCCAACGATTTGACCGGCTTGACATCGTGCGCTGCGCGCCAGGCGTTTTCACGGTCCAGCCTTTCGGTCTCAACGCGCTTGCGTTCCGCTTCTCGCGTCTTGAGGTTCAAGGAAAGAGTCTTCTGTTTTCGCATGGCTTCCAAGGCCGCAATGTCATCGTGCAGGTACTTGAAGTCGGCGCTGCCGGCGGTGCGCTCCGCATGCAACTTGGCCAAGGTGGCCGCGATCGGTTTCAAATCACCTTCGACTCGAAATGTCGCCGGTTCGATGTGATCCCAGGGTAGGGCACGATCGCGAGTGCTCTCGCCCACCTCGTTGGCATCGATGAGTGAGGGCAATTCAATATCGGGGGTGACACCGCGATCCTGCGTGCTTTCGCCCGTGATGCGGTAATACTTGCCGATAGTGACGTTCAACTGGCCCAACTCCGGCTTGCGGCCGAAGATCGTGTAATTCAGCGGGTGCGCATTTTGCACCGTACCCTTGCCGTAGGTCTGCTGCCCGATGATGATTCCGCGCCCATAATCCTGCAGCGCGCCGGCGAAGATCTCGGAGGCCGATGCGCTGAAGCGATCTACCAGCACGAGCAAAGGACCGCTATAGAAAATCGCAGGATTGGGGTCATCATCCACCTCGATATGCCCAGTGGTGTCTCGCAACTGGACTACCGGGCCACGATCGATGAACAAACCCGTCAATGACTCCGCTTCGGGCAGATAACCGCCGCCGTTGGCGCGCAAGTCCATGATCAGCACGTCGACGCCGTCTTTACGCAGCTCGGTGATCAGCCGCTGCACGTCACGTGTCGTGCTCCGATAGTCCTTCGCACCGGCGCGGCTGGCATCGTAGTCCTGGTAAAAACTGGGAACGGTAATGATGCCGACTTTTACGTCCCTGCCGTTGCGCGTCACGGTGCGCATGGTCTTTTTGGCGGCTTGGTTTTCAAGCGACACGCGATTGCGTGTGAAATCGACGACCTTTTGTACCGAGCCTGGGGCGGCGCCGGCGGGCAGCAATTGCAAGCGCACCATCGAGCCGCCGGGTCCGCGTATCTTCTGTACCACATCGTCCAAGCGCCAGCCGATCACATCGACCAACTCTCCTGACTTGCCTTCACCGACTGCAGTGATTCGGTCGCTCGCGGCGAGCTTGCCGCTGACGGCTGCCGGACCGCCGGCGATCACGTCGATCACCGTCACATAGTCGTCGGTCAGTTGCAGCGAGGCGCCGATGCCCTCATAGCTTAAGCTCATTTGAATGTTGTATTCCTCGGAATTGCGCGCTGAGAAATAATTGGAATGCGGATCCAACGACAGCACGAAGGCATTCATGAACGCCTCGAATACATCATCGGGCTTGCTCTGATCCATGCGCTTCGCCACATGCTCATAGCGCTTGCGCAGCACGTCGATCACTTCGGGCCACTGCTTGCCGGCGGTGACCAGCGACAAAGCGTCGTTCTTGACACGCTTGCGCCACAGTTCGTTCATCTCGCTGGTATTGGCCGGCCACGGTTCCTTTTCGCGGTCGAAGTTAAAGGTCTCGTCAATTTCGAAATCCGGCTTCTTGTTGAGTAGATCGATCGCGTAAGCCATACGCTCGCGACTGCGCTGCTGATAGCGGCGAAAAATCACAAAGGCAGGCTCGACGTCGCCGGTCTTGATCGCATCGTCGAGTTCATAGCGATACTTCTCGAACTCCGCGATGTCGCTGGCGAAGAAGTAGCTTCGCGCACCGTCGATCGCGTCGAGATAGCGATCGAGAATCAAGCTCGAGAGATGATCATCGAGCGGTGCCCGGCGGTAATGCTCATGCGAGACAATGTCGGCGACGCGGCGCGCAACATAGTTCTCTTGCTCCGTCGGCGCGAGCGCGGCAGCCGCGGCGGGTGCCGCGGCCGGCGGTGTCATGGCGGCCCCGAGCAGGGCGGCAAGTCCTACTGCGCTCGCGCAGACGGCGATGCCGGTAATCCATCGCGAACGAGTGCCATTAAGCCGTTTAGTCATCACCGTCGCCGTTCTCCTGTAAACTGCGTTCCCCGTTCCCTTCAAGGCTAGAGAAGCTCCTGCTTCCTAGCAAGTGTATATGAGCCCAAGGATATGCGTCCGTTCACGGTTTTGATCGGCATTGTCCTTGGATCCGCCGCGTCGATTACCTTTGGGCTCGGCAGCGTGCTGGTGGTGTTCTGGGTTTTGATGCGCGAACACCCGGATTTGTCCCGCGAAATGCCCCGGCTGGCGGGTAGCCTGGCGGTATTTACGGTTTTGACCACCGCCAGCGCCGGGAGTTTCCTCGGCCAAGCCCGATTGCGGCCGTGGCGCGTCTGGGCACACCTCGGTACGGCGCTTTCCCTGGGCGCCGTCATTCTGCTTTATTGGCCGCGGCGCGCCTGAAGGGCCCCCGGGGAGCTATGCGATTTCAACGTCTTTTGCCTATGTTGATCTGGGTGGTCGGAGCCCTACCGGGGTGTACGATCCATCCCAAGGAACCGCCACCTTCCACCGACATCGACGATACCGCCTTCGCCGAACATGTGCGCAGCTTGGCATCGGATGAGTTCCAAGGGCGTAAGCCCGGCGGTCCCGGCGAGGATAAGACGGTCTCCTATTTAATCGAACAGTTTCGCAAGCTCGGGCTAAAGCCCGGTAACGGCAAGAGCTACGTGCAGCAGGTGCCTCTGGTGCAGATCACGGCCAGCGCCGACGCGACTTTGTCCGCGTCGGGGCCTCAAGGCGCGCGCAACCTCGTTTTGGGTAAGGACATGGTCATTTGGACGAAGCGGGCGGTGGCCGAGATAAAGGTTTCCCGCAGCGAGCTCATCTTCGTGGGTTACGGCATCGTCGCGCCCGAATATTCGTGGAATGACTACGCCAACATCGATGTTCACGGTAAGACCGTCGTCGCATTGGCCAACGCCCCGGTTTACGCCTCGAAAGACCCTGCCGTGTTCAAAGGCAATGCAATGAGCGATTACGGCCGTTGGAGCTACAAGTTCGAGGAAGCGGCGCGCCACGGCGCTCGCGGCGTATTGCTGATCCACGACGCTAAGGCTGAAGGCTACGGGTGGAACGTGATCCAAGCGACCTGGACGGGGGCGCAGTTTGAGTTGCCCGCGGCCGATGGGTATGCAGGCCGGGCGGCCATCGAAGGTTGGCTTCAAAATGATGCCGCGCGTGCGTTATTCAGGGCAGCGGGATTGGATTTTGCCGGCCTAGTCGTGACCGCCGCTTCTCCGGGCTTCAAGGCCGTACCGCTGGGGATGACGGTCGATGCAACCATTCACAACGCGATTCGCAACTTCAATTCCCAGAATGTGATTGCGATTTGGAACGGCCGCAAAGGGCATGAATATGTCATGTACACGGCGCATTGGGACTCACTCGGTGTGGACGCGGCCTTGCAGGGGCATAACACCTTCAATGGCGCGGTCGATAACGCAACGGGCGTCGCCGGCCTCTTGGTGCTGGCGCAGTCCTTCAAGCACACCGAGCCCAAACCCGATCGTTCGATCGCCTTTCTCGCGACCACAGCGGCGGTGCCGGATCTACTAGGCTCGCAATACTACGTCGAGAATCCCACCCTGCCTCTGCGCGAGACGGCAGCGGTGATCAACCTCGATACCTTCATCAATGGGGGCCGAACGCGTGATGTCAGTATTTTGGGGTTCGGCAATACCGATCTGGAAGAGATGGCGCGCGCCGACGCGCTGCTGCAGGGCCGTGAAGCGCATGCTGACCCCAGTCCGCAGCTAGGTCTGTATTACCGCTCAGACAGCTACAGCTTCGCGCGTCGAGGTGTGCCGGTGCTATACGTGCAATCAGGAATCGACAGCGCGGCGCGTGGCCCCGTGTGGGGCAAGGCGCACATAGCTGATTACTTTGCGAATCGCTACCGGCAAACCAGCGATCAGTATTCTCCGGAGTGGGACGTCAGCGGCGCAGTTGCGGACTTGAATCTGTATTACCACGTCGGCCTGCATGTCGCGAACAGCCGCCGCTTTCCCCGGTGGTACGCGAACAGTGAGTTTCGCGCACCGCATCTTAGTGCTGCGCCCTAGCGCTTTCCTACCCGAGTCCAATTCGCTTTGCGGTCGAAGCTGCCGGAGCTGTTGTAAGGGTCGGATCCTTGCTCCTTGTAAGAAACCTTTTTCGGACCCGGGGCTAAGGTCAGCGAGCCTTGCGCCGCTCTGGCCTGCCGTAGTTCCCTAACGGCAAAGGTGAAGGAAGAGGAATCCTCATTCGGTCCGGTATTGTAGTTGCTCGCCATCTTAAGCCCCGTAAAAATAGCCATTGCCGCTGTCTCAAGTCTTTTAGTCTGATACCTGCTCTGGATGGATGTTCCCAAATTGCGACAGCGGCGGACTATCTGTATTGCGAATCTGTGACGCGGTTCAAACTGCTGCGGACATAAGACCTGCGGGGGATTACCTAATAAGCCGGCGCCGCGCTTCGCCGGGCTGACGAGAATCAGATCGGGGAATTTTCGGCTTTGCAAAAAGCTGGAGTCAGGCCAATCTGGCGCTGGCACGCCACCAGCCGCGAAGCGCTCTAAACAGGAGATACAAGCCGTACGGACCCAGGATTACCGCCCATGAGGCGATGGACCCCTCGCGCAAGCCCTCCAATACGCTCGAGTAGAGGTGCCCCAAGCTCGCCCCCTCAAACCTGCCCAGCGCCATCACGCCAGCATAGAAAATCAGCACGGGCGTGAGGACCACGCCGAGCAGGAGGCCCGCCACGGCTGCAACTAACTCGGACCCCCAAGGGCTGTCTTTCGCAAAGCGGCTGAAGCTAAAGACCATAAGTAATTATAAACGAATCCCAGCGCCGCGCCGCCGCTGTAGAATCGTAGGGATGCGCTCTTGGACGCCAAAAACATTGTTCGAGATGAATCCTGTGTACATTCATCGTGGCAAGGGACTATTGGGGGTCGGAATGATGTTGTGGTTGCTCTGCGCCGGACCGTGGACCGTTTGGCACCAAGACTATTGCGCCAACGGCCCGTGGCGGCGCCGTGACGTTCCGCCTTGATCCGCACCGCTGTGGTCGGCGTCGGCTATCTGGGTCGATTCCATGCGCAGAAATATGCCGGCTTGCCAAATTCTCAATTGGTGGGCATCGCCGATCCTTCGGCATCGGCCCGCGAAAAGCTGGCGTCCGAACTGGGTGTCGCGGTGCACGAAGACTATCGCGAACTCTTGGGGTCGGTGGATGCCGTGAGCATCGTCACACCGACGGCGTCGCACTTCGAAGTGGCCAAGGCTTTCTTAGAGGCCGGCGCGAGCGTTTTGGTCGAGAAACCCATGACGGTGACCATTGCCGAAGGCCAAAGCCTGATCGAAATCGCCGCGCGCGCGAAGCGCATTTTGCAAGTGGGTCACCTGGAGCGATTCAACGCCGCAGTCCTGGCGGTGCAGCCCACGCTTACAGTCCCCCGGTTCATCGAATCCGCGCGCCTCGCGCCGTTCAAGCATCGAGGCACCGATGTGGACGTGGTATTGGACCTGATGATCCACGATATCGATTTGATATTGAGCATTGTCCGCTCGCCTGTGGTGTCCGTGGATGCCATCGGCAGCAGTGTCTTCTCCAAAGAGATCGACATCGCCAATGCGCGGCTGCGCTTCGCCAACGGATGCGTGGCGAATGCCACGGCTAGCCGTGTCAGTCTGAAAACCGAGCGCAAGCTGCGTTTGTTCCAAGACGATGCGTACATGTCCCTCGATTTGCAGCAGAAAATTCTCACCGTCATCCGCAAGGGGAATAGTGTGAGCGCGGACGGCATGCCTCAGGTAGCTATCGAGGAGAACACCTATGAGCAGGGGGATGCTCTGAGGTCCGAAATCGAGGCGTTTTTGGATGCGGTGGCCACCGGCAGAGCGCCCCCGGTCACCGGCGAGGACGGTCTGCTGGCGCTTCGCACCGCGGTGAGCATCGCAGAACAGGTCGCTAGTTCAATGACAATGTTTTCTTAGTGCGCAGGGGCGGGTGCGGCTGGGGCAGGGACGGCCGGCCCAGGAGCAACCGGCGCAGGCGCAACAGGTCCGGTACCCGCTTCATTGTCCGTAATCGTCACGCGGTCCACGAAGTAACGCGTATCGGCGAAACAATTCGTGGGTACGCCCGGATGCTCTGTGTAGTGCAATTGGACGCGCCGTCCAACTGCCTTGCTGAGTTGGTCGGCGACCGACTGATCGCGCACGCTGAAGTTCCATAGCTGGGACGATGAGTTCGGACCTAAGTATTGGCCGCCGCCATAGTAAAGCGCGATCTCGCCTTCCCGGGTTTTGCATACCCAGCCGCGGTTGACGAATTTTTGCAGCACACCCGCGCGCTCTCCGTCGGCATACGCCCAGGCGAGCGTCAGCCACGTCCACAGGCCGCCGCCTGCAATCAGCAGCAGCAACAGGACCAGGAACCAGCGCCCGGCGCCGGACCTGGCCCGCGGACTGGGCCGTCCAAGGTTATTCGGAACCTCAATCCTTGTCATAAGCGATATGCGCTCGCGGCCGATAATTGGTGGAGCCGGGGGGAATCGAACCCCCGTCCATAAGTCCTACGCTACAAGCTCTACGTACGTAGCCGCGTCTATTGTTCTCACCGCGCACTACCCAACGGGCAGGGAAAGCGCGCAGCCAGCCCAGTATTTTTTCGTTTAACACACCCCAGGCACGTGTGTCCCACTATCTGATGAGCGCTACACCTAAACGTTCGCATCAGCACGAGCCGTCCAGGTTTCAACCGCGATTAGGCGGCTAGAGCGTAGTTGTCTTGATTGGCAACTATAAGTTTGCAAATAGTTTAACGAGGAACCTGCACCTCGGTACGCACCTGCAGTTTCGCAACCCATGTCGAAACCGGTCGGCCCCAATCGAAACCTTAGTTTACCCCTTTCTACCGGCCTCGTCAGCGGCGCATCGCTTTCATGATTTTGGCCTTGTTGCGCTGCCAGTCCCGATCTTTTTCATTCGCGCGCTTATCGTGCTGTTTCTTGCCTTTTGCAAGGCCGATTTCAAGTTTGGCGCGGCCTTCTTTCCAGTACAGCTCGAGCGGCACCAGCGTATAGCCGCGCCGCTCCACCGCACCCACGAGGGTGTCGAGCTGCCGGCGGTTCAGCAGCAGCTTGCGCGTGCGGGTGGGATCTGCGATGACATGCGTGGAAGCGGAGTTCAGCGGACTCAAGTGTGCGCCGAAGAGAAACGCCTCGCCATTTTTCACGTACACATACGCCTCGGCAATCTGCGCCTTGCCCGCTCGCATGCTTTTTACTTCCCAACCCATTAAAGAAATGCCCGCTTCGAAGCGCTCCTCGATGAAATAATCGAATCGCGCCTTGCGGTTGACGGCGATGGGCGGCAGCTTTTCGGGGGTTTTCATTGAATGCGGAAGTCTACTCGATCCGCTGATGGCGGCGCCCGCGCTTTTGCCGGACAATACAGTCCATGCAGGTAGTGGAGCGCAGCGCCCTGGTGACCTTTTCGCCCGCGCAAATGTATGCCTTGGTCAATGACGTGCCGCGGTATCCTGAGTTCCTGCCTTGGTGCGTGGGCGCCCGGGTGGATGACGTCTCTGCTACCGAGCGTATCGCGATGATGAAAATCGCGCACGGTGTGCTTCAAACCGAATTTACTACCCGCAATACCCTGACCCCGGACACACGGATCGACATGCGGCTGACGCACGGACCCTTCCGCGACCTGACCGGCGCTTGGCGCTTCGATGCCATCGGTACGCGCGGCTCGCGCGTTCACTTCAAAGTGGAGTTCGAATTCAAGAACCGCTTGACCTCCGCAGCCTTCAACACCATTTTCGAAGCACTGTGCGGCAGCATCGTGGATGCCTTCGTGGCGCAGGCCCGGAAGGTCTACGGCACGCTTCCCAGCCCGTGATCCGCATCGAAATCGTTTATGCGCTGGCGCTAAGGAGCACTACGAGGTCCGTGCAATTGGTGCAGGGATCAATGGTCTGCGATGCGCTTGCTGCTGTGGCCTCGGATCCTGGATTCCTCGGTGTGGACCTGGCCAATTCTCCGGTGGGGGTTTTCGGCAAGGTTGCACGCCGAGACCAGATTCTCGAAGATGGCGACCGGGTGGAGATTTATCGCCCGCTTTTGGAAGAGCCAAAGCTTGCGCGCAGAAGGCGCGTCAATAAACCCGGCCGTTCTTGATTTTCGCCGCCGATGCGTCCTGGGCGGCGGCTTCGGCATCGGTGGGCTTATCCAGCCGAGCCACTTTATCGCCGTCGAAATACACCGTCACACGGCGCGAATCAACGTGCCGCGAGCGTCCCTTCTTGAGATAGTAGATATAGTCCCAACGATCCTTGTTGAAGGTATCCGCCACCATGGGGGTTCCCAACAGGTATCGAACTTGACTGCGAGTCATGCCTTCTTTGACCGTATCGACGGCACTTTGATTGAGGAAGTTGCCTTGTTGGATATTGATGCGGTAGACGCATCCGGAAGCCAACAGACTTACCGCGGATCCCAACACGAAACACTGAATTATTTTCATGAAAGTGGTGAATAGCCGTCAAATGATTGATAATCGGAACCCATCATAACCCAAAGGCCCAGCATGCCGCAGCGCCTGAAATCCGATGCCA
The DNA here is from genome assembly GCA_030775645.1 of Pseudomonadota bacterium. Taxonomy (GTDB): domain Bacteria; phylum Pseudomonadota; class Gammaproteobacteria; order Steroidobacterales; family Steroidobacteraceae; genus Bog-1198. The sequence continues at coordinate 35,574 of JALYIT010000090.1, read as the reverse complement.
ACGGCGACAGCAATGACCTGCGCAACGCAGGCCTGAAAGTTACGCTGCCGCGACTCAAGATTCTTGAAATCCTTGCGGAGGGTCCGGCCCGCCACATGAGCGCTGAGGACATCTACAAAAAGCTCATCGTGTCTAATCAGGACGTTGGGCTCGCCACCGTGTACCGCGTGCTCACTCAATTTGAGGCAGCTGGTCTCGTCACGCGCCATCATTTCGAGGGCGGCACGGCGGTGTTCGAACTCAATCACGGTGCGCACCACGATCACATCGTGTGTGTCGACTGCGGGAAAGTCGAAGAGTTCATGGACGGCGGCATCGAAGAGCGCCAGCATGCCGTCGCCAAGCGCTTGGGCTTTGAGATAAGCGATCATGCATTGATTCTCTACGGCCACTGCCGCAAGCCCAATTGCCCTAATCAAAAACGCGCCAAGTCGGCATCGTAAGGTAGGCGGCGGACTTCGCGGCCCGGCGGGCCGCTCGGCCTACTTCGGTGCAATGCGTGAGGTCTTTTTCCTGGTCGTTTCCGCAGCATGGCCTCGCGCCAGCATTTCCCGCGCATGCGCGCGGGCCTGATCCGTGATGTCGATCCCGCCGAGCATGCGGGCGATTTCATCCACGCGTTCGGAGGTGCTCAAAGTTTTGACCGCGGTGCGTGTGATCTTGCCATCGCTCAGTTTGGTCACCCGAAATTGGCTGTGAGCTTGGGAGGCGACTTGCGCCAAATGCGTCACGCACAGCACCTGCACCCGCTCGCCCAGTTCCCGTAATTGCCGGCCGACGATTTCCGCGACCGCGCCGCCGATGCCGGCATCGACTTCGTCAAATACCATACACAATGCGGAACGTTGGGCTCGGCCGGCCACTTGGACGGCAAGGCTGATGCGCGAAAGCTCACCCCCCGAGGCCACTTTGGCCAGGCTTTTCAGTTGCTGGCCGGGATTCGCGCTGACCAGGAACTCTACTTCATCGCGTCCTGTGCTTGAGAACTCCTGCTCGCTGGAAGTGACATTGACGGCAAACTCGCCGCCGGCCATCCCCAGAGTCTGCATCAGCTCGGTGACTTGGGCGGCGAATAGCTGGGCGGCCGTCTGGCGCGCATCGCTCAAGCGCTGCGCGGCCGTCTGGTATTGGCGCGTCAGCGCGGCGGCTTGTGCTTCCAGGGCCACCAAACTCAACTGCACATTCTCGAGGGTCGCTACCTCTTGTTCGACGCGCAGCAGTTGTGCGGGAAGCTCCAGCACGGACACCCGATGTTTGCGCGCCAGGGCTTCGAGCGCCGCCGCGCGCCGTTCGATCTCCTCCTGACGCGCAGGATCGACATCCAGATCATCCAGGTAATGGCGCAGCGACTCGGCAGCCTCTTGGGTCAGGATGGCGGCTTCGGTCAGCAACTTGCCGGACTCGCCGAGTTTCGGATCCATCTCCGCCGCGCTGCGCAGTGCGGCAGTGGCTCTGCCCAGCAGGTCATGCGCGCTGTCGGTATCCGATTCATAGGCCGCAGTGAGCGCCGTCCGTGCGGCCAGCCCTAAACGACCGCGGCCCGCGAGGCGCTTTTGATCCGCGAAGAGATCCTCTATTTCACTGGCAGTTCCCACTTCCGCTTTGAGCTCGCCAAGTTGGTAGCGCAAAAGATCAAGACGCGAATCGCGATTTTCGGCGGCGCTTTTGAGCGATTCCAATTCCCGGCGGCAAGCGTTGAATCGGTCGAAGCATTCCACGACCGTGTGCAGCAATGTCGGCGCGCTCAAGCGCTCATCGAGCAGCCCGCGTTGCGCCGCGCGGCTGACCAAGTGCTGAAACTCCTGTTGGCCGTGGATTTCGAGCAGGTGCTCGGCGAGTTCGCGCAACGCTTGCAGCGGCACGATCTGGCCGTTCACATACGCGCGCGAGCGGCCGTCCGCCCCGATCACTCGCCGCACGATGAGTTCGCCCTCATAGTCGATCGATTGACCTTCGAGCCAGGTGACGGCAGCAGTCGGGAGGCCGGCAAAACTGGCGGCAATTTCCGCACGCTCCGCTCCTTGACGCACGATCTCGCCCGCGGCTCGCCCGCCGGCAATCAGCAGCAGCGCATCGACGATGATGGATTTTCCCGCCCCGGTCTCGCCCGTGAGTGCTGTGAGGCCTGCGCCGAACTCCAGTTCCGCCTGATCGACGAGAACTAAATCCCGCAATTGCAGATGAGTCAGCACGGGCTGCTACGCGTCCGGTTGACGGTCGTGCCAGCCGCGGCCCCAATGCAGCTTGGAGCGCAGCAGCCGGTAATAGTCATAACCCGGCGGATGCAGCAACGTGATCTGCGCATCGGCGCTCTCGATATACAAATTGTCGCCTTGCTCCAGGTCGCCGATTGCGGTGCCGTCGCAGGTGACTTGGCCGCGAGACTCGAAACGATCCGAGATGCGCAGTTGAATCTTGCTGCCCGCCCGAACGATGATGGGACGGTCGCTCAGGGTGTGCGGACAGATGGGAGCCAGTACCCAAACATCCAGGTCAGGCTCGATGATCGGGCCTCCGCACGACAGCGCATAGGCCGTCGATCCAGTTGCCGTAGCGATGACGATGCCATCTCCGCCATGTGAGTTGACGAAACGGCCATTGATGAAGGTTTCGAAATCCATGGTGCGGCCGGTCTCCCATTTGTTGACCACCACATCATTCAAAGCCAGGGCGCGCACGCTTTTACCACTGTGGCTGTCGAGCCTCGCCGCGAGCAATGAACGGCGATCCTCGCTGTAGCGGCCCGCCAGCACCGAATCGACATCTTCGAGCATGCAATTTGGGCTGACGTCGGTCAAGAATCCAAGGCGGCCGCGATTCACACCGAGCAAGGGCACTGAATGCCCGGCCACCAATCTTGCCGCGTAGAGCAGGGTGCCATCTCCGCCAATGGCGACAATCAGGTCCGCTCGGGTCGCAAAAGACTGTTCGGGCCAGGGCACCACGCTTTCCGCCTCGAAGGCCAAACCGACGCTGGGGTCCACGAGCACCGGCACCCCGCGTGAGTGAAAATGTGCCGCCAGCCCCAACATGCATTCCGCAACGCGTAGATCTTTGGCGTTGCCGACGAGAGCGACCGACCGGAATAAGTGAGGCATGTCGATTCCTTGTAGCATGACCGCGGCAAGGCGGTCACGCGTGAAAACGGGGTATTGGCGCCCTCGTTGGACTTGACTTGGTCTTGATGCGCTAGGTAGCGTCAAACATGTTATATGGACCTACTATGACAGAAGGTGCCGACGAGGGACTTAATGAGCGGGCTCGGTTGCTCCTCAAAGCTCTCATCGAGAACTATATTCGCGACGGCCAGCCCGTGGGGTCTCGGACTTTGTCGCGCGACTCCGGATTGAGCCTCTCATCCGCCACCATTCGCAACGTCATGGCCGATTTGGAGGACCTGGGCTTCGTCTCCTCGCCACATACTTCGGCTGGCCGGATCCCCACCGACAAAGGCTACCGGTTCTTTGTCGACACGTTGCTCCAGCTCAAGCCCTTGCATCAAGAGGAGATCGAGGATATCGAACGGCGCTTATACTCGGATGCCGCGAACGGGCGCTCCTTGGTGCAGATGGTGTCGCAGATGCTTTCCAGCTCGTCGCACATGGCGGGCCTGGTGACCCTGCCGAATCCGAATTATATCTCGCTGTCGCAAATCGAGTTCATCACCCTGTCGGAGAATCGGGCGCTCGCGATCATGGTGATGAGCAATCGAGAAGTGCAAAACCGCGTAGTGCAGCTGGATCGCTTCTACTCCCCCGAGGAGTTGCGCAGGGCTGCGAATTACCTCAACGAGGCATTTTCCGGCCGCTCCCTGCCGGACGTGCGTGCGCAGCTGCTCGCGCAGCTGCAGGAGACGCGCCAGCATATGGACCAGCTCATGAAGGATGCGATCCAAGTGGCCCAAAAGGTCTTCGATACGAAGTCAGATGAACGCGTGGAGTATGTCATAGCGGGCGAAACCAACCTGATGGGCTTTGCCGAATTGTCGAACGTGGACCGCCTGCGCCGTCTGTTCGAGGCCTTCAATGAGAAGCACGATATTTTGCGGCTGCTGGATAGCTGCTTGCGGGCAGACGGGATCCAGATTTTTATCGGACAAGAATCCGGCTATCGGATTCTGGACGACATCAGCGTAGTCACTGCGCCCTACATGGTCGATAATAAGGTTGTGGGCGTTCTGGGCATTATTGGCCCCACGCGAATGGCTTACGAACGGGTCATTCCCATCGTGGATATCACGGCCAAATTGCTCGGTTCGGCCTTGAACGCCCGCAAATAGCCCCCACCTGATCGCTTCGAGCGGCCTTAAGGCCGCCATTTCCGTGAGGGCGAGCGCGTGAACGACAACAACCAGGCTTCAGGGGTCAACGGCACAGAGACGAGCTCGTCCGAGCCCGTTGAAACCCCCTCGGCCCTGGCCGCCGCCGAGGCAAAGGCCACCGAAAACCGCAACAACTATCTGCGGGCAGTGGCCGAAATGGAGAACTACCGCAAGCGCACCGAGCGCGAACTCGAGAATGCGCGCAAGTATGCGGTCGAGCGTTTTGCCCAAGATTTAGTCACGGTAGGCGACTCGCTGGAGGCGGGCATCGCCGCTGCGGCCGCCAACCCGGGACCGGCACTTCTCGAAGGCGCCAACGCAACCCTCAAGCAGTTGCAAAGTGCCTTCGACAAGGCGGGAATCAAGGTGATCGACCCCGCCGGGCAACCCTTCGACCCCGATTGGCACGAGGCAATGGTAGCCCAGGAAAGCCGTGATCAGCCGGCCAACACCGTGCTATCGGTCATTCAAAAAGGCTACTCCTTGAACGGGCGCTTACTGCGCCCTGCAAGGGTGGTGGTGAGTAAGGCGCCCGGGGGGGACGCCAATTGAAAAACGCGCGACACGTCCCAAAGTACGGTCGCAAGGTTCGATTTCTTAGAGGATTTTCATAATGGCTAAAATTATCGGCATTGATCTCGGCACCACGAATTCATGCGTCGCGATCATGGAGGGCGGTAAGCCCAAGGTCATCGAGAACAGCGAGGGTGATCGCACCACGCCGTCGATCGTTGCCTTCACCAAGGATGGCGAGGTGCTGGTGGGGCAGTCCGCCAAGCGGCAAGCCGTCACGAACCCGGCGAATACGGTGGCCGCCGTCAAGCGCCTCATCGGCCGCAAATTCGACGACGCGGTGGTGAAGAAAGACATGGCGATGGTGTCCTATAAGATCGTCAAGGCCGACAACGGCGACGCGTGGGTGGAGGTGCAGGGCAAGAAAATGGCCCCACAGGAAATTTCCGCGCGCGTTCTCATGAAGATGAAAAAGACCGCCGAGGATTACCTGGGCGAGACCGTCACGGAAGCCGTAATCACGGTCCCGGCCTATTTTAACGATTCGCAGCGCCAGGCCACCAAGGATGCCGGGCGCATCGCAGGCTTGAACGTCAAGCGCATCATCAACGAGCCGACAGCGGCTGCCTTGGCCTACGGTCTGGACAAGGACGGCGGCGATCGCAAGATTGCCGTTTACGACTTGGGCGGCGGTACCTTTGACGTGTCGGTGATCGAGATTGCCGAAGTGGACGGCGAGCGCCAATTCGAAGTGCTGTCGACCAACGGCGATACGTTTTTGGGCGGCGAGGATTTCGATCTTCGTGTCGTCAATTATCTCGCGGATGAATTCAAGAAGGAAAGCGGCATTGACGTGCGCAAGGATCCGCTTGCGATGCAGCGCCTGAAGGAAACTGCGGAGAAGGCGAAGATCGAGTTGTCCTCCGCTCAGCAGACCGAAATCAACTTGCCGTACATCACGGCGGATGCGGCAGGTCCCAAGCATCTGAACATGAAATTGACCCGCGCCAAGCTTGAGTCCCTGGTAGAGGATCTGGTGCAAAAGACCATGGAACCGTGCCGAATCGCGCTCAAGGATGCGGGCCTGTCGATGAAGGATGTAGGCGAGGTCATTCTGGTGGGCGGTCAAACCCGCATGCCGCTGGTGCAGAAAGCGGTGAAGGATCTGTTTGGACGAGAGCCCCGTAAGGACGTGAATCCCGATGAAGCCGTGGCCGTGGGTGCCGCAATCCAGGGCGGTGTTCTCTCCGGCGACGTCAAAGACGTGCTGCTGCTCGATGTGACGCCGCTGTCCTTAGGCATCGAGACTCTGGGCGGTGTCATGACCAAGGTTATCGAAAAGAACACCACGATTCCGACCAAGGCCACGCAGACTTTCTCAACGGCTGACGACAATCAGACCGGCGTGACGATCCATGTGCTGCAGGGTGAGCGTGACCGCGCGTCCGACAACAAATCCCTGGGGCGCTTCGACCTGACCGATATTCCGCCGGCGCCCCGCGGCATGCCGCAAATCGAGGTCGGGTTCGACATCGATGCCAACGGTATTTTAAACGTCTCAGCCAAGGACGTGAAAACCGGCAAGGAACAGCGCATCGTGATCAAGGCCTCCAGCGGTTTGTCGGAGGCTGAGATCAAGCGCATGGTCTCCGATGCGGAGACGCATGCCGAGGAAGACAAGCGGTTTCGTGAACTGGTGGCGGCACGCAACAAAGCGGATGCGAGCATTCACACCGTCGAGAAAGCGCTCAAGGACATGGGCGAGAAGATTTCCGAGGATCAAAAGAAGGCGGCTACCGACGCGGTGGCCGAAGTCAAGGCTGCCATGAGCGGCGATGATCGGGAGGAGATCGAGCGCAAGACCGCAGCCCTGGAGCAGGCCTCGAGCGCCATCATGCAGAAAATGTACGAGCAATCCGCGGGCGGTGCCAGCGGCGCAAGCGGCGGGGGAGCGGAAAGCTCATCCGCCGGCCGCGGCGAACAGCCCAAGGATGACGTTTTGGACGCTGAGTTCGAGGAAGTGAAGGAAAGCGACCGTAAGAAGGCTTAACACTTTGGTGACGGGTAGATTGTGATCTGAACCGCCTGTATGCATAGTACCGGCGGTTCGTTTTTATGGGCCGCAGGCCATAAGGTGAGCAATGGCGAAGCAGGATTATTACAAGCTGCTAGACGTCGCTAAAGACGCTACAGAAGCAGACATCAAAAAGGCCTATCGCCGCCTTGCGATGAAGTTTCACCCCGACCGCAACCCCGAAGATCCCGAAGCCGAACATCGCTTCAAGGAATGCAAAGAGGCCTACGAGGTCCTTTGCGATACGCATAAGCGTGCACTCTATGATCAGTTCGGCCATGCGGGACTGGAAGGCAACCGCGGCGGCGGATTCAGTGCCGGCGAAGCCTTCGGCGATATTTTTGGCGAAATGTTCGGCGACATCTTTTCCGGCGGGCAACGCGGCCGATCGCAGGTTTTTCGCGGCGCCGATTTGCGCTACGAACTGGATTTGGATTTGGAGCAAGCGGTTTTTGGAACCGAGACCGAGATCCGCATTCCCTCGATGGCGGAATGCAAGACCTGCAAGGGCTCGGGCGCGGCCAAGGGCTCAACGCCAAAGACCTGCGATACCTGCAACGGTCAGGGCCAGGTCCGGGTGCAGCAGTCCATTTTCACCATCCAGCAACCTTGCCCGCGCTGCAAGGGCCGCGGCAAAATCATTTCCAATCCGTGCGATACCTGCTACGGACAGGGCAGAGTTCGCCAGGACAAATCGCTGCCTGTCAAAGTGCCCGCAGGCGTCGATACCGGCGATCGCATCCGCTTGAATGGCGAGGGCGAGGCGGGCCGAAACGGCGGGCCGGCGGGGGATTTGTACGTTGAGATCCGCGTGCGCGAGCATGCCATTTTCGAGCGCGACGGCAGCCATTTGTCCTGCGAGGTGCCTATCACGTTTGCCACTGCGGCGCTCGGCGGCACGGTCGAGGTACCCACGCTCGACGGCGAGGTGGTTTTGAAGATCCCCATAGAGACCCAATCGGGGCGCATATTTCGCATGCGCGAAAAAGGCGTAAGGCCGGTGCGCGGAGGCGCGCCCGGCGATTTGTTTTGCCGCGTCGTGGTAGAGACGCCCGTGAGCCTGCGGGCAGAGCAGAAGGAGCTCCTGAGGAAGTTCGAGGCCTCGTTGGAGCTGGGCAGCCATCATCCCAAGGAGCAAACGTTTTTCGAGGGCGTCAAAAAGTTTTTTACGCGCGCGGTCGAGTAGGTGCGCTCGCAGCCGCTGGTGGTTTTCGGCATTACCGGCCGCATGGGTCAGGCGCTGCTCCGGGCGCTGCGCGAGGGCTCACAGTTTCACCTCGGCTGCGCGGTCGCCTCCCCGACGAGCGGCCGCTTAGGGCTAGACGCCGCCGCGGACGGCGAAGCCACCGGAGTTGCCGTCACCGCGGATTCGGCAGTGAGGTTGCCGCCGGACGCGGTGGCGCTTGACTTTAGTGATGGCGGCGTCGTCGCCGCCCATGCACGGGCTTGCAGCGAGGCGGGCGTGCCGTTTCTCGTCGGGACCACGGGTTTCGATGCGGCAACACTGCCCGCGCTCGAGCGAGCGGCGACGAAAATCCCCGTTTTGCTTGCCCCCAACACCAGCATAGGAGTCGCGGTCTTGAGCAAGTTGGTCAAGCAGGCCACCACAGCCCTGGGCGCGGCGTATGACATCGAAATCTTAGAAGCGCATCACGCCTTGAAGCGCGATGCGCCTTCGGGCACGGCCTTGAGTCTGGGAGAGGCGGTTGCTGAGGCACGAGGCATCGCTTTGCAAGACATTGCAGTTTATGACCGGCATGCCGCCATGATGCCGCGCAGACCCGGGAGCATCGGGTTTTCGTCCGTGCGGGCGGGAAATATCGTCGGTGAACACACCGTGATGTTTGCGACGGAGGGGGAGCGACTGGAGTTGACTCACCAGGCGACCGACCGAATTACTTTTGCCCGCGGGGCGTTGCGGGCGGCCGCCTGGCTCTCTTTGCAGCCCAAGGGTCTATACCGAATGGCGGATGTGGTCGGACTTTAATGAAGAAGCATGGACAGCGATCGCAGGCATCGTTAATATTCGCGCCCGGAAACGACGTGCGAATTTACCCACAAAGCGGGAGACGTTCTTAGAGCGCCTCCCGCTTTGCGCATCTGCGGCAAACGCGCAGTAGCGCAAAGCGAGGAACCGGAGTGACGACACCTGCAGTGCTAGCTCTTGAAGATGGCACCGTGTTCCGCGGCGTCTCAGTAGGCGCAAAAGGCAACACGACGGGTGAAGTAGTTTTCAATACGGCGATGACCGGCTATCAGGAGATCCTCACCGATCCTTCCTATTGCCGGCAGATTGTTACTCTGACTTATCCGCACATCGGCAATACCGGTGCGACCCCTGAGGACTTGGAATCCGGTGCGGTCTATGCCGCCGGGCTCGTCATTCGCGACCTGCCGCTGTTGCATTCGAACTGGCGCGCCTCGGAGTCTCTGCAGAGTTTTCTGCTTCGCTGCAAGGTGGTCGCGATCGCCGATATAGACACTCGCAAGCTGACTCGCCTGCTGCGTGAGAAGGGGGCGCAATCCGGCTGCATCATGACGGGCGAGAATATCGACCAGAGCGCCGCTGTGCGCGCAGCCAAAAAGTTTCCCGGACTCAAAGGGATGGACTTGGCCAAGGCAGTTTCCACCAAGAAGGTCTATCAGTGGAACGATGGGCTGATTTGGAAAACCGGCGCCAAGCCTCCGCGCCCACAAAGCCGCTTGCACGTGGTTGCCTACGACTTTGGGTTGAAGCGCAGTATCCTGCGAATTCTGGCGGAGCATGGTTGCCGCATGACCGTTGTTCCTGCACAAACTAATTCGGATCAAGTACTTGCAATGAATCCTGATGGTATTTTCTTAAGTAACGGCCCAGGGGACCCTGAACCCTGTGACTACGCGATTGCCGCCATTGCGCGCTTCTTGGAGACTGATGTGCCGGTTTTCGGCATTTGCTTGGGGCATCAGCTCCTGGCGCTCGCCAGCGGTGCGAAGACGGTGAAAATGAAGTTCGGTCATCACGGTGCCAACCACCCCGTGCTGGAAATCGATTCGGGCCGTGTGTTGATCTCCAGCCAGAACCATGGCTTCTCGGTAGATGAATCAACGCTGCCCGATACGCTGCGCGCAACGCATCGCTCGTTGTTTGACGGCTCCTTGCAGGGCATAAGCCGCACCGATCGCCCGGCGTTCAGTTTCCAAGGACACCCGGAGGCCAGCCCCGGTCCGCACGACCTGAGACTTCTGTTCGAGCACTTCATGTATCTCATGGTCAAGCGCGTGCAGACCAGTTCGCGCGGGCGCACGGCTCTGAAGCAAAAATCGGCGGAAGGTTAGTGCCAAAGCGCACCGACCTCGAAAGTATCCTGATCATCGGCGCGGGGCCCATCGTCATTGGCCAGGCGTGCGAGTTCGACTATTCTGGAGCTCAAGCTTGTAAAGCATTGAAAGAAGAAGGATATCGGGTGATCTTGGTAAACTCCAATCCGGCCACGATCATGACGGATCCCGAGACGGCGGATGCCATTTATATCGAGCCCATCAACTGGCGCACCATCGCCCGGATTATCGAAAAAGAACGACCCAGCGCGCTGCTGCCGACCATGGGCGGCCAGACGGCACTCAACACGTCGCTCGACCTGGTACGCGAAGGGGTCTTGGAAAAATTCAATGTGGAAATGATCGGTGCGTCGCAGCGAGCCATCGACATGGCGGAGGACCGGGAGCTTTTCCGCCGCGCCATGACCGACATCGGCCTCGAAACGGCGCGTGCACGCATCGCACACAGCATGGAAGAGGCTCTCGCGGTGCAGTCGGAGATCGGCTTTCCCACCGTGATCAGGCCCTCCTTCACCTTGGGCGGCAGCGGCGGGGGCATCGCCTATAACCGCGAGGAATTCGAAGGGATTGTGGCGCGGGGCCTCGATGCCTCCCCCACCAACGAGGTGCTGCTCGAAGAGTCGGTGCTGGGATGGAAAGAGTACGAGATGGAAGTGGTCCGCGACCACGACGACAATTGCATCATCGTCTGCTCCATCGAAAACATCGATCCAATGGGCGTTCACACCGGTGACTCGATCACAGTCGCGCCGGCGCAAACCCTCACGGACCGTGAATACCAACGGCTGCGCGATGCATCCATCGCGGTGTTGCGCAAAATCGGGGTGGATACCGGCGGTTCGAATGTGCAGTTCGCCGTCAATCCGGAAGATGGCAGGGTCCTCGTTATCGAAATGAACCCGCGTGTGTCGCGCTCCTCGGCGCTGGCTTCCAAGGCCACCGGATTTCCCATTGCCAAGATCGCCGCCAAGCTGGCTGTGGGCTACACCTTGAGCGAGCTCAAGAATGAAATTACGGGCGGCGCTACGCCCGCCTCGTTCGAACCCACGATCGACTATGTCGTCACGAAGATTCCGCGCTTCACGTTCGAGAAATTCCCCGGTGCCAACACCCGCCTGACCACGCAAATGAAATCGGTGGGTGAGGCGATGGCCATCGGGCGCACCTTTCAACAATCCATGCAAAAAGCACTGCGCAGCCTCGAAACCGGCTACGACGGATTCAACGAGCAAGTGACCCTGCCGCTAACCGATGAGGCGGCCGAAAAGCTGGCCTATGAATTGCGCTGGCCGGGGCCGGATCGGATTCTGTACGTGGCCGACGCGTTTCGTGCCGGCTGGACCCTGCAGCAGGTATTTGATACCACCGGCATTGACCCCTGGTTCCTGTCGCAAATCGAGGATCTGCTGCGCGAGGAGGCCGAGCTGATCCGCGACGGGTTCGAATCCTTGAACCTTGCGCGTTTGCGTGCACTGAAGCGCAAGGGCTTCTCCGACTCACGCATCGCAAAGCTCGTCGGGCGCGATGAGCCGGACATCCGCCGCGAGCGGCGTAAGCTCGGGCTACACCCGGTTTACAAGCGGGTTGACACGTGCGGTGCCGAGTTCGCCACATCCACGGCGTATCTGTATTCGACCTACGAGGAGGAATGCGAAGCGGCTCCCTCGAATCGCCGCAAAATCATGATCTTAGGGGGAGGCCCGAATCGCATCGGCCAGGGAATTGAATTCGATTATTGCTGCGTGCACGCCGCCATGGCCCTGCGCGAAGACGGCTTCGAAACCATCATGGTGAACTGTAATCCGGAGACCGTGTCGACGGACTACGACACCTCGGACCGGCTGTACTTCGAACCCTTGACCTTTGAGGACGTGATGGAAATCATCGAGAAGGAAAAGCCCGAGGGAGTGATCGTGCAATACGGCGGCCAGACACCACTGAAATTATCGCGGGCGCTGGCTGCCGCAGGTGCGCCCATCATCGGCACGACGCCAGACAGCATCGATGTGGCGGAGGATCGCGAGCGCTTCCAAAAGCTCGTGGCCAGTCTGAAATTGAAACAACCCGCGAATGCCACGGCGCGTTCGGAAGACACAGCCATCCTGATGGCGCGCGATGTGGGCTTCCCCTTGGTAGTGCGCCCGAGCTATGTGCTCGGCGGGCGCGCAATGGAGGTGGTGTTCAACGAGGATGACCTGCGCCAGTACATGATCGATGCGGTCAAGGTCTCGAACGACAGCCCGGTGCTGCTCGACCGCTTTCTCGATCTTGCCATCGAAGTGGACGTCGACGCCGTCAGCGACGGCACCGATGTACTCATCGGCGGCATCATGGAACACATCGAGCAGGCGGGCGTACACTCCGGCGATTCCGGCTGTTCGCTGCCGCCTAACGGCCTGTCGCAGGAGATCCAGGACGAGTTGCGGGTGCAAACCCGAAAATTGGCGAAGGCGCTCAATGTCATCGGCCTGATGAACATTCAATTCGCGATTCAAAGCGGCGTGATCTACATTCTGGAAGTCAACCCGCGCGCTTCCCGTACCGTGCCGTTCGTGTCCAAAGCCACGGGTATCCCATTGGCGAAAGTGGCGGCGCGCGTCATGACGGGCAAGACTTTGGCCATGCAAGAACGCACTGTCGAGCGCATTCCCCCGTATTTCTCTGTAAAAGAGGCGGTTTTCCCCTTCATCAAATTCCCGGAAGCGGATCCCATCCTCGGCCCCGAAATGAAATCCACTGGCGAAGTCATGGGCACCGGCAACACCTTTGGCGAGGCCTATGCCAAAGCCCAGGCCGCCTCGGGTGTCATACTGCCCACCCGCGGTTTATGCTTCATCAGCGTCCGGGACCGCGACAAGCCGGGCGCCGTCATCCTGGCGCAAATGCTGATTGCGCGGGGTTTCGAAATCGCCGCCACCGGGGGCACGGCGCTGGTTCTCGAGCAGGCCGGCGTCATTTGCCGCCGGGTCAACAAAGTGCGTGAGGGTCGCCCGCACGTCGTTGATATGATAAAAAATGACGAGGTGGCCTTGATCGTCAACACCACCGAGGGCAAGCAGGCGGTGCGCGAATCACGGTCCATTCGTCGCGAGGCCGTCGCAAGGCGGGTAACGTATTACACAACCGTGGCCGGTGCGCGCGCGACTTGCGACGCACTGGACCACTTAGGCGATATCGAAGTGAATCGACTGCAGGATTTGCACAAGGAATTGGCGTGACACGCACTCCCATGACGTTGCGCGGCGCTGAGCGTTTGCGTGCGGAACTCAAACAGCTGAAGAGCGAGGCGCGGCCGAGCGTGATCAAAGCCATCGCCGAGGCGCGCGCTCACGGCGACTTGAGCGAGAACGCGGAATACCATGCGGCGCGCGAACAGCAAAGCTTCATCGAAGGCCGCATCAACCAAATTGAAAATCGCTTGAGCAACGCCGAAGTGATCGACGTGACCAAGCTGACGGCCAATGGCCGGGTGGTATTCGGCTCAACGCTCGAGCTGGAAGCTCAGGACGGCGGCACCAAGGTGGTTTACCAGTTGGTGGGAGATGATGAGGCCGACATCAAACAGAGCCTGCTCTCTGTATCGTCGCCCATCGCCCGCGCGCTCATCGGCAAATCCGAGGGCGATATCGTCGATGTGACCACGCCCGGCGGTACGCGCAGCTATGAGATCGTCTCGGTCCGCTACGTGTAGAGAAACGTGAAGATTCTGCGAGGAATCTGCAGCGTGCTGCTGGTGCTCTGGGCCGGCAGTCTGTGGTCGCTGTTGTGGGTGGCCGCCATCCTGTTCGAGCTGCAGAGCGACCGGCACGTGGCCGGGCTCATCGCCGCCCGGTTGTTCAGCATCGAATCCTACTTAGGCGTAGTGGTCGCAGTCATTGCGCTGCTGTCTGCGCATAGAAAGAAATTCGCTTGGGGCTATCTGGCTGCGTTGCTGCTTGCGATCAACGAATGGCTGTTGAAACCCTTCATGACGCTGGCGCGCGACAACGGCGTGGCAGCCGGGCTCAGTTTCGGCTCCTGGCACGGTGTCTCGGCCGTCATCTACGTGCTCGCGTGCTGCGCACTCGTGGCGTTAGTTTGGTTTCAACCCGTATACATCCAATTCGCCAAGAACGGATGAGCTCCCGTTGCCCGTGTCGTTGCCGCGGGTACCCAGATAAACTTTGCCGTTGGCAATCGTCGGGACTGCAAATTTGACGGCGTTGCCGGCTTGATCCCCAGCGACTATCGAGCTATTCCAGAGCTCCATCGACACATCGCTTGCATCGAGTGCATAAAGCACTGCCGCCCCGCAGGCGGGAGACTGTTGCGTGCAATAGGGGCTGTTGTCGGTGGCCCAGATGATTCCGCCTGTCGTGCCTGAGGCCGAAATCGAAGGCGATGTGCCCGGCCAGCCGAACACATGATTACTGTTGGTCACAACCGACGTATTGAACAGTCCCGCGGTGGTGTCGAAATGGTAGGTCTTCACACCTTGGGACACCGGAGCTAGGTAGAGCGAATTGTTCCAGAATCCGGCGGTGGAGAAAATAGCGCCCTGTACATTGAGTGTTTGACGGGCATTGGAATCAAGCGGATTGGAATTCGCCCCGTAATGCCCGAACGAGTTTTGTGAGAGAAGAAATACAGTACCCTCCTTGCCACCCGCGACGATGTAATTGCCGGTGGGGACATTTAATAAAATTGCGGCACCCCCGGCACCATGATCATTGTCGGCCTGATCGAGCATGTCTTGATCCGCGGGCGTGAACCAGTCCGCGACGCTCAGGCCGCTCAAGGTCGCCAACTTGAGCGTGGTGTCGCTGAAATTGGCGCCGCCTTTATCCGCATCGAAGGTGCCGTTCCCCGTGGAAAGATACAGATTGCCAGCGGCATCGACGGCCGGCGCGCCGCCGGACATCCAAATACCGCCGCGCGAATAGGCGATGCCGTCCACCTGGTTGGGTGTCGTGTTGAGCACCGCATTCGGAACCAACCCCATCATCGATGCATTGAATCCCATCACCCAGCCGTGATAGGGATCGACATCTTCGTGCGATGCCCATGCGACATAGACGACTCCGTTGACCAGCGCGAGCCCCGCGCGCTGATTTTCGGTCAGGGGATTGAAGTTGACAGCCGACGATCCATCGGCGGTGCCGGGCACGGATATCGACGCATCGATATTGGTGGGAGCTCCGGCTCGTTCTGCGCCGTCGAGTAAGTTCAGCGCATGCAGGCGTTGGAAAGCAGGCGGAGCGTTCAACACCGCAGACTTGGCAACGACATACAGTGTATTTGCAATCGGGTCGATGACAGGCGTCCCGGTGATACCCACTTCGGGCTTGATATCGCCATGACCGCTGCCCACTATGCCGTTGGCCGTCCCCGACGGCACCGTGGTTTCACCGGCAGTACCG
The DNA here is from genome assembly GCA_030775645.1 of Pseudomonadota bacterium. Lineage (GTDB taxonomy): Bacteria > Pseudomonadota > Gammaproteobacteria > Steroidobacterales > Steroidobacteraceae > Bog-1198. The sequence goes on along the minus strand of JALYIT010000090.1, from coordinate 19,946 downwards.
CCGTGATTTGAATCGAGCAGCGAAGCCTGCCACAACATGAGGCATGGGCTTGCATCGGCATCGAACGCATACACGCTGTCGTGTTGGGTCGCGACTATGATCACGTTGTGCTTAGCGCCTTTGATGGTCAGATTGGCCACCCACAGCGGCTGAGCATAAATAGCGCCATCAACGTTGCACGAGAAAAGCTTGCCGAACGTCGAGATATTCACATTGGCGGGAGTAAGTGCGAATTCACGCGAATTGGCCCCAGCGCGCGAATTGTCGTTGTGGAAGGTGCCCACCAGCCCAAGATCGGTGACCCCAAAAGTCGCCGAGGCACTTTTGGCGGCATCCGTCACGCTGGTCGCGGTGAGGGTAACCATGCCGGCCGCGCCGGGCGCCATGTACGTCGCGCTCGTCGCCGATTGCGCACTGAAGGAACCGAGCGTCGTGGACCAGGTGACGCCTGCATTACCGACATCGTTAGCAAGCGTGGCGCTCAGATTGAGCGTTTGCGAGACCGTCAGCCCGCCCCGGGCGGGGGTTAGGCTCACGGAGATGTCGGCCACGGAAGTCACGGCGCTGGCGACGACGCTATAGTTGCTCAGATTGCCGGAGGCATCCGTCGCCCGTACGCGATAGCAATACGGCGTGGCTGCGCTCAGGCCAGTGTCATTCCAGGTCGTGGCGATGGGCGAGGCGACTTGCGTGAAGTTTACGCAGCCAGCGCCCTGGCAGCGCTCGACCAAGTAACCGGCAACCGCCACCTTATCGCTCGAAGCGCGCCAGGAGAGATTGATTTGCACGGTCGAGACTGCAGCGGCAGTCAAGTTCGCGGGCGGCGTGGGTGGTGTGACATCGCGCGCAGCGACCGCGGGCATGGGCGGGGTGCCGGATGACGACCCGCCGCAACTTGCCAAGATCAAGGCCGCACACACCAAAATCACGCGCATCGGATTATGGTGAGTCGTCGATGAGCGTTGGTTTCGAGCTCAGACAGGCTCCGAGTCCGGAATGATGATTTTTGCGAGTTCTTTGCTGCGGCGGTAGAAAACGCCCACATTGCCGACCCGTTGCACGATCTCGCTGGAAGTCTGCGCTGCCAAATCATCCAGCGCCGTGTTTCGGGCCGCACGTTCGCCGACTCGAGCAGATACTTTGACCAATTCATGGTCGGCGAGCGCACGATCCAACTCCTTGACCACGCCGGGGGTCAAGCCGGCATTTCCCAGCATCACGACAGGACTCATCGGGTGGGCGAGACGCCGCAAATGTTTCTTTTGTTTCTCGGATAGCGTCATCCCCGCGATTATAGTCACAACTTAAAATGCCCAAGCGTTCAAAAAGCAGTTCCCGCTGGCTCTCCGAGCATGCCAACGATGAATACGTAAAACGCGCCCAGAAAGAAGGCTGGCGTTCGCGTGCGGTATTCAAACTAGCCCAGATCCAAGAGGCCGAGCGCATCTTGCGCCCCGGCATTCGCTGCGTGGATCTAGGTTGTGCACCCGGAGGCTGGAGCCAGTACGCAGCGCGAATTGCCGGCGGCAAGGGGCGTATCGTGGCTACCGATATACTCAGCATGGATGCTATTCCGGGCGTCGAATTCGTGCAGGGCGACTTTCGCGAAGAATCCGTTCTCGGAGAAGTACTGCAACGCGTGGGAGCCGATAAGGTTGACCTTGTATTGTCGGATATGGCCCCCAACATGGCTGGCATAGATGCGGTGGATCAACCTCGTTCCATGTACCTGGCCGAGCTTGCCATTGAGTTCGCGGACCGCGTTTTGGCGCCCGGAGGCGATTTGCTCGTGAAATTATTTCAAGGCGCCGGATTCGATCAGATCATCAAGGATACTCGCTCCCGCTACCGCCGCGTTGTGACCAAAAAGCCGAAAGCGTCACGAACTCGCAGTCCTGAGATCTATCTGTTGGCGCGACAGTTTAGGATGGTGTAACTTGACTGAACGCCCGTCAGAATTGCTTGTCCATTGTGCGACGGTTGCAGGTGAAATTTGAACGATTTGACTAAACAAATTCTCTTATGGGTCGCCCTGGCGGTCATTCTACTGGCGATTTTCAGCCAATTCGGCATGCGCACGGGCCAACCGTTGCCTGTGGGTTACTCCGATTTTCTGACCCAAGTTAAAAGTGGCGCGGTCGAGTCCGTGATTCTCAAGGGCGAATTCATCGAGGGCAAGAAGCGCTCAGGTGAACAGTTCGTCACTTTCAATCCGGAGACCAGCAACGGCGCTCTTATCGGGCTGCTTCAGGCTCAAGGTGTCAAATTCAGCGGCGAAGCGCCTAAACAACAATCGGTATTTCTCCAACTGTTGATATCCGCGTTCCCGATATTGATTCTCATCGGGTTTTGGGCGTATTTCATGCGCCAGATGCAGGGGGCGTCCGGCGGCAGGGGGGCCATGTCCTTCGGCAAGAGCCGTGCGCGGCTTCTGGGTGAAGATCAGGTCAATATTACCTTCGCCGACGTGGCGGGGGTGGAAGAGGCCAAGCAGGAAGTCGTCGAAATCGTCGATTTCTTGAAAGATCCCGGCAAGTTCCAGAAACTTGGCGGCAAGATTCCTAAAGGTGTGTTGATGGTAGGGTCTCCGGGTACCGGCAAGACCTTGCTGGCGCGGGCCATCGCTGGCGAAGCCAAGGTGCCGTTTTTCACGATTTCGGGGTCCGATTTCGTGGAGATGTTCGTCGGCGTGGGCGCCTCGCGCGTCCGCGACATGTTCGAGCAGGCCAAAAAGCACGCGCCTTGCATCATCTTCATCGATGAAATCGACGCCGTGGGCCGGCATCGCGGCGCGGGCTTGGGCGGCGGTCACGATGAACGTGAACAGACCCTGAACCAGTTGCTGGTCGAGATGGACGGTTTCGAGGGTAACGAAGGCATCATCGTCATTGCCGCGACCAACCGACCCGATGTGCTCGATCCGGCGCTGTTGCGTCCGGGCCGCTTCGACCGGCAAGTCGTGGTACCGCTGCCCGATGTGCGCGGCCGCGAGCAAATCCTCAAAGTCCACATGCGCAAGGTGCCGCTCGGCGACAACGTCAAGCCCTCCGTCATCGCACGCGGCACACCCGGTTTCTCGGGCGCGGACCTCGCCAATCTGGTGAACGAAGCGGCGTTGTTTGCCGCGCGCGGCAACAAGCGCTCGGTCACGATGGAAGAGTTCGAGCGCGCCAAGGACAAGATCATGATGGGGGCGGAGCGCCGTTCCATGGTCATGACCGAGGAGGAGAAGCGCAACACCGCTTATCACGAATCGGGACACGCCATCGTCGGCTTGAGCGTTCCCGAGCACGATCCGGTCTACAAGGTCACCATCATTCCCCGCGGACGCGCATTGGGGGTGACCATGTTCCTGCCTGAAGCGGACCGCTACAGCACCAGCAAGCGCCAGCTCGAGAGCCGAATTGCGACTCTGTTCGGCGGCCGCATCGCGGAAGAATTGGTGTTCGGCGCCGATGCCGTCACCACCGGGGCATCGAACGACATCGAGCGTGCCACCGAACTGGCGCGCAACATGGTCACACGCTGGGGCCTCTCGGATCGCTTGGGTCCGCAGACCTACAGCGAAGAATCCGGCGAAGTGTTCTTGGGTCGCAGCGTCACGCAGCACAAGCAGGTCTCGGATGTGACCGCGCATGTGATCGATGAGGAAGTACGCCGCGTGATCGACAACAACTATCAGCGCGCATACAAAATTCTGCAGACCAACATGGACAAGCTGCAATCCATGTCCGAGGCCTTGATTAAGTACGAGACCATTGATGAGGAAATGATCAAGGACATTATGGAAGGCCGGGCGCCGCGGCCACCGCGCGACTGGGACGACACGCCGAATCCGACGCCGCGAGGCCCTTCGGCCGAAAATCCCGCGCCTCCCTTGGTCAACCCGGCCGGTCAGCACTGATCGCGTCCGTCAAATAGTAACTTTCAAGGCCGATGGCGATCCCATCGGCCTTGTGCATTCAAGCGGACCCGTTATGTTGTGGCGCTGTCGACACCGAAACATTGACCTGGTGCGGCCCTTGGTGATGGGCATTCTCAACGTCACGCCGGATTCATTCTCCGATGGCGGTCGTTATGCCGGCGTCGATGCCGCATTGGCGCGTGCGCGGGATATCCTGAGCGAAGGAGCGGCTATCATCGATGTCGGCGGTCAGTCGACTCGTCCCGGGGCACTCGAGGTGGAGGAGTCGATAGAGCTAGGTCGCGTGCTCCCTGTCATCGAGGGCATCGCTGCGAGTTGCGATGCGGCCATTTCCATCGACACATCCAAACCTGCCGTGATGGCGGCCGCCATGACGGCTGGAGCGTGCATCATCAACGATGTCTATGCGCTTCGAGCCCCGGGTGCACGCGCGGTCGCAGCCGCGACACAAGCGGGCGTCTGTCTCATGCACATGCAAGGCGAACCCCGTACGATGCAAGAACGCCCGCACTATAATGACGTGGTCGGCGAGATCAGCGACTTTCTGCTGCACGAACGAGAAGCGTGTCTCGCTGCCGGCATCGCGGCTGAGTCGATTGTATTCGACCCGGGATTTGGATTCGGTAAAAGTTTGGAGCACAACTTGACGCTACTCCGAGAATTGCCGCGCCTTGCGGCCCTGAATGCGCCGCTGCTGGTGGGCGTTTCGCGCAAGAACGTGATCGGAAAGATTTTGGGCAAGCCGATGAATGAACGGTTGTACGGCGGCTTAGGCTTGGCGGCACTGGCCGTGAGCAGCGGCGCCCGCATCATCCGCACCCACGATGTAGGGCCGACCTGCGATGCCATCCGTTGTGTCAGCGCGGTGCTGCAAGGAATGCAGACTTGAATTATTTCGGCACCGATGGCGTGCGCGGCCGAGTGGGCACGGCGCCGATGACGGTCGATTTCGCGCTGCGTTTGGCCAGTGCTGCGGCGCGCGTGCTCGCGCCGGAGGGCGGGCGTGTTCTCATCGGCAAGGACACCCGCGTTTCAGGCTACATGTTTGAGTCGGCGTTGGAGGCGGGTTTTGTCGCCGCCGGCGTAGATGTCATGCTGATCGGACCGTTGCCGACACCAGGCATCGCCTACATGACGCAACGTCTGGGCTGCAGCTTCGGCGTGGTGATCAGCGCCTCGCACAACCCGTATCAGGACAATGGCATCAAGTTCTTCGATGGCACGGGCAGCAAGCTCTCAGACCGCGTGGAACAGGAAATCGAGAGTTTGCTCGACCTCGCGGTTCTCACGCAGGAATCGCAGCGCTTGGGCAAAGCCATACGCATCGACCGCAGCCGGAACCAGTATCAGGAGTTCTGCGCGTCGACCATTCCCACCGGCATGAGCCTGAAGGGTTTGAAAATCGTCATCGATTGCGCCAACGGCGCCGGCTATAAGGTAGCCCCGCGCGTGCTTGCCGATTTAGGCGCTGAAATCGTTCCCATCGGCTGCTCCCCGAACGGCCGTAACATCAACGATGGCTGCGGCTCGATGTCCCCCGAGCTGCTGCAGCTCACCGTACCGGGGGTGCGCGCGCAGGTGGGAATCGCCCTGGACGGCGACGGCGATCGGGTGGTCATGGTCGATGAACTCGGACGCTGCGTGGATGGCGATCAGCTGATGTTCATTCTCGCCACGGCTGCCGTCGACGGAAACGGGCCCAAAGGTCCGGTGGTGGGTACGGTCATGAGCAATCTGGGACTGGAACATGCGCTTGCCGAGCGCGGTATCAGGTTCCTGCGCGCTCAAGTGGGCGATCGCAATGTGCTTGCCATGCTGAACGAAGCAGGCGGCACCTTGGGCGGCGAGACCTCAGGCCATATCCTGTGCTTGGACAAAACCACGACCGGCGATGGATTGATCAGCGCACTGCAGGTACTTGCCATCATGAAGCAATCCGGCGCGGGGCTGGCGGAGCTAGGCGCCGGCATGAAGAAATACCCGCAGGTTCTGCTGAATGTGCGGGTCGCCAAACGCTTCAATCCCTTGAGCGACAGCAATGTGTCGCAGGTGGTAGGAGAGGTGGAACGGCGCCTCAAAGGCCGTGGCCGAATCGTATTGCGCGCATCGGGCACGGAACTGGTGATTCGGGTCATGGTGGAGGGTTCCGATGTGAACCTGGTCAAGAAGGGGGCGAGCGACATCGCCGCGGCGGTCGAAGCCGCTTCCATTAACCCCTAGGAGCCTATCCTAAGTATTCCGCGGACAGGCCCCTTGGGGCTTGCAGTTAGGAGGCGGCGCGGCTAATCTTCGCCGCCTTTCCCGCAGGGCAAAATGCCCAAAGGTTGGCTATGCGTCGTCCTATGGTCGCGGGCAATTGGAAAATGCACGGGTCGAAGGCCTCCAATCAGGCATTGCTGGCCGAGTTGGAGCGCTCCGTTCGGCCCGACTGGCCGATCGACATCGTGGTGTTTCCGCCCTACGTCTACTTAGCCGATGCGGTGCGCGTGTTGGAGGAAGGCCGCATCTTGGTAGGCGCGCAGGATGTGTGCGCGGAGTCAGGGGGCGCCTTCACCGGTCAAGTGGGCGCAGCCATGCTCAAGGACGTAGGGTGCGCGTACGTGATCGTCGGCCATTCAGAACGCCGGCGCTGGTATCACGAGGACGATACGCTGGTCGCGCGCAAGTTTGCTGCCGCGCTGGCAGGTGGTTTGAAGCCGGTGCTGTGCGTCGGGGAAACGCTCGAAGAGCGCGAGGCGAAGCAGACCGAATCGGTGGTGGCGCGCCAAGTCGAGGCGGTGGTCAACATGCTGGGCGTAGGCGGCTTTGCGGACGCCGTGCTGGCTTATGAGCCCGTGTGGGCCATCGGTACCGGCCGCACAGCGACGCCGCAACAGGCTCAGGCCGTGCATGCCTTCCTACGCAGCCGGATAGGCGCGCATGATGCTAAGATAGCGGGCCAATTGCGGATCCTCTATGGTGGAAGCGTAAAAGCCGGCAATGCCGCAGAGCTATTCGCGATGCCCGATGTGGACGGTGGACTGGTGGGCGGCGCTTCGTTGAGCGCGGATGAATTTCGGCAGATTTGCGCGGCGGCGGCGGCCGTGCGTCATTAACGTACGTCGAACGTGCGTCACTAAAGAGATTTTCTATGTTGCGTGGTGTGATCTTAGGCGTGCATGTGCTGCTTGCACTGATGATTATCGGATTGGTGTTGCTGCAGCGGGGCAAGGGCGCGGAGGCGGGCGCAGGATTCGGTTCGGGCGCATCGGGCACCGTGTTTGGTGCGCGCGGAACCAGCACCTTGTTTTCCAAATTGACGGCTGTCTTCGCGGGGCTTTTCTTCGTCACCAGTTTGAGCCTGGCCTACCTCGGCTCACATGCCCCGGTGCAACCGACCTCTGTGCTGGAGCGCGCTGCGCAGGCGGCTGCTCCGTCCAAAGCGCCGCCGCCGGCGCTGACGCCGACAGCGCCGCCGACGTCGACAACCGCGCCGGCCTCGACACCGGAAACGGCGCCGACGGCACCGGAAAAGAAGTGATCAAAGCCGACGTGGCGAAATTGGTAGACGCGCTAGTTTGAGGGGCTAGTGGGGCAACCTGTGCCGGTTCGAGTCCGGCCGTCGGCACCAACAATGTCGCGCGGAACTTGTTTGTTCCGCGCGACGCAACAAGCTCGCGACTGTTACAATTATGGTAATCCGTGTGGTGAATGGCGCCGATTATGTTGCGACAGTATTTACCGATTTTGATTTTTTTGGGATTGGCGACGGTTCTCGGTCTGGCGCTGTTTACCGTCGGTTGGATACTTGGTCCACGCCGTCCGGACCCTGAAAAACTCTCCCCTTACGAATGCGGATTCGAGGCGTTCGAAGACTCGCGCATGCGCTTCGACGTGCGCTACTACCTGGTCGCCATTATTTTCATTGTTTTCGATTTGGAAATCGCTTTCTTCTTCCCTTGGGCCGTTTCCCTTAAAGCAACCGGCACCTTTGGCCTCATCGCCATGTTGATTTTCGCCTTGGTGCTTGTTGTCGCTTTGGCTTACGACTACAAGAAGGGGGCGTTGGAATGGGATTAGAAGCCGACAATACCGCGCCTGGCTTCGAAGTGACGAGCATCGACAAGCTCATCAATTGGGCTCGTACCGGATCATTGTGGCCGATGACCTTCGGATTGGCGTGTTGTGCCGTGGAAATGATGCACGCCGGGGCTGCGCGCTACGATCAGGACCGCTTCGGCATCATCTTCAGACCGAGCCCGCGCCAATCCGATGTCATGATCGTGGCCGGCACGCTGGTCAACAAGATGGCGCCTGCGCTGCGCAAGGTGTACGACCAGATGACCGAGCCGCGTTGGGTAATTTCCATGGGCTCGTGCGCCAACGGCGGCGGCTATTACCATTACTCCTATGCCGTGGTTCGCGGCTGCGATCGCATCGTTCCGGTCGACGTCTATGTGCCCGGCTGTCCGCCCACGGCCGAGGCGCTGCTTTACGGCATCATCCAGCTGCAGAATAAGATCAGGCGCAACAAGGCGATTATCCGATGAGCGCAGATGTGCTCTTCACGGCGGCGGTTGCGACACCGACCCGCCTCCAAGGCTTGGCGCAGGCCCTCGCGCTGGCATTGCCGGGTAAGCTGATGAGCGTCGCCAATCACACCGGCGAATTGACTTACGAAGTTGCGGCCGACGAGCTGCTGGCGGTGGCCTCGGTGCTGCGCGAGGGTGGCGACTTAAAGTTTGAAATGTGCATGGACGTGTGCGGCGTGGATTATCTCTCGCACGGACGCGACGAATGGAACACCCAAAGCGCAACCTCGTCCGGCTTCAGCCGCGGCGTGGCGCGCGGAGCGCAGCGCATCGGCGCGTTGCCGCCGGGGCGCCGATTTGCCGTGGTGTACCACCTATTGTCGATTTCCCTGAATCAACGCCTGCGCTTGCGGGTATTTTGTGCGGATGATGAGCAACCCATGGTCGACTCGGTCACCGGGATCTGGGCGGGCGCCAACTGGTTCGAGCGCGAGGCTTTCGACTTATTCGGCATTCTATTCAGGGGGCATCCGGACCTGCGCCGCTTGCTCACCGACTATGGCTTCATTGGCAATCCGTTTCGCAAGGATTTTCCACTCTCGGGCAATGTCGAAGTCCGCTATGACCCCGAGAAAGGACGCGTGGTCTACCAGCCCGTGACCATCGAGCCGCGGGTGCTGGTGCCAAAGGTCATCAGGCACGACAATCGCTACGACCCGCAGCTGACCAACGCGCCTGTCACAACCACGAGCATCGCGAAATCCGATGGCTGAAATCCGCAACTACACCATGAATTTCGGGCCCCAGCATCCCGCCGCACATGGCGTGCTGCGCTTGGTGTTGGAGCTCGATGGCGAAGTGATTCAAAAGGCCGATCCGCATATTGGCCTGTTGCATCGCGCCACCGAGAAACTCGCGGAGAGCAAGCCCTTCAATCAGTCGATCGGCTACATGGATCGATTGGATTACGTGTCGATGATGTGCAATGAGCATGCCTATGTCATGGCGATCGAAAAGCTGTTGGGTCTCACGCCGCCGCTGCGTGCGCAATACATCCGGGTGATGTTCGATGAGATCACGCGCATCTTAAATCATCTGATGTGGCTCGGCGCTCACGGTCTTGATATCGGTGCGATGACGGTATTCCTCTACTGCTTTCGCGAGCGCGAAGATCTAATGGACTGCTATGAGGCCGTCTCCGGCACGCGCATGCATGCGACCTACTATCGTCCCGGCGGCGTGTATCGCGACCTGCCGGATTCCATGCCGCAGTATCAGCATTCGCAGTGGCGCAGCAAAAAGGACGTGGACCGTTTGAACAGCCGGCGCTGCGGCGGCTTGCTGGATTTCATTCACGACTTTACCAAGCGCTTCCCGGCGTGCGTCGATCAATACGAATCGCTGCTCACCGACAATCGAATTTGGAAACAGCGCACAGTCAATATCGGCGTGGTCAGCCCGGAGCGCGCAATGCAGCTGGGGTTTTCCGGTCCCATGCTGCGCGGATCGGGCGTCGAGTGGGACTTGCGCAGGAAGCAACCTTACGATGTGTACGACAAGATGGACTTCGACATTCCGGTGGGGGTCAATGGCGATTGCTACGACCGCTACTTGGTCCGCGTCGAAGAAATGCGCCAATCAAACCGGATCATTGAGCAGTGCGTGGCCTGGCTCAAGGCCAATCCGGGCTCCGTCATGATCGATGATCGCAAAGTGCGGCCGCCGCGGCGCGAGGAGATGAAAGGCGACATGGAGTCGCTCATTCATCACTTCAAACTCATGACCGAGGGCTACTGTGTACCGGAAGGCGAGGTGTATGCGGCGGTCGAAGCACCCAAAGGAGAGCTGGGCGTATACTTGGTATCGGACGGCGCGAATAAGCCGTACCGGCTAAAGGTGCGCGCTCCCGGATTTCCACATTTGGCGTCGCTCGATGAGATGGTGCGCGGCCATATGCTGGCCGATGTCGTCGCCGTAATCGGCTCCCAGGATATCGTGTTCGGCGAGATAGACCGATGAGCGCGAAACTATCGGATCACACCGCTGCGGAAATAGACCGTTGGGTGGCTAAATTTCCGCCCGACCGCAAGCGTTCCGCTGTGCTTTCGGCCTTGCACGCCGTGCAGCATGAGAACAATGGCTACTTGACCACGGAGCTGATGGACGCGGTCGCCGCCTACCTGGAGCTGCCCAATATTCTGGTGTATGAGGTGGCCTCCTTTTACTCGATGTTCGAGACCAAACCGGTCGGGCGTCACCACATTTCCGTGTGCACCAATATTTCTTGCATGCTGCGCGGTGCGCAAGAAGTGGTGGACTACGTTGAGACGAAGCTCGGTATCAAGACCGGAGAGAGCACGCCGGATGGCCGGATTTATTTGAAGCGCGAAGAGGAGTGCCTGGCAGCTTGCTGCGGGGCGCCGATGATGATGGTGGATCACGTGTTCCATGAGAACCTGACGCCGCAGATCATCGACAACGTATTGGACGAATTGAAGTGAGCAGGGGCCGCTGATGCCTTATGAACAGAATCTGGTGCTATTTGAGGCCCTGAAATACCAGCGGTCGTGGACGCTGGATGTGTATCGGCAATTCGGGGGCTATCAGGCGTGGGAGAAAATCCTGCGCGAGCAGACTCCGCGCGAAAAGATCATCGATGAGGTGAAGGCCTCGGGACTGCGCGGCCGGGGCGGCGCAGCGTTTCCGACGGGCGTGAAGTGGAGCTTCATGCCGCGCACGTCGCCGGTTCAAAAATACGCGGTGTGCAACTCCGACGAATCGGAGCCCGGCACCTGCCATGATCGTGAAATCCTTCGCTACAACCCGCACTCGGTCATCGAGGGCATGGCTATCGGCGGCTACGCGATGACGGCCACGGTGGGATACAACTACATCCGCGGAGAATTTTTGGCCGAACCCATTCCGCGATTCGAAGCGGCGCTGGCAGAAGCGTATGCCGCGGGGCTTCTTGGCAAGAATATTTTAGGCTCCGGTGTCGATTTCGATCTGCACACCTTCATCGGCGCCGGCGCGTACATCTGCGGTGAGGAAACCGCCTTACTCGAGTCGCTCGAGGGAAAGCCCGGCAAGCCGCGCTTCAAGCCGCCGTTCCCCGCCAATTTCGGACTGTTCGGTAAGCCGACCACCATCAACAATACGCAAAGCTTCGCATCGGTGCCCACCATCATGCGCAAAGGCGCCGCCTGGTTTGCAGGCCTAGGCCCGGTCAATTCCGGCGGCACGATTATCTTCTCCGTCTCCGGGCACGTCGAGAAGCCCGGAAATTTCGAGTTGCCGATGGGAATTCCCTTCAAAGAGCTGATGGCGCTGGCCGGCGGCGTGTGGAAGGGCCGTAAGTTAAAAGCGGTTATCCCCGGCGGTTCCTCTTGCCCGGTGGTCCCTGGCGATGTGATGTGGGCTACCAACATGGATTATGACTCTGTGAAGAAGGCCGGCTCCTCCATCGGCACCGGTGCCGTCATCGTCATGGACGAAACCACCTGCATGGTACGAGCGCTCGAACGTCTGGCGCGCTTCTATATGTCGGAGTCGTGCGGCCAGTGCACGCCCTGCCGCGAGGGCACGGGTTGGCTGGATCGAATGCTGAAACGCATCATCGCGGGCGATGGGCGCAGCGAGGATTTAGGGTTGCTGCTCGATGTGGCCAACCGCATCGAGGGACACACCATTTGCGCCTTGGGCGATGCTGCCGCTTGGCCCGTGCAGAGTTTCCTGAAGCACTTCAGGCCTGAATTCGAATACATGATCGAGCATAAGGGCCGCTCCATCACGGAAGGCGCCACGCACTTGGACGGCCGCCCGGCCGTTGCGGCTTAAGACATGGCAGACGACACGGTCAATATCGAAGTCAATGGCGTCCCGCTCAAGGCCCGTAAGGGCCAGATGATCATGCAGGTGACGGATCCAGCCGATATTTACATCCCCCGATTTTGCTATCACGAGAAATTGACCATCGCAGCGAATTGCCGCATGTGCTTGGTAGAAGTGGAGAAGGCACCCAAGCCCTTGCCGGCGTGCGCCACACCGGTCGCGGAGGGCATGAAAGTCTTCACGAAATCGCCCAAGGCGGTTGCCGCGCAGCGCGCAACCATGGAATTTCTACTCATCAACCATCCGCTCGATTGCCCCATCTGCGATCAGGGCGGCGAGTGCGAGTTGCAAGATCTCGCCTTAGGCTACGGGCGCGACATTTCGCGTTTTCACGAGCGCAAGCGCGTCGTCAAAGACAAAAACATCGGGCCCTTGATCTCCACCGACATGACCCGCTGCATTCATTGCACGCGCTGCGTGCGCTTCGGCGCGGAAATCCAGGGTTACCCGCAGATGGGCGCCACCGGCCGCGGTGAGCACATGGAAATCGGCACTTACATCGAACATAGCGTCGATCACGAATTGTCCGCCAACATCATCGATCTGTGCCCGGTCGGCGCGCTCAATAACAAGTCTTTTCGCTATCGCGCGCGCGCCTGGGAAATGTCCCAGGCTGCGCTGGTCTCGCCGCACGATGCCTTCGGCACGAACTTGTACGGACATGTGCTGCGCGGCAGGTTGATGCGCGTGGTGCCGCGCGAAAACGAGGAGATCAACGAGACGTGGATCGCAGACCGCGACCGATTTGGTTTCGAGGGCATGTATTCGAACGAGCGCGTGTCGCAGCCGATGGTGCGCATCAACGGCAACTTGCAGGTGGTTGATTGGGAGGTGGCGCTTACCGCCGCCGCTGAAGGATTGCAGAGGGCTGCGGCCGCGAGCAAATCCGCAACCGGCTTTCTTGCCTCTCCCATGTCCACGCTCGAGGAGCTGTACTTGCTCGCGCAAATTGCGCGCGGGCTGGGCTCCTCCAACATCGATCATCGCTTGCGGCAGCTGGATTTTCGCGCGCAAGAAAACGAGGTGCCTTATCCCCATCTCGGCATGAAGATCGCCGATGTCGAGCGCCTCGAGGGCGTGCTGATCGTCGGCTCGGATCTGCGGCACGAGATGCCCATGCTGGCGCATCGCATTCGTAAAGCGGCGGTGAAGGGCGGGGCGCATGTGGCCTTCCTCAATCCGCGCCGATTCGAGTACATGTTTCCTATCGCCGCCTACGCGGCGGCGAATGACATGGTGGGCGAGCTCACGGCGCTTGTGCACGCTGCCGCTGGCGCCGCCGGTAAGCCTTTACCCGCGGGCGTCGGGGCGGCCACCGTCACCGAGGATCATCGCTCCCTCATCGGTGCGTTGTCCCGTGGAACGCGGCGCGCGGTCATCTTGGGCACCTTGGCGCAGCGACATCCGGCGTACTCGCAGTTAAGGGCCTTGAGCGCAGCCCTCGCCGATTTGTGCGCGGCCAGCGTCGGTTGCATCACCGAGGGCGCCAATGCCGCGGGAGCGTACCTCGCCGGCGCCGTGCCGCATCGCGGTTCGGGTGGCGTCGCACTCCAGACGCCCGGCCTGTCGGCACGCCAGATGTTGGAAGCGCCGCTCAAAGCCTACGTGCTATTCGGCGGCATCGACCCGGCCAATGACTTAAGCGTAAGTGCGACTGCCCTGAAATCTGCTGATCTCATCGTTAGCTTAAGCACGCATCTACCGGAGTGCTTGCGGGACATGGTGCACATGGTGCTGCCGATCGGCGCCTTCGCCGAAACCTCCGGCACGTATGTGAATGCAGAAGGGCGCTGGCAGAGTTGGGCTGGCGCTGCAAAATTGGAGGGCGAGAGCCGTCCCGGCTGGAAGGTGCTGCGGGTGCTCGCCAATTTGCTGAACGTGCCCGGCATTGAATACGACAGCTCAGATCAAGTTCGCGAGGCCTTGAAGGCGCTGTGCCAAGATCGCATCATTGCAGTGCCCCCGACCGACCGGGTCATTCCCAATGGCCAGACGCCCACGGGCGCATGGATGGATATCCCGCCTTATCAGGCCGATATGCTGGTGCGCGGCTCTGAGTCCCTGCAAAAAACCAAGGACGGGCGCATGAACCGCACTGTGATCTGATCATGTGGGATTGGACGCCGCTGCGTGAATGGCTGTCGGGCTACATCACGCCCTATTGGACGTTTCCATTGCTGAGCGTGGTGCAGATCCTCATTGTCATGATCAGCATCATTTTGGTCATGGCCGTGTACACGCTGGCGGAACGCAAAGTGATCGGTTGGATGCAGCTGCGCCGAGGCCCCAATCGCGTGAATCTGTTTTGGATCCCGGGCCTGGGGCAGCCGTTCGCGGATGTGATCAAGCTGGTGTTCAAGGAAATCTTGATCCCGGCGGATGCCAATGGGTTTCTATTTCGCGTGGCGCCATTTCTCGCGCTGGTTCCTGCGCTCGCCATTTGGGCGGTCATACCCTTGAGGCCCGAACACGCCTTCGCCAACATTGACGCGGGTCTGTTGTATGTGCTCGCCCTGACCTCCATGGGTGTATACGGCATCATTTTGGCCGGCTGGGCGGCGAACTCGAAATACGCCTTCTTGGGCGCCATGCGCTCAGCGGCGCAGATCGTCGCCTATGAAATCGCCATGGGCTTCGCCATGGTGGGGGTGCTTATGGCCTCCGGCAGCCTCAATATCGGCGAGATCATTCACGCGCAACGCGGCCTGTTCGGCTGGAACTGGACCTGGCTGTTCCCGCTGTTCATCGTGTATTTCATTTCCGGCGTGGCCGAGACCAATCGCGCTCCTTTCGATGTGGCGGAAGGCGAATCGGAAATCGTCGCCGGCTTCCATGTCGACTATTCCGGGATGGCGTTTGCGCTTTTTTTCATCGCCGAATACGTCAATATGATATTGATCTCGGCCTTGACCTCGATTTTTTTCTTCGGCGGATGGCTGTCGCCTTTCGACGGTTGGCTGGACCAAGATTCCTGGCTGGCGCAGCCGAGCTTTTTCTGGCTCGCGCCCAAAGTCTTTTTCTTCATGTTCGTATTCTTGTGGTTCCGGGCGACGTTCCCGCGCTACCGCTACGATCAGATCATGCGCTTGGGTTGGAAGGCGCTGATTCCGATCACGCTCATCTGGCTTGTTGTCGAGGGCGTCATGGTGTACTGCCATGTGGGTCCCTGGAAGGGGAATCCGTGATGCAAGGTATCCGCAGTTTCATCAAAACATTCCTGCTGTGGGAGCTGTTGCAAGGACTGTGGGTCACCTTGAAGAGCATGTTTCAGACCAAGGTGACGCTCAATTATCCGGAAGAGAAGACCCCACAGAGCAATCGTTTCCGAGGGCTGCACGCGCTGCGCCGGTATCCGAACGGCGAAGAGCGCTGTATCGCATGCAAGCTGTGCGAGGCGGTTTGCCCGGCGTTGGCCATCACCATCGAGTCAGATGTGGCGGCGGACGGCACACGCCGCACCACCCGCTACGACATTGATCTGTTCAAGTGCATCTACTGCGGTTTTTGCGAAGAGGCTTGTCCGGTGGACGCCATCGTCGAAACTCGGCTGCACGAATACCATATGGAGAAGCGCGGCGAGAACATCATGAGCAAGGATAAGCTGCTCGGTATCGGCGAACGCTACGAAGCCATGATTGCGGCGGATCGCGCCGCCGATGCGCGGTATCGTTAGATGTTTCCGACGATCCTGTTCTTCATCTTCGGCGCCGTACTCATCGGCGCCGCGTTGGGCGTGGTCCTGTCGCGAAACCCGGTGTACTCGGCGCTGCTGCTGGTGCTGTGCTTTTTCAACAGCGCGGTGATCTGGATTCTGCTCGATGCCGAGTTCTTGGGCATCGTCTTGGTTTTAGTCTATGTCGGCGCCGTGATGGTACTGTTCCTGTTCGTGGTCATGATGCTGGATGTCAACCTCGAGCAGCTGCGCAGCGAGTTCGTCGGTTATTGGCCCTTGACCGTGGCGGTCGCGGGCTTCGTGGTTTTCGCCATCGTCAATGTGATCGTGGTGAAGCATTTGGGCGGCGCGGCCTTGAAGACTGCACCGGCGCTCGCGGCGAATTATTCGAACACGCGCAGCTTAGGCGTTGAGCTATTCACCCGCTACGCCTATCCCGCGCAGGTGGCCGCGCTCATTCTCCTGGTCGCCAGCGTCGCCGCCATCGTCCTGACCCTACGGCAGCGTAAGGGCGGAAAGCCGCAGGATATTGCCAAACAGGTCGCCGTGCAGCCTAAGGACCGCGTCCGGCTCGTTAAAATGGCCTCTGAGAAAAGACCATGATCTCCCTCACCCATGTACTTGCCTTGTCGGGTATTTTATTTGCCATCGCGGTGGCCGGCGTGTTCTTGAATCGCAAGAACATCATCTTCCTGCTGATGTGCATCGAGCTCATGTTGCTCGCGGTGAATTTCAACTTCGTCGCGTTCTCGCGGTTTCGCGGCGATCTCGCCGGACAGATTTTCGTGTTTTTCATTTTAACGGTTGCCGCGGCGGAAGCGGCGATCGGTCTTGCGATTCTGGTGGTGTTGTTCCGCGAACGCAGCAGTATCGAAGTCGAAGATCTCGATACGCTGCAGGGCTAAGACAGCAATGCAATCCATTTATCTGACCATCGTCCTGGCGCCGCTGATCGCGTGCATCATCGCGGGTCTGTTCGGCAGGAAGGTCGGGCGGGTCGGCGCCCACAGCATCACCATCCTGGGCGTAGGCATCTCCTGCCTGTTGTCATTTTATGTGCTCTATCGATTGACGTTCGAGGACATGGCGCCGTTCAACGGCACGGTCTATACGTGGCTATTTAGTGACGGCGTGCAGTTCAGTGTCGGGTTTCTGATCGATCGCCTCTCGGCTCTGATGATGGCGGTCGTGACCTTCGTCTCTTTGATGGTGCACATCTACACCATCGGCTACATGGCCGATGACGATGGCTACCAGCGCTTCTTCAGCTATATCTCGCTGTTCACCTTCTCGATGCTGATGCTGGTGATGGCCAATAATTTCCTGCAGTTGTTCTTCGGCTGGGAAGCCGTGGGGGTGGTCTCTTACTTGCTGATCGGATTCTGGTATCAGCGGCCATCCGCGATTTTTGCCAGTCTCAAGGCATTCTTGGTCAATCGCGTCGGCGACTTTGGTTTTGTGTTAGGTATAGCCGCAGTGCTGCGATACACAGGTTCGTTGGAATACGCCAACGTGTTCTCGCACGCCAACCAAATCGCCGCTGCGCAGATCCACATCACGGGCACGGTGACCTGGTCGGCCATCACCTTCACGTGTATTTGCTTATTTATAGGTGCCATGGGCAAGTCCGCTCAGGTGCCGCTGCACATTTGGCTGCCGGATTCGATGGAAGGCCCGACCCCCATCTCTGCCTTGATCCACGCGGCAACCATGGTGACTGCAGGCATATTCATGGTGGCGCGAATGTCGCCGCTGTTTGAATTGTCGCCGACGGCTCTCTCGTTCGTCTTGATCATCGGTGCGACCACCGCGTTCTTCATGGGGCTTGTCGGAATTGTCGCCAACGACATCAAGCGGGTGATCGCGTACTCGACGCTTTCCCAACTCGGGTACATGACGGTGGCTCTGGGGGCGTCGGCCTACAGCGCCGGCATTTTCCATCTCATGACCCACGCGTTTTTCAAGGCACTGCTGTTCCTGGCGGCCGGCTCGGTGATCATTGCCATGCATCACGAGCAGGACATGCGCAAGATGGGAGGCTTGAAAAAATACATGCCCGTCACCTACTGGACCTGCTTGGTCGGTTGCCTTGCGCTGATCGGGTTTCCCGGGACCTCGGGATTCTTCTCCAAGGATTCGCTCATCGATGCGGTGAGCGCATCGCACCGGCTCGGATCGGGATACGCCTATTTCTGCGTGGTCACCGGCGTCTTCATCACCGCGCTCTACACCTTCCGCATGTTCATCATGACGTTCCTCGGCAAGGAGCGCATGGACCATCACACCCAGGAGCATTTGCATGAGAGCCCGTGGGTGGTGACGCTGCCGTTGGTTCTGCTTGCGATTCCCTCGGCCCTGGTTGGGTGGTTCACTGTCAAGCCGATGTTGTTCGGCGATTTCTTCGAAGGCGCGATCTACGTTGCGCCGGCCAACAATGTGCTCGAGCATCTGGCCGAGGAATTTCACGGCCCGGGGGCGTTTGTCTTGACCGCGTTCACGGCGTTGCCGGTGTGGCTCGCGGGCTTAGGCGTTCTCACCGCCTATGTGTTCTTTCTATGGAGACCGGCGCTGGCCGATGCGGCGCAGGCACGGCTCAAGCAGCTGTACACGTTACTGGTGGAAAAATACGGTTTCGATTGGTTTATGGAACATGTGATCGTGGCCGGCGCCCGCCGAATCGGCGGCGGCTTGTGGCGTTTCGGCGATCAAGCCGTAATCGATGAAGGGTTGGTCAATGGCAGCGCGCGCACTGTCGCATGGCTCGGCTCCGTGATGCGCTATGCGCAATCCGGCTATCTTTACCACTATGCGTTCGCCATGATCTTAGGATTGGCAGGTTTCCTGATGTGGCTGATCTGGCGATGAGCTTGGGCTCGCATCTTTTGTCGTGGATGATATGGCTGCCAATTGTGGGCGGATTCATGGTGTTGGCGCTTGGGCCTAGAGACACGCTCGCCAAATGGGTTTCCTTGGGCGTCAGCGCGCTGACGCTGCTTCTAAGCGTCCCGCTTTGGAATGCGTTCAAGACCGGTACGGCGCAGATGCAGTTCGTGGAGCGCTCGCCATGGATTGCGACCATTCACTCCGAGTTCTACATCGGCGTGGACGGCATCTCGATGCCGCTGATCTTGTTGACCACCTTCACCACCGTGCTTATCGTCATTGCCAGCTGGCAGAATGTCGAGAAGCGCATTGCCCAGTACTTCGCCGCCTTCTTGATCCTGGAAGGCCTGATGATCGGAGTTTTTGCCTCCCTCGACGGCGTGCTGTTCTATGTGTTCTGGGAAGCGATGTTGCTGCCGATGTTCATCATCATCGGCGTGTGGGGCGGACCGCGCCGGGTATATGCCACCATCAAGTTCTTCTTGTACACCTTCATCGGATCGCTGTTGATGCTGGTTGCGCTCATTTATCTGTACCTCAAGTCCGGGAGCTATGAGCTGGCCGTATTCCAGCGCATGCCCCTCACCCTCAACGAGCAGATTTTCATTTTTCTGGCGTTTTTTGCGGCCTTCGCCGTGAAGGTGCCGATGTTCCCGGTACACACCTGGTTGCCCGATGCGCACGTCGAGGCGCCCACCGGCGGCTCCGTGGTGCTGGCGGCCATCATGTTGAAAATGGGCGGATACGGTTTTCTGCGTTTCTCGCTGCCCATCGCGCCCGACGCCAGCCGGCAACTGGATTGGCTGATCATCGCCTTGTCCTTGATTGCAGTCGTGTATATCGGCTTCGTGGCCCTCGCGCAGCGCGATATGAAGAAGCTGATCGCGTATTCATCCATTGCACATATGGGCTTCGTGACCTTAGGTATGTTCATCGGTTTTCAAATCGTGGCGCACACGGGCAGAACCAGCGGCATCGGCATGGGATTGGACGGCGCCGTGATACAGATGCTCTCGCACGGCCTGGTATCGGGTGCCATGTTTTTGTGCGTCGGCGTCATGTA
>JALYIT010000089.1 GCA_030775645.1 Pseudomonadota bacterium | reverse complement strand
TTCTTGTCAGAAATAAAACAATCGTTCAATTAGACAGCCTGCTGCGAACCAGCGACTCGACGCCGGCCAAGGCGGCGCCCAAATTCTCAGGTTGTGTGCCACCCGCCTGCGCGAAATCTGCCCGGCCGCCGCCGCGGCCTCCGACTTTCTCCGCCACCTGCCCCGCGATCTCGCCGGCCTTCATGCGTGCGACCAGATCTTCCGAAACACCCGCTACCAGCACGACTTTGCCGTCCGTCACGCTGGCAAGAACAATGACGGAGGAGCCGAGCTTGCTCTTGAGCTGATCCATGGCGTCCCGCAACGACCTTACATCCGCACCATCGATCTGCACGGCTAAAACCTTAACGCCGCCGACGTCCTTTGCATGAGACGATAAATCAGCGCCGTGTCCGCTCGCCAGTTTCGACTTGAGCTGCTGGACTTCTTTTTCCAGCTTGCGGGAGCGCTCGAGAAGCTCGCGGACTTTCTCGTCCACGTCTTCGCGGCTACCCCTTAGCATCGCAGCAATATCGCGCAGCACCTCGTCGGTATGTACAACCCACTCGTAAGCACCGCGGCCAGTCAAGGCTTCTACGCGGCGAACCCCTGCAGCCACTCCCGATTCCCCGGTGATCTTGAACAACCCGATATCACCTGAACGTTCGACGTGTGTTCCGCCGCAGAGTTCCATCGAAAAATCCCCGATCGAGAGTACCCGTACGTCGCTCTCATACTTCTCACCGAACAATGACATTGCACCGGCCGCTCTTGCGTCATCCAACGCCATCACTCGTGTCTCGACCGCCGCATTCTCACGAATCGCCGAATTCACCAGATCTTCGACCTGGCGCAATTCTTCCGCTGACAATGCCTGCGTGTGCGAAAAATCAAATCTCAACCGGTCTGGCGCCACGAGCGAACCTTTCTGCTCGACATGCGTACCGAGACTCTTGCGCAGGGCCGCGTGCAGCAGGTGAGTGGCCGAGTGATTCAGGGCAATAGCTTTGCGCCGCTCTTGGTCTACCCGCGCATCGATTGCATCGCCTACATGCAATACGCCACTCTCCAGGACGCCCACGTGCGCAAATGATGCGCCGATCTTCTGCGTATCACGCACGGTGTAGCGGGCATCCGGGGTGCTCAACACGCCCGTGTCGCCCACCTGACCGCCACTCTCGGCATAGAACGGGGTGTGATCGAGGATGACTTGGCCCTCTTGGCCCGGATGCAGCGCCTCGACCACTGTGCCGTCGAATATCAGCGCGGTCACTCGAGCGCTCCCCGCGAATCGGTCATAGCCGGAAAATTCGGTTTTGCCGGAAAGCTTGACCGAATCGCGCAAATCCACGCCGAATTTGCTCGCTGCGCGCGCTCGGCCCCGTTGCGCCTCCATTGCGACGTCGAATCCTTCCTGATCGATCGTGAGGCCGCGTTCGCGAGCCACGTCGGCCGTCAAGTCCGCTGGAAATCCATAGGTGTCGTACAGCCGAAAGACCGTTTCGCCGGGAATGATGGATGAGGTTAATTTCGACGCTTCGGCATCCAGAAGCGCCATGCCCGTCGCAAGGGTCTCGGCAAATCGAATTTCTTCCTGGGCGAGGACTTGCATTGCCCTGGTCTCGCCGCTCGCGAGCTCCGAATAATTGGGGCCCATCTCCCGCACCAAGCTCGGAACAAGCTTGTGGAAAAACGGCTGGGTCTGACCCAATTTATAGCCATGGCGAATAGCGCGGCGGATGATGCGTCGCAGAACATATCCGCGGCCTTCGTTCGAGGGTACGACGCCGTCAATGATAAGAAATGTGCACGCACGGATGTGATCGGCGATAACTCTAAGGCTCGAGGACTGCAGATCCTGGGCGCCCGTGATCTGTGCGGCGTCCCTAATCAATGCCGTGAATAAATCGATATCATAATTACTGTGAACGCCCTGCATGACCGCAGCGACGCGTTCTAGACCCATACCGGTATCCACCGAGGGTCTAGGCAACGGCACGAGTACCCCGTCCGAGGAACGCGCGTATTGCATGAATACCAGGTTCCAAATCTCGACGTAACGGTCGCCATCCTCGTCGGGCGAACCTGGGGGGCCGCCGGGAATTTCAGAACCGTGATCGTAAAATATTTCCGAGCACGGCCCGCACGGGCCCGTGTCGCCCATGGCCCAGAAATTGGATTTCTCCCCCATGCGCGTGCAGCGCGTGGGGTCGATGCCGATTTCCTCCACCCAGATACGTTCTGCCTCGTCGTCTTCCGTGTAAACCGTCACCCACAGCCGGTCTTTCGGAATCGCCAGGGTCCCGGTGACGAAATTCCAGGCGAAGTGAATCCCCTCGCGCTTGAAGTAATCCCCGAAGCTAAAGTTGCCCAGCATCTCGAAGAAAGTGTGATGGCGTGCCGTGTAGCCGACATTTTCCAAATCATTGTGCTTGCCACCTGCACGCAGGCACCTCTGCGCGCTAGCAGCACGGTAATAGTCGCGTGTCTCCTTTCCGAGGAACAGATCCTTGAATTGAACCATGCCGGCATTTGTAAAAAGCAGCGTCGGATCATTCGTGGGCACCAGCGAACTGGATGGCACCACCGTATGGCCGTTCTTCCGGAAGAACTCTAAAAAGCTCGCTCGGATTTCCGAGGTTGTCATCGATCTCAATCTGGCGTCACGTTTCATGTTTCTTCAGTGTCTGAGTCAATTTCTATATCGAAGCCTAAGGCCATTCTTATCTGAGCGCTCGTGAAACCTCGGTAACTCAAAAATCGCGCTTGCAGCTGTCTGCCCGCGTAGTTCTTGGGCAGTTCGGCGCCAAACTTCTTTATCCGCGCTTTCTGCAAGTGCGCGAGCCAGTCCGCATAGGCGCCAAGACATGCCTCAACCAGCGCTCCCTGTAATCCATGCCGGCGCAGATCGACCCGGACGCGACGCGGTCCTTGGCCCCGCGCAGCGTGATAGGCCACGAAGTTCTCCATGTAACGCCGATCATCGAGTAATTTTTCGTCGCGCAGCGCGTCGAGTAAGGGCGACACGACAGAAGCATCGTAACCTTTCTCAATCAATTTGAGGCGTAAATCCTCGGACGCATAATCGCGTCGCGCCAACGCATCGAGGGCCGCCACCCGGGCGGCACGGGCGTCCAACGACTCTACCGCGCGGCCAACCAGGGCATTACGCCTCTTTGACGTCACCGCCCCGGTTCATGGTGGCCTTTTCGGGAATCAGCTTAGCGCGCACTTGCGCCTCGATATCCTTGGAGATTTCGGGGTGCTGTTGCAGGAAGGTGCGGGCGTTATCCTTTCCCTGCCCGATCCGCTCGCCTTTGTAGCTGTACCAAGAGCCGGATTTCTCGATCATGTTGTGTAAGACACCCAATTCGATGAGCTCACCTTCCTTGGAAATGCCGGTGCCATACATGATCTCGAATTCCGCTTCTCGGAAGGGTGGCGCTACTTTGTTCTTCACGACTTTAACCCGCGTCATCGACCCCACCACTTCTTCGCCGTTCTTAATCGCCCCGATGCGCCTAATATCCATTCGCACCGAGGAATAGAACTTCAAGGCGTTGCCGCCGGTCGTGGTTTCCGGATTTCCGAACATCACCCCAATTTTCATACGAATCTGATTGATGAAAATCACGATGGTGTTGGACCGCTTGATGTTGCCGGTAAGTTTACGAAGCGCTTGAGACATGAGGCGCGCTTGCAACCCCATGTGCTGATCGCCCATCTCCCCTTCGATTTCGGCTTTCGGCGTCAAAGCCGCAACCGAGTCGACCACAACCACATCAACCGCACCGGACCGGACCAGCATGTCGGTGATTTCCAGGGCTTGCTCGCCGGTATCCGGTTGGGATACCAAGAGGTCATTCACCTTCACGCCCAATTTTTCCGCGTATACGGGATCGAGTGCATGCTCGGCATCCACGAACGCGGCCGTTCCGCCGTTGGCTTGCGCCGATGCAATGATGGCCAGCGTCAGCGTGGTCTTACCGGAGGATTCCGGGCCGAAAATTTCAATGACTCGGCCCCGAGGTATACCGCCGACGCCAAGCGCGATATCGAGGCCCAATGAGCCGGTGGGAATGGAGTCCACCTCATAGGTGGCACCGGCATCGCCCAAGCGCATCACCGAGCCTTTCCCAAATTGTTTTTCGATTTGGCTCAGCGCGGCGGCGAGAGCTTTTTTACGATTCTCTTCCATGGATATTCCTCGACAAAGTGTGCCGCTATTATTTCATATCCAGCGGCCTGCGCTCACCTCATATGCAACGAATTCGCAGACTTTTCCTACGGATTTTGCGTTTCATCCAGTAGTGACCAGGTGTCGAGTACTGTATACGATGACTCCTTCCCGCCCGTATCGGAGCGCATCAAAGCGACGCGAGTTGGAAGCCACACTATCGGCGACATCGCTTGCCGCACAGGGGCTTGCGCAACCTTCCTCGCCAGCGTGACATGCGCGCGAAATGGCATTTCCGGTAACGCCAGTGCATCCTGCAGCTGCCTCGACAATCGATAAAGTCCCGGCGGAACGATGCGCGCCGCGGCAACCACCGCCTGCGATTGGGACCAAAACTCCATCGAATCAAGAACAACCGTGCCGCAAGCCGCTCGCGATGACTGGCCGATCCGCCTCAATGTCTGGAGCCGCGTACCTTCTACCTCCCCAACGAAGGCCACAGTTAAGTGAAAATTTTTTGTGCTGACCAATCGGCCCGAGTCCTTTACGGGTATCTGGGCCGCAACGTTCGCCAGTTGCGTTGCGACATCGATATCAGGCCAAAGCGCAAAAAATAAGCGCAAGCAAATCTGAAGTTGCGCTACCGCGGGCGCGGGCGCAATCCTTCAAGCGCGGCGCGCACTGTCTTGCGTCGTACTGAATCGCGATCGCCGCGAAAGTGCCTCAGTTGCGTGGTCACCCGTACGGCGACGCCGTAGCGGGTGGCCCATCCCAGCCATACGGTGCCCACCGGCTTCCCTGGAACCGCGCCATCGGGGCCGGCAATGCCGGTGACCGCGACGGCAATTTGCGCTTTGGTTCGTCGCAGTGCACCGCTCGCCATCGCCCGCACCGTCTGCTCGCTGACTGCGCCGTTCTTTTCCAGGATGGCACGCGGGACCCCCAGCCGCCTTGTCTTGGATTCGTTACTGTAAGTCACGAATCCTTCGCTGAACCACAGAGAACTGCCGGCGATATCGGTCAAGGTCTTGGCGATCCATCCGCCCGTGCACGACTCCGCTGTGGCCACGCAGCGCTGCGCCTTCAACAAGCGGCGGCCGACTCGCGCGGCAAGCAATTTCAATTTCGCGTCGTTCTCTGGCATCTAAGTAGTCTAAGGGTCGGCATCGCCTATCGCCACTCCTTGATGCTGAATGGCAGCGAACTGAACCCACCGGCATAAGGAGGATTACGTGAGCCGCCGATAGGCTTGCCATGGAACGGTGCTCGTATTACAATGTAATACATGGCTACCATCACACTGCGCCTTCCCGACGAACTCGATCAAGCGCTCGAGCGGCAAAGCTCCGCAGCCGGCGTCTCGAAAAGCGATTTGACTCGCGAGGCACTGCGCCGATTTCTGGCGGTTTCGGAATTCCAACGCCTGCGCTCGAAATTGGGGAAGCGTGCGCAGGCCCAGGGCGTTCATACTGACGACGACGTATTCCGAGCGCTCGGTAAGTCGTGATTCTCGTTCTCGATACCTCGGTGCTGATCGCCGCATCGATCAGCCGAGCGGGTGTCTGTGCTGAGTTGCTCGAGGACGTGCTGACACACCATGAATTGGTCCTATCGGACTTCATCGTCGAGGAGGTCTCGAGAAAACTGCGCCAGAAATTTGAATTTCCCAAGAAGGAAGTTTCGGAACTCGCCCGCTTCTTCAAGCTGACGGCTACTTTCGTCGCGCCCGCTGAAATCGATCCGACCGCCTGCCGCGACCCGCAGGATGTTCCGGTTCTTGGCACGGCGGTTGCCGCCAACGCCGATCTTTTGATCACCGTCGACAAGGACCTTCTGACCCTCGGCTCCTTCCAAGGCATCGGTATCGTGAAGCCCGGCGAATTTTGGAAGCGGACTACCGGTTGGCCGAGCGTCAAGTGACAATGCACCAACCCGTGAACGACAACGACAGCAAAAGCGCAACCACGCCGGCGTCCGAGCCCGCCAATCACACCCCCATGATGCAGCAGTACCTGCGCATCAAGGCACAGCATCCGAACGTATTGCTGTTTTACCGGATGGGTGATTTCTACGAGATGTTCTATGAGGACGCGCGAAGGGCTGCGGACCTGTTGGACATCGCTCTCACTCAGCGCGGGACCTCCGCGGGCGCCCCGATTCCCATGGCGGGCGTGCCGGCCGTCACCCTCGATAGCTACTTGGCGAAATTAGTGCGCAAAGGGGAATCGGTTGCCATTTGCGAGCAGCGCGGCGACCCCGGCAAGACCAAAGGTCCCATGGACCGGGAAGTCGTGCGCATTGTCACTCCCGGCACGATCACCGACGAGGCATTGCTGGACGAGCGTCGCGACAATGTTTTGGCCAGCGTCTGCGGCAAGTCTGATCGCTACGGACTCGCCTGGCTTGACCTGTCGGCGGGTCGCTTCTCAGTCATGGAGCTTTCCAGCCTCGCGGCCCTCGAGGCAGAAGTCGAACGGCTGCGCCCCTCGGAAATTCTCGCTCCGGATGGAGCGCGGCCCGCGCTTGGCCGCTCATCGGCCAGCGAAGAGCGGCCCTGGCGGAGTCGGGCGCCGTGGCATTTCGACTTGGATTCAGCGCAGCGTGCGCTCACCGAGCAATTTCACACCCGAGATCTGGCGGGCTACGGGTGCGCCGATAAACCGCTGGCCATTGCCGCAGCGGGGGCATTGCTTGATTATGTCCGCGAGACCCAGAAATCGGCACTGCCGCACTTGTTGTCGATCACGACGGAAGAACGCGATGCGGCACTGCTCATGGACCCCGCGACCCGCCGCAATCTCGAGCTCGATGAAAGCATCTCGGGGTCGTCTGAACTCACGCTGGCCGGGGTTTTCGATCGCACGGCGACGGCCATGGGAGCGCGGCTGCTGCGTCGCTGGCTGCATCGGCCGCTACGCGATCGCCACACCTTGCGGGCGCGCTATCACGCGGTTGCAACGCTGATCGATCAAGCCCGGCATACCCCGATCGCTGCCGCGCTTCGAGCGGTGGGAGATCTTGAAAGGATCCTGTCGAGAATTGCGCTGCGTTCTGCGCGTCCGCGCGATCTCGTACAACTGCGCACCTCACTGAGTGTCCTGCCACCGCTGCGTCGGATGGTCGATTCGGTGCAGTCGCCCCTACTGCAGCAGCTCGGCGCGGATTTGAGCGACCACCACATTGAGTACAAGCTGCTACAACGCGCCATCGTCGAAGCCCCGCCGCACTATGTCAGGGATGGCGGCGTCATCGCCGAAGGCTACGATGCGGAGCTTGACGAACTACGCACTCTCGGCGGCAACACGGAAAAATTCCTGGTGGAACTCGAGCAGCGCGAGCGCGAGCGCAGCGGCTTGTCCAGCCTCAAGCTGGGATTTAATCGGGTACAAGGCTTCTTCATCGAGGTGAACCGCAGTCAGGCCGACAGGGTCCCGCCCGAGTACCTGCGCCGTCAAACCGTCAAATCGGCGGAACGGTTTATCACGCCCGAGCTTAAATCCTTCGAAGACAAGGTGTTGGGGGCGCGCGATCGTGCGCAGTCGCGGGAGAAGGCGCTGTACGAGGCGCTGCTTGAACAATTGAGTGCAACCATGCCGGCCTTACAAGCCACGGGCAGTGCGCTTGCACACATCGATGTGCTTTCTTGTTTCGCCGAGCGCGCCACCGCACTTCAGTGCGCGCAGCCGGAACTCGTTGACGAGCCCATGCTGTTGATCGATGGCGGACGGCACCCCGTGGTCGAGCGTGCGAGCCGGGAACCCTTCGTACCGAATGACCTGCGCTTCGATGACGCACGCCGAATGCTCATCATTACCGGACCGAACATGGGCGGCAAGAGCACGTACATGCGTCAGACGGCTCTCATTGTCATCCTCGCCCACACCGGTTGCTTCGTTCCGGCCCGCCGTGCGGTGCTGGGTCCAATGGATCGTATCTTCACGCGCATCGGTGCATCCGATGATCTGGCGGGGGGCCGGTCGACCTTCATGCTGGAAATGACGGAAACGGCCAATATTTTGAATAACGCCACCGAGCAGAGCTTGGTGCTCATGGACGAGGTCGGCCGGGGTACGAGCACCTTCGATGGGCTCTCGCTCGCGTGGGCGTGCGCTGCCTACATCGCCACCAAAATCCGCGCAATGACTTTGTTTGCCACGCATTACTTTGAGCTGACCAGTCTTGCTGCGGAAGTGGCCGGGGTGGCGAATGTGCATGTCGAGGCGGTCGAACATGGCGATCGGCTCATATTTCTGCACAGCGTCAAGGACGGCCCCGCCAATCAAAGTTATGGCTTGCAAGTCGCAGCGCTTGCCGGAATTCCTAAATCGGTGACTGCTCAGGCACGGCGTTACCTGACCGAGCTGGAGCGCGAGCGGGACGCACTGCGAAGTTACAGCTCGCCGCAAGGTGAGTTGCCGCTATTTTCGCCGCCACCCATCGCGGCGCCGCCAATCCCGGAATCTCCGGCGCTCAGCGCCCTGCGCGCCGCAGATCCCAACGCGTTGAGCCCGCGCGATGCCTTGGAATTGCTATTCCGCTTGAAGAACCTCGATCAGGACCCGCATCCTTAACGGATGAAGTTTCCAGAGTTTAGGAAAGCGGCCGTTTGGCGTGCGACGCCGGCGGAAAAAGGTAATCCTGCATGACTTACTTTCAAGATCAAATGCTGGGAGATGCCAGCCAGCCGGGTTTCGTCGACGAAAATAGTCCCGTCGCTCGGCGCGCCGCGCGTGCCGACCAGGCGTCCCAATCCCAGGCTCAAGCTGCCCGCGATGACGCCGAGGTCCCTCACGCCGTTCCAACGCCGCCGCTCTCGGGGGCTCAGCAATTCCTCGTGCACGCCTCGTCCGAGAATGTGCTTGCCGAACGGTAAGCGCGCCAAATTCCGCGCAGCCTGGCTCCCATTGAGCGGCGAACCGAGGAGCACGATTCGTCCGGGCGGCAATTCGTCGCCCTCGCCGCTTTCAAACAGTTTCCAGATGACCAAGCCACCTAGGCTATGGCCCACCAGGTGCAACGTGTCTGCGCGCAAATCCCTCAAGTACTTTGCCAGAGCGTGGGCGTTGGCGCTGATGCCGGACCTCACGGACGCGTAAGAGAATGCCCGCGTATCCGCGTCCAAAGCCTGGGCCAAGCGCCTGCGTAGAATGCCGCCCTCCAGCCCCGTGAGCCAAAGGCCGTGCACATACACCGCCATGGTGCTCACGATCTGAAGCCTCCTAGAGGCGCAGCTCCGCGATCACCGCGCGATTCGTGCTCGAGGACGCCGTTTCGACAGCCTCCGTGGCGGAGGCCCATCGATACCGTACATGTTCCGAATCGCTCAACGTGACGGGTACCCGATGCAGCAGCCGCAATGAAAAAGCATGTTCGAGATTGAGCGTTATTCCCGGCGCGTACACTTTGCCAAAAGCCGGCAGGAGTTCGTACACCTGCGTCCACTGCAGATTCACCAGCACGCCTTGGGTGATGCCGGTCTCCTCGAAGACCTCGCGCCGGGCCGCCGCATCGGCGAGTTCTCCCCATTCCAGACTCCCCGTCACCGATTGCCAAAACCCGGGAGGCCGGCGCCGCTCGAGCAGCAAAAATTCTCCGCCCTCCGTGTAAATCACGATCAAGACGGATTCGGGGCGGCGAAATGGCTGCAAGGATCACTCGATCTTGGGCGCAGTACGCACTCGAATGTGCAGCTCCTTGAGCTGCGCTTCGCTGACTTCGGTTGGCGCATCCATCAGCAGATCGGCCGCGGTCTGGGTCTTGGGGAAGGCGATCACATCGCGGATGCTGTCGGCCCCGGCCATCAACATGGCAAGCCGGTCGAGTCCAAAGGCGATGCCGCCGTGCGGCGGGGCCCCAAATTTAAGAGCATCGAGCAGGAAGCCGAATTTCTGCCGAGCTTCTTCGGCGCTAATGCCTAACAGGTCAAAGACCACGGATTGGAGCTCTTGATTGTGTATGCGCACCGACCCGCCGCCGATCTCGGAACCGTTCAAGACCATATCGTATGCCTTGGCCGTCGCCTCGCCGGGACTCGCCGCCAGCGCCGCGTAGTCCAAGTTGGCAGGGCTGGTAAAGGGATGATGCATGGCCTGCCAGCGCTTTGCGTCCGCGTCCCACTCGAACATGGGAAAGTCCACCACCCACAGCGGCCGCCAGCCCGGGGCCACCATTTTCAAGTCCTGCCCAACCTTGAGACGCAGCGCGCCCAATGCATCGCCGACCACCTTGCCGGTATCCGCTCCGAAGAAAATCAGGTCCCCGTCCTTGGCAGCAACGCGCTGCATGATGCCGTTGATCGCAGCATCGCTGAGGAACTTCAAAATAGGCGACTGCAGGCCCTCCCTGCCCTTTGCCCGCTCATTGACCTTGACGTAAGCCAGACCTTTCGCGCCGTATCTAGCGACGTAAGCGGTGTAGTCGTCGATTTCCTTGCGCGTGAGCTTGCCGCCCTGAGGAACGCACAGCGCGGTAACCCGGCCGCGAGGATCGGCGGCGGGCCCGGCGAACACTTTGAAATCGCAACCTTTGACCAGGTCTGCGACATCGACCAGTTCCAGCGGCACGCGCAAGTCAGGCTTGTCGGACCCGTAACGGCGCATTGCTTCCGCATAACTCATCCGCGGCATCGGGCTCGGTAATTCAATGCCCATCACCTGCTTGAAGAGGTGATGCACCAAGCCTTCCATGAGCTGCTGAATTTCACCTTGGTCGAGGAAGGAGGTTTCGATGTCGAGCTGCGTAAATTCAGGCTGACGATCGGCGCGCAAGTCCTCATCGCGGAAGCAGCGCACGATCTGATAATAACGGTCGAACCCGGAAATCATCAGCAGCTGTTTGTAGATTTGGGGTGATTGGGGCAATGCAAAGAATTTCCCCGCGTGCGTGCGGCTTGGCACCAAATAATCGCGGGCGCCTTCCGGCGTGGCCTTGGACAGCATGGGCGTTTCGATGTCGATGAACCCAGCCTCATCCAAATACTGGCGCATGGCACGCGTAATCCGATGCCGCAACAACAGTCGTTCGCGCATTTCTTCGCGGCGCAGATCCAAATATCGGAAGCGCAACCGCACTTCCTCGCTCACCGTTTCATCGAGCTGAAACGGCAGCGGCTCCGAGCGATTCAAAATCTCAAGTTCCTGGCACAGCACTTCTACTTGGCCGGATTTCAAGTGGGTATTCGCGGTGCCCGGGGGCCGCGCGCGGACCAATCCTGTGATTTTAAGCACGTACTCGTTGCGCACGCGCTCCGCCGAGGCGAAGATCTCAGCTCTGTCAGGGTCGAAAACGACTTGCAGCAACCCCTCGCGATCGCGCAAATCGACGAAAATGACACCGCCGTGATCGCGCCGGCGCTGGGCCCAGCCGGCCACGGTCACGACCTTGCCGATCAGCGTCTCCTCGACCCGCCCGCAATAATGAGTGCGCATAAGCAAAAACAACCAAGAAAGGGGAAGCGCGCGATGCTAAGGCTTGACGGGCAATCGGGCAAGTGGACTTCAATGCGGTCAGCGCCCAGGGATCAGGAAGTCGCACTGCATAGATTTGCCCTGCAACGCTGCACGGGCCGCGAGCTCATCACGGAGCTTTTCGGGAAATCGCGGATGCCTATTAAAATTCTCTCGGGTTCCCAATGCGGTCGATGCACGCATTATGCAAGCAGCACATTCAGCGCCGCCGTTTCAGCTTGATCGGCTTCTTCTTCGGTTGACGGGCACGCGACACGCTCTTATTGGCAGCGGGCTGCTTTACAGCACTGCTGTCTGAGGATTTATCAGCGGACCTTTCAGCTGGCTTATCCTTTGGGGTGGCTGTCTCCTTTGCGGGCGCCGCATCCCCGATCTTGGCCTCAGGTTTAGCCTCCTTCGCATCCTTGCCCGTATCATCCTTGGCCTTGGCGTCCGTGTCCTTCGCCTCTTTCGGCGCATCCTCGGGACGATCAGCCAGATTGCGCTGGTTATCCTTGTCCCCTTTGAAATCGGTCTCGTACCAGCCGCCGCCTTTGAGCCTGAAGACGGGCGCGGACATGAGGCGCTGCAGCTGCGACTTGCCGCAATGGGGGCACTTCTTCAGCGGCGCATCGCTGACTTTCTGCATGGCCTCCAGCTCGTGGCCGCAGCTTTTGCACTGATACTCGTAGAAAGGCATGGATTTCCTCTTGAGGGGACTGGCGCTGCGAAGTATAGCGAACTAGTGCAGACGTTCCTTCTCGAACACCAGCTGCTCGCGCTTCAACTTCGCGATCACTCGGTCGCCGGGCACGAAATCGCCTTTCAGGATTCGCTGTGCCAGCGGGTTCTCGATCTGCGACTGAATCGCACGTTTTAAAGGCCGCGCACCGTATACCGTATCGAAACCCGCCTCGCCGATTTTGTCGCGCGCATCGTCGTCCAAGCGCAGGGTGATATCGCGCTCCGCCAGCCGCTGGCGCAGACGTGCTAATTGGATATCGACAATGGCGCGAATCTGCTCGCGGCCCAAGGAATGGAAAACCACGATATCATCGACGCGATTGATGAATTCAGGCCGAAAATGCTGCGTCACCACTTGCATCACGGCTTCTTTCATCTTCTCGTAGTTCGCCTCTCCTGAAAGCTCTTGGATAACCTGGCTGCCCAAGTTCGAGGTCATGATCACGACAGCGTTGCGAAAATCCACCGTGCGCCCGTGGCCATCGGTGAGACGGCCATCGTCCAACACCTGCAGCAACACGTTAAACACATCGGGATGTGCCTTCTCGATTTCATCGAGCAGGATGACGCAATAAGGACGGCGGCGCACCGCCTCGGTCAGGTACCCACCTTCCTCGTAACCCACATACCCCGGTGGCGCGCCGATGAGGCGGGCGACCGAGTGTTTCTCCATGAACTCCGACATATCGATTCGGACCAAGGACTCTTCGGTGTCGAACATGAATTCCGCCAAGGCCTTGCACAGCTCGGTCTTGCCCACGCCCGTGGGCCCTAGAAACATGAAAGAGCCGCTGGGTCGGTTCGGATCCGCGAGTCCCGCACGCGAGCGTCGTATGGCATCAGACACCGCTTTTACCGCTTCTGGCTGCCCCACCACACGCTTGCTCAAAACCTCCTCCATGCGCAGCAGCTTTTCGCGTTCCCCCTCGAGCATGCGCGACACCGGAATCCCGGTCCACTTAGAAACGATTTCTGCGACTTCTACATCGGTCACTGCATTGCGCACCAATTGGTGGGGCTTATGTTCGACTTCCAGTGCCTTGGCCAATTTCTGTTCCAGCTCCGGAATGCGGCCGTACTGAAGTTCCGACATGCGCGCCAAATCCTGCGCCCGCCGCGCCGTGTCGAGATCTTGGCGTGCGCGCTCCAATTCCTCTTTGATATGGGCGGCGCCCTGCACCGTGGCCTTTTCGGCCTTCCATATTTCCTCGAGATCCGAGTACTCCTTCTCCAACGCGGCCAGGGTCTCATTGAGCACGGTCAAGCGCTTGCGGGTTGCCTCATCGGTTTCTTTCTTGAGCGCCTCGCGTTCGATCTTCAATTGAATGATGCGACGATCCAGCCTGTCGAGCGCCTCGGGCTTGGAATCGATTTCCATACGGATAAGCGATCCCGCTTCATCGATCAAGTCGATCGCCTTGTCCGGCAACTGCCGATCGGCAATGTAACGGTGCGATAGAGTCGCCGCGGCAACGATGGCCGGATCGGTGATCTCGACGCCATGGTGAACTTCATAACGCTCCTTCAAGCCGCGCAGGATCGCGATGGTGTCTTCCACCGAGGGCTCCTCTACCAGCACTTTTTGAAAGCGGCGCTCAAGCGCGGCATCCTTTTCGATGTACTTGCGATATTCGTCCAGGGTCGTGGCGCCCACACAGTGCAGTTCGCCGCGCGCCAGCGCGGGTTTGAGCATATTGCCCGCGTCCATCGAGCCCTCAGCCTTACCCGCGCCCACCATGGTATGCAATTCGTCGATAAACAAAATGATCTGGCCTTCTTGTTTAGCCAGATCATTGAGCACGGCTTTCAAGCGCTCCTCGAATTCGCCGCGAAATTTCGCGCCGGCGATGAGTGCTCCCATGTCGAGCGAGAGAATGCGTTTATTGCGCAATCCTTCGGGCACCTCGTTGTTGATGATTCGTTGCGCCAAGCCCTCGACGATGGCGGTCTTGCCCACGCCAGGCTCACCGATCAGGACCGGGTTGTTCTTGGTGCGCCGTTGCAGCACTTGGATCGTGCGGCGAATCTCATCGTCACGGCCGATCACCGGATCAAGTTTGCCCTGTGTGGCACGTTCGGTAAGATCGATGCTGTACTTCTCCAGCGCCTGGCGATTTTCCTCCGCGCCCGCATCGTCTACCTTGGCGCCGCCGCGCACCTCCTCGATGGCCTTTTCCAAGGCAGCCCGCGAGGCGCCGTTCGCCTTCAATATGCGGCCGAGTTCGCCTCGATCATCGCAGGCCGCGAGCACGAACAACTCGCTGGAAATAAATTGGTCGCCTCGCTGCTGTGCCAGCTTGTCCGTGACATTGAGCAGCTTGTTAAGGTCGTTGCCGAGCATCACCTCACCGCCGGTCCCCTCGACCTTGGCAAGCCGTTCCAGAGCAGCGGCCAAATCCGAGCGCAGTTTCGGCACGTTAACAGCCGCCTTCTCCAGCAGCGGTCGAGCAGTGCCTCCCTGTTGATCGAGCAACGCCACCATGAGGTGCACCGGCTCGATGTACTGATTGTCCCGACCCACCGCCAGGGATTGCGCGTCCGCAAGGGCCTGCTGGAATTTGGTCGTCAGCTTGTCCATTCGCATAGAAATCCTCTCGAGAAAGCGCTCGTAGGCTTCAGAAAGTGGGGATGGAAGGCCGCCAATTCAACGCTTTTGTGCGTTTTCCCGCCAAATGAGCGTCGCTTGCCGGCCGGTCACCCCATCACGACGATGCGAGAAGTACCGATCCGGTCGACTATAGGTGCAGTCGCCGCCTCCATAGATGCGGCTCACGCCGAGATTCACCAGCTGCCGGCGGGCGAGTCTCTCAAGGTCGGCCATGAATCGTCCACGCGCATTGGGATGAAAAGCTTCGCCGGCATCCGGATCGATCGCCTTGAACGCCTCGAGCACCTCGCGGCCGACCTCAAAGTGGGTGGGACCAATGGCCGGTCCCAGCCAAGCCAATAGGCGCTCCGGCGGCGTACCGAAGGCTTGCACCGTATTGCGAAGGACGCCCGCCGCCAAGCCGCGCCACCCTGCATGCGCTGCCGCCACAGCCTCGCCGGAATCGGTTGAAAAAACCACCGGCAGGCAATCCGCAGTGAGAATGGCACACACGGTTCCCGGTCTATGCGCAATCGCCGCATCCGCCGGACTCAAACCCCCCGGACCATCGAGCTTCGCCACCGCTATCCCGTGCACTTGCGCAAGCCAGGAGGGCTCGGAGGGCAGCCCAGCCGCGCTCCTCAAATGTCGCCTGTTGTCGGCCACGGCGGTGGGGACATCGCCGACATGACCCCCTAGATTAAAGCTCGCATAAGGTGCCTTGCTGGATCCGCCGTCGCTTGCGCTCCCGCGCAAGGTCGACAAGACGCGGACGCCCGGCGGTGAGGGCCATTCAGGCTCGAACCAGAGCGAGCTCACCGCCCGCGCTCGAGGTTCGCCGCCGCCGCAGCGGCATCGGCGCGCAGCGCGAGGAGCAGTTGCCCGAAATCTTGGGGAACCGGGCTATTAAGGGCCAACCGTTTGCCGGTTCGAGGATGATCGAACCCCAACTTGGCTGCATGCAGCGCCTGTCTTTTGAAGCCACGCAGGGAATTGAGCAATTCTTGCCCCGCGCCCTTTGGTTGGGCAAATCGCCCGCCGTAGACCGGGTCCCCGACGATGGGATATTTAAGGTGCGCCAAATGCAGCCGAATCTGGTGAGTACGTCCGGTCTCGAGTTGCACCGACAAATAAGTGTGGGCTCGATAGCGTTCGAGGACGCGATAGTGTGTGACGGCAGTGCGCCCGCTCTCGCGCACAGCCATTCTTAGGCGATCGCTGCGATTTCGTCCGATGGGCGCATCGATGGTGCCCCCGCCCGTCATGACACCCACGCATACCGCCACGTACTCGCGCGACATGGTGCGCGCCATGAGCTGCCGAGACAGCGAAGTCTGTGCTTCTGGGTTTCTCGCCACGACCAAGAGACCGCTGGTGTCCTTGTCCAGCCGATGAATGAGGCCGGCACGCGGCAATCGGGCAAGCTCAAGGTCAAAACCCAGCAAGGCGTTTTGCAAAGTATGGTTAGGATTGCCCGCCCCGGGGTGTACGACCAGACCTGCCGGCTTGTCGATCACCAGGACGTCGGGATCTTCATGGACCAGTCGTAGCGTAATGGCTTCGGGCAGCACGTGAGTAATTGGCTCGGCAGTCCTGACCTGCACGCGTATTCTGGCTCCCTCCTCGACGATGTCCCGAGGGCGTACACGCTGCCGCCCCATGAGCACGGCGCCCTCCTCGATCCAGCCCTTGATACGCGTGCGCGAATGCTCGGGCATCAAGCGAGCCAGGGCGCTGTCAAGACGCTGACCAGCCAATTCAGCCGGAACTTCGAGATCGATCACTTGGAACTCTGCGCTCATAGGGGTACTCGAAGCTTTCGTCGGGAGCGCTGGCGGGGCCATCGGGTATACTGCCGCGCTTTCGGCTGCCGGGTCCGCTTAAGGACCCTACCGTCCATTGTAAGGAATCGCTTGTGATACTGCGTGATCTTGTCCAACCGACCCGTGTTTTGCTCTTGAGTCTAGGGATCCTGATGCTGGCGACGGGTTGCCGCAGCCACCGGGCGGACGACGCGAAATCGGGCCCCGAACAGATCTACGCCAAGGCGCAAAAAGCCATTAGAAATTCGAGCTATGCCGAAGCCGTCAAGCAGCTCGAGGCGCTCCAATCGCGCTTTCCCTTCAGCGAGCCTGCCCGCCAAGCCCAGCTCGATTTGATCTACGCCTACTACAAAAATCATGAGGTGGAGCCCGCGGTCGACGCGGCCGACACCTTTATTCGCGAAAATCCGACCAACCCCCGGGTCGACTACGCCTACTACATGAAAGGCTTGGTATATTTCGAGCGCCAATCCAATTGGCTGGAGCGCCGCTTCAACGTCGATCTCTCGCAGCGTCCGCCCATCAATGCGAAGAAATCCTTCGATTCATTCCAACAGCTGCTTGAGAAATTCCCGCACAGTCAGTACGTCGGCGATGCGCAGCAGCGAATGATATACCTGCGCAATCGCTTGGCTGACTTCGAATTACACGTCGCGCTTTACTACATGCGCCGCGGCGCCTACGTGGGCGCTCTGAACCGTGCCAAATACTGCGTCGAGAACTACGATGGGGCGCCGGCGGTGAAAGGCTCGATGAAAGTCATCGTCAACGCCTATTACGACCTCAACATGACCGATTTGGCGAAAAATGCCGAAAAGGTCTACGCCGAGAACTATCCTGGTTCCACCCGCGAGATCGCGCGCAAAAAGCGCTGGTATCAGCGTATTTTCTAGTGGGCTTTGTAGCCGCTGGTGATCGGGTATCGCCAATCACGGCCGAATGCCCGGCCACTCACGCGCACGCCCGGCGGCGCCTGGCGGCGTTTGTATTCGTTGCGTTTCACCAAATCCAATATGCGTCCCACGGTCGCCCGGTCAAATCCGCGCGCGGCGATCTGATCGACCGATAAATCTTCCTCGATGAACGCCTCGAGGATGGGATCGAGGATTTCGTAGGGCGGCAAGCTGTCGGTGTCCTTCTGATCGAAGCGCAGCTCCGCAGAGGGGGGCCGATCGATCACGCGTGGCGGAATCACCTCCGATTTTGCATTTCGCCAACGGGCCAAGCGGTACACCAGCATCTTGCTGCAATCCTTGATGGGTGCGAAGCCCCCCGCCATGTCGCCATACAGCGTGGCATAGCCCACCGCCATCTCGCT
>JALYIT010000088.1 GCA_030775645.1 Pseudomonadota bacterium | reverse complement strand
ACTAAAGGGAGTGACCATGGAAGAAGGGGCAAAAGCCTTAAGCGATATCCCAGCGATCAATCGTTTCTTGAGCTACTGCCGCATCCGGACAGTCCCTTCCAAGACCGTGATCATTCACGCCGGCGATTTGCCGGACATCCTGTATTACATTATTTCGGGCTCTGTCGAAGTCATGATCGAGGACGAGGACGGCAATGAAATGGTTCTCGCTTACTTGAACAAGGGGCAGTTCTTCGGAGAAATGGGCTTGTTCTACGAACAGCCGACGCGCAGTGCATGGGTTCGCACCCGCCAACAATCGGAACTGGCCGAAATGACCTATCCGCGCTTTCGTCAAATCGCGGCCGAAAGCCCCGGATTGATTTTCGAATTAGCGACGCAACTGGCAACGCGTCTTGATCGCACCAACCGCAAGCTCGGTGACCTGGCCTTCGTCGATGTCACCGGTCGCGTGGCGCACGCCATCATGGACTTGTGCGGCGAGCCTGATGCGATGACGCATCCTGAAGGGATGCAGATCAAAGTCAGCCGTCAAGAACTTTCGCGTTTGGTTGGCTGTTCACGCGAGATGGCCGGACGCGTCCTCAAGGTCTTGGAGGAACAAGGGCTGCTGCGCGCCACCGGGAAAACCATTGTGGTGTTCAACGCCAGACCGAAAGTGAAGACACGCCCTCTAATCGTCCCTGTGAAGGCCGGAGCAAGCACGGTCGGCGCGAAAAACACCCGCACCGAGCAGCACGACGATGAAGACGATGAGGATGACGAGGACGACGAGTAAGCGTCTTTTAGGCTGATTTGCAGCCTTGTTCTATCTGCGCCCGCATGTCCCTAATGGTGCGCCCATAATCGGAACTGCCGAAAATCGCCGAGCCTGCGACGAATGTGTCGGCGCCTGCCTTGGCGATATTGGCGGCGTTATCGACCTTGACGCCGCCATCGATTTCGAGGCGAATGTCGCGGCCGCTTGCGCGGATCCGCGCGCGTGCTTCGCCAAGCTTTGGCAGCACTTCAGGAATGAACTCCTGGCCCCCGAAGCCCGGATTCACCGACATCAATAAAATGATATCGATCTTGTCGATCACATAATCCAGCCAATTCAAGGATGTCGCGGGATTGAATACAAGGCCCGCTTTGCAGCCCGAATGTCGGATGAGTTGAATGGTGCGATCCACGTGCAACGTGGCCTCGGGATGGAAACTGATATTGGTCGCGCCCGCCTTCGCGAAATCAATCACCAAGGGATCGACGGGCGTGACCATCAGGTGCACGTCGATCGGTGCGCTCACCCCGGCTTTGCGCAACGCCTGGCAAACGACAGGCCCGACGGTCAGGTTCGGAACGTAGTGATTATCCATGACATCGAAGTGAATCCAGTCGGCGCCCGCCGCGAGCACGGCGTCGACTTCTTCGCCCAAGCGCGCGAAATCGGCCGATAGAATCGACGGGGATATGATGATACCCATACGATTTAGCGCATCCCCCGCGCCGCGCGTATGACCTCATAGGCCTCTTGGATACGCTGAGTTTTTTCTTTCGCCATTTGTGCCATCGACTCCGGCAGGCCGTTAGCGACGAGTTTATCAGGATGGTGGCGGCTCATTTGCCGCCGATAAGCTTT
This sequence comes from Pseudomonadota bacterium, assembly GCA_030775645.1. Lineage (GTDB taxonomy): Bacteria > Pseudomonadota > Gammaproteobacteria > Steroidobacterales > Steroidobacteraceae > Bog-1198. The sequence continues at coordinate 91,832 of JALYIT010000088.1, read as the reverse complement.
GACCAACTCTTGATCGCTTATCGCTGCGTCTACGTCCAGTTCAGCATAGCATTCTGCCAAATTGCCGGATTTCCCGCGCGTCTGCCTGGCGCGCAGCGATGCCTCCATGTGTGCAAATTCGAGCGCCGAGAGCCCCAAACGTTCGGCTATCGCGACCAAAATCCGGCGCGACGGCGCCGAGATGCCGTTGCCGGCGAGCGCTGCGCGCAATTGCAGGTCCACGAAGGTGCGCAACAAGTCATAGCGCAGGCCGCAGGACTCGCGCAGCCGCTCGATGCTTAAATCCGCATCATACCCTGGCGACTTACCGGCGCTGAAACAGGCGATGGCGGCTTGGACGTCGGCGGCGCCTAAGTTCAACTCCTGCATGAGTTTACGCGCCGCATCGATTTCCGCCTCGGACACGCGGCCGTCGGACTTGGCAACGTATCCCATGATCTCGAATGTGGTGCGGAAGAACTCAGCGGAGATCGACGTCGATCCGTTAGACTTCGCCATCCGTGCTGCGCCCTTCGGGTCAAGCATGTAGCCGATTAGAGCGCCGAGTACCGCTCCCCAGGCGCTTTTGGTAATCAGCAGGCCGATCAATGCCCCAACAAAAATGCCCGTCCAACTCATTCGCGTTGACCTATCCGCTCCATCGCGACACAATCGCCGACCTTCAATGGTAGCAGTCGCGAGCGCTTACACATGGAACAGTATTCGCATTCGGCACCGCTTTTCGAAAGCCGCATTCGCAGTCTCAAGAAAATTCACCAGGGAAAGGTGCGCGATATTTACGATGTGGACGACGGGCATTTGTTGATCGTCGCCACCGATCGGCTGTCCGCATTCGATGTGGTGCTTCCAGACCCCATACCATTCAAGGGCCAAGTGCTTACCCAGATATCACTGTTCTGGTTCGAAAAAACCGGCCACATCACCCCGAACCATCTTTCCGACCTGCGCGTCGAGGACGTGATCAGCGACAGCGAGGAACGAGCGCAGCTGGCCGGCAGGGCGATGGTTGTCAAAAAATTAACTGCGTTGCCGATCGAAGCGGTGGCGCGCGGCTATCTGATCGGCTCCGGTTACAAAGACTATAAAGCCCACGGTTCAATCTGCGGCATTCCCCTTCCTCCGGGCTTGAGGATGGCGCAGCGCTTGCCGGAGCCCATCTTTACGCCTGCCTCCAAGGCGCCGGCCGGCTCTCACGACGAAAATATAGACTTTGAGGCCATCATCAAATTGGTCGGAAAGGACTGCGCGGCCGATGTGCGCCGCATTGCCCTCGAGGTGTACAGTTTTGCCGCTGAACATGCTCGGGCTCGCGACATCATCATCGCGGATACCAAATTCGAATTCGGCGTCGATAAGTCCGGACAGCTCTACCTGATCGATGAGGTGCTGACGCCGGACTCCTCGCGATTCTGGCCGATGGCATCGTACAAACCCGGAATCAGTCCGCCGAGTTTCGACAAACAATTCGTGCGCGATTACCTCGAGTCGTTGCAGTGGAACAAAAAACCGCCCGCGCCACATTTGCCGCCGGAGATCGTGAACCGCACCAGCGATAACTACCGTGAAGCGTTGAAGCTGCTGACCGCTTGAGTTCGCACCCGGCCCTGGTTGTGCGCGTGGATGGTCAATCTTGCCATACCCCACCGGTCATGCAAGGCTCAGTGCATGTTTACCTGGTTCGACAAATTCGAAGATCGTCTGTTCACCGGCTCGAGGACCATGGGCCCGCCCTGGGGGCCGGTACTGCGCGTGATTCGCTATCCCGCTGCTCTGCTGCGCGATTGGCTGCAAGGCGAGATCAGCGTCCGAGCCATGAGCCTCGCCTATACGACACTGTTATCCATTGTCCCGTTGATGGTTTTCAGCTTCTCAATTTTGAAGGGCTTGGGTGCCCGCGGCGATCTGCGATTCATTCTTGATCACTTCTTCCAGCCGTTGGGGGCCGCCTCAGAGCAGTTGACGGAAAGCGTCCTGCAGTTCGTCGGTAATATGAGCGGCGTTTTATTGGGTTCGCTCGGCCTGGCGTTTCTCGTTTACACCGTCATTGCCACTATTGAAAAGGTTGAAAAAAGCTTCAATTTTTTGTGGCGCGTCGATCAGCCGAGAAGCTTTGCGCGCCGCTTCACGGAATACTTAAGCGTGATGATCTTGGGACCGATCCTGCTCGCGGTGGTCTTGGGCCTGTTAGCGAGCGCCGAAAGCAGTCCGTTTGCCTTATGGCTGGATGCGATCAAGCCGCTTGCATGGCTGTTGGGAAGCACCGGGAAACTTCTTCCTTACCTTATCGTCACCGTGATCTTCACGTTCATGTACGCATTTATTCCCAATACCAACGTTCAGCTTCGCGCGGCGCTCATCGGCGGGATCACAGCCGGCGTCATTTGGGCTTTGGTAGGCAAGGCATTCGCGGCATTCATCGTGTACTCGGCCACTTTAGTCGCCGTTTACACGGGTTTTGCCATCGTCCTCACCACCCTGATCTGGGTGTACTTGTGCTGGCTCATTTTGCTCATCGGCGCGCAGCTGGCTTTTTACGTGCAATTTCCGCAGTACCTGCGTCACGGACAAGCCGACGTCGAACTCACGGGGAGGGATCGCGAGCAAGCCGCCCTGTCGGTGATGTATCTCATCGGCCGCGACTATGCAGCCGGCAAAATCCACTGGACGCCCAATGCGCTTGCCTCTGAACTCGACATCCCCAGTATTCTCATGGCACCGATACTGAATTGTCTGGAAAAAGCGGGTCTGCTCGTCATGACTGAAGAGGAACAATTCGTTCCCGGCCGCGACATTGCAGCGATTCAAATCGCCGAGGTGCTTGATACCGTGCGCGCTCAACACAGCGGCCGGTTGGCCGTCGCGATCCGCGGCGTGGCACCCGCCCTCACGCTACTACAAGAGGCAGAAACGGCGATGCGAATGCCCTTGCATCATCTCTCGCTCAAGGATTTGACCTTAAGGCCGTGATTTATTCGCCGGCAATGGTCATTTCCTGAACCAGAATTGAGCCTACTCGAACGCCGCCGCGGACATCGATGTCATCACCGATGGCGGCAATTCCGCCGAACATCGCGCGTAAGTTTCCGGCAATGGTGATCTCAGCCACGGGATATTGGATCGCCCCATTCTCCACCCAAAAGCCCGCTGCTCCGCGCGAGTAATCCCCGGTTACGGTGTTGACCCCTTGACCCATGAGTTCCGTCAGCAGCAGGCCGGATCCAAGCTTTGCGAGCATTGCTTCTAGGCCGCCAGACAAGGTAGGCGCGACCAGCAGGTTGTGAGATCCGCCGGCATTGCCCGTGCTCTGAAGCCCAAGCTTCCTTGCCGAATAGCTGGAAAGGATGTATCCCGTCACGACTCCCGCGGCGACCAACTCCCGATTATGGGTCGCGACCCCCTCCTCATCGAAGGGTGCGCTGCCCATAGCCTTCATGAGATGCGGCCGCTCGGCGATGAAAACATTCGAGGGAAACAATTGCTGTCCTGCGGAATTCAACAGAAATGATGCCTGCCGGTATAAGCTGCTGCCGCGGATAGCAGCAATGAAATGGCCAATCAGCCCACGCGCCAGCTCCGGAGCGAAAAGCACCGGCGCGCGACGCGTGCTGATTTTCCGCGGACTTAGACGTGCAATCGTTCGTCGCGCACTTTCAATTCCAACGGCTACGGGGTCTTGCAGTTCGTGCCAATCGCGCGAGCTGGTGTACCAATAGTCGCGCTGCATGTCGTCGCCTGTTCCCGCGAGCACCACGCAACTAATCGTGTGCGATGTGGTGGGGTAGCCGCCGACAAACCCATGCGTATTTCCATAGACGTGCAATCCCTGATGTGTGGCAACCGATGCTCCCTCCGAGTTATTAATGCGCGAATCGAACCCGAGGGCCGCTGCCTCGCTCGATTTGGCGATCTCTATGGCGCGGTCCGCCGTAATGCTCCAGGGATGCGCGAGGTCCAGATCCGGCGGCGCGCGCGCCATCAGCGCTGCATCCGCAAGGCCGGCACTTGCATCCTCAGCGGTAAAGCGCGCAATGCTGCAAGCCTTGGCAACCGTTGCACTGACTGCATGCGGCGAAAAATCCGCCGTGCTTGCGGAACCTTTGCGCTGGCCGAAGTACACGGTGATTCCCATGCTGCGGTCGCGCTGGTGCTCGAGCGTCTCCACTTCCCCCAACCGCACCCCCACGGACAGGCCGGTATCTTGGCTGACAGCCGCTTCGGCCTGGGAGGCGCCGCGGGCCCGCGCTTCGTCCAGGGCGCGTTCAATGATCGACTCCAGGTCTGGTTGGGTAAGGCGCACGGGGGTATTGGTCACGGACATCGACGTCTCCACCTTGGGGTCAGGGAATCTGGAGATGATTCTACCGGCCCGAGTGATAGCATGGGGAATATGACTATCGAGGATGAAACCCCGGATCCGGGCGAAACCGAGGAACAGCGGTTCAGCAAGAGCGCCCGTAAGCGGGAAGCGGCCTCTTTGCAGGAGTTGGGGGTGAAACTGTCTGCGCTCCCTGATCAGGAGATCAAGGCGCTGGACCTGCCGGAAAATCTTTTTGTGGCCTTGCGCGACTTGCGTCGCTTGCCGTCCCATGGAGCCCAAGTCCGCCAGCGCCAGTACATCGGTAAGCTGATGCGGACTATTGATCCGGAACCGGTCCTAGCAAAGCTGGCCGAGCGTAAGCAGCGTCACGATGTGGAAATTCGACATTTTCAGCAAATTGAGCGATGGCGGGATCGGCTGTTATCGGAGCCTGCGATTGCCCTGGATGAACTGCTGGAGGAATATCCGAATGCCGATCGCGCGGCCTTGGCAAGGTTGCTCGACAAGGCCGAGAAAGAGCGCTTAGAACAGCGTTCACCGGTCGGCGCGCGCGAACTTTTTGCGTTTCTGCGCCAGCTGCTCGGATAGATTGGTAAACTTGCCGCGATGAAACCCTTAGTCGGTGTCATTATGGGATCGTCGTCCGATTGGGAGACCATGCAGGCCACCGCCGATCTGCTGACGCGCCTAGGGATTGCCCACGAGGTGCGCGTGATCTCGGCGCACCGAACGCCGGACTTATTATTCGAATACGCCGCTTCCGCACGCGAGCGCGGGCTCAAAGCCATCATCGCCGGCGCCGGCGGAGCGGCGCATTTACCGGGGATGACCGCTGCGAAAACCTCGATTCCGGTACTGGGTGTGCCCATTCAATCGAAAGCGTTGAGCGGCATAGACTCATTGCTTTCGATTGCGCAAATGCCCAGCGGGGTCCCGGTCGCCACCTTTGCCATCGGCAGTGCCGGTGCAAAAAACGCCGCCTTGTTTGCCGCAGCGATCCTCGCCAACGAACATGCGGAGATACGGACAGCATTGGACACCTTTCGCGAGGCGCAGACGGGGGCGGTCCTCGCGAAGCCGGATCCGCGCGCCCCTTGAAGTTATTGAATGTGGGTATCGTCGGTGCGGGCCAACTCGGACGCATGCTAGCCCTCGCCGGATATCCACTGGGCGTGCGGTGCCTGTTTTTGGACCGCAGCGCCCAGTCCCCTGGAGCGCAGGTGGCTTCCACTCTCATCGGCGATCTGGAAGACGCAGCACTTCTCGCCGAGCTGGCCAAGCGCAGCGATGTGGTTACTTTTGACTGGGAAAACATTTCCGGCGGTGTCTTAGCACCGCTCGAGAGCGTAACCAAGGTTCGGCCGCCTCGCGCCGCCCTCGAGATATCGCAGGATCGCCTGGCCGAGAAGGCGCTTTTTACAAAGCTTAAAATTCCTGTCGCTGCGCATGCGGCAGTTGACAGCTTAAAGGGATTGGTAAGCGCGACTCGAAAAATCGGCCTTCCAGGCGTCCTCAAAACGCGGCGCTTAGGGTATGACGGCAAAGGACAATTCGTACTGCGAGAAGACTCGCATATCGAAGAGGCATGGCAGGCCATCGGCGGCAGTGGCCTGATCTATGAGAAGTTTCAAGCCTTCTCACGCGAAGTTTCCCTGGTGAGCACGCGGTCGGCCGACGGCCACATTGTCTTCTACCCGTTGTCAGCCAATACACACAGCGAAGGCATTTTACGATACAGCGTTGCACCTTTTACAAATCCAGCCCTGGAACGCGCCGCACACCGCTACTCGAAGCGCATCATGAATGAACTCAAGTACATCGGCGTACTGACCATTGAATTTTTTGTCGTCAACGGAAAATTGGTGGCCAACGAAATTGCGCCACGCGTGCACAACTCGGGGCACTGGACCATCGAGGGGTGCGTCACCAGTCAGTTTGAGAACCATCTACGCGCCATTTGCGATATGCCGCTCGGCAGCACCCGCCCATTGGGGCACGCCGCGATGATCAATTTTTTAGGCAGGATGCCGGATCGGGAGCGCTTATTGTCAATTGAAGGTTTGGCATTTCACGATTATGGCAAAGAGCCGCGCCCGGGCCGCAAATTGGGTCATTGCACCATCCTTAAGGCTCGGCCCCGCGAGCGCGACCACGCGCTGGCCGATGGACTAAAATTGATCTCATGGGCTTAAACTGCGCAATTTTCGGGTGCAATCATTAGACGTCCAGGCGAAATGTACCTAGATCTGTTCAAACTTCACGAACTGCCGTTCCGCTTGAGTCCGGACCCGCAATTTCTATATCTGAGCAAGCAGCATGCGCGCGCCAAAGCGTACATGGAATCGACCATTTGGTTCACCGACGGCTTCGTCGTGATCACCGGCGATATCGGCGCCGGCAAAACGACGCTGATAGAAACGTTTCTGCGCGAACTGCAAGCCGACGTGGTGGTGGCGCAGATCAACCAAACGCAATTGTCGGCCACCGGCTTTTTGCAATCCGTGCTCGTGCAGTTCGGGTTTTCGCCTTTTGGCATGAAGAAGCCGGAAGTGCTCGCGACATTAAATCAGTTTTTGGTGGAGCAGCACGGCAACGGCCGTAAAGTGCTGTTGATCATCGATGAGGCGCAGAATCTGAGCAACAAAGTGCTCGAGGAAGTGCGCATGTTGTCGGGTGTCGAGACCACCAAAGAAAAAGTATTGCGCATCATTCTCGCCGGGCAGCCCGAGTTGAATGAAAAGCTCAACTCGCCGGATCTCATCCAACTCACGCAGCGCGTGCGTTTGCGCTTTCACCTTACTGCCCTCAACAAGGCGGAAACCGCTGCCTACATCGATCATCGGCTCGAAGTGGCAGGCTCTCAAGGGCGAAGGATATTTGCCGAGGACATGTACTCAGCCATATTCAAATACACCGGCGGTGTGCCTCGTCTCATCAACACGCTCTGCGATACTTGTTTAATGGCCGCCTATGGCAACGATCAAGATTCGGTGACCATGGCCGACCTCGAGGCCGCGGTGGAGGAGTTGCAATGGGTCGAATTCGCATCCGGTACCAACCAGATGAAGATCCTCGAAATGGACCACGTACCGCCGTCGCACAACGATAGCGGTCAGATCGATTCCGGCCAAGTGGTCGGACGGATTCTGCTCGCTTGCGAAGGCAAGACCATGGAAGAGCGTCAACTAACGCCCGGACGTCTGGTGATTGGCCGCACGCCCGACAACGACATACAGATCGATAGCAAGTTCATTAGTCGACATCATTGTCAGATCATCACCAAGGCCGATTCCTGTGTGATCGAAGACCTCAACAGCACCAACGGTATTTCTGTTCAGTCGAAGCGGGTGCGCCGACATAACCTGAACGACGGCGACGTGGTGCAGGTGGGCCAACACGAGATCATGTACATCGACGAGCGATCGCCGCGCGTCCGAAACTCCCCTGAGCCAATCGACCCGCGCTTGCGAAACGCGCGCGATTCAGCCGACCCAGCGGTCGCGACAGCTGTGCTCGGCGCAACTCACAAGGAGTCCTGATCGTTAGTTATTGGTTATCTGTTCAGTCCCGGCGGCCGGCGGACGCTCGATGCTGCCGCCCGAATATTTGCGGCTCAGCTCGCGCTCATCCTTACGCCGTAAAAACACCGTAAGGGCAGCGGTCTCGGCCAACAGGCCGATTAAAAAAGCAGCCTTGCCGGGCAACCCTGACGGATCTAGGTAGGAAAGAAATACTGCAAAGCCGCCTATCAACATGTAAACGACAGGCAAGCTAGCATAGACAGGTCGAGCAAGGCGCATGGTATCCCTCCACGCACGATATTAATGCGGATGCCTCCGGTCAGTTGAGGCATTTAACTTAAAACGGACCTTGCGCCCCGAAACTACAGTGTTCACTGTATGCGTCCTACGAGATGTTCAGTCCTTTCCGACTACCATCTCGGCAATTCGCGACAACCAAGAGTGACCCCAGCCTTCAACTTTCAATCGATCGCCTTTAGGCTTTGCAGCCCGACTGGCTTCGGATAGGAGGTCCTTCGGGATTTTGAAGGTGCCAGTCATGGTGTTGTCGTTCATGGAGACTCCGTCGTGTGATAACGAAGCGCAGACTAACCATCATCGGTGCCGCGGGATGCGACGTGGCGCACGCCCCATCCGACTCAGCGCTCGTCTCGCCCGGCGCCGTCGCAGCGCGGCGACGCAAACACCCGCCGCGCGCTCTTTATGTCGCAGCATACTTGCGTTATGTCACAGGCTCCTAGTGCGCCGCTCCGTGCAGCCGCGCTGCTTCGAACTCATCGCCCGGCAACCAGTTCACCGTCGCCTTCGAGAGCATGGCTTGCCAACCCAAGACAAATCCAAACTTCGCAACCGCCGCAGTGCTGGTGAAATCCATCTCCGGCGTAAATTCATCGCTGGGGCGGTGATATCGTTTGGCCGTGTATTCTTCATGCTGCGCTTTTCCCCATTCCGGGGGATGACCCGCAAACTTGACACCGGTATTGATTGAAAACGCGGGCACGCCCGCTCGCGCCATGCTGAAATGGTCCGAACGATAGTAGTGGCCGGCACCGGGTTCGGCATCGGCTTGAATCTCGAATCCAAATGCGGCGGCCGTTTTCTCCACGGTACGATAAAACGAGGTCCTTTCGGCTCCGGTTACATTGACCGATTGCGGCATAGCGGTCGGCAGAATGGCGTCGTAGTTCAAATCCAAGGCAATCTTGGCTGCGGGTACGGGCAAGTGCTTGCCGAGGTAGTTCGAACCGAGCAAACCTTTTTCCTCAGCCGTAACCGCGGCAAATAAAACCGGCGAGGGCGGGCGTGCAGCGGACGTGCTGTAGGCATGTGCCAACTCGAGCAGGATGCCGCAGCCGGTGCCGTTGTCGACTGCGCCGTTGTAAATATTGTCGCCGCTCATCTCCGGATCTACGCCCAGATGATCGTAATGCGCCGAGTACACTACGGCCTGCCCGCCTTTCGCCGGCAACAGCCCAAGCACGTTGTATGAATCGAACTTGCGCACCTTGCTAAGAATGCGCGCTTTGAAGCGCACGGGCAGCTCTCGCGCCTGAAATTGCCGAGTTCCAGCCGCAGACATCATCGCATCCAAATTCAGGTTCGATGCGCTGAATAGCTTGCGCGCCACCTCCAGCTGAATCCATGCGGCAGCCTTGAGATTGGGCTCACTGTCGTTGCCGAGGTAGACTTGTTCGGCGCTCCAGGAGTTGCGCACCACGTCCCAGCCGTAGCTCGCCAGATCAGTGCGGTGAATGATCAAGGCGCCGATGGCACCCTTGCGCGCAGCCTCCTCAAACTTGTAGGTCCAGCGCCCATAATAGGTCAGCGCATCGGCGTTGAAGAAACGCGGATCGCTCGACGGGGGTTCATTGACGATGACCAGCACGACCTTGCCCTTGACGTCGACACCTTTGAAATCATTCCATTGGTATTCGGGAGCTTCGATGCCGTAGCCAACAAAGACGACGGGCGCATCGATATCCACACTCTCGGTCTGCGACTGGTTGCCGACCACGTAGTCCTCGGCCAATTTCAACTCCATCGCACTGCCCTGCACAGGCTGCAAAGAAGCGGACGTCGCGGGCAAGGTTTTGACGCCCACGAAATCCACTTTTTGCAGATAGCTGCCGTTGTCACCGGCCGGCTTCAAGCCATATTGGGCGAACTGAGAAGCGATGTAATTGGCGGCAATATCGCCACCGCGAGTGCCGGGGCCGCGCCCCTCGAGCAAATCACTGGCTAAGAACCTAACATGCTCGCCGATCCGGCGCCCCTCGATTCCCCGCATGGAAACAGCTACGCCGGGCGCAAGCCCCAACGGCGCTGCTGCATCCGCGGCGAGGCACGCGCATGAACTTATCCCCGCGCTCAACCCAAGAATCAGCTTCGCCAAGTTTTGTGTCATACGTCTCCTTCAAAGAGGCGCGGGTAAACCGCCCCTGCCTTGAACGACTCACCCGCGCCGCGGCTTGGCATCCTGCAATCCGAAAGTTCGGGATCCCTCCCTGGAACTGCCGCGCGATGATTTTTCCACGCCGCGATCGTTCACTGAATGGAATTGCTCGTCGCAATTATGCAGATATGCCGGTCTAGCGCCAAGAGCCTGCCCGTGTGACGAAATTCAGCCGGTGCCGCCTACCGTCAATGCATCGATGCGCAGCGTGGGTTGGCCGACTCCGACCGGCACCGATTGCCCTTCCTTGCCGCAGGTCCCCACCCCGGTATCGAGCTTCAGATCGTTCCCAACCATGCTCACTCGAGTCAACACATCAGGCCCATTGCCGATCAACGTTGCCCCTTTCACCGGCGCCGTAACCTTGCCGTTCTCGATCAAGTAGGCCTCGCTTGCCGAGAATACGAATTTCCCAGAAGTAATATCGACCTGACCGCCGCCGAAATTCACCGCGTACAAGCCCTTCTCCACGGAGGCGATGATTTCTTCCGGAGCACGCGAGCCTGCCCGCATGTAGGTGTTGGTCATGCGCGGCAAAGTCATGTGTGCGAACGACTCGCGCCGCCCGTTGCCGGTTGGCGCCATGCCCATCAGCTTTGCGTTCATCTTGTCTTGGATATAGCCGCGCAGAACGCCATTCTCAATAAGCGTCGTGCACTGCGTCGGCGTGCCTTCATCATCAACATTCAACGAACCTCGCCGCCGGTCGAGCGTTCCGTCATCGACCACTGTGACATCATCCGCGCCCACTTTTTGCCCGATGCGATTCGAGAATGCCGAGGTGCCTTTGCGATTGAAATCGCCTTCCAAGCCATGGCCGATTGCCTCGTGCAGCAAAATACCGGGCCAGCCCGGCCCGAGCACCACGGTCATGCTACCGGCAGGGGCGGCTACCGCATCGAGGTTGACCAGTGCCTGGCGCACAGCCTCGCGTCCATATTCGAACGGTGCATCCCCGCGCAATAACTCGTCGAGTCCGAAACGGCCGCCTCCGCCGCTGTAGCCCTGCTCGCGTCGGCCGTTGTGCTCGACGATGACAGAGACGTTGACCCGCACCAGGGGACGCACGTCCGCCGCCAGCGTACCGTCGCTGGAAGCGATCAACACGACCTCATGAACCGCTGCCAACGAAGCCATCACCTGCTTGACTCTGGGATCGAGCCGGCGCGTAGCGGCATCGATTCGCATCAACCATGCCACCTTGTCCTCATCCTTGATGGCATCAAGAGGATCTATAGGCAAGTAAAGCCGGTGCGTCACCGCACGATTCCAAGTCTTGGCCGCATTCTTTCCTCCGCTGCGGGCAATAGCCCGCGCCGCATCGGAAGCCTCGAGCAATGCCGGCAATAGCACTTCGTCCGTGTAGGCAAAACCGGTTTTCTCGCCGCTGATGGCGCGTACACCCACGCCTTGCTCGATACTGTGTGAGCCTTCCTTGACGATGCCATCCTCGAGCGACCAGGATTCCTCGCGAGACAGCTCGAAATACAGGTCCGCATAGTCGACCCCGCGGCTCATGAGCGTGTCGAGCACCTGGTTAAGACGCCGCTCGTCCAGCCCCGAGGGCGCCAGGATCATCTTTTCTGCGACGGCGAAGCTCGGCGATATCAGCTCAGCGCTGCGCGCGTTCATGCCGGTACCGCGGGACGGGCCGCCCCGGCGCCGGCCAGACCAAGTTGGCGATTGTCCAATGCGGGAAAACGAGCCCGCGATTCGGCTTGGCTCGCAAGATCAATTTCTGCTGTGATCACTCCGGTACCCTTTGCCAGGCGCGACAACACCTGACCCCAATAGTCAACGATAAGCGAATCGCCGTATGTTTCGCGCCCGCTCGTATGTAAGCCGGACTGCGCCGGTGCCACCACATAACATAAATTCTCGATGGCTCGCGCCCGCAGCAATGTCTCCCAGTGCGCGCGGCCGGTCGGCACAGTGAAGGCCGCCGGCATCGCCAGCCACTCCGCGCCTTGCGATACCAGCTCCCGATACAGTTCCGGGAATCGCATGTCATAGCATACCGAGAGCCCGAGCTTTCCGACCGGCGTATCGGCGATAACCGGAACGCGGCCGGGCAGCACATGATTGGACTCGCGATACTGCTCATTGCGTCCCGGGATGGTGACATCGAACAGGTGAATCTTGTCGTAGCGCGCGACCCGGCGGCCGTCCGAGTCGATCAGCAGCGAGGTATTGGCCACGCGCTTGGTATCATCGGTTCGAACGACGATAGTGCCGCCCAGGATCCACATCTTGAGTTTCCGCGCAGTATCGCCCAAGAATCTCTGCACCAAGCCCTCGCCATAGGGCTCCGCCACCTGCAGCTTGTCCGAATCCTTAAGGCCTATGAAGGAAAAATTCTCGGGCAGACATGCGACCAGCGCGCCGGCTTCCTTCGCCTCGCGCAGCAACGATTCCGCCGTTGCGAGGTTTTCGGCCACCACGTGGCTCGAGGTCATTTGTATGGCGGCTACTTTGCCCATCTATTTCGGTGCCTCTGCAGTCGCCGCGGCGGCGTCTGCGCTCTTGATGCGTTCGACCGTCGGATTATCCCAACTGCCGGTGATGTGATAATACCCTCGCGCCAAGCCCTTCAGCGGCTGTTTGAACACCTGTGTGAACAACAGCACCGCCGCCCCCACCACCGGCCCGCCAACCAGGGCACTTGCCACCGGAATAGACAGCGAATTACCTACACTGCCCGTCACCACTGCAGTTTGGTCGTAATCCCTGTTTTTCAAGCCGACCCGACCTATCAGTCCGATTTCCGCCGCTGGGCCCTTCAAAAGCACGTTTTCGGTGTAAGCGTTGCCATCCCGTAGGTCGAAATCGCCATTGACGCTGTCAAAGGCCAGGCCCTTGTCGGTCAAGTCGCTGAAATCCAACGCCAGTCTGCGAGGCAGTGCGGCAATGCTCGACAGTCCGAGCACCCGTCCGGCGCCGGGGTTGATCCCCGCCACTTGACCTTTTTCCAACGACAGCTGCACATGGCCCACCGCTTGCGCGAGTGCTGCAGCGGCGGGTGCACCTTGCCAGGTGAGATCAAATTCCATCTTGCCTGCCTTGGCCTGTATTACGTCGGCGTAACCCAGCTCCTTCAGCGTGTTCTGGACGTCGGTACTGCCAGCAGTACCTTTCAGGCGGCTGACACCGGCATCTTTGGCACGCCATTCACCTTGGGCGTTCACTGTGAAGCTTGACCCCGCTACGCTCAAAGATCGAAGCCCGACGCCGAACTCTTCTTTGGCGAGCTGCGCCGACACTTCACGGAACTGACGTTCGCCGAAGGCCACTTCGGTCGCTCGGAAATTGACTGATGGAATCGCGCGCGGATCCGTATCGACAGCCGCACCCACGGCGGCATCCGACTCCGAATTTTGCGCCACCTCGACCCGCAGACGGTCGAACTGCAGATTCCACGGCTCGGTTGAGCTCGCCGTAGCCGGAACGGCGATGGCACCAATCACGTTGGGGCCGCCGACGTTGATGCGCCAGATTCGATCGGTGACGGCCAAATCCAGAGAAACATCGCGAAATGCGAGTCGCAGATAATCCAATTCCGCCACGTGCAGGCTGGCCTGACGCATGTAGTACGCCAGAGGCTTGCCGCCCTTGTCTGGCGACGCACTCAAGCGCAGCCAGCCGTCCAAATCCAAGCGCTGGATGGACCCTCCCACCGTGAGGATTTGAGACCCGACTGCTTCCGGCTCAGCGGCACCAAAGGTTAACGAGGCATGCGCTAAACGAATGCTGCCGGCGTCCGATTCCAGAAGATAGGCGCCGCTAACGATGGATCCGAGCGCGAAGCTGCCCCTAGGGTTGCCCAAGCTGGGCCACTGGATCTCGAACCAAGACGGCAGCGGGGTTGCACCTGCGTGATCCAGCGGTGCCGGCAATTTCAGCTCGAATCCGACCAGAGTGCTGCTGACGCGCAACGAGCGCTCTCGAGCCGGCTCGGGCGCAATTTTCAAAACGGCGCGCCAGTCGGTTTGACCACTGACAGATATGGAGGCAGGAATGGATAGCGCCGTTCGCAAGGCATCGGCACCCATCATGCCGCGGAACTCGAGCTGCGTCCGTGTGACCGGTTTGTTGCGCGCCGTGCGCGCCAGCATCTGAAATCCGCCGCCCAAGAACTGGCCATGCATATCGGCACGAGCGACTTGGCCATTGTCGAGGTCGAAGTCTCCAGAAAAATCGGTCGCCATCACCGCGGAGCCGGGCCGTTTGAGCGTGGCCCCGTTCAGGCGTGCATGCACCAGCACCTGCCGATGTACGAAGTCCTTGAAGGGCAGGAACAGATCAATCGTGGCATGTAGCGGTCCCCGGGCTTCAACGGCTGAAAAAGCGTGGTCGGAGAGCTCCTCGAGCGGTGTGCCGCGCATGTAAGCCAGCGCGTTCGATGCATCGCCGCGCGCCGATGCGAGAATTCTCAATTCGCCGTTGCTGAAGTCCGGGAAATGCGCATCCGCGGATTCCAACGCCAATTCTCCTAGGTGTGCTTGGGACAAGTGCGCGCTCATCCCTTGATTGCGAAATTCCGCCGTCGCGTTGAGATTCTCTGCCGGCGGCCAGCCCTCGCCGTAATTCAGAGTCATTTCATCAATGCTACAGCGCGCCAAAAATATGCCGCTGCCGTCGCGAAACGGAAAATTTTTCACCGGCCCTTGGAAAATAGCCGTGGCGCGCAGATGTCCCCCTAGGAAGGCGCGATTGAGCCACGCCAGCGCGGCGGCGCCGATCAGACCGTTCGGCAAATAATTCCGGGCATTCACGACATTGTCAGTGTCGATGCTGCTAACCACGGTCAGCCCAGGCGAAGTGCCATCGCTCGGTTGATGCCAAGCGAATTGCGCATGCAGCTCACCGTCATGCGTTTTCAACTCCCAGTCGGGAGATGCGATCAGAAGCTCCTGCGGCGTTCTCTTCCAGTAAAAATGTGCTTTCAGCCGTTCCAATTCAACCGGCCGTGGCAATTGGGTGGGCCAGTGGAACACGCCGCTGCTCGTGTCGATAACGATGTGTCCCCCGAGCTCGTTGCCGCCGATCGATCCGGTGATGCCGCGAAGACCAGGTAAGCCGCGGACCCCGGCAAACCCTGCATGTTGAAATTTCGCCTGCACTTGCATCCGCCATGGCTGACCCACCTGATCGCGCTCGACGGCGAGCGTGGCGTCAGTCCATTCGCCGCTCGGAGCAAGCTCACGCAGCCGGTTCCTCAGCTCCTTCTGAGGTACAAACCCCATCAGGGGCAGGATTGTTTCCGCCCGCAAATAGCTGGCGCGGGTGTGCACGCTCAACAAGCCGCTGGCGCTTTCCTGCCAGCTGACATCGAAAGCGGATTCCGGATCGAGGCGCCCCACGCGCACGCGCTTGCCGCTTAAAGTCCAGCTATCGCCCGTATGCAGCAGCTTCAGCGCAGCGCTCATCCGGTCGAATTTGGCTGTCGGACCCTGTGGCAACCGGGTTACAACGTTGAGGGCGCTAAAATCGGCATCGGCCCGCGACAGCTCGGCACCCGAGCCTTGCACAGCCAGTTCGAAAGACCCGGTACCTGCATCAAGATTCGCCAAGTATTCCGGCAACAATTGATGCCATCCGGGAAAGGAGATATCGCGTACCCGCACCAGCGCGTCCCAAGCCAGTGTCCGAATATCTCCAGCGCCACGCGCACCGCCTGAAAAGGCCACGGTGCCGCCCAACAAGGGCGGCATGCGAGCACCGAAATTCAGAGCAAAATCATGGCCATTGCGGCGTGCGTCAATTTCTAAGTCCTGCACGATGAGCTGCGGCAAAGCGACGCTCCAATTTTGCACCGTCACTACGCCGCGCCGGATCACCACTCGACCCGCTGGTAAATCATCCAGTGTTACAGTGCCGAGGACGGATGCGTCCTGGTCCGATTCAATTTCAGAAGCCACGGCAAAGCGCTTCGGACCCAAGCGCACAAGGGAAATATTTGGCGACTCAACCTCGACGCGGCCGGCGAGCAATTTGCCGCTGCGAATCAGTTGCCAGATATCCGCTGCAACCCGTCCGCCGGCCGCGCGCGCCAGCACGCGCTGGTCGTCCCTGGAGCGCAATTCCAGCCGATCGAAATAAAGCTCCGGACCGTACCAGCGAAACGCAGGTGAAACGCGCGCGAAGCGGATGTGATATCCGGTTTGCGTATGCACCCAGTCTTTGATCTCTGCCTGGTATTGGGGCGCCTGATCGAGGATAAGCTTGAGCGCGAGCATCAGCAGGAGCAGGAGAGCCACTACTGCCGCAAAACAAATCCCGAGGAATTTGCCGATCTTGCCGATACTCATTTACATCAGGACGACGTCGTATTGATCGACGCTGTAGAGCGCTTCGGTCTGCAGGCGAATCGGTTTGCCGATGGCCAGCTCCAACTCTCCCAGCGCGGATGATTCCTCGTCGAGAAGCCGCTCAATGACATCTTGATGTGCCAGCACCATCAACTGCCGGCAGTCGAATTGACGGGCTTGACGCACAACCTCGCGAAATACTTCGTAGCAAACTGTTTCCGCCGTTTTAACGAATCCCCTGCCCTCGCAAGTCGGACATGCATGGCACAAGAGGTGCTCCAGGCTTTCACGCGTGCGTTTGCGAGTCATTTCCACCAAGCCCAGCGGCGATACCGAGGAAATGTTGGTCTTGACGTAATCTTCCTGCAACGCGCGATCCAGCGCTTGGATGACTTGACGACGGTGTTCGGGCTCCCCCATATCGATAAAATCAATGATGATGATTCCGCCCAAATTTCGCAGGCGCAGTTGCCGCGCGATAGCCACGGCGGCTTCCAGATTGGTGCGAAATATCGTCTCCTCAAGATTTCTGCGGCCGACGAACGCCCCGGTATTCACATCGATGGTTGTCATCGCTTCGGTTTGGTCAATGACCAGATGGCCGCCGGACTTCAATGGCACTTTGCGATCCAGGGCCTTCTGTATCTCCTCCTCGACATGATGCAATTCGAACAGCGGACGCGGTTCGCCGTAGAAATCGATGCGCGCCAGAGCCTCGGGCATGAACGCCGCGGCGAATTCCTGCATTTCCCGGTGAGCGCTCGGTTGATCGATCAGAATCTTGTCGACATCCGGACGCATCAAATCCCGCAGCACGCGCAAATGCAGCGGCAGGTCGGCATGCACCATATTTCCAGGTTGGGTACGCAATCCCTTCTGCCGGACGAACTCCCACTGCTTGCGCAGATATGTCATGTCAGCCAGCAGTGCTTCCGGCGACGAATCCTCCGCAGCCGTGCGCACAATGAAACCGGCATTGTCTTGCGGTTCGATGCCGGCCTCAACCGCGGTGCGCAACCGCTCGCGTTCGCTTTCACCCTCAATTCGTGCCGAAACGCCCACGCCCCTGCCCTTCGGCATGTACACGAGGTAACGGGAGGGCAAGGTGATGTAGGTGGTAAGGCGGGCGCCCTTGGTTCCCAAGGGGTCCTTGACCACTTGGACCAAAATTTCGTTTCCTTCTGCCACCAGCGAGCGGATATTTTCAGTATGCGGCGGCTCAATGCCGGTATCGGCATGCCGCGGATCGAAAATATCGGAGGCGTGCAGAAATGCGGTGCGTTCCATGCCGATGTCGATGAACGCCGCCTGCATACCCGGAAGTACTCGCGAAACCCGCCCTTTGTAGATGTTGCTGATCAATCCGCGGCGGCTGGCGCGCTCTAGAAAGACTTCCTGCAACACGCCGTTTTCCACCACCGCCGCACGCGCTTCATGTGCGCTCGCATTGATCAGGATTTCAGTGCTCACGGGGCGGCTGACTCGCTTCGCCAATGCGCAACGCCTGCGCTCCTCAATAGTTCTGCGGTCTCGAACAGCGGCAGGCCCATCACTCCGGAGTAGCTGCCCTTGAGATCAGTGATGAAGATGGCCGCATAGCCCTGGATCGCATAGGCGCCGGCTTTGTCCCGCGCTTCTCCGGTATCCCAGTAAACGGCGGCTTCAGCGGCATCGATTTCACGAAACGTGACCAGACTACGGCTCAGTTTTACTTCGGCACCGGCGGCCGAGCGCAGCGCAACGGCCGTCAACACCTCATGCGTGCGGCCTGACAGCCCGAGCAGCATCTTCTTAGCATCGTCCCGATGCCGCGGTTTTCCGAGAATTATTCCATCGAGAACCACGGCGGTATCGGCGGCCAGCACCGGGGCATCCTCAGGGTCGCGCTTTTGCCGCCAACCGGCCTCGGACTTGGCGGCCGCCAGGCGCGAGACATAGCCAGCGGGAGTCTCGTCCCGCAATGCTGTCTCGTCCAATCCAGTGCTTAGCAGCCGAAACAAAACGCCGATTTGCTGCAATAATTCGCGCCGCCGCGGAGAACCGGAGGCAAGGTAGACGAACTCTAAGGGCATGGCTCAAGGATACCGAAGGGCGCGGCCCTAAGTGCGCCGATTGAAAGGCGGCAGTGCTTTACGCGCGGTGATAGGGATGCCCGGCAAGGAAACTCATCGCGCGGTAAATCTGCTCGGCGACGATCACCCGAACCAAGGCATGCGGCAGCGTTAACGCTGACAAAGACCAAGTGTAGTCCGCCCTGTCGCGGCATGGCGGCGCGAGCCCGTCGGGTCCGCCAATCAGCAAGGCAAGTGGCCTCGCTTCCCGTAGTCGCTCGGCAAGCCACGCACTTAACTGCTCGGTACTCATGGATTTGCCGGCTGTTTCCAGGGCTACGACATAGTCATCTCGGCCGATCGCGGCCAGCATGTCTGCGCCTTCCCGCTGCACGGCGCGCAGCGGACTGTCGCCTGCGCTCCGAGTGGCCACTGAAATTTCGTGCAACTCGAGAACTAGAGGCGTCCGCAAGCGCTTTTGATATTCGCCGAATCCGCTGTTGACCCAATCGGGAAGACGGGTACCGGCAGCGATCAACCGGCATTTCATGCCAGCTTCAGGCCCGCGCGGCGCGCTTCGTGACCGTCATGTCCCACAACTTCTCCAGCCCGTAGAACTCCCGCACACGGGGCAACATCACATGCACGATCATCTCGCTCAAATCGATGAGTACCCAATCACCGTCCTGCTCGCCCTCGACACCATGCGGCCGAAATCCCGCCTCCTTGGCCTTTTCAACGATACGCTGGGCCACTGAGCGCACATGCCGGTCCGAGGTTCCGCTGGCGACGACCATGAAGTCTGCGATGTCGGTAAGGCCGCGCACGTCTAGAAACTTCACCTCGATTGCCTTCATGTCCGCAAGGGCATCCATGATGACGGACTTGAGCAATGGTTTTGCGGTCGCATTCTTGGCTGGCGCCGCCTTTTTTGGCTTTTGCGCTGTCTTGGATTTGGTTACGGCCTTGACACCGTCCGAAGTCTTACTGTTCGAGGTCTTTCGCTTTGCTGGCACTACGTTGTCCGGCTCCTATCATAACAATGGGTATCGAGGATGAGTTTACGCACAGGATCGGGCATGAGGAAGCGGGGATCGCGCCCCATCGCGATCAACTGCCTGACTTCCGTAGAGGATATCTCCAGTTGGGTTACGGCGTGGATGAAAATGCAGCCCGAGCGCGATTCGTGCAGATCGTTGATGCGCCCAGTGCCACGGTCTACTAAAAGCTCTCCCAGCGGCCCCATCCCCGGGGCGCGCCAGCCGGGGCGATGCGCCACGACCAGATGCGCCAATTGCAGCAGTTCCTGCCACTGATGCCACTTCGGCAGGCTCAAAAATGCGTCCATACCCACGATGAGGCAGATGCTGCGGTCAGGATACTCGTGACGGAGCTCTGCCAACGTCTCTACGGAATAGGAAGGGCCTTCCTTGCGTACCTCTCGATCATCGACGACAAATCCGGCTTGATCCGCGGTCGCCAGCTGCACCATTTGCAGCCGCAGTTTTGCATCGGCAATGGGCTGTTCGCGATGGGGAGGATTGCCGGCGGGAAGGAAGCGGATCTCCTTCAAGCGCAATGCTTGCTGCAACTCGAAAGCCGTACGCAGGTGAGCGTAATGGATCGGGTCGAACGTTCCGCCAAAAACGCCCATCGGGGCTCGTGTACCGTTCATTTGCTCACCCTGCCTGATTCGGCACTGGCTTGCAAAGCGCCCGCAAAGGCACCGGTCAGACCGGTGAGCGCACCCCACGCGTCCCCGGCGGCGATTCCCTTGATAACGCGGTCCGTGTGGCTGGCCTGGATAAGCAAGGGCGCCAGCGGCAGCTTCTTGAGCCGGGACAGCGCTCGACCCGAGGGCGTCGCCGCCAGATTCCAGCCGCTGCCTCGTACGGACGAGCGTAATCGTTCACGTTCCCGTGCCTGCCACATTCCGCGCAACTCACGCACCAATGCCCATAAGATCAGCGTCGGTTCCACTCCTTCGCTTTTCAATCCGAGCAGCACCCGCAGGGCGCGGGCCGCATCGCCGGCAGCTGCGGCTTGCGCCAGTTGGAACACATCGTAGCGTGCGTTATCCCCGACCGACCCTAAAACCAAGTCGGTGCCGATCGATCGGCCACTCGATAGAAGGCTGAGCTTCTCGAGTTCTTGCTGAGCGGCCAGGAGATTTCCCTCCACCCGATCGATGATCAACTGCGAGGCGTCCGGATCGATCTCTATGTGCAACGCTTTCGCTCGGCTTCGCAACCAGGCTGGCATAGCCGCGGTATCCACCGCCGCTATGGTCACCCACGTACCGTGCTTTTCGATTGCTTGCACCCAGTTTGCATCGCCGGCCTTCCTATCGAGCTTGTCGGTGATCACCAGATAAAGGAGGTCGGTGGCTCCTTGTGCCGCCAGCTCAGCGAGCAGCGCGGCGCCCTTGTCTGGTTTACCGCTAGGCATCCGCAATTCGAACAGCCGTTTCTCCGCGAACAGCGACAGCGATTGCGTCGCAAGACGCAGCTCGTCCCAGGCAAATGTCCGGTCGATGAAAAACACCCGGCGATCACCATACCCAGCCTTGCGCGCCGACGCGCGAACAGCGTCCGCAGCTTCGCCGACCAACAGGGGCTCGTCCCCGGAAACCAAATAGATCCCGCTCAACCCTCGAGCGAGCGCAGCGGCGAGTTGTTCGGTGCGTAAACGCAATTATCGTGGTACCCGCATGAGGTGGCTCGGAACAATCAAAAAACGAAGCTGGCACGGGCCGCTGCATATTCCCGCTCCATGCGAGCGACCAACGCGTCCACAGCCTGGATGTCATGGATGCCGCTCACGCTTTGACCCGCACTCCAAATGTCGCGCCAGGCCTTCGCCGCCGTGTTGCCGCCGGTACCAAAATTCAT
The DNA here is from genome assembly GCA_030775645.1 of Pseudomonadota bacterium. GTDB lineage: Bacteria > Pseudomonadota > Gammaproteobacteria > Steroidobacterales > Steroidobacteraceae > Bog-1198. The sequence continues at coordinate 70,291 of JALYIT010000088.1, read as the reverse complement.
TCTTGCTTTGTCCCCCTCGGGAAGATGATCCGGATCAAGACCGGCCTGCGAGACGCTGCCGCGCAGATAATTGCCGTTGACGCCGCTGAACAGCGAAGTGTAAATGATATCCTCGGGGCCGCTTTCGATCAGCATTTGTTTATAGGCGTCGGAAGCATTGCCTTCCTCCGTGGCGATGAAACGCGTTCCCAAGTAAGCCAGATCCGCACCCAACGCGCGCGCTGCCAAAACATCGGCGCCGCTGCTCATGGCGCCCGAAAGTATGATCGTCCCGGAGTACACCTCGCGAATCTGTTTGACCAATGCAAAAGGACTCAACACGCCGGCGTGCCCGCCGGCTCCCGCGCACACCGCAATGATACCGTCCACGCCTTGCGCCGCGGCCTTTTCGGCATGGCGCAAATTAATCACATCATGAAACACGATTCCGCCGTAATCGTGCACGGCAGATACCACTTCCGCGGGAGGCCGCAGACTCGTGATGATGATGGGAACTTTATGTTTGACGCAGAGCGCCACGTCCTGGTCCAAACGATTGTTGCTGCTGTGCACTATTTGATTTACCGCGTAGGGCGCAACCTTCGCGTGTGGATTCGCTCGCTGGAAAGCCGCTAGTTCCTCGGTAATTTGCGCAAGCCATTCATCCAGCTGTGAGGCGGGGCGCGCATTGAGCGCCGGAAAAGCACCCACGATACCGGCCTTGCATTGTGCCAACACCAAGCGCGGAGTCGAAACGATAAACATGGGCGCGCCGATGACGGGTAATCGAAGGCGATCGCGCAAGATCTCAGGAATGGGCATTGACTACAATCGGCAATTTCGTATTCCCGTCGGACAGTCTGAGGGGGATACCTTAAGCGCGTCGGCCGATTTTGGCGACCGGTATATGGATATCGGAGGAAGGGGATTGCGACGCAGGTGCCGTGGCGCCGCAATTGTCGCAAGCCCCGCAGCCACTTTGGACCTCGCCGGCGGCAGCGGTCTTGAGCTTTAGGAGCGCGAGAATACGCTTCCGCAAATTTCGCGGCCCGAGCTTGTAGAACGCATAACTCATGCTCGCAAGCAGCACGACTCCCACCAGGAAATCATCGAGCAGGGGATTCATTGCGCAACCATCAGGCGAGCGCCGTCGCAATGCGAAACGTGATCCACGATCCGAGGTAGGCCATTCCGAACAAATACGCGGCCATGATGACAGGATAGCGCCAGGAATTGGTCTCGCGTTTGACGGTCGCCAATGTCGAGAGGCACTGCGGTGCGAAGACGTACCAGGCCAGCAACGAGAGCGCCGTCGGCAGGCTCCACGATTGCGCAATCAACGGGGTCAACGCGCTGCTCACATCGTTGCCCGTTGCGGATAAGGCGTACACCGTGCCCAATGCGCCGACGGCAACCTCGCGGGCAGCAAGGCCGGGCACCAAGGCGATGGCTATCTGCCAGTTGAACCCGATGGGCTTGAACAACACCGCGAGCCATGCACCCAAGTGGCCGGCAATACTGTATTGAATGGGCGGGCCGGTCGCACCGGGCGGCGGCGCCGGAAATGAACTTAAAGCCCAGAGAATGACCATCAGCGCCAGAATGATCGTGCCCACGCGTCTCATAAAGATCTCGACACGCTGCCACAAGCCGATGCCAAGATTGCGTAAGTTAGGCCAATGGTAGGCCGGCAACTCCAGCATCAGGGCCTGGAATCCGCCACTTTTTCCGGTCAGCTTGAGCACGAATGCCACCGCCATCGCGCCGGCTACCCCGGCGATATAGAGCGCGAATAACACCACGCCCTGCAATTCCAGTCCGCCCCACACAACCCGTCGCGGAATGAAGGCGCCGATGATGAGCGCGTACACTGGCAAGCGTGCGGAGCAGGTCATGAGCGGTGCAATCATGATCGTAGCAAGGCGATCGCGCGGATTCTGAATGGTGCGCGTCGCCATGATACCGGGGATTGCACAGGCGAAGCTCGACAACAAGGGAATGAACGCACGCCCCGAGAGTCCCACACTGCCCATGACGCGGTCGAGCAAGAAGGCTGCGCGGGGCAGATAGCCGGAATCCTCCAGGATCAATATAAAAAAGAACAGAATGATTATTTGCGGCAAGAACACCAGCACGCTGCCGATGCCGGCCAGTACGCCGTCGATCAGCAAGCCCTTGAGCAGGCTCTGCGGCAAAGCGGCGCCTAGCCAAGCACCGAAGTTCGCGACACCGAGCTTGATCGCGTCCATCGGCACCTGTGCCCAAGCGAATACGGCTTGAAACACCAGGAACAAAATAAGCGCCAGAATCGCGGGCCCGAGCAACGGGTGCAACACCAACGCATCAAGACGATCGCTGAAGGTCACACCATCGAGCAGGTCGCCGCCTACCACGCCCAATATGCGGCGCACTTCTGATTGATCGAGTTCAATGTCCGCTCGGCTCAAGGGTTGCCAGGATCTGGTTTTCACGCTTCGTTCCGGCACCGGCGTTGCATCGAGTAATTGGATCAATTGCCGAACGCCGTTGGTTTTTACCCCGACCGTCTCGACCACCGGCACTCCCAATTCGGCCGCCAAGCGATCCGCATCGATGAGAATGCCCTTGCGGCGCGCAATGTCAGTCATATTGAGTGCCACGACCATGGGCAACCCCAGGCGCTTCAGGCTCAAGACCAGCCGTAAGTTCTGCCGAAGGTTGGTCGCATCGGTTACGCAAACGACGAAATCAGGAGCCGTCTCGCCTGCACGCCGGCCTAGTAGGACATCCGCAGTTACCTGTTCGTCGGGGGTCAGCGGGTCGAGGCTGTAGGCACCGGGTAGATCCAGGATGCGGATTCGCATACCAGACGGGGTGAGAAGTGAGCCTTCCTTGCGCTCAACGGTGACGCCCGCGTAATTCGCGACCTTCTGGCGGCTTCCGGTCAAAATGTTGAAAAGGGCTGTTTTGCCGCAGTTGGGGTTGCCAACCAACGCGATCAGAGGGATCGGAGCGCTACGCGCGGCGTCCATAGCCTATCGAAGCTGACGCTGCTCCGGACACACGCGAATGCAGGCGGCTTCGAACAGCCGCAGCGCGAAAGTACCGGTACCAACGCGCACGGCAATTGGCGCGCGGGCCAACAACCCCCGCGCGACGATGCGCACGGCCTCACCAGGCAGAAAACCCAGTTCCGCCAATCGCCGCCCTACCCCGGCCGGCGCATCCGAGTCGGTCCCTGAAACGGACACAACCCGCGCCGAGGTGCCGGGTGGCAGCTCCATGAGCGGTATTTCAGCGTTCGCCGAGGTTGGCATTGGACTGGATTGAGCGCCCGACATGAATGCGATTCTATATGAGAATCGTTCCCATTACCATTACCGGATCACAATCCGCGGGTCAAGCGCGGCGTTCCTGATAGGCTTAAGGTCCCAGGTCTACCGGAGGCGTATGAAATGCCTACGCTTTTCGAGAAAATCATCGCTGGCGACCTCCCGGCGACTGTCCTTTATCGCGATCCACGGGTAATCGCGTTTTTGGACATTCGCCCCGCTGCCCCGGTGCATATATTGATCGTGCCGACTAAACCAATCCCTACGACAAACGATATTGCGGACGATGATGAGTCCTTGATCGGTCACATGTTTATCGTGGCACGTGATCTGGCGCGACAACAAGGGGTCGCCGAGAGCGGCTACCGGCTAGTCATCAATTGCAACGCGCACGGCGGCCAGGAGGTGTATCACCTGCATGTACATCTTTTGGGCGGACGGCCCCTCGGGCCCATGGCGGCGCGAGCATAGCAAGCAAAAAGAGGATAAATGATGAACAAGAAAAAGACTGCGCAAGCCAAATCGAGGCCTGCTTCGCGGCGCGCTGTAAAAAAACCATCGGTCAGCGCAGCGAAATCCACTCGCGGAGTCAAAGCCCGCGAAATTTCGCGTCCAAGTCCTCACATCATCCCGCGCCGCGAGCTTTATCCCGCGCTTGAACCTTATCGGCACGGCTATTTACGCGTCTCCGATGTTCACGAAATATATTACGAAGAAAGCGGCAACCCTGCGGGAAAACCTGCAGTCTTCTTACACGGTGGTCCTGGCGCCGGCTCTGACAAGCGCGCACGGCAATTCTTTGATCCGCAGCATTATCGCATCGTGGTATTCGACCAGCGCGGCTGCGGGCGCAGCCGGCCAAGCGCGAGTCTCATCGAAAACACGACGTGGCACTTGGTCGCCGACATCGAGCGATTACGCAAGCACCTGAACGTTGAACGCTGGCTGGTTTTCGGAGGATCCTGGGGAAGCACCCTTGCCCTCGCTTATGCCGAAGCCCACCCCGAACGGGTTACCGAAATTGTACTTCGCGGGATTTTCCTATTGCGCTACGCCGAGATACGCTGGTTCTATCAGCATGGCGCCTCCGCGATATATCCGGATGCCTGGGAGGCCTACCGTGATGCGATCCCATTGGATGAGCGCGACGACTTCTTGAGCGCATACCACGCGCGCCTGACCGGTACCGATCAGCGCGCGGCATTGGCAGCGGCGCGCGCATGGTCGATGTGGGAGGCCGCATGCAGCTTTCTGCACAGCAACCTCGACAACATCAAGAAATGGGGCGAGGATCACTTCGCGCTGTCAGTGGCGCGCATCGAATGCCATTACTTCGTGAATCGGGGCTTCTTGCGCAGCGAAAGCCAATTGATCGACGACGTGCCTCGCATCAGGCACATTCCGACGACCATCGTGCAGGGTCGCTACGACATCGTGTGTCCAGCGACCAGTGCGTGGGATCTGCATCGCGCCTGGCCTGAGGCGGATTTCCGTCTGGTAGCGGATGCCGGACACTCCGCATTCGAGCCCGGCAACACTCACGAATTGGTCCTGGCGACCGACCGTTACCGCAGCCGCTGACTCGCTCGACGGCAGTGACGTTTTTGTGCAAGAGTTCGGTGGTCTACGTATCCGAGGTGGCTTAAGCGTGTCAGAACTCGCCTTCATCGGCTTGGCGCGGCCGAACGATGCCCGCGAAATTGCCGAAATGTCTCGAGATCTCGTCGAAGAAGGGCTGACGTGGTCATGGACTCCGGCACGCGTACAGCATTTCATTTCGGGCCCTGAATCGTCCGTGGTGGTGGCACGGCGGGAGCGGCGGATCGCGGCGTTCGCCATCATGCACTTCGGTGACGACGTGGCGCACTTGAACCTGTTGGCGGTAGCGCCCGAACATCGTCGACAAGGCTTGGGCTCGCAGCTCATGGTTTGGTTGACCAAGACGGCTCTGGAGGCCGGCGTGTTCCGCATGAACCTTGAATTGCGCGTGCAGAATGACGCCGCGCGGATTTTTTATTCGCGGTTAGGCTTCGATCAGCTGGGTGTCGTTCAAGGCTACTACCAGGGCCGGGAAGCGGCACTGCGAATGTCGCGGCACCTGGCGAAGACTTAAAGCTGGACGGGCGCGTGCAGACGAAAGTCACTACCCGCTTGTTCGGAACCACCGAGCGCCCCGTCGCCAGCATCGGTCAAGGAACATGGAAAATCGACCCATCTGCCGCAGAATCGGCCATCGCCGCTCTGCGACGCGGGCTCGATCTGGGCCTCACACACATCGATACGGCGGAAATGTACGGCTCCGGCGCCGCGGAGAAAATTATCGCCAAGGCCATCGAGGGCCGGCGCGACGATGTTTTTCTGGTGTCCAAAGTGCTGCCCGGGAATGCCTCGAGAAATGGCACGATTGCCGCTTGCGAGAAGTCCTTGTCGCGCTTGCGTACCGACCGCTTGGATTGCTACTTGCTGCATTGGCGCGGCAACTTCCTCTTGCAAGAAACCATTGGCGCGTTCGAAACGCTGCTGGCGCAGGGCAAAATACTCGCGTGGGGGGTGAGTAACTTCAATGTGGGAGATCTGAACGAAGTCACCGAGATCGCCGGCACCGGCCATCCCGCTTGCAATCAGGTTTTGTACCACCTTCAAGAACGTGCGATTGAACACAGCGTACTGCCCTGGTGCCGCAAGCACGGCAGCGCGGTTGTCGCTTATACCCCGTTCGGCGATACGCCAGCTATTTTCGACGGCACATCGAAGCAGGCGCGCGTGTTGCGCGAAATTGCCGATGCGCACAAGGCGACCCCCCGGCAGGTGGCGTTGCGTTTTCTGCTGCGAAATCCGCAGGTCTTCGTGATTCCGAAGGCTTCCAATATCGCCCACGTGACTGAGAATGCCGGCGCCAGCAGCTTGGACTTAAGCGAGAACGAGATCGCGAAAATTGACGCCGCATTTCCCCTTGGAAGGGCGCCTAGCGAATTACCCATGGGGTAATGCGCTCGCTAGCCCGCAAAATATGCGGCCCGACCCCCGCTATGTTCGAGGTTCCGGTCAGCGCCAGCGTCACGCGCAATTCATTGCGCATGATTTCAATTGCCTTGGTTACACCTGGCTGGCCAGCTGCCGCCAGCGCATAAAGAAAAGTCTTTCCAATCAGCGCTCCTCGCGCGCCCAGCGCCAATGATTTGGCGATGTCTTGACCGGAACGTATGCCGCCGTCGAACATCACCTCGCAGCGTCCATCCACCGCATCCACAATTTCGCTGAGCACCGAAATGGAGGATGGGGCACCGTCCAACTGACGACCGCCATGGTTCGATACCACGATGGCGTCGGCGCCCGCGGCAACGCCGAGGCGCGCGTCCTCTGCGTCGAGTACGCCTTTCAAAATCAATTTGCCGCGCCAGCGGTTGCGAACCCACTCTACGTCGCGCCAATTAGCCGAGGCATCGAACTGGGTCGCAGTCCATTCGGCCAGCGTATTGATTCCGCTTGAGCCGCCAATGCGCCCGACTAAATTGCCGAAGGTTCGCCGTTTGCCGAACAGAACTTTGAGTGCCCATGTCGGCTTGCTGACCACGTCCCAGGCATTTCTCAGCGTCAATCGAGGAGGGATGGTGAGTCCGTTGCGCGGATCGCGGCGCCGCTCGCCGATGACCTGCAAATCGAGAGTAAGCATGAGGGCTGAACACTGAGCCGCCGCGGCTCTATCGATAAGTTCCTGGTTGAAGCCCCGATCACGCATGAGATATTGCTGGAACCAGAATGGCGCGCTGGTTGCAGCGCGGACGTCTTCGATCGAGCAGATGGACATGGTGCTTAAACAAAAAGGAATGCCGCAAGCCTGCGCCGCTCTTGCCCCGAGAATCTCTCCGTCGGCGTGAAATAGTCCGGCTAATCCGGTTGGACCGATGGCCAGCGGCATCGACGCCGGGGAGCCGACCAGGGTGGTGGCCAAGTTTATGTTCGATACGTCGACCATCACTCGTTGGCGAAAGGTCATGGCGTCTAAATCCGCGGCATTGCGCCGGATCGTGCGTTCATCATAGGAGCCGCCGTCGGCGTAGTCGAAAATAGCCCGCGGAATACGCCGCCTCGCAAGCTCGCGCAGGTCGTTGATATTTAAAATCATGGGCATGCCGTGGTGACCTTGTCGGTGCCGGCCAATATGACACGGTCCTGTGCGAATGGCACCGGCGCGCGCATGATCATGGCGATATCGATCCGCCGAGTCGCACTTGTTGCGATCGGGCGCATGCGGTAAACCTCGGGTGAGAGGCTGCGGATGCTAGGCGCCGTGCACCCCTTTCGACAATGCGCATCGGCTCATACTTCCTGTCGGTGCTAGCCTACGGTCGCGGTGATAAGCTTTGCCGCTCAAAAGGAGATTTAGCTTGCTCATTTACAAAAGAATCATGTCCGCTCTCATGCTCATACCGCTAGTGGTTCCCATGCTCGCCGCAGCTGCTCCCGTTGCCGGGAACGTCGATGCGGCACGTCTGCAAAATGCGGATGCCGAACCACAAAACTGGCTCACGGGGGGTCGCGACAAAGACGGCACGTACTACTCGCCCCTTAAGAGCATCAATGCGCAGAACGTGAATCGCTTGGGATTCGCATGGACTTATGATTTGGGCAAGCCGTATCGAGGGCAAGAAGCGACCCCTCTGGTCATCGACGGTGTGATGTACACCTCTGGCACCTGGGGCTACGTTTACGCGGTGGACGCAGGCAGCGGGAAGCAGTTGTGGCGTTATGACCCAAACGCAGATCACTTCATGGCAAGAAATCCTTGTTGCGACCTGGTCAACCGCGGAGTTGCCGTCTGGAAAGGCATGGTGTTCGTGGCGTCTGTCGATGGCCGTCTGCACGCCCTCGATGCGGCAACCGGTAAGAAGGTTTGGGAAACGGACACCATCATCGATCGAAAGTTGCCCTATTCCAGCACAGGCGCCCCGCAGATTGCCGGCGATGTAGTGGTCATCGGCAACAGCGGCGCTGATATGGGACACGGTGCGGTGCGTGGCTACATTTCAGCGTATGACTTGAACTCAGGGACCCTCAAGTGGCGTTTTTTCACGGTTCCTCCCGCTGCGGGCCAACCTTATGAGAATCCAGAATTGGCCGCCGCGGACAAGACTTGGGATCCGCATCGCAAGCCCGAATACAAAGGTGGCGCCACCGCATGGGATGGATTCGCCTACGATCCGAACCTTAACCTCCTGTATTTCGGCACGGCAAACGCGGCCCCCTACGATCTTCGCCAGCTGGGATCGGAGCAACTCGATGCATTGTATGCCACGTGCATTATTGCGCTCGATGCGACGACAGGTCGCATGGCTTGGTACTACCAGGAAACCCCGCATGACAGCTGGGACTACGACGCAGTACAAAAAATGGTCTTGGCCGAGGTGATGATGGATGGCGTGCCGCGCTCGGTAATCATGCAAGCCTCGAAGAACGCCTTTTTTTATGTGTTAGATCGCAAGACGGGCAAACTTTTATCTGCTAAGAATTTTGCCTTCATGAACTGGGCGAGCCATGTGGATATGCAAACCGGGCGGCCTGTGCTTACCGACCAAGCAGATTGGTACAACACCTCCAAGCTAACCTACCCATCTTGGTTCGGCGCCCATACTTGGAATCCGATGTCCTATAGCCCAGAGACGCGCCTGGCATACATTCCGGTCATCGATGTGCCCACGATCTGGGTCGACTTGCTGCATAACGGCAGTAAAGTGAAATACGTGGAAGGCTTTTTCACGGTGCAAGGCATTATTCCCGATGACACCTATGACTCGAAGGATGCCATGCGGTTGTTTGGCGCCGTGCCCGATGAGGCGGCAGTCAAGGCTTCGCGCCACGTGAAGCCGGTGCGCGAATTGATTCGCGCCTGGGATCCGGTGGGTGAAAAAGTCGTCTGGGAACATGAAACCTCGTCCGGTATCCGCGGCTACGACGGCGGCGTCATGTCCAGCGCCGGGAATCTCGTGTTTCAAGGCCGCGGCAGCGGCGCACTGTGGGTTTATGCGGCCGACACAGGCAAAGTATTGAAGGTCTTGGAGACCGGCAGCCACATCATGGCCGCACCGATGACCTACGCCGTTAAAGGCGAGCAGTACGTTGCCGTTCAAGTCGGCTACGGCGGCACCCCGATCACCGTAGGCGCCATACCGCCCAGCAGCGCGGCGCTCAAGTTCGAGAACACCAATCGGATCATTGCGTTCAAACTGGGCGGCGGCGCGGTCCCGACGCCGCCGCGTCGAACCGAGCCGCTGTTCCCCAAGCCGCCCGAGCAAACGGCAACCAAGGCACAAATCGATGCTGGAGAAATCACCTTCATTGAACAATGCACGCGTTGTCACCAGCTAGGCCCCAGCACCACGCCTGATCTTCGCAAGCTCAACCAAGGCCTGCATGTCGCCTTCAAGGATATTTTGCTCAAGGGCGCATTGGCTCCCGCGGGCATGGAGCGATTCGACGACATTCTGAGCGAAAAGGACGCTGACAACGTACATGCCTATTTGATTGAACAGAGCTGGATCGCTTACCGCGCCCAGCAGAGCACGGCCGCGCACAATAAGCACTCTAAGTAGAGGTACGAGCACGATGCTACGAGCAGGACTCATGATGGATCAGCCCCTGCTGATTTCCACAATCATCGAGCACGCGGCCGCACAGCACGGCGACACGGAAATAGTATCGCGCGAGACACATGGTCCGGTATTTCGCTACCGCTTCGCCGACTGCGCGGCACGAGCCAAAAAGCTTGCCAATGCGCTCGCGGACTTCGGCCTGGATGAAGGATCCGTCGCAGCAACCCTGGCTTGGAATAATCACAGGCATGTAGAGATTTACTACGCGGTTTCCGGCAGCGGTTTGATCGTGCACACCTGCAATCCCCGTTTGCATCTCGAACAACTCATCTACATCGTGAACCACGCGGAAGATCGCATATTTTTTTTTGATGCGAGCTTCGCGCCGCTGATTGCCGGCATCGCCGAGTTTTGTCCGGGTGTCAGAGCCTGGATATGCATGAGCGACGCGCACAACATGCCTGCCCTCGACGGCATTGCGAACATCTACTGCTATGAGACCCTGATCGCGTCTCAAAGCGAACAGTTCTCGTGGCCGGCATTCGACGAGCACGCTGCCGCCGCCCTCTGCTACACCTCCGGCACGACGGGAAATCCAAAGGGCGTGCTGTATTCGCATCGAGCGATAGTTTTGGATGCCATGAGCATTTGCATGCCCGGACTGCTGTCAATTTCGCCCCGCGACGCGATGCTGCCGGTGGTTCCGATGTTCCATATCAATGGCTGGTGCATCCCGTATGGGTGCTTCATCGGCGGATCGAAACTCGTTCTGCCCGGACCACGCTTGGACGGTGCCGGTCTGTATGAGTTGATGGAAAATGAGAAAGTCACGGTGAGTGCGGGCGTGCCGACCGTATGGCTGCAGCTTTTGCAGTATGTCGAACAGCACAACTTGCGATTTTCAAGCCTGCAACGTATCGCATCGGGCGGTTCAGCCGTACCCCTTGCCATGATTGCCAAATTCGACGAGTGCTTTGGCATCGAGGTAAGGCAGGGCTGGGGTATGACAGAAACCACGGCGGTGGCCACCATCAGCTGCGCGACGCGAGAGCAGTTGCAGTGGGAACCGGCGCAACGCCATGCAGCGGCATCCAATTGCGGAAAACCGGTGTTCGGTGTGGAAATCAAAATCGTCGGGGAGGACGGCGCGGCGCTGCCGCGCGACGGCAAGTCGCAAGGCGAATTGATGGTGCGCGGGCACTGGATAGTCAGCGGCTATTACAAAAACGAAACCTCGCCGCTCAAGGACGGGTGGTTCCCAACTGGCGACATTGCGACAATTGATTCTCACGGCGTCCTGCAAATCAGGGACCGTGCAAAAGACTTGATCAAGACCGGCGGCGAATGGATCAGCTCGATTGACCTCGAAAATACTGCCATCGGACATCCCGCCGTCGCTGCGGCGGCCGTCATTGGCGTGAAGCACCCTAAGTGGCAAGAACGGCCGCTGCTGTTCATCGTCCGCAAGCCGGGCCACAGCCTGGAGTCGTCCGATATCCTGGCTTTCCTCGCCGCTCGAATGGTCAAATGGTGGGTACCGGAGGAGGTTATATTCTTGGAGTCCCTTCCCGTGGGCGGCACCGGCAAGGTACAGAAGACCGTGCTGCGTGAACAGTACGGCAACATTTTCGACTCGTAGGCGTGCACACCGCCGAAAGAGCACGGGCTGCCGCCAATGGGGACACGACCCCAAGCGTGAACCCCAAGACCGAGGGAGCGCCGTCTGCGTGAACGGCGCCCCGAAGCACCTTGTAGTTCACATCGCGCGCTGCGGTCAGCTCAGCGCGTACAAGTACTCAACGAAGGAGGCCACTGCCCCGTCGAGGCCCTGCACCTTGGGGTTTGTGGATTCGATCAAATAGTATTCGTCCGGGGCATGTGCACCGGTGCCGTGGCCCAAACCGAAATGACCCGCCGGCAGACTCAAGGGTGCGTCGGTGAACACGAATCCAGGCCATGATCCTGCCGAGCGCGGCCAGAGCTGCGGATCGACGCCGAGCTTTTTATAGGTCGCAATCTGCGTTTTGATCAGCTTGCTGTCTGGATCGGTTTGCGTCGGATTGTATCCCCCGCTCATATTGACTTCGACATCGGCAAAACCGTTTTTTGCCAGATGCGCTTTTAGTTTGGCGAGCGTATCGGCTGCCGTCATATCGGGGACGAGCCGCATGTCTATTTTGGCCACCGCCCTGTGCGGAAGCACGGTTTTGCCGCCTGGACCGGTATAGCCCGCCACCAATCCTTCGATGTTGATGGTCGGACGAGCTTCCAACAACATCAGTGAGTCCCCCCAATTCTTATCGTGTACCCAGTGCTGCACACCGAGCGCCTTCTTTGCGGTGCTTTCCGCTGACTTTGCCGCGTGCTCTCGAATCATCTGTTCTTGTGCCGCCGTCAGCGGCTTTACCTTTTCGAAAAAGCCTTCCACGGCCGGCGTGTGCCCATCCTTTTCAATCAGCGTGTTCAAAGCCTGGACCAAATGCCAGCTCGGAGAATCAACTTGCGCCTCGAGGCTTGAGTGGACATCGTGCGCAGGGCCGCGGCCCCACTTCTCGCCGCTGGAAATGAGTTCCAGCTCGACCACCCCTTTTGCGCCCAAGGACACTTCCACTCCGCCATCCCGGTCTTGGCCGGCAGACGGCATGAACACCCCTACGCACTTTTTCAACTGCGCCATCACGTCAGGATCTTTCACCACTTCCTGAAAATGCGGCGACGCGATTTCCTCTTCGCCCTCGCATACCAACACCAGATTGACAGGCAGCTTTTTTCCGGCGGCCTTGAATGCCATGAGAGCGCTCAAAAAAGAATTCTCCGGACCCTTTTGATTGACCGCTCCGCGCCCCATGCACACGGTTCCCAAGCCTTCCTTCTGCACCAGGCGCGCCTCCAGCGGCGGCGAACTCCATTCCTCAGGAACGAACTGCTTCACGTCGTACATGAAATAAATCGCCATGGTGGTTTTAGCGCCGGCATCGATCTTGCCGTAGACGCCTGGTTTGCCGGATGTCGGAATCAGCTTCACATCGGTGAATCCCGCATCCTGCGCGAGCTTCGCCATGTATTGCGGACCCTGCGGAAAATTCCGATTTTCTGCGGCAATGGACGGCAACGCTATCCAATCCTGCAAACGCTTGATGTTTGCAGCGTGCATCTTTGGGACCTGCGCCATGACCGCCGCCTTGTCCGCGTCACTGGCCGCCGCTGCGAACGCCCCAATGGGCAGCGCCGCCAAAGCCGCACCGGAAACGGCGCCCTGCACAAAATCACGTCTGCTAAAGTCTGGATCGCATTCGGCCATTTTACTCGTCTCCCTTGTGAGCGAATTAAGAGTCCTCAGAATACCAGCATCGTGCTGGTAAAAGCCCTGGGAAAAAATTTCGCCAACTATTTGATTGCCGCCAGGTGATTGCGGTAGTAAGCACCGCGCTGCGCATAATTCTTTGCCACATTTAGCAGGTTCTGCCGTTCCTCATCCGTAAGCTCGCGCACCACTTTGGCGGGCGCTCCGATGATAAGAGTGCCGTCCGGAAACACTTTGCGTTCCGTGATGAGCGCCCCGGCACCGACGAGACAGCACTGACCGATCACGGCGCCGTTGAGAACAATCGATTGGATGCCGATCAATGTACCCTCCCCAACCGTACAGCCGTGCATCATCGCTTGATGGCCAATGGACACCTGCGGCCCGATGGACATGGGAAATCCCGGATCGGTGTGCAATACCGCCGAGTCCTGCACGTTGCTGCCGGCGCCGATGCTGATGGTTTCGTTATCACCTCGCAGCGTGGCGCCGAACCATACCGACGAATTCTCGGCGAGAATCACCTTGCCGACCACCGTGGCATTCGGCGCGATATACGCGGTTGCAGACACCGTGGGTGAATTATCGCCCAACCGATAGATAGCCAATAATCCTCCAAGGCCGCAACCCGGCGGCGAGAGCGCGCGAGTGTACCAAACTGCGTCATCCCGGAGACGCCAGGTTCCGCGCAACAATTCACCCTGGCAAGTTATCATCGCAGCATGGAAAACTCGCATTTCACTTCCCTGGTGCGGCTGTGGACCTTGAGAAGAATCGACTCGATGCCACTGCGCGGCACAATTGCGCTTGTTGCTTGTTTGATGTTGTTTTCGATGCTGTTGTGGGTCGCGATCGACCGATGGGAGGCGTTGCCTGATCCGCAATTTCTTTCCAGCGGCATCCCGTTGTTCGCTTGGTATGCTTTGGCGATCATCGCGCTGGCGTCGCTGATGCGCTGGCTATCGAGGCCTCTCTTAAGCTTCGAATCGGGTCTGCTACTCGTCATGGGCCTGGTGCCCGTGCTTTTGGTGCTGGCCGCCGCACTGCCTTATTTGACGATTGATTGGGCCTGGGCCGCGGCACTCGCCGCGATAGGCTACTCGATCGCGTACTTGGTTCGGGGTTTACATGCTTTCACGGGTGAATCGCGGCCCGCGGCGGCCGCCGCCGGCGTCATTTTCATTGCCGCTTTTATCTGGGGCACCGACGCGCTGAACGTAATCCCCGACGTCTTCGCCGCGCGAGCAAGTGAAGCGACGGCAGCCGATAGCGACAACCAAGCAGACGCCGAGTCGCTGCTGTTCGAGCAACCGGCCCGCATTGATCGCGCCCTCGCCGCTATCCCAGCCGACGCATCGGCGCGTCCGAAAGCCTTCTTCCTCGGCTTCGCTGGCGTCGGCGAACAGAAAGTATTTTCTCAGGAAATCGGCTTAGCCTCGCGCGTTCTTTCCGAGCGTTACGCAATGCACGGCAGAGAGTTATTGCTGGTCAATGATGAACGCGACCTGGAGAGTCTACCCTTGGCCAGTGTAACGGGGCTCAGGTACGCGCTGCAGCGACTTGCCACGCAGATGAACGTGGATCGCGACGTGTTGTTCTTATCGCTGTCCTCGCACGGCGCACAGGATGCGATCATCGCGGTATCGAATGCGCAGCTGCCGCTCAATGATCTGACGGAAGCCGCTCTCAGCGAGGCGCTGCACGATTCGGGCATCAAGTGGAGCGTCATCATTATTTCGGCGTGCTACGCAGGAGGCTTCATTGATTCGCTGAAAACCCCGCGGACCATCATCATTGCCGCGGCGGCTGCCGATCGCACCTCGTTCGGCTGTTCGAGCGACCGGGATCTTACTTATTTCGGAGAGGCCTTTTACCGAGATGCGCTGCCTGGCACCGGTTCCTTGCGGGATGCATTTGAAATGGCCAAGGGCGCCATCGCGGTGCGCGAACGGCACGAACATGTGGAGTCCTCGAAGCCGCAGGCATATTTCGGGTCCGAGTTGGAGACCAAGTTGGCCTCGATGAACTCGGGCGCAGGGTGATACCCTAGCTGTATGAATGCCACTGAGCGCATCATCGAGGCCAACGGTATCCGCATCCATATTGCCGAGCAAGGCAGCGGACCCCTGGTGTTGCTGTGCCACGGATTTCCGGAGTCCTGGTATTCGTGGCGTCACCAATTGAAGGCGCTCGCCGAAGCGGGCTTTCATGCGGTCGCCCCCGACATGCGCGGCTATGGCGACACGGATCGGCCCATTGAGCTCGAACGCTACACCTTATTTCACCTCGTTGGCGACATGGTTGGCATACTTGATGCGCTGGGTGAAGCAAGCTGCGTGATTGTCGGCCATGACTGGGGCGCACCGGTCGCTTGGCATGCGGCGCTCATGCGCCCGGATCGATTTCGCGCGGTGGTGGGCCTCAGCGTCCCGTACCGTCCTCGCGGCAGCATCGCCCCGACGACGGTGATGGGACAAAATGCCGATGCGCTCTTTTACCAGCTTTACTTTCAAGCCCCCGGTGTTGCCGAAGCAGAACTCGAGGCCGACGCGCGGGTCTCGCTTCGTAAGATTTTGTTTTCGGGATCGGGCGACGTGCCCCGGCGAAACCCTGGCGGCTCAGCCGGCGTCGGCATGGTGCCGCGGGACGGAGGGTTCCTGACTCGCATGCCGAATCCGCAGGTGCTGCCGGGCTGGCTCACCGAGGCTGACATCGATTTCTATGAGCGGCAATTCCAGAAGTCTGGATTTCGCGGCGGACTGAATTGGTATCGCAATATCGACCGCAATTGGGAGTTGATGGCGCCGTACGCCGGCGCGAGCGTGCGCGTGCCGGCCCTATACATGGCCGGCGATCTTGACCTTGTCGTGGCGTTTCCGCGAATGAAGGAAGTCATCGCTGACCTTGCCCGCTATATACCGCAGCTGAGGGGCTCCATCATGCTTCCGGGGTGCGGTCATTGGACGCAGCAGGAGCGTCCGCAGGCAGTCAACCAAGCAATCATTGATTTTCTGCGCGCTTTATAGACCGATCGAAACGCGTTATGCGTAGTATACGGCTTGCAAACCTGAGGGCCGCATGATGAGCGAACCGATCATCTCCGATAAATCCGCGCCCCCGCGCGAATTGAGCCGCTCGTTGCAAAGTCGCCATTTGGCGATGATCTCGATCGGCGGCATCATAGGAGCAGGCCTTTTCGTCGGCAGCAGCACATCGATCATCGCGGCCGGTCCGGCGGTTTTCATAAGTTACGCGATCACCGGACTGTTGATTCTTTTGGTCATGCGCATGCTGGGAGAAATGGCGACCGCTCTCCCGCAGGTGCGCTCATTCACGGAGTTCGCGCGCTCGGGACTAGGCGACGGCGCCGGATTCGTGGTGGGATGGTTGTACTGGTATTTCTGGGTGATTGTCGTTCCGGTGGAGGCCATCGCCGGCGCGAAAATTCTGCAGTACTGGCTGCCACTCTCTCAGCTGCAGATTGGCCTTGGTTTGATGGGCATCATGACCGCTGTCAATCTCATGTCAGCGCGTTCGTATGCAGAGTTTGAATTTTGGTTCGCCTCCATCAAAGTCGCGGCGATCATCGCATTTGTCGGTATCGCGGCGTCTTACGCGTTTGGCTGGACTGCACCTGCCGGCGCGACGTTTGCGAATCTGGCCAACGATGGCGGCTTTACGCCGCGCGGTTGGATTGCCGTGCTGGCGGCAGTGCCTACGGTGTTCTTCGCCATGACGGGTGCGGAAATCACCACAGTGGCGGCCGCAGAATCGGCGCAACCGGGCCGAGCGATCGCAAAAATGACGACCACCGTGATTTGGCGGATTTTAGTGTTTTACGTGTTGTCGGTATTCCTCATCGTATCGGTAATCCCCTGGACTTCCGTTCGCTCCGGCGAGTCGCCATTTACCTTGGCACTGAATGCGATGCACGTTCCGTGGGCCGGAACAATCATGAGCTTCGTCATTCTCACCGCCGTGCTGTCCTGCCTAAATTCGGCCTTCTATGTCAGCTCGCGGGTATTGTTCATTCTGGCTGAACGCGGCGACGCGCCGCAGTCTTTTGTGCGATTGAACCAGCGACGTGTGCCCGTGGTATCAGTGCTGATCGGGGCAGCCGCGGGATTTCTGGGAATTTTTGCGGCAACCAAAGCGCCGCAAAAAGTTTTCGATTTTTTAGTAAGCTCCTCGGGCGCGCTCATCGTATTCGTTTACATGACTACCGCGGCAGCGCAAATTGCTTTGCGGCGGCGGCGCGAACGCGCCAAGGAGCCGAAACCCGCGATCGATATGTGGTTGTTCCCCTATCTTAGCTATACCGCCATTGGCTGCATGGCCGCAGTGCTGGTTGCAATGGCGTTCGCGCCCGGCATGCGAAAGGACTTCTGGTTCAGCTGCGTGACCCTGATGCTGACCGTGATCGCGTACGTGATCGTCTGGCGCCTGCGGCAACCGCGCACCTCTGCCTCGCCGGCTCAAGCGAGCGCCGATTAGCACAAGTTTCTCGTGCTGACAAATGACAAAAGTTTTACTCGGGGATACAAAGAGTACCTTTCTCTACGGCGCTTTTTTTTGCAGGATAGCGCGGTACCGTTTAGGTAAATCTCGCGCCGGCAAGCCAGCCAACTCCCCCGCTGGTGCGACATCCCGGCGGCGTGGGCCTCAAAATCCACGCCGTTTTTTATTTATTCAGGCCTGCCGGCCTCAACCCCTCGATCAATGCGCACGCGCGCCCAACGGCATCCGCGGAGTCGATTCGGGATGCAAGCTCCCTTCGCTTACCGCTGGCCGCTTCATCACCCAGAATGCTTTGAATCGCCGACATCACACGGCGTTCTCGATAGCGGCGTTCTGGAATGCTGCGGCCAACGCCCAACTGCTCAACGCGCCAACCACTATCGAACTGATCGTAGCCATGCGGTACAACCAGATGCGGTACGCCGGCTTTCATCGCCTGTGCCAGGGTACCCACGCCGCCGTGATACACGAGGAGTGCGGCCCTCGGCAACACCTGGCTGAATGGAAGATAGCCGAATACTTTGACGCTGCGCGGAAGATGCTTCGGTACCTGCTGCGGATAGTTGGTTACTAACATGGCCCGCAATCCCATACGGTTGACAGCCGCGACCGATTCTCGGAAAAATCGCTGCATCGTAGATCCGGCGGAACCCGGCGTGAAAATGACCGGCGGCGCTCCGGCAGCCAAAAATTCCTCCGCAAGGGATGAGGGAGCCGCATCGCCGGCGTCCCATAACGGAAACCCAACCGTATGAGTATTCGCGGGCCAATCCGGCTGGGGTGCGGCAAACCAGGCGGGGAAGAATGCGATTACCAATTCGGGCGAATGCATCCAGTGATGCATGACTCGATCCACGGGCGGCAAGCTTAGGGTCCGCCGTAGCTGGTTTAAGGGCTCTTTGAGCCTGCGATCTAAAATTAAGGCGTCGACCAAACGGAACAGGCCTCGCTTGAACCACCTCGGTCGAGAGGCCGACAGGCGCACGTTACCCATCATCCCTTGATCGCCATAAGTGCGGATGACGCTGGGCTGCAGGTGCACGGAAGCGCTCGGCACTCCCAGTTTTTCTTGCGCCACCCGAGCTCCGAAGGCCAAGCTGGAAAAGGCAACGACAGTGGCGTCATCGGCGTGTTTTTCAATCAATCGATAGATATCTGCCATTGCCGGCACGATTACCTGCGCAATGACTCCGAAACCTTTGCGCAAGTGCCAGAGCTCCGGATTGGCAATCGCGGCGTTGGCCTCGGCCACGGTTCCGACGGGGAGAAAACCAATGCCTTGTGCCTCGATGAGTTCCTGAAAAATGGGGTTGGTGAGTATCGTGGCTCGATGACCCCGCGCTTTTAGGGCGGTGCCCAGCGCAATGAATGGATGCACATCCCCCGCGCTGCCCATCGTCGGCAGCAAGACGTGTAGGGATTGCGGTGATCTCATCGTTCGAATTTGGTGGACAGGATGATCGATGAGGTGGTGCGTTCCACTCCGTCCAAGGCCCCTATACGGTCGATGACTTGATCCATCTCGGCAACGGATGCCGTGACGGCCACTGCGATCAAGTCGACATCCCCGCTGACCGAATGCAGCAGCCGCACGGGCGAAATCTCCCGCAGTGCGGCAGTCACGGATCGAGACTCTTTGGGACCGACCTTGATCATCACATGGGCGCGAACCGCGCCAAGGCTATGTTCCGGCGCCAGGCGGACGCCGAAACCCAAAATGATGCCGTGTTTTTCCAGCCGTTCGAGCCGGCTTTGAACGCTGGTACGGGAGCGGCCGACCAATCTTGCGAGCTTGGCCGTGGATAGGCGGCCATTTTCCT
The DNA here is from genome assembly GCA_030775645.1 of Pseudomonadota bacterium. Classification (GTDB taxonomy): domain Bacteria; phylum Pseudomonadota; class Gammaproteobacteria; order Steroidobacterales; family Steroidobacteraceae; genus Bog-1198. Next base: position 50,769 of record JALYIT010000088.1, on the reverse strand, counting down.
TTAGAGCCGAAATCAACTTCTCATCGATGGAGTCCATGTCATTTCACCTATCAGGGACTGCATTATGACGTAAATATACCTTAAAAACGTCGAAACGACCCTACCCTTTGCAGTGCTCTCGCACAAAAATAAGCCGCTACCGGGAGGTAAAAATGAAAGATGTCGTTGTCGTAGGCGCAGGCAAAATCGGTTCCATGATCGCGGAGTTTCTGGGCGGCTGCGGCGACTACGCGGTGACCGTGATTGACCGCTCCGCCGCCCAGCTCGACCGGCTTGAAACTTCCGCCGCCATCAGCAAAGTCGCGGCCGACATTACCCAGGGCGAGGAATTACGTAATTTGCTGAGAGGCAAATTTGCCGTGCTGTCCGCCGCACCCTATTACGCCACCCGGCTGATCGCGGAGGCGGCCAAGAGCGCCGGCGCTCACTACCTGGATTTGACCGAGGATGTTGCCAGCACCCGCGCCGTGAAGCAGCTGGCCGCCGGTGCCCGCACCGCATTCATCCCACAATGCGGGTTGGCCCCAGGTTTCATCACCATCGTCGCCAGTGATTTGGCTTCGCATTTCGATGCTCTCAATGACGTGCGCATGCGGGTCGGTGCGTTGCCGAAATTTCCCTCAAACGCCCTGAACTACAATCTGACCTGGAGCACGGACGGGGTGATTAACGAATATTGCGAACCGTGCGAAGCCATCGTGAATGGGCATCTGAAGGAGACCCAGCCGCTGGAAGAACTCGAAGAATTCTCGCTCGACGGCATTTTATACGAGGCGTTCAATACCTCCGGCGGTCTCGGTACCTTATGCGAGTCCCTTGCCGGAAAGGTCCGCAACCTCAACTACCGCACCATTCGCTATCCCGGTCATGCGGCCATCATGAAGGCGCTGTTGAATGATCTACGTCTGCGCGACCGGCGCGAACTGCTCAAAGATATTCTCGAGAATGCCGTGCCGATCACCCTGCAAGATGTCGTGATTGTATTCGTCACCGTGAGCGGGATGCGCGCGGGCCAGCTGATGCAAGAGACCTACGCCAACAAAATCTATGCGGCACCCATCGGCGGTAGGGTCCGCAGCGCCATCCAGATCACGACCGCCGGCGGTATTTGCGCGGTGCTCGACATGCTGAGCGCGGGAGAATTGCCGCAGGCGGGACTGATACGCCAGGAAGAAATCAAGCTCAAGGCGTTTCTTGCCAATCGCTTCGGCCAAGTCTACGCGATGACGGCGCCGGCCGCCGTCGGAGCGTAGTATTCCCTAGGAGCCGATAAACCCCGTGATGTCGGCCAGCGTGGGCGCTCGGCGGCGCAGCAGCGGAGCCAACGCCGCGACGGTGTCGCCATGCGATATTTTGGGATAGAGCTTCAGGCTCACCGGAACCCCCAATGCAATCAATGCGGCGGCGAGGTTGCGCGAATTTTCAGGCCACACGGTGACATCGTCGAGTCCGTGCACCAGCAACATTGGCGGCGCGTCCGCGCGCACGAAGTTGATGGGCTGCGATTGCGGATAGCGTTGCGGAGGTCCAAACATCTGTTGCACGTCGTGCTCCCGCAGCGGCAAGAAGTTATACGGTCCCGACAAGCCGACGACTCCGGCGATGTGCGGTGCCGGCCGGCCGGCGGCCGCGAAATAAGTGCCATCGAGCGCCAGTAGGACAGCCATATGCGCCCCCGCCGAATGCCCCATAAGATACAGACGCTCGGCGTCGGCGCCGTATTCCGCCGCATGCGCACGTGCCCAAAGCGCCGCTTGCGCGGCATCCTCCATGAACCCCGCCATGTTGACTTGCGGATAGTGACGGTAGTTCGCCACCACGGCGAGGTACCCTGACTCCGCCAGGGCCGCGCCGACAAATCGATAGTCGGCTTTGTCGCCGAAGCTCCAACGCCCGCCGTGCCAAAAAACCACGACGGCGCTCGGCGCGCCGGCAGTCTTTTCCGGCACATACACATCCAACTGCTGTTGCGGATCGGTACCGTATGCAATGTTGGCGTGCCGTTTGTAAGGCCCGAAAGACGCAGGCACATTTGCGGCAAGGAATCCAAGCCGCGAGCACCCTGCCACAATCGCCGAGAATACGGCCATCGCAGTGCGGCGCGACATGCGATACGCGCTATCGACAGGCATAAGTCAGGAGGGCAGTCGAGAGGAGCACGCCATGGCGCATTAACCAGTCGCGGGCATCCGCGGCATCCTCCGCAAACCATCGGCTAGCGCTGCCCAGTCTGAAGGTATAACCCCACTCATCCATGTCGCGGCACATGCGCTCGTGACCGACTTGGGGCAGCGATTGGGCCAATATGATCTGCAGATAGCAAACGGCGCTTTCTTCGGCATCATCGCCGCCCGCATCGGTATCTAAGCCAGCACGCCGCTCCGGGGTCATACAAATGAAATGGGCTCCCTCATGCAGCACCGAGTGTACCGGAGTATCAAAGCGTGCAAAAATTTTGGCGCCTATCAGTCCTGCCTCACGCTCGCCCCAATAGGAGCCGGGGATCACTGCATTGGGTGACACGAGTTGTAGGCTCAGACCATAGCGATCCAATAATACCTCCAGGGAAAGCCGATCGATGGCGTTGACCAGTAGCACAGCGGCACAGCGCTATTTTAGACTCGTCAGCCGGCGCAATGCGATCGACACCAGATCACGCGCCATTTGCTGGCGCAAAATATCCGCTTCGTGTTCCTTGGCAAGCTGCAGCGTCTCACCGTAGCTGAAGTCTTTCGACAGGCTGATGGTCTGCGGCGCGAGCAATTCCCGATCCCCTCCACGCACACTGAAAGTGACGGTATAGGTGAGCTCGTATTCGGTCGGAATATTTTTGGCCGATACCGCGAGCGTGCGTTGCTGCACCTGGTCCTTGGTGACTTCGACGGTCGCTGTCGCGCCGGCGGGAGTAAGTTGCAGGGTGGCACCCGAGCTTTTGAGCTGATGCTCGAACTCTCGCGAAAAATCAGTATACGGGTCTTTGAGGGACAAATAGGGACGCGCCATGACGGCTGGCAAGCTCTCGCTGCCGGCAAGACGAAATCCGCACGCCGTCAGTGCGCAGACGCTGAGGAGGATCGAGTAATTGGCGGCGGCCACAGGCCATTACACCACGATGTTCACGAGCTTGCCGGCTACGATGATTACTTTGCGCACTTCTAAGGAACCGATGAATCTGCGAACGTTGGCATCGCTGAGCGCGCTGTCGCGGATGGCATCTTCGCCGGCATCCGCGGCGACAGAAATATGGCCGCGCAACTTGCCATTGACCTGGACCACCATCTGCACACTCGATGACTGCAACGCTTCGGTATCGGCCTTGGGCCAAGGCTCCTCGATGAGCGCGGCCCGATGTCCCAGCCCTCTCCACAGCGCATGGGTTACATGCGGGATGATTGGCGACAGCGAGACGACCGCAATTTCCAATGCCTCCTGCGAAACAGCACGGTCCTGCCCGGAGGCCTGCGGAAACCTTGCCAGCGCATTCAACAGCTCCATGACGGCGGCGATCGCGGTATTGAACGTACGGCGCCGACCGATATCATCGGTGACCTTGGCCAGCGTCTGATGCGCTTGCTTGCGGATAGCCCGCTGCGGCTCTGTCAATGCCGACTTATCGAGCGGCGCAGTCGGGCCCTGTGAGACGTGCTCGTAGACCGCTTTCCAAAGTCGCTTGATAAAACGATAGGCTCCTTGCACTCCTTCATCGGACCACTCGAGTGTTTGTTCCGGAGGCGCGGCGAACATCATGAATAGACGCGCCGTGTCGGCGCCGAATTCGTCCACCAACGATTGCGGATCCACGCCGTTATTTTTCGACTTGGACATGGTCACGACACCGCCCGACTGCACTTCTTTCCCGTCGGCGCGCAGTACGGCGAGGCGGCGTTGCGTGGTCTTATCGACGCTGACGACGACATCCGCCGGGCTGAAGTATTGCTGTCGCCCCGACTCGGGCTTGCGAAAAAACGCCTCGTTCAGCACCATGCCTTGGGTGAACAGGCGCGCGAATGGTTCCTTGAAGGGCACGGCGCCCATGTCGTGCATGAAGCGAGTCCAGAAGCGCGCATACAACAGGTGCAGAATGGCATGCTCGATACCGCCGATATACTGGTCGACGGGGAGCCAATATTGAACTCGATAATCAAGCATTGCCTGGTCATTGTCGGCACAGGCGAATCTCAGGAAATACCATGACGAGTCCACAAAAGTATCCATGGTATCGGTCTCGCGGCGGGCCTCCCCGCCGCACCTTGGACACTTGACATCTAGAAAGTCCCGGTCTTTTAACAGCGGATTGCCGCTGCCGTCGGGGACCAGGTGGGTGGGCAGGATCACGGGCAGCTGCTCATCCGGTACCGGCACGGCGCCGCAGACTTTGCAATGGATGATCGGAATCGGGCAACCCCAATACCGCTGACGCGATATGCCCCAATCGCGCAACCGCCAAGTCGTCATTCTTTCGCCCAATCCTTGGCTGCTGAGATCCGCGGCAATCGCACTGACCGCGGCTTCGTATTCCAATCCGTCATAACGACCGGAATTGACGCAGCGTCCATGCTCCGAGTACCAAGGGTGCCAGGCATCCAACGAGTAGGGCCGACCCTCAATATCTATGACTTTTTTGATGGGCAAGCCGTATTTCTTGGCAAATTCGAAGTCCCGTTCATCGTGCGCCGGCACTCCCATCACAGCACCGTCGCCGTAACTCATCAGCACGTAATTTCCCACCCACACCGGCACGGCATCGCCGCTGATCGGATGGGTGACAAACAGCCCCGCCGGCATGCCTTTCTTTTCTTGAGTTGCCAGCTCCGCTTCGACGGCAGGACCTCGTTTGCACTCTTCGATGAATGCCTGCAATTTCGGATTGCCGTCCGCGGCATGGATGGCGAGCGGATGTTCCGCGGCGACCGCGCAAAACGTCACGCCCATGATGGTGTCGGCGCGAGTCGTAAAAGCGCGCAGCACGCCGCCTTCGCCTATCGTGTGGGGAAATCCCACGCGAACTCCCTCGCTGCGGCCGATCCAGTTGGCCTGCATCGCGCGCACTCGTTCGGGCCATTCCGGCATGCTCTGCAATGATGCAAGCAAGTCTTCCGCGTATGCCGTGATCTTGAGGTAATACATCGGGATTTCCCGCTTCTCGATGACCGCGCCCGTGCGCCAGCCGCGCCCATCGATGACCTGCTCGTTCGCCAGAACGGTTTTGTCTTCCGGGTCCCAATTGACGACGCCTGTTTTTTGGTAAGCGATGCCTTTTTCCAACATGCGCACAAACAGCCACTGGTTCCATCGGTAGTACGCAGGAAGGCAGGTCGTGAGCTCGCGGCTCCAATCCAAGCCATAGCCAAGAGACTTCAATTGCCTTTTCATGTGCGCAATGTTGTCCAATGTCCATTTGGCCGGCGGCACTCCGTTGGCGATAGCGGCATTCTCGGCCGGCAATCCAAAGGCGTCCCAACCCATCGGCTGCAGCACATTGTGGCCTTGCATGCGCATGAAGCGAGCCAGCACATCACCTATGGTGTAGTTGCGCACGTGTCCCATGTGCAATCGGCCGCTTGGATACGGGAACATGCACAAGCAATAATACTTCTCGCGGGTGTCGTCCTCTTTGGCTTCAAAGCTATGCTGGTGGTCCCAATAGTGTTGGGCCTCCGCTTCGACAGCGGCGGGGTCGTATCTTTCTTGCATGATTGAGCCCCAGAATACCCGAGTATGGGCGACGGCGAACTGCAATTTTTTTTAGGATCGCATGCGAAACTTGAATTTTTACGGCGCATTGGCTTTGAGCACTTTGAGTGGCTGCCTATGGTTTCTAGCCGTCACGCCTTTTGATTTGTCAGCCCTAGGCTGGATCGCCGCGGTGCCCATGTTTATGGCGATCGAACACGCGGGCAGCTGGCGGCGCGCACTGTTTCTGGGTTGGTGGGCGGGACTCATCGAAACCGCCGGCGGCTTTTATTGGCTGATCGACGTCATGCACCGCTTCGCAGACTTTCCGCAGGAGGGGGCTGCGATGGTCTTCCTGCTTTTCTGCGCCACGCGCGCCATCATCTTCTTGCTCTTTACGGCCGCGGTTTGCGCCATCCGCAGCCGGGTGCGGGTGCCCATGACGCTGCTCGGACCGCTTGTCATGGTCAGCTGTGAACTGCTGGTGCCGCAATTATTCCCATGCGGCCAATACATCAGTCAAGCGTGGCATCCCGTCGTTATTCAAATCAGCGAATTAACCGGCCCCCTCGGTGTCACGGCGTTGCTGATGATGGTCAACGGCGCGCTTTATGACCTGACTTTGGATGCACCTGCGGCTCGCGGTCCGGCGATTGCTTGCGCAGTACTGCTGGCGGCGGCTTTGAGCTGGGGCGTCGTGCGAATGCGGCAGATCGATGCGCGCATTACGCATGCGCCCGTTCTCAAGGTGGGCCTGGTCCAACCGAACTTCGCTTATACCATCGATGGCGAGTTCTCCCGCGAGGAGGCGCTTCGGCAACTTAGCGCCCTGCAGGAGCAATCGCGGCGCTTGCAGCGGGAAGGCGCGCAATTGCTCGTATGGAGCGAAGGCAGCTTTCCGATCACCGTACCGAGGGCCTTCGCCGCAGATTTTTCTGCGGATTCTGTTGCCATGATCCGCCGCGGATTTACTGTTCCCACTATCATCGGTGCGGATATGTACGATGAGGCGCACGAGGATGCATTTAATTCGGCAATTCTACTGGACAAGAATGGAAAGGTCGCCGGCTACTACGACAAGGTCCGGCTGCTCGCATTCGGCGAATACGTTCCGGGCATCGATGCTTTTCCCTGGCTGCGAAAATTCTTGCCCGCCGGGGCTGGCCGTTTCACCGCAGGCTCAGGGCCTGCCGTGATTTCATTTCAAGGACCCGACGACAAGATCTGGCGGTTGGGCCCGGTCATTTGCTACGAGGATATATTGCCTGGCTACCTTCGCGCAGTCGGACAATTGCACCCGAACTTGCTGGTCAATCTGACCAGTGATTCCTGGTTCGGAGCGGATACGGAGCCTTGGGAGCACATGGCGCTGTCGGTGTTCGCGAGCGTGGAATTGCGCGTGAGCATGGTTCGCGCGGTAAATTCGGGTGTGTCCGCGCTCATTGATCCAAATGGCCGCGTTATTCAGAAAACTTACGCAGACGATCCTTACCGCCAGCCTCGAGGGGCGGACGGCGTCATAGTGACAGCGGCGCTCATGCAAGGAGGACCCACGGTGTACACCGCCGTCGGGAATTTGTTTGCCTACTTGTGCCTCGCAGGCACACTGATTTTTCTCGGCGTTGCATTTCGGGACGCCCGTGCGTGCCGATGGGGCCCGCCAGTTGCTGCATAGCAAAAATCATTGAAAGAATCGTGCCGCTCATGATAGTTCTGCGCCGCCGCTGCACCATGAGTTGTTCGAGTTTGGAAGATTGTGAGGAATGGATGGCGAAGCCGCAAAAAGGATCGCAATGAACGATGTCCCCGTGTTGCAGGAGGTCCGAATCGGCGAGCACGACGTGCTGTCCTTCCTGAAGCCCGACACTCTGGGCGGCGCGCTTATTTACCTGATCTTGTTCGTGCTGATGGCTTTAATTATGTCCCGCGTTTTTCGCGCAGCAGTCCATGCATCCATGACGCGAGCGGGCCACGTGGACCGCACCACGGTCAGTTTTCTGCAGCAATTCGGGTCGGTGCTGATCTGGTTACTGGCCCTCATTCTGTATGCGCACCTCATTCCGATGCTGCGCTCGATCGGCACGGCCGCGCTCGCGGGTGCCGGCGTGGTATCGGTCGTCATAGGCCTGGCGGCGCAAAGCACCTTGGGCAACTTGGTGGCCGGTATATCCATCGCCATCTATCGGCCATTTCGCCTGGGCGACACGCTTCAAGTCACCGCACCAACGGGCACCGACATTGGCGTGGTGGAGATGATCTCTTTGGGCTACACCACATTGAGCGCCCCGGACGGACATAAAATCGTTCTGCCTAATGCCATTGCCGCCAGTCAGGTCACCATCAATCTCAGTACCACGTACGCACCGTGGCCAATGATGATAACGATTCGCCTCAGCCGTGATGCCGACATTGAGGCGGCGCGGCAGCTGGCTCTCAAAGTTGCAGCCGAAATTGCCGGCGAGCATCTGGTGGTGGGCTGCTTTCTGACCAAAGTCGATGCCGCTACCATCACACTGGAACTGCGCTTCAAGGCAGCGGACGCAGCGAGCCGCGATACATTGCGCTCCAAGATATTGGCCGTCCTGCCACGCCGTTTTGCGGAAGCGAAAATCGGCTCCAGCGGCGCCGAGTTGCCGGCGTTCTCCTAACGGCTCAGAACGGCAACGGTTTCACGTCGGGCTCGAGCCAACGCCGGCGCGCTTCGACGGAAAACAACCGCTCGCGTCTCCAGTAAGCGAACAGCCAATCGGACTTGCCCAACGGCGATGCCATCAAGGCATTGTAGGTCGCCGACAAGCTGCTATCGGGGTGCTGCAAGAGGAAATTGCGGGCGGCGCGCAACGAGGCCTGCGTAATGGTTTCGTGATAGCCGCCGGTGTCCGTGTTGGCTACGCCCGTGGATTCGTTGTACGCGCGAATGAATCCGGGCATTGCTTTCGATGCGTCCACATCGGGGCGGCACGCGATCAACCATAAAGCCGTCGCGAAGTGCGCAGCGTGCGTCCACTGCGACTTGGGAAGCGAAAGATCCAATACGCGGCGGGCGAGCGCGTCAATTTCGTCGTCTGATGCAAAAAACATCTGGGATTCGATGTTATCAGAGGGCGGGGCTTTGCCGCCGGACTTGTCACTTCCACACTTGAAGGTTTACGCTTCGCGGCAAATACTTCAGGTCAACAGCATGTTAAAAACGATTGCGGTTTGCACCGTCTTAGGGCTGATCAGTTCAGCCATTGCGCAAGCGCGGCCTTTTACCGCTAAAGATCTTGCCCTTCTCGACCGCATCTCTGACCCTCGCATCTCACCCGACGCCCGTTTCGTGGCTTACAACTTGCGATCGACCGACTGGGACGGTAATCACGGCGTCAACGCCTTGTGGGTCATCGACCGCAGCGCGAACTCAGCGCCGCGGCTGATCAGAGATCAGGAAAAATCTGCCACCTCGCCGCGATGGTCGGCGGACGGTGAATGGGTTTACTTCCTGTCGTCCCGCTCCGGCTCGACTCAAATTTGGCGCACGTCCATGAAGAGCGCAGAAAGCACTCAGGTAACGAAGCTGCCGCTCGACGTGATCTTGTTCCGACTTACTCCGGGCGCTAACGCATTGGTGGCAGCCATCAACGTGCACGCCGAATGCGATACTTTGGCCTGCAGCAAGGCCAAAGATGAGGCGAGGGGGAAAGAGAAGGCCACCGGCACACTGTACGACACGGCCACGCCGCGTTTTTGGGACACTTATCTGGACGGCCGCTACATAGGTCTCTTCACAGTGCGCAGTGGCGGCGACGCCCCACCGACCGATGCAGTTCCCTTGACCCGCGATTTTCAGGCCGACATCGTTGCTCGGCCGGAAGGGGATGATTCCTCGTTCGTGATTACCCAAGATGGAGCGGCCGTGATCTTTTCCGCTCGGCCTTCCGGGTCCGCGCAAGGCTTGGGAGATCCCAATAGTCTTTACTCCGTGCCGCTGGATGGCAGCAAGGCGCCGCAGCGCATTGACCCTGCGGCTGCCACGTCGGACACGACTCCGGTTGTTTCTCCGGACGGCGCAAGATTGGCCTACTTGGCGCGAAAAGGTTCCACCTTTACCGCCCCGCGCGCGCAAATTATGATCCGCGATCTGAAAACGAACGCCACGCGTAGGCTCGCCGAGAGCTTCGATCGTTCCCCCGCTTCCCTCAAATGGTCCGCCGATTCCAAGACGCTCTACGCCGGCGCCGAGGATATGGGACAGGAGCGAATCTTCGCGATCACCGTGGCCACTGGCGCGGTCAAACCAATTACCAGAGACGGCCATGCGGGAAGTTTTGACCTCGCCAAGGAAGTAATCGTTTATAGCCGCGATGCGCTCGATTCGCCGGCGGAACTGTACGAGCTAAACGGCAGCCAGGGAGCGCGTGCGCTCACCCACGTGGGACAGGACACCTTGAAGCAAACACCGCTCGCTTCCTTTGAGGCGTTCAGTTTCCCCGGATGGAATGACGAGCCCGTACACGGCTATGTCATGCGCCCCGCCGGCTACCATCCCGACCAAAAATACCCGGTCGCCTTCCTGATCCATGGCGGTCCGCACGGCTCGTTCGGCAACACGTGGAGCTATCGCTGGAATCCACAGGTGTGGGCCGGCATGGGATACGCCGTTGTCATGGTGGATTTCCACGGATCGAGCGGCTATGGAGAGGCGTACGCCAAATCCATTATCGGCCACTGGGGCGATCGTCCGCTGACGGATTTGCAGAAAGGTTGGAGTTACGCGCTGTCGCGTTACAGCTTTCTGGATGCAGATCGAGCCTGCGCGTTAGGTGGCTCCTATGGGGGATACATGGTGGCCTGGATCGCCGGCAACTGGGCCAAGCCGTGGAAGTGCCTGGTGAATCACGACGGGGTCTTCGACATTCGTTTGATGTCCTACTCAACCGACATCCCGGAATTCCAGCAGTCGCAAAACGATGCCCGCACCTGGGAGAAGCCGGAGGCAGTCGAACGCTTCAATCCCATCGATCATGTGGCCGAGTGGAGCGTGCCAATGCTCGTGGTCCACAGCGGCCGCGACGATCGCGTCCCGCTTGATCAGGGCATGGGGGCCTACGGTGCGGCGCAGCTTCGCCATATTCCGAGCCAGCTGCTGTACTTTCCCGATGAAAATCATTGGGTGCTCAAACCGCAGAACTCGGTTCAATGGTACGCCACCGTTGAGGCTTGGATGAAACGCTGGCTCGGCAGCTAAGGAAATCATGAACGCATCTGCAAACAAGATCCGGCTTTACGAACTTGCGCTGGAAAACGGCCGCTCGGCAAGTCCGTTCGTATGGCGAATACGTTATGCGCTCGCGCACAAGGGAATCCCGTTCGAGACCGTGTACTTGGGATTTACCGACATACCGAGGGTATTCGGCGGTAAGTTCAAAACGGTCCCGATACTTGAGCATGGCGATACGGTACTCGCGGAGAGCTGGGACATCGCCGAATATCTGGAGCGCGCGTTTCCCGGGCCGCTGCTGTTCAACACCCCCGCGGAACTTGCCCTTGTCCGTTTCACGGACGCTTGGTTTTTCAACGAAGTCTTGAAAAAAATGTTCCGGCTCTATGTAAAGGATGTGCACGATGCGGCGCGTCCTACGGATAGGCCCTACTTTCGAGAGAGCCGCGAGAAAAACATGAAGGGCAAGACACTGGAGAGCTTCACGGCGGATCGCGCAACGCGTTTGCCCGCCGTCCGCAGCTCCCTAGCTCCGCTGCGGGCGCATCTTGAAAAATTTCCTTTCCTCGGCGGCGACACGCCCAATTTTGCCGACTACATCGCGCTCAGCGGGTTCTACTGGGCTGCCAGCGCCGCAACATTGCCCCTGCTGGAGCGTGACGACTCGCTGCGCGATTGGTTGGAGCGCGGCTTCAATTTGTACGGCGGAATTGCAAAGGATCCCGGAGTGGCGCCGCTGTTCGAGTGACACGGGAGCCTGCCTGACCTCGCCTTGCCTTTAGCTTACTGCTTCAGGCGAGGCGCAGCCCTCGCGGCGGCGCCGGACGGCGATTATCAGAAAGCAAAGAGCGCCCATGACGACCGGATAATTACCGAGGCGGGCGTAAGGGGTCAGGCCGCTGAGCGGCTGCACGGCGGCACGCAGCACGCCCTGTTGAAATTGCGGCAGGCGAGCGGAGATTTTTCCGTGGCTGTCGATAACCGCGGTGACGCCGTCGTTCGCCGCTCGGATCAAAAAGCGCCCGGCTTCGAGCGCGCGCATTCGCGCAATCTGCAAGTGCTGATGGGGTGCGGTGGAATCGCCATACCACGCGTTGTTGGTGACATTGATGAGCAAGGTAGCTTGGCGCAAGACCTGCAGCTGCTGGCCGCCGAATGCGTCCTCGTAACATATCGTCAGTCCTAGCTTTTGTCCGGCCGCGCGCAGCATCGGTTGGTCGGCACCACCGGGCGTAAAATCAGCATAGGGCAAGCTCATCAGCCGCAGCCAGGAGCGGACGAACGCGGGGACGGGGAAGTACTCGCCGAACGGAACCAGGTGCCGTTTGTAGTACCAGCCGTCGTGCGCCTCACTCAGCACCAGCACTCCGTTGAAGTACTGCTTGGTTTGCGGAAAATAATTGACCAGTCCTATTGCAAAATCCGCTTCATGCGCAACTCCCTGCTGCTTAAGATTGCTCAGATAATCTTCGATCGCGGGCGCCAAGACAGGTATCGCAGCCTCCGGCCAAACGATGAGACGCGCACCCCACGCCTCTTCTGTGAGCCGCATGTAACGCTGCATGGTCAGTTCGCGGCTCTCGGCTTGCCACTTTTGGTCCTGCGGCACGGCGCCTTGCACCGCCGCGACAGGAATCGGGGATCCCACAGGATGCGTCCACTGGTGCCTCGCCAGCAGCATCGGAACAATAAACAGCAAGACCACCAGCAGCACCGCGGCGCACCGGCGCGAGAACCGCACGGCGGGCATGAATGCCACAGTGATGGCAACGGACACCATCACCGCGGCCCATGTCACCGCGTACACGCCAAAGATCGGCGCCCACCCTGACAGGGGCGAATCGATCAGCGCGTAGCCCGTCGACAGCCATGGGAATCCGCTCAAGATCCATCCCCGCAGCCACTCGAGCAGTACCCAGAGCGTCGGCAGGACCAGCCACTCTCGCGTCGCACCGCCCTTGAGCCAGAAGCGGTTGGCGAGGTAGCACAAGGCGGCGAAGTACAGACACATCGCCGCCACGAGTAGCGTTTGCAGCAGCAACGTCAGCCACACGGGCACTAGGCCGAAAACGTGCAGACAGGTGTACAGCCAGTATGTTCCAAAGGCGAACAGCCCAATCCCGAATGCCGCGCCGCTCATACCCGCACGGCGGGGCGGCAAGCCGCGGATGAGTGCGAATAGCGCCGCGGGCGCGATCAAAGCAATAGGCCACCATTCGAACGGCGCGAATGCCAGATTTAGACTGGCGCCGCAGGCAAAAGCAGCCGCCCAGCGAGCCAGGCTTTGTTTGCTTTGCGCGGGGCGGCCGCGCCAGAAGGATTTCAAGGAATCGACTCAGCGGCTGGTGGGTCAATATCTCGGGGGGTGGTGACGCGAAGAAGATCAATGCGGCGCCGGTCAGCGCGCACGATACGAAATTCAAGATCCCCAATCTTGATGGTTTCGCCGCGGCGCGGCAGCCGGCCGAACTGTTGCATGAGCAGGCCGCCGATCGTGTCGTAATCCTCGTCAGGGAAGGCAGTTGAAAAATACTGATTGAAGTCGGCGATGGCAGTCAGAGCGCGGACGGTAAACTCGCGCGGCCGATCCTTGCGGATTGTTTGTTCATCCTCGACATCATGTTCATCATCTATTTCTCCGACGATTTGTTCGATGACGTCTTCAATGGTGACTAGCCCGCACACCCCGCCGTATTCGTCCACCACGATGGCGATGTGATTGTGGTTGCGCCGAAATTCCTTGAGCAGGACATTGAGGCGCTTGCTCTCGGGAACGAATACCACGGGCCGCATGTATTCGCGAATTTCGAAATCCTCCTGCGTCGCCGCCCGTAGCCGCAACAAGTCCTTGGCCAACAAGATTCCCAAGATTTGATCGCGATCCTCGCCTACAACCGGAAAGCGAGAATGGCCCGACTCGACCACCAGCTCAATCAGTTTCTCGGGCGACTCGTCGCGCTCCACAAACACCATTTGCGAACGGGGAACCATGATGTCGCGGACCTGCATATCCGCCACCGCGAGGACACCCTCAAGCATGACCAGAGCATCGCCATCGAATAGCCCGCGTTCACTGGCATCGCGCAACTGCTCGACCAGCTCGGCAGGATCGCGCGGCTCCCCGGACATTGATTGGGTAATGCGCTTTAACCAGCGCCCTGTGGTGCCGCCGTGAGTCTGTTCAGGCATGGGAGAAGAGCATACCGGAATCAGCGATAAGGGTCCGAAAAACCAAGTTTATCAAGAACTTGAGCCTCCAGAAATTCCATCTTTGCTGCTTGCGCCGCGCGCCCGTGGTCAAAGCCGAGCAGATGCAATACCCCGTGGATGGTCATATGGGCCCAATGCGCCTGAAGCGATTTATGCTGAGTCTGCGCTTCGGCAGCGACGACCGGCGCGCAAATAACGAGCTCCCCGAGGAACAGCCGGCCATCGGGAGCGCGCCCCGCGCCTTCGAACGACAGCACGTTGGTGGGCTTGTCCTTGCGCCGATAGCGTCCATTCAAGCTGCGGCTGCGTGCCTTGCCCACGATGTGCATCGAAAGCACCACCGGCTTAGGCGTGTTGAACAGCGCCGCTCCTACCCACCGGCGAAGTAGACGCGCGCTCGGAACCCAGGGAGCCGATGACGCATAGCTCACATCGAGTTCGAGCTGCGCCAACTTACGAACCGTCGTTGGGAGCGCTCGCCTCATAGGCTTGAACGATTCTTTGCACCAGGGGATGGCGCACCACGTCGCGCGAGGAAAACATGGTGAAGGCAATGCCGCGAACGCCGCGCAGAATGTCGATGACGGTGCGCAAACCGGATTGCTTCGTGCTCGGCAGGTCTACCTGAGTGATGTCACCGGTGACCACCGCTTTGGAGCCGAAACCAATGCGAGTCAGAAACATTTTCATTTGTTCATTGGTCGTGTTCTGCGCCTCATCCAGGATGACGAAAGAGTCATTGAGCGACCGGCCGCGCATGAAGGCCAGCGGCGCAACTTCGATCACGTTACGCTCGATTAATTTCGCCACTCGTTCGAATCCCAACATCTCGTACAACGCGTCGTACATCGGCCGCAAGTATGGATCGACTTTTTGCGACAAATCACCCGGAAGAAATCCCAGCCGCTCGCCCGCCTCCACCGCCGGGCGTACCAACACGATGCGCCGAACCTTGTCTGATTGCAGGGCCTCGACCGCACAAGCCACTGCAAGATAAGTCTTACCAGTGCCGGCGGGGCCAATCCCAAAGGTCAAATCGTGCGTGCGTACGTTGTTCAAGTAATCGGTTTGGTTCGCGCCGCGCGCGCGAATGGCGCCTCGTGCGGTGCGGACCTTCAATTCATCCGAATCCAGGGCCTGGGCATCGACATCGCGGCTGCCCATGTCCAATTCTTGCAATGCGATGTGCACTCGCTCGGAATCCACCGGTTCACGCTGCGCACGCGCATACAGATTCTGTAATACCGATTCTGCGCGTTGCACCGCCAGCTCCAAACCAACCAGTTGAAATCGATTGCCGCGCCGTCGGACCTCCACGCCCAGCCGCGTCTCGATAAGTCGCAGGTGCTCATCCAAGGGACCGCATAGCTCAACCAGCCGAACATTGTCGGCGGGCGCGAGCAGTACGTCTCGAGTCATGGGTGCTGAATTCACGGCGACGCGGCCGCGGCAAGCCGTCCGCGCAACGAATTCGGCATGGCTTCGGTAATGATGACGTCCGTGAAGCTATTCATGAGACGCATTGCGCCATCCGCAGGACCGTCGAAATTGACCCAGCGGTTATTATCGGTGCGGCCGGCAAGCTGGGAGGGATTGCGCTTCGCGTTGCGCTCGACCAAAACGCGTTGTCGGCTTCCTACCATGCGTTCCGAGATCGCGCGCGCTTGGCCGTTCAATCGCTGCTGCAATATTTCGAGCCGCTGCTGCTTGACCTCATGCGCGACCTCATCGGGCAAAGCGGCGGCCGGCGTCCCGGGCCTGCGGCTGTAGAGGAAGCTGAAGGACTGGTCAAATCCCACGTCCGCCACTAAATTTAAAGTCGCGGTGAAATCCGCTTCGGTTTCCCCGGGGAACCCGACGATCAAGTCGGTCGAGATACAAATGTCCGGCCGTACGGCGCGCAATTTGCGCAGCTTTTGCTTGTATTCAATCACGGTGTGTCCGCGCTTCATCGCGGCAAGAATACGGTCCGAGCCGCTTTGCACCGGAAGATGCAAATAGTTGTTGAGCTGAGGCACGTTGGCATACGCTTCAATCAAGCTGTCGTTGAAATCCAGCGGGTGCGAAGTCGTGAAACGAATGCGCTCCACACCGTCGATGCCGGCAACGAAGTGAATCAGCGTGGACAAGTCGGCCAAGGTAGCGTCGGCCATGGGCCCCGCATAGGCGTTGACATTCTGGCCGAGCAATGTGATCTCACGCACGCCCTTGGCGGCCAATCGCTCTACCTCACGCATAACCTGATCGAACGGCCGGCTGATTTCCTCCCCACGTGTGTAGGGAACCACGCAGAAAGTGCAATATTTACTGCAGCCTTCCATGATGGAGACGAACGCCGTGACACCGCTGCTACGCGGCTCGGGCAAGCGGTCGAATTTTTCGATTTCCGGAAAACTGATATCGATTTGCGAGCGACCTGACGCTTTCAATCCCGCGAGCATTGCCGGTAGGCGGTGCAAGGTTTGGGGCCCGAAAACCAAGTCCACAAACGGCGCGCGCGCGGTAATGCCCTCCCCTTCCTGACTGGCTACGCAGCCTCCAACGCCGATGACCACGTGAGGTCGCTGCTGCTTGAAGAGGCGCCATTCGCCCAGCAAGGAAAACACCTTTTCCTGAGCTTTTTCGCGCACCGAGCAGGTGTTGACCAGAAGCACGTCGGCTTCAGCGGGGTTGTCGGTACTTCTCATGCCATGCTCGGCTTCCAAGACATCGCGCATTTTGCCGGAATCGTAAGCATTCATCTGGCAACCGAAGGTTTTTATGTATAAAAGACCGGGCATTTAGGGCATTGGGCTCGCGGGGAAAAGGCCGCTAAGATACTAGGAACCATGGCAATACGCGAAGTTATCAAAATGGGCGATCCACGACTGCTGGCTGTATCTCAGCCGGTAGAGGAATTTGGCTCGCCGGAACTTAAAAGTCTGCTGACCGATATGCAGGACACGATGCTGAATCTCAATGGGGCGGGCCTCGCGGCACCCCAAATTGGGGCCTTATTACGGGTCGTTATCTTTGGTTTCGGTCAGAACCCGCGGTACCCGGAAGCGGATCCGGTGCCCTTCACCGTTCTTATCAATCCCAAGCTGACCCCCATAGGCGAGATTATGGACGACGGCTGGGAGGGATGCCTCTCGGTTCCGGGCATGCGCGGGCTGGTGCCTCGTTACCGAGAGCTGCGCTATACCGGCTTCGATGCGGCAGGAAACCCGGTAGACCGTACGGTCAAGGACTTTCACGCCCGCGTGGTGCAGCATGAGGTCGATCACCTAGACGGTATTCTGTATCCGCGCCGAATTCGCGATCTCAAGGATTTCGGTTTCAACGATGCGTTGTTTCCCGGCGAAGATCTGGCCGACGACTAATGAGCTAAGATCAGGCGGCGTCGAAAAGAATGACCCCTCGTCCTTGCTTGCCCTCGTTAAGATCGGCAAAGGCGCGCGGCGCCTCATCGATGCTATAGGTCCGCGTAATCAGCTCGTCGAGCTTCAAGCGCCCGCTGCGGTACAAGCCGATTAGCCTTGGAAAATCCAGCTGCGGGCGCGCCGACCCATAGTAACTGCCGGTCAAGGTCTTTTCGCTGGTGGCCACCTGTTGCGCGTTCAGCATGATCTGATCCTTAGGCCCGGAAATGCCCACGATCACTGCAGTGCCCCCCCGGCGCAATACCGTCCACGCCATCTCGGAGATCTTGCCGACGCCGACGCAGTCGAAGGCGTAATCGGCGCCACCGCCGGTCAATTTGTACAAATCTTTCCCGGGATTCGCCTGACCCGTAATGTTGTAGCCGTGCGTGGCGCCGAATTGCCGCGCCATGGCAAGTTTTTCATCGTTGGTATCGACGCCGACAATGATTCCAGCGCCGGCAATCGCACAGCCTTGGATGGCATTCAAGCCCACGCCACCGCACCCGAACACCACCGCGATGGAGCCGGCCTCCACTTTGGCGGTGTTTACGGCCGCCCCAACTCCCGTCATCACACCGCAGGCGATCAACGCCGCGCGGTCGAGAGGCATTTTCTGGTCGATTTTCACCACGTTTCCCATATGCACGGTGGCGAATTCAGCCATTACACCGCATCCGCAAAAGACGTTTAAGTCCTTGCCAGCCGAGTCGCGCGTGCGCACCGTGCCGTCAGGGAGGGTAAACAGCGATTTCAGCGATTGCACGCACAGCTGCGGCCGGCCGGTTTGGCAGTAATGGCAATGACCGCACATGCTTACAAACGAGCTGACCACGTGATCTCCCACCGCGTAATTGTCCACGCCGTCGCCAATGGCAACCACGACCCCGGCACCTTCATGGCCCAGAACCAAGGGCATTGGATAGGGGATAGTGCCGTTGGTGGCCGACAAGTCGCTGTGACATACCCCGCATGCGGCGATGCGCACCATCACCTCGCCGTGCTGCGGTTTCGCCACTTCAATTTGTTCGACGATGACGGGCTTGCCGACTTCGCGCGCCAAAACTGCCTTCGACAACTGTGTCATTGGGGTTCCCTCGAAACCTTTAAGAGCGCGTGAGCGCAGCGTAGCGCTGCAGGTGGGTGTCGCTGTCGCCGAACATCAGTTCGGCCGCGGTGAGGCGTTTGAACCAATGGCTTACGATGAGCTCATCGGTCATGCCCATGCCGCCGTGCAGTTGCACCGCTTGCTGCCCCACGAAACGGCACGACTGGCCCACCAAGGCCTTGGCCGCGGACAAGGCGCGCCGGCGCTCGCCGACGTTCTCATCGATACAGCGTAGAGCGGCCAGATAACTCATGGAGCGCGCCTGTTCCAGATGAATCAACATATCGGCGATGCGATGCTGCAGAGCCTGAAAGCGGCCGATCGGGGTGCCAAATTGCTGGCGTGACTGCACATAGGCCACGGTGGCCTCGAGCAGCGCCTGCATAACGCCTACCGCTTCGGCACACAATGCCGCGAGGCCGATATCAAGAGCGGCCTCGATGCAGGGCAATGCCCCGCCCTCTTTCCCAAGACGGCTCGCCGCCGGTACTTGGACGGCTTCCAAATACACCTCAGCTGCACGCTGGCCATCCATGGTCGGATAGGCATCCAGCGTGAGCCCCTTGGCATCACGTGGAACTCGAAACAGCGAGACCCCGCTTGCATCCGCAGCATCGCCGGAGATGCGTGCTGAAACGACCAACGTGTCGGCGGCGCCGGCATGCAGAACTACGGCTTTGTGGCCATCCAGCGTGTAGCCGTCGCCCGATTTGCGCGCGCGCGCCCGGACCCATTGTGTTTCATAGCGCGACTCCGGCTCGTAATGCGCGAGCACGGCGATCGCAGCACCACTTGCCATTTTTGTCAGCAGTTCGGCGGCCGCGGCATCATCAGGGAAGCTGCGCAGTACTGCGGTCGCAATGACGGCGCTGCTCAAAAATGGCTCGAGCAGCAAGCTTCGTCCGCAGGCACCCATAACACTCAAGGTTTCAAGCGGTCCATACCCCAACCCACCCTGGGCCGCAGGGACATTGAGGGCCAGCACCCCGAGTTCGGCCAATCCAGCCCACGCCGTTTTGTCCCATCCGTCAGCCGAGGCCTTGATGCCGCGGAATTTCTCAAAGGTGTACTGCTCGCTCAGATAGCGATTGACCGTCTCGTGCAGCTGCTGCTGCTCATCGCTGAATTCAAAGTTCATGAGATTTCCCTAAAGACCGACGATCATCTTCGAAATAATGTTTTTCTGAATCTCGTTGGTGCCACCGAAGATCGACAGTTTCCGCTGATTCAGATACGCCGCAGCCAATGTCGCGGCGTACCGGGGCCCCGGCGCCTCGCGAGCCGGGTCGGATTGCCAGCCCGCTTCCATGGCTTCGAGCCTAAACGGCAATGCGTAAGGGCCGACTGCGCGCATAAGCAGTTCTGAGATGCGTTGCGCTATTTCAGTGCCTCTGATCTTGAGGATGGAAGCTTCAGGTCCCGGCGCCTTCGAGCCCCGCTCTCCCGACAGTACGCGCAGATTGGTGATTTCCAAAGCCCACAGATCGATTTCCACCTGAGCGATGTTGGCGGCGAACAAAGGGTCCTCGATCAAGGGCCGACCCTGTTTTATTTCACTCGATGCAATCCGCTTTAGCCGCGCCAATTCGCGTTTCGCGCCCCCGACCCCGGCAATATTGGTGCGCTCGTGTCCCAGCAGAAATTTTGCATAGGTCCAGCCCTTGTTTTCATCGCCCACGCGGTTTTGGAGCGGCACTTTTACATTTTCGAACCAGATTTCGTTCACTTCGTGCCCGCCGTCCAACAGTGTGATGGGCCGCACGGTGATGCCGGGACTTTTCATATCGATCAGCAGGAAGCTGATGCCGGACTGCGGCTTGGCCTGCGGGTCGGTACGCACCAGGCAGAAAATCCAATCCGCGTATTGGCCGAGGGTGTTCCAGGTCTTTTGTCCATTCACCACATAGTGATCACCATCGAGGGTGGCTCGTGTTTTTAAAGACGCCAAGTCAGAACCGGCTCCGGGCTCGGAATAGCCCTGGCACCACCATTCTTCCCCGGAGCTGATTGGCGGCAGAAAGCGTTGTTGCTGGGCGGGATTGCCGAAGGCCATGATCACCGGCGCCACCATTTTCGTACCGAACGGAATTAGGCGCGGCGCCCCGGCCAATGCCGTCTCCTCTTCGAAAATATATTGCTGGAGCGAATCCCAATCCGGGCCCCCGAATTGCTTCGGCCAGCTCAAGCCCCCCCAACCCCGTTGGTGCAGGGTTCGTTGCCACAGGACATGGTCTTCGCGGCTCAGTTCGAACCCGTTCAGGACCTTGTCGCGGATCCCCACGGGCAGCTTCTCGCGAAGAAAGGAGCGTACTTCTTCGCGGAAAGCCTGTTCTTCTTCAGTGAATTCTAGACGCATAGGAGGGTTCCGCTGGGATTCTGTTCTGCAGATCAGAATTTAATTCTGAAATGATGCAAAATTATGCGGATGCCGATCAGGGGTTGTCAATGACGCTGAACAGAAGACCAAATATTTCCGCGATAACGGCCGCCTCAAAGGCCGACCGACACTTTGTCAATGCCTTGGGCCGCGGCCTGGAAGTCTTGGCTTGCTTTCGGCATGGCGATCGCGTGCTGGGAAATCAGGACTTGGCACGCGCTTGCGGGTTGCCGAAATCCACTGTCTCGCGGCTGACCAATACGCTCACCAAACTGGGATACCTCGTGTACGTTGAGGAGAGCGCCAAATACAGCCTGGGTATAGCGACCTTAAGCTTGGGCAGCGCCATGTTGGCGCGGCTAGATATCCGCAAGCTCGCACACCCGCGGATGCAGGAGCTGGCCGAGTTCGGGCAATGCATGGTGAGCCTTGGCACGCGAGATCGGCTCTCGATGTTGTATATCGACGTGGTGCGCGGCTCCGGCGCCGTGACTTTGAGCCTGGATATGGGCGCGCGCATCCAGATCGCGACCTCCGCCATGGGCCGCGCCTACCTGACCGCTGTTTCGGAAAACGAAAGAAACGAAATCATGGAACGGGTACGCGAATTGGCGCCGCTCGACCGTTGGCCCGCAATTAGGGAAGGCGTCGAGCGCGCCCTGCGCGACATCCGCGAGCTCGGCGTGTGCTGCTCGTTCGGCGAATGGCAGAAGGACGTTAACGGCATTGCGGTACCAGTGCGCCCGGGCGGCGGCTTACCACCAATGCCGATCAATTGCGGCGCTCCGGCATACATGGTTTCCAAGGAATTTTTGCTCGAAAAGGTGCGGCCCAAGCTCATCGCGCTTGCCAACGAACTGGAGACTTCGCTCGGCACCTGGAGCTAGGAATCAGAAAGGAATGTCGTCGTCGAATTCCTCTTTTCCGCCTGCGGGCGCCGGTGATTGATCATAGTCATCGCGAGGCGGCGTGCTCGCACTTGGACCGCGTTCGGTGCCGCCCGAACCTCCGGCGCCGCCGGCTCCGGCACGACCGCCCAGCATTTGCATATTATCCGCGATGATTTCGGTGGTGAACCGGTCATTGCCCTGCTTGTCCTGCCACTTGCGGGTTCGCAGCTTGCCTTCGACAAACACCTGCGACCCCTTGCGCAGGTATTCGGCGGCGATTTCACCCAGGCGGCCGAATAGCGCAATGCTGTGCCATTCCGTGCGCTCTTGCTGAGCCCCGGAAGCCTTGTCTTTCCACGATTCGCTGGTGGCGATGCGTATATTGGTCACAGTCATGCCGCTCGGCATGGAACGGGTCTCGGGGTCTGCGCCGAGATTTCCAACCAGAATCACCTTGTTTACGCCCCGTGCCATGTGCCGTCCCCCCCTCAATTCAATTGCCCATATTGTACACGGCGGGCCGCGCCCCAATATCGCTCTTGAGGTTCGCAAAGCTGCAGAAACAGGCGCTGCCGCTCGCGCGGCGCGTTTTACCCGTGCTTGACGCGGCGCGTATAGTAATCGGTTAGATGCAAAATATCCGCATCCGGGGTGCCCGGACACACAATCTGAAGAACATCGATCTCGACCTGCCTCGCGATCGATTGATCGTATTTACCGGACTATCGGGTTCTGGCAAGTCATCGTTGGCCTTCGACACGATTTATGCGGAAGGACAACGGCGCTACGTGGAATCCTTGTCCACCTATGCGCGGCAGTTCCTGTCCATGATGGAGAAGCCCGATATCGACACTATCGAAGGGCTATCGCCTGCGATATCGATCGAGCAAAAATCCACCTCGCACAATCCGCGCTCTACCGTGGGCACGGTCACTGAAATCCACGACTATTTGCGTTTGCTGTTCGCGCGCGCCGGCACGCCTCGCTGTCCGGATCACCATATCGATTTGGCCGCGCAGACGGTGAGCCAGATGGTTGATGCCATGCTCCAGCATGCGGAAGGTACCGCAATGATGCTGCTGGCCCCCGCGATCGCGGAGCGCAAGGGCGAGCACGCCGAGCTCATTGAGGAACTACAGGCAGGCGGTTTCGTGCGTGCGCGAATCGACGGCAAGGTGGTCGAGTTGGACGCCGCGCCAAAACTCGACGTGCGCCGCAAGCACACGGTCGAAGCCGTAGTCGATCGATTCAAGGTGCGCGCGGATTTGGGCCAGCGCTTGGCGGAGTCCTTCGAAACCGCGCTGCGTTTGGGCCAGGGGGTTGCGCGCGTCGCGTATATGGACGATCCGCAGCGCTCTGAACTCGTGTTTTCCGACAAATTCGCGTGTCCGATTTGCAATTATTCCCTGAGTGAACTCGAGCCGCGCCTGTTCTCATTCAACAGTCCGATCGGAGCCTGTCCCACTTGCGATGGTTTGGGTACCCAGGATTTTTTCGATCCCGCGAAAATCGTCGCCAATCCGCATTTATCGCTTGCCGGCGGCGCGGTGCGCGGATGGGACCGGCGCAACGCCTACTATTTTCAATTGATACAGTCATTGGCCCGCTACGCGAAGTTCGATATCGAGGCGCGATTCGAGAGTTTGCCTGACAAGATCAAAGATCTGGTGTTATTCGGCAGCGCGGACGAGGAAATTGAGTTCAAGTACTTGGATGGCAAAGGCGGAACGGTTTCCCGCCGGCACACCTTCGAGGGCATCGTTAGGAACCTTGAACGCCGATACAACGAAACGGAATCGGTCGCAGTACGCGAGGAACTATCAAAGTACCGCTCAGCCCGGGCATGCCCGGATTGCCTGGGAACACGCTTGAACCGGGCCGCACGCAACGTTTTTGTCGCCGGCAAGAACGTGCCCGAAATCTCTTCGCTGTCGGTGGAGCGATCGTTGGATTTCTTCGGCCAGCTACGCCTAAGCGGCTGGCGCGGCGAAATCGCCGAAAAAATCGTCAAAGAAATAAACGACCGCTTGGGATTTTTAAGCAATGTTGGGCTCGGCTATCTCACCTTGAACCGCAGCGCCGACACTTTATCGGGCGGCGAGGCGCAACGGATTCGGCTGGCGAGTCAAATTGGTTCGGGCTTGGTCGGCGTTATGTACATCCTGGACGAGCCTTCGATTGGTTTACATCAGCGTGACAACCAGCGTCTGCTCGACACCCTGGTCAATCTGCGCGACCTCGGCAATACCGTGATCGTCGTCGAGCATGATGAAGATGCGATACGCCAGGCCGACTACGTGGTCGACTTGGGCCCGGGCGCGGGCGTGCATGGCGGCAATATCGTCGCGCAAGGAAGCGCGGCCGAAATCGCTGCCCACCCCGACTCAATCACCGGCCAATACCTGAGCGGGCGACGCCGCATTGAAATTCCAGTGGTGAGACACGCGCCGGATCCGAAGCGGATGCTGCGCGTGATCGGCGCCACAGCGAATAATCTCAAGAAAGTTACCGCGGAATTCCCTTTGGGTCTGATGACGTGCGTCACCGGTGTGTCAGGGTCAGGTAAATCGACGCTGATCAACGATACTTTGTTCCGTGCTGTCGCCACCTCGCTCAATCATGCCTCGGCCGGAACCGCGCACTTCGACCGGATCGAGGGCCTGGACTACATCGACCGAGTTATCGAGATCGACCAAAGCCCGATAGGACGAACGCCGCGCTCCAATCCAGCCACATATACGGGCTTGTTTGCGCCGATTCGCGAAATCTTCGCAGCGGTGCCCGAAGCCCGAGCGCGCGGCTACGAGGCCGGCCGATTCAGCTTCAACGTTAAAGGCGGACGATGCGAGGCGTGCCAGGGCGACGGGGTAATCAAGGTCGAAATGCACTTTCTCGCCGATGTGTATGTGCCCTGCGATGTCTGCAAGGGGAAACGTTACAATCGCGAGACCCTGGAAATTCGTTTCAAAGGCAAGAACATCCAAGAAGTGCTGGACATGACGGTGGAGGATGCACTGCCGTTTTTTTCAGCGGTACCCACAGTTCAGCCGAAATTGCAGACGCTGCTCGATGTGGGCCTGTCTTATTTACGGCTCGGCCAAAGCGCGACTACGCTATCGGGGGGCGAGGCGCAGCGCGTCAAGCTGGCCAAGGAGCTCTCCAAGCGTGCCACGGGCCGCACGCTTTATATTCTGGATGAGCCGACCACCGGGCTGCACTTCGCGGACATCGCGCAGCTGCTCGTGGTCTTGCATCGGCTGCGCGACGAAGGCAACACCGTCATCGTTATCGAACACAATTTGGATGTCATCAAAACCGCTGACTGGGTCGTGGACTTAGGACCCGAAGGCGGCGATAACGGCGGTCGGATCATTGCCGTCGGCAGTCCTGAGCAAGTCGCGGCCAATAAGGTTTCTTATACAGGGCATTACCTGCGTGCCACCCTGGCGGCGCCGCGCGCGTTCGAACGCAAGCGGGCATGACTGCGCAGTGCGCCTAACCGGTCAATTCGCCCCCGTGACCGGCGCGCTGATTGGCTTGCTCGGAGGGGCAATCTACTGGCTGGCTGTGCAAATTTGGCCCTCCAGTGTGGCGGTGATTCTGGCAATGACGGCGACAGCGCTTCTCATCGATAAAGTCTCGAGGTTGCCTGCGATTCGCTACTGGGTGCTCTGGCGGGTGATGCTTGTGCTCATCAAGTACAACGCGCTGATGGCCTTGTCTGCGGCGCAGTTACCTTTTGCGGCAGCGGCGAATGTGTCCCTGATTCTCATCATGGTTTGCGGGAATGCATGCAGTTTCGCACTGCTGGTCGCGGTGATGGCGTATCGCCCGCAAAAATCGGCCGAGAAGATCGGCAGCGCGGCGCTCGGTAGCGCCTTGCTAGTTGGATTCGCTCCAGCCGCGCTGCTCGGAATCCCAGGTCTCATCGGTGTATCTGCGGCCATTCTCACAGGTATAGGTATCATTGCATTTTTGAGATCCAAGCGCGCCGAAGCTGTGGCAGACATGCTCGATATGACGCAGCTGTCAACCGAGGCATGCTTCTACTTGGGTGCGTTAGCGACATGGAAATACGTATGAAAGGTTCCGGCGCAGCCATCGCGCGCGCAGCGCTGCCCGTACTTACGCGCCTCGATCCGGAGGTGGCACATGATCTGGGGTTGGCCGGATTGAAATGGATGCGGCCCCTATGGCCAACGTTTGCGTGTACGCAGGAACTGAACGTACGTTGTCTAGGTCTGCAATTTGCCCATCCCCTGGGACTAGCGGCAGGCTTCGACAAGAATGGCGACTATCTAGATGCCTTGGGGGCCCTGGGGTTCAGCCATATAGAACTAGGCACGGTGACACCGCGGCCCCAGCCCGGCAATCCCAAACCTCGCATGTTTAGAATTCCAGGACGCCTCGCGCTCATCAACCGGATGGGCTTCAATAACAAGGGTGTCGATCATCTCGTCGCCCAAGTATCGCGCAGCCGCTACCGCGGAATTCGCGGCATAAGCATAGGGAAAAATGTCGATACCCCGATCGAGAGCGCGCAAGATGACTATCTCACTTGCTTGCGCAAGGTTTATCCGCATGCCGATTATGTCGCCATCAATGTATCCTCGCCCAACACCGCGCGCTTACGCGAGCTGCAGGATCGGGACGGCTTGCAACGCATTCTCGGAACCTTGCTGGATGAGCGTCACTCACTCGAGGCGCGCCATGGCAAACGCGTGCCGCTGCTGGTTAAGATTGCACCGGACTTGACCGCCGAGCAGATCGGCGAACTCGCGCAGGAGGTGCTGGCGCTGCAACTCGACGGCGTAATCGCCACCAACACCTCGAGCGATTTGAACGTCCTGGGAAAGCCCTTGTCGGTCGAACAGCGCGGCGGCCTGAGCGGAGAGCCGTTGCACCTTCTATCCGTGAAAGTCATTGCGCAGCTGCGCGCCGAACTTGGCCGGGGAGTGCCCATCATCGGCGTGGGCGGCATTGTCAGTGAGCAAAGCGCGCGTGACACCTTGCGTGCCGGTGCAAACCTGTTGCAACTCTATACGGGCTTCGCTTACCGGGGCGCCGATTTGCTTGCTGAAATAGTCAACGGATTGAGGCCGCAATCATCAGAACAATGCCCTGGGTGAACGGTTTAACCATCAGCGCAAGATTGCCGTCAAGCTGATCTCCGGAACGCTAGCCAATGCCTTGGACAGCGGGCACTCTCGTTTCGCCTTGGCGGCGATCTCCTGGAATGTAGTCCCGTCCATCCCCGGAACGCTCGCCTCGAGGCGCAAGTCGATATGGTCTATCGAGAACCCGCCGCCTTTTGCCACCAAGCGAACCGCGGCTCGGGTGTCGACGGACGCGGTTGCAAATCCCGCGGCATCGCAGGCAAAAGAAAATGCCATGGTGAAACAAGCCGCATGCGCGGCTGCCAATAATTCCTCCGGATTGGTGCCTCGCTGATCGTCGCCAAAGCGGCTGGCAAAGCCATAGGGATAGGCTTTCAACGCTTCAGTCTGCGTGCTGACTTTGCCCACGCCCTGCTTGCCCCGACCTTCCCAGTGCACGGTTGCTGTTTTGTCGCTCATAAAAAAAACTCCTAAGTAGTGCGGTGAATTCAAGGTGCATCGATCGCGTAGCCGCGAGCGCGCGAATCATCGAGGTATCGTCCCGGCCCGATCAGCATATCCGTGCTCGCGACCGCCAAGGTAGGCCGCCAGCCTGCTCATGCGGACGGCAGCGGAATGAATTCGGTCTCGCCGGGCACCGGCGCAAACTGGCCCTTAGTCCAACGCTCTTTGGCGCGTTCAATCCGCTCGGGAGACGAAGCGACGAAGTTCCACCAAATATGACGCGGCGAGCAGAATCGCTTACCGCCGAGCAGCATTGCACGCGTTTCCCCCAAGGCCCGCAATCTGACACTCGCTCCGGGACGCAGCAGCGCGAGTTGGCCTTCCCTCACGTTGGTCTCGTCCACGTCAAGTTCACCGCTCACGACGTAGACAGCACGCTCCTCTTGCTCGGGCGGCACCTCAAGAGTGGCACTGTGGGTGAATTTGGCGTGCACATAGAGCGTCGGCCATGAAGTGCGCACCGGTGAGGTTAAACCGAATGCTTGTCCCGCGACTACCGTGAGGGCGATCCCGCCAAGGACGTGCTGTGGAAGCGCGTTGGCTGGATAGTGTGTGAATTCCGGTTCGATGTCTTCTTGACCATCCGGTAGCGCAACCCAGCTCTGGATGCCGTGAATTTCCTCGCCCAGCGCCCGGGCAAGCGGCGGCGTCCTTTCTGAATGTGCGATGCCTGCCCCGGCCGTCATCCAGTTGACATCCCCCGGGAGGATCTCGCGCACATTGCCAAGGCTGTCGCGATGCAGGAGCGACCCGGCGAAAAGATAAGTGACGGTGGCGAGGGCGATGTGCGGATGCGGACGCACGTCAATTCCGTGGCCCGGCTCGAATCGAGCCGGCCCCATGTGGTCAAAGAAAATGAACGGGCCGACCAGCTTAAGTCCCTGTGCGGGAAGTACTCGCCGCACGACGAAGCCGCCCAGGTCACGCTGCCGCGCAGTCACCATTTGTAAATTCGCCATTGCCGCACTCGCTGGAAATCTACTTAAGCTCATAATGGTATTTGGCTAAGCGAAGCACCGCAACGCACCTGACGTCACCAGCGACAAGTGTCGTGAAATTCTGACATTTACGTTCGCTTCTAGCGCACCTCTTGGTGATATCTTCACACCGAGCGTGCATTTGCAAGCGGAGGCGGGCGGTGACGGAAATCGAGACTTGGAGGAAGTGGGAAAGCCAAACGATCAACGGAATTTTCCCGCTGCGCCGCTTTCTCGGTCGGTCAGACCACAGCGTTGTATTTCTTACCGAATCTGCGGCGCAAAAACTGCCCACGGCCGCGATCAAACTACTCCCCGCTGATGCCGCGCTCGCGGAGGGGAAACTCGCCCAGTGGCGACGGGCGGCGGAGCTGCCGCATCCGAACTTGCTGCGTATTTTCGACACCGGCCGTTGCAAGCTTGGCGGCCACCCGTTCCTATACCTCGTGATGGAATATGCCGAGCAAACCATGGCGCAAATTCTGCCCCAGCGGGCACTGACTTCCGAGGAGGTGCGGGAGCTGTTGAATCCCACTCTAGATGTTTTGGCTTTTCTCCACGGACGGAGCATGGTGCACAGCCAGTTGAAGCCGACAAACTTTTTGGTTGTCGATGACCAGCTTAAACTGGCGAGCGATACGCTCCGTGCGGCCGGCGCTGCCGCAACATCGATTTTAAAGCCCTCGGTTTACGATCCGCCGGAGTTACGCAACGGCGTGATGAGTGCCGCGGGGGATATTTGGGGACTGGGTGTCACGGTGACGGAAGCACTCACTCAAGTCACTCCTTCTTGGAGTGCCGAGCAACCCGAAACCGTTTCCCTGCCCGTCGCGCTTCCGGGCGCCTTCGCGTATTCACTAAGACGATGTCTGAGCCATAACCCGGCTAACCGGCCGACAATATCGGAACTTAATGCTGAATTCGGCACAGTGCAGCCGGCAAACAGCGTGGCGCCCAGCGCGGCGCCGCCCGGCGCTGTGCCGAAGATGGGCAGTGGGCCCACGGGTCGGCCATCTGGCAGTCCGTCACCCAGCAGTCCTCCCCCCCCGCCATCTGGTGAGCGAATTGCCGAGGACCTCTACACCGGCGACGAGACCGCACTGGGTTCATCGAAGATTCGCTTAGCTGTGGCAGCTGTAGCGGCGAGCTTTATCGCGCTGGTCGTCATTTGGGCATTCATGCGCCCGTTCCGCACGCATTCGGCCTCGCAGCCCCCAACCCCCTCGAGCGCGGCGCATATTGCCTTGCAACAGCCCGCGCCGGCGGCTGCCGCTCCGCAGGCTCCCAAGACTCCGATCTCTGAAGGGTCGGTGGTTTACGAAGAAATCCCCATTCTCTCGCGAAGCACGCGCAGGTCGATCCACGGCCGAGTCACCATCCCGGTGCACGTAACCGTCGATCGAAGCGGAGCTGTCATCGCGGAAACCTTAGAAAGCCGCGATGCAAGCGGGTTCTTTAGACGCTTGGCGCTCGAAGCTGCGAAGAAATGGAAGTTCACGCCGGCGGAAAGCCAGCCGGTACGAGCTTGGTTGATACAGTTCGAGCTCAGCCGTGGCGGCGCCGCCGCGCAGGCCATCCCGCTCGCTCCTGCGAGCTAATCACTCGCCGCCGCGGCATGCGTTGCCTCGCTAGCCAGCCGTTGTGGTGAGTGCCTTCAAGAATCGATAATAGAATTCGAGGCCGGTGTAGAAGGCATCTACTTTCACGCGCTCATCCCTACCGTGGGCCCTGTCGTCAGCACGCTCGATCGCCACTCCATTAATACCGTAACTGGGAATTCCGGCTTTCATGGTATGGATGCTATCCGAAGCGCCCGCTTCCATGATGGGTAGCACCGTGGCGCCGGGCCACAATTCCCCTGCCACGCGGCGCAGCGAGTTCATGACATCCTCGCGCAGCGGGGTCGGTGTCATGGCTTTGCGATCCGATCCGTGGTCCATCAAGTCGCCACCGTCGCTGCGGTAGCGGACGCTAAGCTTGGGATCGTTGAATAGCTTGACCAGACTTAGGCGGATTTCCTCCTGCGAGTGTCCTGGAAAAATGCGGCAATTCACATTCGCCTCGGCGCGTCCCGGGAGCGCATTTGGCGCATGCCCGCCGCTCAACATGGTGGCCACGCAGGTAGTGCGCATGATGGAATTGGAGTGCGTATCTTGCGATAAGCGCTCCACGGCCTAGGGATCAGGAGGCACCGCTAGAATGGCGCGCATATCGGCGGCCGTCTGTCCGCTTTCGATCTTGGCCAGTTGCGCGAAATACTCGCGGGTGACCGGATTACCGCGCAAGCGCGCCACCATGTTGCCCTTGCGGTCATTGGGGCCGAGCACGACAACATCTGCTTTCGGAAATCCTGCATCCATTAGCCGCTGCGCCATCGCTCGCGAGGCGACGTTGACGCTCCCCACGGAATCTGTCGTATTGATCTCAATGAGCTGCTTGAAGATGTCGTGCGCGTCCTTGCGCGCAGCAGCCTCGCTCTCCGCTGCCGCGGCGCAGGCGGGATGCACGCACACGGACCACACAATGGCCAGGGCGCAAATGAAGGCGCTTCGATCATGCAAGACTCATCTCCCGTGAAGCCTTGAGAAATCCGCTTGGAGCGAGCCATGCTATCGTATGTCGCGTCGCGACGTAGCACTTTGGAGACCGTGAATGCTGAAGAAAAAGACTCGCGCCGTTAGTCGCGCGGCCGCCGAAGCGGCGGTGCAGACTCTGCTGCGGTGGGCGGGCGATGACCCAAACCGGGAGGGCCTGCTTGACACGCCGAAGCGCGTGGCAAGTGCCTATCAAGACTGGTTCTCAGGTTATTCGATTGACCCGGGCGAGTACCTGCGGCGCACGTTCGAAGAGGTCGAGGGCTACGACGAAATGGTAGTGCTGCGCGATATCTCGTTCGAATCCTTCTGCGAGCACCACATGGCCCCAATTATCGGCCGTGCACACGTCGGATATTTGCCGACCGATCGGGTAGTCGGCATCAGCAAGCTGGCTCGAGTGGTCGATGGTTTTGCCCGCCGCTTTCAAGTGCAGGAGAAAATGACGGCGCAAATTGCCGCATGCATCAACGAAGTACTCAAACCCCGCGGCGTGGGCGTCGTTATCGACGCCGTTCATCAATGCATGACCACCCGCGGTGTCCACAAGCGCGGCGTGTCGATGGTGACCAGTAAAATGCTCGGTACTTTCCGCGCTGACGCCAGCACGCGCGCTGAATTTTTGCGCTTCATTGCTATTGAGGGCAGCCCTCAAAACTGATCAGTTGCGTGGCTTCGACCCGCGAACCGGCATCAATTCGACCGAGAAGCTGTAGTAGTGCTTCTCGCCGGGCTGCAGCGCCCCGACCCCGACGACTTGACGCGTGATCTTTTCGCCTTTCTCGTTGGTGATCGCAATGACCACGCAGTACTCGCTCTGCTCGCCGCGCCCTGGGTGGTGAATGGAACCTTGAATGCGCAGCGCCGAAACCGCCTGTGACTGCGGCTCGGCATTGGTGGTATTGAAGCGCAGGTGATGCTGGCAACCTGGGCAGATGTTCGCACTCTGCAACACGGTTGCCTTGCAGTGTGGACATACCCGGGTCGCGCCGAGGGGAGTGCTCGGGCGAGCGACATTCATTGCTAGCTGCCGTTCACCAAACCTTTAACCTTTCCTTTCTCGTCTTCCCAACCGAATTCGACATGTCCGCGCATGCGCGATCCGGCCGCGACGGTGATCGATCCGGCCTTAACGTCACCGACGATCACACCGCCCTCGAGCACATCGACTCGTTTGGCGGATTCAATATTGCCTTGGAGTTCGCCGCCCACCACCACGATCCCCGCCAATACCTGACCGGTCAGATGAGCGCCGCTGTCCATGGTGAAGTTGCCATCGATTCGTACATCGCCCTTGAAGCGGCCCGCCATACGAACGTTTCCTGTCCCCTCGATTTTGCCCTCGATCGACAGATTTGCTGCAATGACGGATTCACCGCCCTCGACCGCGGTCTTCGGGGTGGGACGACGGGGCGACACAGCCAGTCCCGGATCATTAACCGTGCGATCCGGCGGATGTCGATCCGCTGGAATGGCCGATGAAGCAACGGCCGGACCAGGGGTTTGGGTGGGTTTTTCGTTCCAAAGCGCCATAAAGATAACTCCCCGCTAATGAGTGGCTAAAGCCTACACGCTAACGCCGGGAAATGTCATCGGCCTACTGTCTTTTATTGGAGACGGTGTTTTCTGCGGTCCTGCGGCATGGGTCGTCGATATAATGGGTTTCTATGGAAAATCAGGGGCGTTATCTTTTGTTTCAGTCACTTGAGCGATTGGTTTCAGATTCCATTCTTGGATTAATGGCGAAATATCGAGCGGACCCCGCCGAACGGAAAGTCGACCTGGGCGTCGGCGTTTACCGCGATTTGTCGGGCAACACCCCCATATTGGACTGCGTCCGCCAGGCTGAAAGGGAGGTTCTGGCAGCTCAAACCACCAAATCCTATATTGGCGCGGCCGGCCGTGAGGAGTTCAACATCGCCGTGGAAGAGCTGGTGCTAGGGAGCTCGCACGCCACGCGCCGCGACCGGCGCGCTCGGACGCTGCAGACACCCGGAGGGTGTGGTGCGCTGCGCGTGGGGGCAGAATTGATCAAAACCGCGGCGCCCGGCGCTCAAGTGCACTTGAGCGATCCGACCTGGGGCAATCATGCTCCCCTGCTCGGAAGCTGCGGCCTGAAGCTCGAGCGCTACCCTTACTACGATGCTGCCACGCGCGAACTGCGCTTTGAGGAGATGCTGGAGCGCTTAGAAGGTGCCCCAGCAGGCGATGTCGTGCTCATCCATGCCTGCTGTCACAACCCTACGGGCGCAGATCTCGAGCCCGCACAGTGGCAAGCGGTAGCGCAACTCCTTGCGAAGCGGCGGCTGGTTCCTTTCCTGGATCTGGCTTACCAGGGTTTTGGCTCCTCGCTCGATGAGGATGCCGCCCCGATACGCATGATCGTGGAGCAGGTGCCCGAGGCGCTGATCGCAGTTTCGTTCTCGAAAAACTTGGGACTGTACCGGGAGCGCGTCGGCGCATTGATGATCGTCAGTGAAAATGCCGCCCGTGCCGATGCGGCGCAAAGCCACATGCTGCAGATTGCCCGCAGCATTTACTCCATGCCACCGGATCACGGCGCAGCGATCGCCGCAAGAATCCTTACGGACACGCAGCTTAAGCGCGGGTGGATCGCAGAGCTTGACGCGATGCGCACGCGTATTCAGGAAATGCGCACCTTGCTGGCCCAAAAACTTCAAGATGTGAGGGGCGATGACGCTTTCGGCTTCATCCGCAGGCAGCACGGCATGTTTTCGCTGCTCGGCGTGTCTCGCGACGCAGTAGAGCGGCTGCGAGAAAAGCATCACATTTATATGCTGCCGGACAGCCGCATGAACCTGGCGGGCATCCTGCCGCAAAATGTCTTATACGTTGCCGAAGCGTTCGCCGCCGAGAGCGGGTAGCCGAGCCTGTCCGAATAATGCAGCAGCTTGATAAGTCGACCAGTCGGAGTGTTACTTTAACCGGCCCCGGCTTTATTTCTTCGAAGCCGAAGGGCGGCTGGCAAAGCGCTGCTGAATCTCGCCATTGCGCGAGCGTTCAGTGAAGCGTCCCGCGCTGTACCGGGCCACCACGTGGCGCCAAAACGCCACGGAACCGGGATGACGCATATATTCGACGATTTCCCAATCGCCCGCGAATCTATCGAAAATCAACGTGGCGGCATCGCGGCCAATACCGGAGCGCCGATGCCGCATACGAATAAAGAATTCAGACATCCTGTAGTCGGCAGCCTTTTCGCCGGCCGCCGGAATGCGGGGCCGAGTGACCAGGGCAAAGCCTACCGCATCCATGCCTTGCAGAATCAATAACGGGTGCGATTGGTCACTGGAAAACCAGTGGGCAAAAATTTCATCTTCATGGGGATTGTTCGCACCGATGACGGAGAACAAGCCGGTATTTAAGTCGGCAAGGGATTCGATGTACTCGCCGTAAACGCTCTGGATCCATAGGCGATCCGGCTTTGAGTGTCTGACATCGCGGATACTGACGGGCAACGAATCTTACCTAACGTTAAAGACACAGCCCGAACGGACCTGCCGAAGGCAGACCCGTCCGAGCCAGCGATTATCAGCTTTCGCTCAACCCTATTGCGGCTTCTTATCTGATGCAGCGTTCGCGGCGGCGGCGGCAGCTGCATCGGCAGCGGCTTTTGCGGCGGCAGCCGAATCAGCGGCCGAAGAGGCAGCCGCGTCAGCGCCCGGCGCTGGGGCGGGGTTAACGGTCGTGTTTTGAACCGGGGCCGGAGCCTCGGTCTTGCTGCCGCAGGCACCCAGCATGAATGCAGCGACAAACGCGGTCAGAGCAAGTTTAGTCTTCATCTATCGATACCCCAGAAATTTTAAGATAAAAAATTTAGCTCGATCGTTGTATTTGGGCATCACCCAAAACGTCCGGCCGATTTTAGAGTGTTTCTGCCCATTTTCATATCTCTTTCGCGATCGAGGGCACTCGACACGAAAGCCCTACAAGCGCCCGACGCATCTGGCGCATAATTTGGATTCCGGCAACGACGGAGGACCTGTGAGCGATTCCACTCTAGATCAGCTATATGCCGCACACTTGGCCACGCTCATGCGGCGCACCGACCGCTCGCTCGAGATCAGCGGTTTTGACGCTTTGGTCATCCATGCTGGGCGCGCACCCATCCAGTTTCTGGACGACCAAAGCTATCCATTCAAGGTGAATCCGCAATTCAAGGCGTGGGTGCCGATCACGGACAATCCGCGCTGCATACTGGTGTACTCCCCGGGCGCTCGGCCGACCGTGTTGTTCCACCAGCCCAACGACTTCTGGCACAAGCCCGCCAAGTTACCAACGGCGGCGTGGACGGCCGCGGTCAATCTAATCGCCATGGATGATGAATCCAAGGCCGAAGCACATTGGGCAAAGCTCGGTCGAGCCGCCTTCATCGGACCTGAAGGCTTCATGCCCGAGCCGGATCCGAAGTGCATCAACCCTGAAGGGTTGATGGCGCTGCTCAATTATGACCGCGCCGTGAAGACCCCCTACGAGCTCGCGTGTTTGCGCGAAGCCAGTGAGCTCGGGGCGCGCGGCCATGCGGCGGCGTTCGCTGCATTCAACCGAGGCGGCTCCGAATACGATGCACACATGAGCTATCTGGAAGCCTGCGAGCAGCGCGAAGAGGAGATGCCCTACAACAACATCGTCGCCTATAACGAGAACGCCGCCGTGCTGCACTATCAGCATTTGGAACGCACTGCGCCCTCACCCCTGCGCTCATTCTTAATCGACGCAGGCGCCCAATACCGCGGCTATGCCTCGGATATCACCCGCACCTATGCGCGCGGCGGCGGACGATTCGCCGATCTGGTGCAGGCGATGGACAGGGCACAGCTGACGCTGTGCGGCGAGATCGTCGCGGGTCGTGACTATCGCGACGTGCATCTTTCTGCGCACCGGATTTTGGGCGATGTCATGCAGCAAATTGGCTTGACCAAGTTGCCTGGCCAGGCAGCGCTCGAATCCGGAGTGACCGGCACATTTTTCCCGCACGGCATCGGTCATTTGCTCGGCCTCCAGGTTCACGATGTCGGAGGTGTCATGGCCGACTCGCAAGGGACGACGCGCGAGCGGCCCAAAGGGCATCCCTTTTTGCGACTGACTCGCATGCTTGAGCCCGGTGTGGTGGTCACGGTCGAGCCCGGCATCTACTTGATTGAATCACTGCTCGCAGCAGCTCACGCCGATGAGCGGCGCTCTCAGATCGACTGGGCAGTGGTTGAGGAACTCAAGCCCTATGGTGGGGTTCGGATCGAGGACAATGTGGCCACGACCAGCCACAAGCCAGAGAACATGACTCGAGACGCGTTCGCTCGAGTCGCGATGCCAAAAGGAGCAGCCGCCTAAGCGGTCGCTTTTTTCGCTTTGCGGCGCTTCGGCTTTGCGTCCGCTTCGTCCTCTTTGGCAACGGGCGCGGCTTTCTTGCTCTTTTTAGGCGCCTTGGCGGCCTTATCTTCGCTCTTGTCGGCTGCTACAACCGCCTGATCGACCAATTGCATGAGGGCCATATCTGCCGAGTCGCCGGGGCGCGGTTCCATCTTCAGAATCCGCGTGTAACCGCCGGCGCGCGCCTTGAAACGCGGACCCAAGTCGGCAAACAGCTTCTCAACCACCGTGACATCGCGCAAACGGGCATATGCCAAGCGCCGCATCGCCACCGAGTCGATCTTGGCCAATGTGATCAGGGGTTCCACTACGCGGCGCAATTCCTTGGCCTTCGGCACTGTCGTGCGAATGCTCTCGTGCTGCAGCAACGAGGTCGCCATATTGCGCAACATCGCATGCCGATGCGAGGCATTTCGCGATAGCTGACGGCCGCTGTTTCTGTGACGCATGTTCTTCTCTTAACTCGTTATTGCCGGCTTAAATGCCGTCGCGCTCGTCGTCGCGCTTCAATCCTGGCGGGGGCCAATTGTCGATGCGCATGCCAAGGGTCAAGCCATGGCTCTCCAGTACCTCTTTGATCTCGGTCAAGGATTTCTTGCCCAAGTTCGGCGTGCGCAACAATTCCACTTCGGTACGCTGTACCAGATCGCCGATGTAATGGATGTTCTCCGCTTTCAAGCAATTCGCTGAACGAACGGTAAGTTCCAATTCATCGACGGGGCGCAGCAGAATCGGATCGAACTGGGTTTCGGTCGCCTTGGTGGTTGACTCGTCCTGACCCTGCAGATCGACGAACACCGATAATTGATCCTTGAGGATCCCGCCGGCTCGGCGGATCGCCTCTTCCGGATCGATCGTACCATTGGTCTCAATATCCAGAATCAGCTTGTCCAGGTCGGTGCGCTGCTCGACGCGAGCACTCTCGACGTTGTAGGTCACTTTGCGCACGGGGCTGAACGAGGCATCCAACTGCAGGCGTCCGATGGCGCGCGTCTGCTCTTCAAAAGCCATACGCTGTGCGGCGGGACGATAACCGCGTCCGCGTTCTACTTTGAGAGACATCGATAACTCGCCGGCCTTTGTCAGGTTGGCGATGACCAGGTCAGGATTCAAAATCTCGATGTCGTGATCTCCGGCAATATCGCCGGCGGTCACGGGGCCGGGACCTTTCTTGTGCAAGCGCACTTCGGCAACATCGCGGGTATGCATGCGAATGGCCACTGCCTTCAAATTTAGAAGAATGTCGACGACATCTTCCTGCACGCCCTCGATGGCGGTGTACTCGTGCAGCACCCCCTCGATTTCGATCTCGGTGATCGCCGCCCCCGGCAAGGACGACAGCAAAACACGGCGCAAAGCATTACCCAGCGTGTGGCCGAAACCGCGTTCAAACGGTTCGATCACGATGCGCGCATGTCGAGGCGATACGGGCTGTACCTTCACGACCCGCGGTTTCAAAAATTCATTGATCGATCCCTGCATGGATTTCACCTACGTTTACTTAACCGGGGACAACGCAGCTAGCGCCGCGGTGCGTTACTTGGAATACAATTCGACGACGAGGCTCTCATTGATGTCCGGCAGGATCTCCTGCCGATCTGGGACTGATTTCAGTATCCCTGAGAACTTCTTATCGTCCACTTCGACCCAGTCCGGAAAACCGACCTGGGATGCGATGGTCAAGGCCGCCGTAATACGCGTTTGCTTCTTGGCCTTCTCACGCAAACTGATGACATCGCCGGCCTTGCACTGATACGAGGCAATATTGACCAGCTTGTCGTTCACCGACACGGCTTTGTGGCTCACCAGCTGCCGGGCTTCGGCACGCGTGGAGGCGAACCCCATGCGGTAGACCACATTGTCCAGCCGGCATTCCAAAAATTGCAGCAGGGTCTCGCCGGTCGCACCGGGGCGGCCCGCGGCCTTCTGGTAGTAATTACGGAACTGACGCTCCAGAACGCCGTACATGCGGCGCAACTTCTGCTTCTCGCGCAGTTGCAGGCCGTACTCCGACAAGCGCTGCTTGCGCTCGCTCTTCACGCCGCCCGGCGGCACTTCGAGCTTGCACTTGGACTCGAGCGGCTTCACGCCGCTTTTCAGGAACAGATCGGTTCCCTCGCGACGGGACAGCTTGCACTTCGGACCGGTATATTTTGCCATTGCGAACCTTTTTGACTTATGGCGCGCTTAGACGCGGCGCTTTTTGGGCGGACGGCAACCGTTATGCGGAATCGGCGTCACGTCTTCAATGTTGGTGATTTTCAAACCGCAGCCGTTAAGTGCTCGCACCGCTGATTCGCGGCCCGGACCGGGGCCCATCACGCGCACTTCGACATTCTTCACGCCGTGTTCTTGCGCGGCCGTTCCGGCCCGCTCCGCTGCGACTTGTGCCGCAAAGGGGGTCGATTTGCGCGAACCGCGATAGCCGCAACCGCCGGAGGTTGCCCATGAGAGGGTATTGCCTTGCCGATCGGTGATGGTAATGATGGTGTTGTTGAAAGAAGCATGCACGTGTGCGATCGCATCGAGTACGTTCTTGCGAACTTTCTTGCGCGCCGGCTTGGCCCCTTGGGCGGCCGCTGCGGCCTGCTGCGTATTCTGTTTCGGATCAGCCATGAATAGTTACCCTGTTAAACCTTGCCCGGCGGCGCGTTCATCTTCACCGCTTGCTTGCGCGGACCTTTACGCGTCCGTGCGTTGGTACGAGTGCGCTGCCCGCGCAGGGGCAGCCCCTTGCGATGACGGATACCTCGATAGCAGCCCAAATCCATCAAGCGCTTGATGTTCATCGAAACTTCGCGGCGCAAATCGCCCTCAACCGCAAACTTCGCCACCTGTGATCGCAGCGAAGCCACCTCGGCATCGGTCAGGTCTTTAACCTTGACTTGATACTTCACACCGGCCGCATCACAGATGCGGGCGGCTCGGCTGTTGCCGATGCCAAAAATGTGAGTCAGGCCGATGATCACATGCTTGTTCATCGGTATGTTGATGCCGGCGATACGCGCCATCTATTTCTCCACCTGCGCCCTCGAAAAAAAGCGCGCTAGTATATTAGAAAAGTCTCTCAAGATCAATTCATTAGCCCTGTCGCTGCTTGTGCCGCGCATCGGAGGAACAAATGATGTAAACAATGCCGCGTCGCCGCACGACTTTGCAGTTCTTGCAGATCTTCTTCACCGAAGGACGAACTTTCATTTTTTAGCTCCAATGCCCCGAAGGCTGGCCTTTTTCATCAGGCCCTCGTATTGCTGCGACATCATGTGAGATTGCAACTGTGCAACGAAATCCATGACGCCGACCACGATGATCAGCAGCGAAGTACCGCCGAACTGGAACGGAATCGCAGGGTTCACCATGCGGATAATTTCGGGCAGCAAGCACACCGCCATGATGTACAACCCGCCCCAAAGGGTGAGTCGCGTCAGCACCTTGTCCAGATACTCGCCGGTCTGCAGGCCGGGACGGATGCCGGGAATGAAGGCACCGGCCTTCTTGAGGTTCTCGGCCGTGTCACGGGCGTCATACACCAGGGCCACATAGAAGAAGGCAAATCCAATCACCAGCAATCCAAACAGCACGACGTGCAGGGGCTGTCCATAATTGAGGATGGCAGCGATCTTTTGCAAGGTCCTCTGAATGACATTGGGGTTAGGGCTATTGCCGAAGAATTGGGCAATCGTCGCCGGAAACACCAATAGGCTGGAGGCAAAGATAGGCGGGATAACGCCGGCCATGTTCAATTTGAACGGCAGATGCGTGCTTTGGCCCTGCATCATGCGCCGCCCTACCTGGCGCTTGGCGTAGTTCACTTGGATCTTGCGCAGCGCCCGCTCGACGAATACGACAAACAGGGTCACGAGAACCACAACCACCAGAATCAGTAAGACGATCAATGGGTTCATTTCACCCGTACGCACCATGTCCAGCGTATTGCCAATGGCCCGCGGCAATCCGGCGATGATACCGGCAACGATGATCATTGTGATGCCGTTGCCGATGCCGCGCTCGGTAATCTGCTCCCCCAGCCACATGACGAACAGCGTGCCGGTGGTGATCGAGATGGTCGCAACGAATAAAAACTGCGGACCGGGATTCGGAACCAGGTTGCTGCCCGAATTTTGTATGGCCAGCGCCGCGCCAAAGCCTTGGAAAGCAGCCAAAGCCACGGTGCCATAACGCGTGTACTGCATCAGCTTGCGCCGTCCCGATTCGCCGTCCTTGCGGATCTGGTTCCACGGCGGATACACCATCGATGCCATCTGCACGATGATGGATGCGGTGATATAAGGCATGACGTTAAGTGCGAAAATACTGAAGCGCTGCAGCGCACCGCCGGAAAACATGTTGAACATGCCGAGCAGCGTGCCGTTTTGCGTCGAGAAGAAGGCTGCAAATTTAGCCGCGTCGATGCCGGGAACGGGAATGAACGTGCCGATCCGGTACACGACGAGCGCACCGAGCAAGAACAGCAACCGCTTGCGCATTTCAGCGAAGCGAGTGATGTCTCCCAGGGCTGCGGCGGCATTGGTGCTGGATGTGGCCACGGAACTCTCTTAAGCCTCTAACTTTCCGCCGGCCGATTCAATGGCGCTCTTGGCGCCCTTGG
Organism: Pseudomonadota bacterium; assembly: GCA_030775645.1. GTDB lineage: Bacteria > Pseudomonadota > Gammaproteobacteria > Steroidobacterales > Steroidobacteraceae > Bog-1198. The sequence continues at coordinate 9,718 of JALYIT010000088.1, read as the reverse complement.
TCGCCGTAATCACCTTGTCTTTGATGGTGAACGCCTTGCTGACCTTGCCGGACAATATGATCTTCACGAGTTTGGTGCTTTCGGGAACCAGGTTCGCTTCGATGAGGCCTGCCAGCGTCACCTCGGCGCCAGGAACGCGCATTAAGTCCGAAAGCGTCAGTTCTGCGCGCGAAGCCTTCGTGGCGGACCGAAAGCCAATCTTTGGCAAGCGCCGCTGCAGAGGCATCTGCCCGCCTTCAAATCCGACCTTGTGGTAGCCGCCCTTTCGCGCTCGCTGTCCCTTGACGCCGCGGCCGCAGGTCTTGCCTTGGCCCGCTGAAGCACCTCGCCCCACTCGCAAGCGAGTACGCTTGGAGCCGGCGCCCGGCTTAATAGTATTTAATCTCATCACTCTTTCCCCGAACCCAATGCCGACTCAACCTTGAGCATGTGGCTTGCCGCGTTGACCATGCCTCGATTCGACGGCGTATCTGCGACCACGACGCTGTGTCCGATCCGCCGCAACCCCAAGCCTTTGACCGAACCGCGAATATTGGCGAGCTGCCCGTAAATACTCTTGATCAGCGTCACCTTGATCGACTTTTCGGCAGTTGCCTTCTCGGTATGTGCTTTGCTGGCCATAATTACCCCACCAGCTCTTCGACACTCTTGCCGCGCTTCGCCGCAATGTCATCCGGCGTACGCAGCTTCGCCAACGCGTCCATCGTGGCCCGCACCACATTGATTGGATTGCGCGAACCGTAGCTCTTGGCTAAGACGTTGCGGACCCCGGCGCATTCGAAAACCGCGCGCATGCCCCCGCCGGCTATGACACCGGTACCGTCCGCGGCCGGCTGCATGTAAACCCGCGTGGTCCCATGCTTTCCTTTGACCGCATAGAACAGGGTTTCGTTCTTCAAAGAGACTGTGACCAGGCTTTTTCGGGCCTGCATCATCGCCTTGGAAATTGCGACCGGCACTTCGCGCGCCTTGCCGTAGCCGAATCCGACCCGGCCGGCGCCATCGCCCACGACAGTCAGCGCGGTGAAGCCGAATTGCTTACCGCCCTTGACCACCTTCGCCACACGATTCACCGCGACCAGCTTTTCGAGCAAGTCGTCGCCGGACATCGGTTTTTCTGTTCTCGCCATAGTGCCTTGAACCTTCAGTTAGAACTCGAGACCGGCTTCGCGAGCCGCCTCTGCCAGCGCCTTGACGCGCCCGTGGTACATGAAACCAGACCGGTCGAAAGCAACCTTGGCAATCCCGGCGGCCTTGGCGCGCTCCGCGATGACTCGGCCCACCGCCTTGGCGGCTTCAATGTTGCCCGTGGTTTTCAACCCGCCACGCACGTCCTTCTGCAAGGTCGAGGCGGCGACCAGAACCTTGTCGCCCTCGGGCGCAATGATCTGGGCATACATATGCTGCGGTGTACGGTGTACGGAAAGACGCAAAGCGCTAAGCTCTTTGATCTTTACTCGGCCGCGCAGCGCGCGACGCAAGCGGGTGTCTTGTTTGGTCAGTTTCATGATTACTTCTTCTTCGCCTCTTTCAGCGAAATCTTCTCATCGGAATACTTCACGCCCTTACCCTTGTACGGCTCAGGCGGCCGAAAGCCGCGGATCTCCGCAGCGGTCTGGCCGACACGCTGTCGATCGATGCCCTTAACGATGATTTCCGTCTGGCTCGGCGTCTCGATCGTGATGCCCTCTGGAATGGCATAAGCGATGAGGTGCGAATAACCCAACGTCAGAGTGAGGTTCTTGGCCTGAACCGCGGCACGATAGCCCACGCCCACCAGTTCCAGCTTTTTCTCATAACCCTTGGTAACGCCCAACACCATATTGGCCAGGTGTGCGCGAGTCGCGCCGGCGATGGCATTCATGCCAACAGCTGCTTCATCGGCCTGCACCTCCAGGTGCTTGTCTTGCTGCACCACCTTGATGCCGTGCTTGATCGCCAACGTCAGCGAGCCCTTGGCGCCCTTCAGCGTAACGGCTTCCGCACCGATCGTTGCGGTGACACCCTGCGGCAGATCGACCGGCATTTTTGCGACTCGAGACATAGTGAAAAACCTTGACGTTCCTGGACGTTTTATTGGACGACGAACAGCACTTCGCCGCCGGTGCCGGCCGCGCGCGCTTGCTTGTCGGACATGATGCCCTGCGGTGTGGAGACCACGGCAACGCCTAGGCCGCCGAGCACTTTGGGCAACTCATCCTTGCCGCGATAAATTCGCAGTCCCGGGCGGCTGATGCGCTCGATACGATCGATGACGGGACGGCCATCGTGGTACTTCAGCTCGATGGACAGGGTGCTCTTCGCCCCGCTGCTATCGACGTCGAAGCCGGCGATGTAGCCTTCCGCCTTCAGGACCTTCAAAATCGCCACCTTGAGCTTCGAGGCGCCCATGCCCACGGTCGGCTTGCCAGCGGATTGCGCATTGCGGATACGCGTCAGAAGATCGGCAATTGGATCAGTCATGCTCATTGTGCGCGCCTCACCAACTCGCCTTCGTCAGGCCTGGAATCTCACCGCGATTGGCAGCTTCACGCAGCTTGGTGCGCGCCAACCCAAATTTACGGTACACACCGCGTGACCGGCCGGTAATCGAGCAGCGATTGCGCTGGCGCGTCGCGCCCGCATCGCGCGGCTGCTTTTGCAGCTCAACTTGCGCGGCTTCGCGGGCTTCCGGCGAGGTTTTCGGATCGCGGATCAGCTCTCTGATCTCAGCGCGCCGCTTAGCGTATTTCTTCGCTATCTTGAGGCGTTTTTTCTCGCGCATGAGCATATTCGTCTTGGCCATCGGCTATACCCTACTTACGGAACGGAAAATTAAAAGCTTCTAACAACGCTCGCCCGCGCTTGTCATCGCGCGCCGACGTGGAGATGGTGATGTCCATGCCACGGATTTGATCGATCTGGTCGTATTGGATTTCGGGAAAAATAATCTGCTCTTTGATGCCGAGACTGTAATTCCCTCGGCCGTCGAACGATCGCGTGCTGATGCCCCGAAAATCCCTGATACGAGGAATCGCGATGCTCACCAGACGGTCCAAGAATTCGTACATCCGATCGCCGCGCAAGGTCACTTTGCAGCCGATCGCCTGGCCGTCGCGGACCTTGAACGTCGCGACCGACTTCTTGGCTTTCGTCACCGCCGGCTTTTGCCCTGTGATCTTCGCCATGTCGGCGGTGGCAGCATCCATGACCTTCTTGTCGGCTACGGCTTCGCCCACACCCATGTTTACGGTGATCTTCAAGATCCGCGGGACTTCCATGGTGTTTTTGAGTTCAAGCTTTTGCTTGAGCTCCGGCACGATCTTCTCGTTAAAAATCTGTTTGAGTCTTGCTGCCATGTGTTTTAAGTGCTGACGCACCCCTGCAACGAGGGTGAAGACACCCTCGACGGAAAGCGCTCGCCGGGCGAGCGGGAAGAATCTTTCAAAAACCACCTCATTTCGCGTCGACCATTTCTTTGTTCGACTTGAACAGGCGCACCTTGCGCCCGTCCTCAAGCGACTTGAACCCCACGCGATCGCCCTTTTGGGTCGCAGGATTAAAAATCATAACATTCGAAACGTGCAGCGGCGCCTCGGTCTCGATGATGCCGCCCTGCACGCCCATCTGCGGATTGGGCTTCTGATGCTTCTTGGACATATTGAGGCCCTCGACGCGCAAGCGGTCATCCGCCAGCACTTCGATAACGGCGCCCTTGCGTCCTTTGTCTCGACCGGCGATCAAAATCACCGTGTCGCCTTTGCGAATCTTTTTCATCTGCCGTCCTACAATCAGAGCACTTCTGGTGCTAGCGAAATAATCTTCATGAACTGCACATTGCGCAGCTCGCGCGTCACCGGTCCAAAAATACGCGTGCCGATCGGCTCGAGCTTGTTGGTCAACAGCACAGCCGCATTGGTGTCGAAGCGAATCAATGATCCGTCGGCGCGGCGCACGCCGCTCTTGGTGCGCACTACCACCGCGTCGTAGACCTCGCCCTTCTTGACCTTGCCGCGCGGAATCGCGTCCTTGACGCTGACCTTGATGACGTCCCCCACGGCGGCGTAGCGGCGCTTCGAGCCGCCGAGAACCTTGATGCACATCAAACGCTTGGCGCCGCTGTTGTCAGCGACGTTCAAGATGGTTCGCATTTGAATCATTGGTGCAGCCCTTTATTGTGAACGGGCGCGATCGACCACGCGCACGACCACCCATGATTTACGACGCGACATCGGACGGCACGGTTTGATGGAAACCGTGTCGCCTTCCTTGCATTCATTGCTTTCGTCATGCGCCAGCAATTTCGTGGTGCGGCGGATGTACTTGCCATACGTCGGATGTTTGACCAGGCGCTCCACAGAAACCGCGATGGTTTTGTCCATTTTATGGCTCACCACTTTGCCGGTAAGCAGGCGCTGTCCGGCGATCGGCGCTGCTCCAGGGGCGGCGGCCGCTGATTCGGTTGGTTGTGCTTCGCTCGACATCACGCCTTACCTCCGGCTGCCTTGGATTGGGCAAGCACCGTCTTTACGCGCGCAATGTTCTTACGCACCTTCGCAAATTGATCTGGTTTCGCGGCCTGGCCCGTGGCACGTGCCATCCGCAAATTGAACTGTTCACGGCGCAGCTTGAGCAGCTCCTCGCCGAGATCCTTGGGCTGCTTCGCGCGCAATTCTTTCGCCTTCATGTACGCACCTGACGCTTGACGAATGCGGTCGACACCGACAGTTTGGCCGACGCAAGTCGAAACGCCTCGCGGGCTATGGTTTCGCTCATGCCTTCGATCTCAAAAAGAACCTTGCCGGGCAGCACTTTCGCAACCCAATACTCAACGTTGCCCTTGCCAGAGCCCATACGCACTTCTAGCGGCTTTTGGGTGATCGGCACATCAGGAAACACGCGTATCCAGATACGCCCGCCGCGCTTCACGTAGCGCGAAATAGCGCGGCGCGCTGCCTCGATTTCGCGCGCGGTCATTCGGCATCGGTCGGTGGCCTTCAGCCCGAACTCGCCGAACGCCACGGAATTGCCGCGATGCGCGCTGCCCGAGATCTTGCCCTTAAATTGTTTGCGGAATTTGGTCCGCTTCGGCTGCATCATGCTTTTTTACCTAATCAACTTAGCGTAGGTGCCGCAGTGTCGGGGGATTTGGTGCCGGGCGCCGCTGCGCCGGCTGCCGCCGTGCCCTCAGCCTCGCCCTCTGGCAGCTCTTCGGCGGGCTTGTCGAATATTTCGCCCTTGAAGATCCACACCTTTATGCCGATCACGCCGTACGTGGTCTGAGCCTCCGCCAACCCGTAATCGATGTCGGCGCGAAAGGTGTGCAGCGGCACGCGTCCTTCGCGATTGGTCTCGGTGCGCGCAATTTCCGAGCCGTTCAAGCGGCCGGAGATGCGCACCTTGATGCCGAGCGCACCGGAACGCATGGTGTTGGTCACCGCTCGCTTCATAGCCCGACGGAACATCACGCGCTTTTCCAATTGCTGGGAAATTCCTTCGGCAACCAGTTTCGCATCCAACTCGGGCTTGCGAATCTCGGCAATGTTCAAACGCACGTCGTTCATCGTCATACCCAAGATTTTGGCGACCGCGGTGCGCAGTTTCTCGATGTCCTCGCCCTTCTTGCCGATTACGATTCCCGGCCGGGCCGTGTGAATCGTAATATTGGCGCGGCGCGCCGCCCGCTCGATATGAATGTTGCTGACCGAGGCATCGGCGAGCTTCTTGCTCAGGTACTTGCGCACCAAAAAGTCGGTGTGAATGTTCGAGGCAAAGTTTTTCGTGTGCGCATACCACTTCGACGACCAATCGCGAGTGATGCCTAGACGAATACCGATCGGATTTACTTTCTGACCCATTACGCTTCTCGCTTGCCGTCAGATACTTGAACCAGGATATGGCTGTTGCGCTTCGCGATGCGCACTCCGCGCCCCTTGGCGCGCGCATGAAAGCGCTTGAGCATGGGAGCCGGATCAACTTCGACGCGGGTGACTTTCAGATCATCCACGTCGGCATTAAAATTGTTGTAGGCGTTGGCGATTGCGGAATCGAGTACTTTGAGAACGATCTTTGCACCCTTTTTCGGCATGAACTTCAACGTGTTAACGGCGAGGGTGGCCGATTTACCGCGAATCGTATCGACAACCAGGCGGCACTTCTGCGGTGAGATGCGCGCGTAGCGTAAAACTGCTTTGGTCTGCATGACTACTCCGCCGCCGTGACTTTCTTGTCGCCGGAGTGTGCTTTGAAGGTGCGCGTCGGGGCGAATTCGCCGAGTTTGTGCCCGACCATGTTTTCCGACACGAGCACCGGCACATGCAATCGGCCGTTGTGTACGGCGATGGTCAAGCCGACCATATCGGGAATGACCATGGAACGGCGCGACCAGGTCTTGATCGGGCGGCGGTCATTCTTTTGGCTGGCGGTCTGCACCTTCTTAGCGAGGTGCAAGTCCACGAACGGGCCTTTCTTGAGCGAACGAGGCACTTTAACTTTCTCCAGTCTTACAGTCGTTTGTTCTTGCGACGCTGCACAATCATGCCGTCAGTGCGCTTGTTGCGACGCGTCTTCTTGCCCTTGGTCTGCAGGCCCCAAGGGCTTACCGGGTGCGGATTCCCTTGTCCGGATTTACCTTCGCCGCCGCCGTGCGGATGGTCGACGGGATTCATCACAACACCGCGCACCGTCGGACGCACGCCCAACCAACGAACCGCGCCGGCCTTGCCGAAGACGCGCAAGTTATGCTCGTCGTTGCCGACCTCACCAATGGTGGCACGGCAATCGACATGCACCTTGCGCATTTCGCCCGACTTCAAGCGCAGGCTGGCATACACGCCTTCGCGCGCGGCGAATTGCGCCGAGGCCCCGGCACTGCGCGCCATCTGCCCACCCTTGCCGACCTTCATTTCAATGTTGTGCACCGTGCTGCCGACCGGAATGTGCCTCAACGGCATGGCATTGCCGGCCTTGATCGGCGCATCGGAACCGGAACGGATCTCGTCGCCCGCCTTGACGCCCTTGGGTGCAAGGATGTAGCGGCGTTCGCCGTCCTTGTACAGCACCAAGGCAAGGTGTGAAGTTCGGTTCGGATCGTATTCCAGCCGCTCTACCACGCCAGGGATGCCGTCCTTGTCGCGCTTGAAATCCACCAAACGGTAGCGCTGCTTATGACCGCCGCCGATGTGGCGCGTGGTCTGCCTTCCCGAGTGATTGCGGGCGCCGGTGCGGTTTTTCTTTGTCGTCAGCGACTCAAGCGGCCCGCCTTTGTGCAGGTGCGAGCGGTCTACTTTGACTACGAAGCGCGTGCCCGGTGAGGTCGGCTTCATCTTGATCAGTGCCATGCCGTGAGGTCCTTATTTCGCCGAGGCGCCGGTAAAGTCGATGGACTGGCCGCTAGCTAGGCGCACATAGGCTTTCTTGAAGCCATTGCGCTTGCCGGGCATGTTTTTGAAGCGGCGTGTCTTGCCGGGACGATTCAACAGATTTACGCCCTCGACCTTGACTTCGAACATCAATTCCACCGCCTGCTTGACCTCTGCTTTCGACGCATCATCGCGCACGCGAAACACGTACTGGTTCGCCTTCTCCGTTAACGTAGCCGCCTTTTCCGACACGTGCGGCTGAATGAGCACGGTCATCAAACGTTCTTTATTCATTCGCGCCTCCGAGACGCTGGTCGAGCAGCTTCAGCGCAGCCACGGTCGCAAGGACCTTGTCGTGCTTGACCAAGCTCAAAGGATCGAGAGCCGACACAGCCATGACTTCCACGTAAGGCACGTTGCGGGCCGCCAAGAACAACTTCTCTTCGTACGCTTCGACTAGGATAAGCGCACGCGTCAATCCGAATTCAGCCAGCTTGCTGATGAGCAGTTTAGTGCGGGGCGCGGTGAGCTGGATCGACTCGACGGCAACCAAGCGGTCTTGCCGCACCAGTTGCGAAACCATGGTTTGCATCGCAGCGCGGTACATCTTGCGATTGACCTTTTGCGAGAAATCGCGAGGCTTGGCCGCGAAGGCGCGGCCGCCGCCCACCCAAATGGGACTGCGAATCGAACCGGCGCGTGCCTGGCCCGTACCCTTCTGGCTCCAGGGCTTTTTGCCGCCGCCGCGTACTTCGGCGCGCGTCTTCTGCGCTTTGGTGCCGGAACGGCCGGCCGCCATGTAAGCGGTGACAACTTGATGCACCAGCGCTTCGTTGTAATCGCGCCCAAAGGCCGCGTCGGACAACTGAATCTCGCTGGCGGGGCTGGCATTTTTTAGCTGGACTTTCATGGGTTACTTCTTGTCGGCCTTGGCAGCACCGGCTTTCGGGGCTGCGCCTTTCGGAGCGGCTCCCTTGGCAGCGGCCGGAGCCTTATTCGGTGCCAACTTTTGACGTCGCGCCTGGCCCAAGGCTTTCACGGAGGGCCTGACGATAACCCGACCGCCCTCGGCACCCGGCACCGCACCGCTAATCAGAAGCAAGTTGCGCGCGGCATCGACCTCGACAATACGCAGATTTTCGATGGTGCGATTGCGCCCGCCCATGTGTCCGGACATGCGCTTGCCTTTGAACACGCGGCCCGGCGTTTGGCGCTGCCCGATGGAGCCGGGTGCGCGATGCGAAAGCGAATTCCCGTGCGTCTTCATGCCACCCGCGAAGTTGTGACGCTTCATCGTGCCCTGGAAGCCTTTGCCCACCGTCGTGCCGGTGACATCGACCACTTGGCCTGCTTTGAACATGTCGACTTTGATTTCACCGCCGGCGGCCAGCTCGTCGCCTTCGCCCTTAGCCAATCGAAATTCCTGGGCGGTATAGCCGGCGGCCACGTTCGCCTTCGCAAAATGGCCGGCCTGCGCCTTGGTGACCCGCGATGGGCGGCGACTGCCAATAGTGACCTGAACTGCGCGATAGCCGTCGGTTTTATCGTTCTTGACTTGCGAGATGCGATTCGGCAACGCCTCGACAACCGTCACGGGGACAGTCACACCGGCGTCGGTGAATACTCGGGTCATGCCGCACTTGCGGCCAACCAGACCAATGGACATTGTCAATCCTCATACAGCGAGAGCTTCAAAGAGCCTCGCATCGTGGCAACAGATCAGCGGTTTGGACACACGGACCCCAAATTCCCGTAAGAATTTGGCGTCGGCACCCACGCGCTCCGACCTTTAAAATGGACGCGGGAGTATAGGGATCTCACGCGCTTCGCGCAAGCTCCAAGGCGCGGCACTCGAACGAATGGGGCCTTGAAGGCCGCTTATCGAAATTCCCTTAATTCAGCTTAATTTGGACGTCCACGCCTGCCGGTAGTTCCAGCTTCATGAGCGCATCGACCGTCTTGTCGGTGGGGTTCAAAATGTCCATCAACCGCTTGTGCGTACGGATTTCGAACTGGTCACGAGCGTCTTTATCGCCGTGGGGGGCGGTCAATACCGTGAATCGCTCCATTTTAATGGGCAAGGGCACGGGCCCTTTGACGGTGGCACCTGTGCGCTTCGCGGTGTCGACTATTTCGCGCGCCGACTTGTCGATCAGACGATGATCGAAAGCCTTCAAGCGGATACGTATGTTCTGATTGGCCATTTTATTTAAATTCCCATGCGCTTGCGCGCGATTTAGGCGCGTCGCGCCAACAATTAACGGGGCCGATGCGATCCCGTCCTAAATCCGGTGGCGGAGTCTACGCTATAACCTTGGCCACCACACCTGCGCCGACGGTTTTACCGCCCTCACGGATGGCGAAGCGCAAGCCCTGCT
>JALYIT010000087.1 GCA_030775645.1 Pseudomonadota bacterium | reverse complement strand
GGCCGGCGCCTTTCGCAATAAATTGGAAGAGACGTTGCAGCAGGTGGATTGCATACGACGCGATGCCGAGGCGCTGCAGCTTTCTGGAATGCAGAACGCCGCGCACGACTTCGAGGCAGCATTGCAGGATCTGCGCAGCCGGGAAAGTTTGAGCGGCAGCGATTTCCTTCCCCTCGCCGTCAAGCTTGATGCACTGTACGGTCAATTCGCATTGGTAAGATCGCTGACCTCCCAGGCCAGCGAGGTACGTGAGGCTGAGACTGCGGCGCCCGCAGCACGCACGACGGCCGCGGTGCGCGCAGCCGCCACTGGAACCCTCACCGATAATGGCACCGAGATAATCGAAGCGCCGAAATTCTTCGCGGAGATGCAGAAACCTTCCCCGGCGCAGCGCATGGCGACGGTCGGCAGCCTGGAAAGCACGTTGACCACGCTGAGCGACCTGGTTGCGCAAGAGAACGCAAAAACGGTGGTGCTCGCCTGCAGCGGACTGGAGTCAGTTCCCACGCGCTACCAGGCGACCGTTAAGAACGTGGCGATCCAACTGATCCGAAATGCCGTGGTGCACGGTATTGAAACCGCCTCCGAGCGTGAAGCTGACGGCAAGCCGCCGCACGCGACACTGCAATTGGACTTCAAGTCGACACCGGGAAACGGCTTTGAATTGACTTTCCAAGACGACGGCCGGGGTCTCGATCCGGTCAAAGTGCGCGAGGTCGCGGTTGCCAAGGGGCTATTAAGCGCAGAAGAAGCCGCGGGATTGCAGGATCGTCAAGTGATCAAACTGATTTTCAAGTCTGGCTTCACGACGATGGCGAACAGTGACGGCGATACCAAGCATGGCACCGGCATGTCGCTCGTTCGTCGTTACGTACAAGAAGCCGGCGGTAAGATCGCACTGGCGAGCGTGCCGGGCCGCGAAACGCGTTTCAAGGTCACATTGCCCACGCTCGAAATGGCCGCCGACGCGCAAGTCGCCTGAACGCAGGCTAGTTTCCCAATGGCGAGAGTTCCACCAGAATGGCGCCCGCCTGCACGCGTTCGGTCAGGCCAAAGGTGATTCGCGATACCACGCCCTCGTGCGGCGCCGTCAACGTATGTTCCATTTTCATCGCTTCGACGGTAACCAGCGGCGCACCGCGCGCCACGTGTTGTCCCGTTACGACATGTACCGCCACGATGGTTCCCGGGAGCGGCGTGAGCAAGGACCCTTGTTCGCTGCCGCCGGCTACTTGCAACGCATCCTCGGTGCGTTCCAATGTGAGCACGGCATGCCGGCCTTCTCGAAACACGTGTAGCGTTGTATCCGCAGCGAATAGCCGAACATTTTCGATTCGATTCTGGCATTCCGCCCGCAGCGCTTGTGCGCTGCGCGAGAGCACGCGTATTCGGTAGTCTTGGGTACCCACTCGGGCGAGATAGGTCTGCGGCTGCGAGAACTCCACCGATGCGCTGCCCTGCGCGAAACGCCACACCGTGCTCGGCGGCGCCGCGAGCCGCCAGCCGCGGCTGTCAGCCCACAACGCGTTGTGTTCGGAATGCTCGGCGGCGCACCATACGGCGCCGAGCGCAATGTCGGCGCTTTCGGCCGAAAGCTCACCGAAGCGCAGCTGCGTGCGGCGCGCGGTCAGAAAATCCGTACCTACCGGTCCACGGCGGAACTCCTCATCGGCCAGAACACTCGACAGCAGCGCGCGGTTGGTTGCGACGCCGACGATCTCCAGCTCGCCAAGCGCGCGCTTCAAGAGGTCTATGGCCGCGCTACGCGATTCGCCCCAGGCGATGATTTTTCCAAGCATTGGGTCGTAATACGTCGACACCTCATCGCCCTCTTCAAGGCCGGCATCGAGCCGTAAGCCCGGGACGCTTTGCGGCCAGCGCAGGTGCGCAATGCGGCCGACGCTCGGTAAATAGTCTTGCGCAGGATCCTCCGCGTAAAGCCGTGCCTCTACAGCGAAGCCGCGCTGCGTAATATCCGCTTGCGTTCGCGGCAGCTGCTTACCCTGCGCTATGGCTAACTGCCATTCCACCAGATCGATGCCGGTGATGCACTCGGTAACCGGATGCTCCACCTGCAAACGCGTATTCATTTCCATGAAGTAGAAGTTCTGCGCCTCGTCCACCAGGAATTCGACCGTGCCGGCACCGACGTAGCCCACCGCCTGCGCGGATCTGACGGCGGCTTGCGCCATCGAGGCGCGAACCTCATCGCGAAGGCCCGGCGCCGGCGCCTCCTCGATAATTTTTTGATGCCGGCGCTGCACCGAGCAATCGCGATCGAACAGGCTTAAGGTCTGGCCGTGGGAGTCTGCAAAGATCTGTACCTCGACGTGGCGGGCTTTGGGAAAATAGCGCTCCATGAGCAAGCGATCATCGCCAAAAGCCGTCCGCGCCAAGCGCTGTGCCGATTCCACTGCCGCAGGCACATCGGCGGCGCGGTTAACGACCTGCATGCCCTTGCCGCCGCCACCTGCGCTCGCCTTGATGATGAGCGGAAATCCGACGCGTGCCGCCTCTTCGATGAGCCGTTGCGTCGATTGATCGGCGCCATGATACCCCGGCGCCACCGGCACACCGACGGCCTCCATGGCCGCCTTTGAGGCACTCTTCGAGCCCATTGACTTGATCGCTGCGGCAGGCGGCCCGACAAAAATTAATCCGGCATCGAGACAAGCTTGCGCGAATGCCGCATTTTCCGAAAGAAAGCCATAGCCGGGATGAATGGCATCGGCGCTGACGCGCTTCGCGAGGGAAATAATGCTAGTGATGTTCAGATAGCTCTCTGCGGCAGGTGCCCCCCCCAGATAGTAGGCCTCGTCTGCGGCGCGCACATGCATTGCATTTCGGTCAGCATCCGAATATACCGCGATAGTGCTCACGCCCAGGCGCCGGGCGCTGCGCACAATGCGGCACACAATTTCGCCCCGATTGGCTATGAGCAGTCGCCGCATCATCTGAAGGTCACATGCGAAACACGCCGAAGCGTGTGGCCTGAGTCTCTTGGGCGCGCGTAAGGGCGAGCGCCAATCCTAAGACCTGCCGAGTGTCGAGCGGATCGATTACCCCATCGTCCCACAAGCGCGCCGACGCGTAGTACGGATGTCCTTGCCGCTCGAACTGCTCGCGAATCGGGGCCTTGAGCTTTTCTTCCTCGGCAGCGCTGAAGCTCTCGCCGTTGCGTTCCAGCGCTTCGCGCTTGATGGTCGCAAGCACACTCGCCGCCTGTTCGCCGCCCATCACGGAAGTGCGCGCATTCGGCCATTGAAACAAAAACCGCGGGCTGTAGGCGCGCCCGCACATCGCATAGTTGCCCGCGCCGAAGCTGCCCCCGATCACCACCGTGTATTTGGGGACCGAGGCGCACGCCACCGCCGTTACCAGTTTTGCCCCATCCTTCGCGATTCCGCCGGCCTCGGCGGCTTTGCCCACCATGAAACCCGCGATGTTTTGCAAGAAGACCAATGGAACGCCTTCGCGGCAGCACAATTCGATGAAATGCGTGCCCTTCAACGCACTTTCGGAAAACAAGATGCCGTTGTTCGCCAAAATTCCGACGGTGGTCCCGTGGATGTCGGCGAAACCGCAAACCAACGTGCTCCCGTACAAAGCCTTGAACTCATCGAACCAAGCACCGTCAACCAGGCGCGCGATAAGCTCGTGCACATCGTACGGCTTGCGGGAATTCTGCGGAATGATGCCGTAGAGTTCCTTGGCATCGAAAGGACTGTCGACGCCGCTCAGCGGCGAACCGGGTTGTGCGGCGCGCAGAGTTGCAGGGCGCAGGCGCGCGACGGCGCGGCGCGCAAAGGCCAATGCATGCGTGTCATTCTCCGCGTAGTAGTCGGTCACTCCCGACTTGCGGCAATGAACATCCGCACCTCCTAAGGATTCCGCATCGATCTCCTCGCCGGTCGCGGCGCGGACCAGCGGGGGACCGCCCAGGAATACCCGTCCCTGGTTGCGCACGATGATGGCGTGATCCGACATCGCAGGCACATAGGCGCCGCCAGCGGTGCATGAACCGTGCACCACCGCGATCTGCGCCACGCCCTGCGCCGAGAGCCGGGCCTGGTTGAAGAAAATCCGTCCGAAGTGATCGCGGTCCGGGAATACCTCATCTTGCCTCGGCAAGAATGCGCCGCCGCTTTCGACAAGATAGATGCACGGCAACGCGTTGTCGCCCGCGATCTCCTGTGCCCGTAGGTGCTTCTTGACGGTGAGCGGGTAGTACGTACCGCCCTTCACGGTGGGATCGTTGGCAACCACCATGCACTGGCGCGAGGAGACGCGACCGATGCCGGTAATCAACCCCGCTCCGGGCAGATCTTCTCCGTACACTCCTTGCGCCGCCAGCGGCGAGAGTTCTAGGAAAGGTGAGCCGGGATCGAGCAGAGCTGCAATGCGTTCGCGCGCCAACAGCTTCCCGGCCTTGACATGCTTCTCGCGCGCTGCCGAACTGCCGCCGGCTGCGTTGCGCCGCAACGTGGACCGCAGGTCATCAACCACCGTTTGCATAGCCGTTTGGTTCTCCGCAAATTCCGCGGAGCGGGTGTCGATCTTGGAGGCTATCTTGGCCATTGGCTTTGTCGCTCTAAGCGTGGCAGAATTGTCGGACAGTCCGATTATCCAACGATCTTAGGCCCATGACAATGGGGGGCGGTAACAATGCCCGATTCTGCCTATCGAGAATTCAACTTCGGCCTCGGCGAGGTGATCGACACCGTTAGAGACCAGGTCCGGCGCTTTGCTGAAGAGCGCATCGCGCCTCGCGCCCAAGAAATCGACCGCAGCAATGTGTTCCCGCGCGAGTTGTGGCGCGAAGCGGGGGACCTCGGACTCCTCGGACTCACCGTAAACACCGAACACGGCGGCGCCGGCTTGGGCTATCTCGCGCATACCGTGGCCATGGAGGAAATCTCGCGTGCTTCCGCCGCGGTTGGCTTGAGCTATGGCGCCCATTCGAATCTTTGCGTAAATCAGCTGGCGCTCAATGCAACCGAGGCGCAAAAGCAAAAGTACCTACCCAAGCTTATCAGCGGAGAGCATGTCGGCGCGCTCGCCATGTCCGAGCCCGGCGCAGGATCGGATGTAGTTTCCATGCAGCTCAAGGCGGTGCGTCGCGGCGATTGCTATGTGCTTGACGGACGCAAAATGTGGATCACCAACGGTCCGGAGGCCGACGTGCTGGTGGTTTATGCCAAGACCGCGCCTGAATCCGGCGCGCGCGGAATTAGCGCCTTCATCATCGAAAAGGACTTCAAGGGCTTCACCCCTGCCCAGAAGCTCGACAAGCTCGGGATGCGGGGCTCGAGTACCAGCGAGCTGGTATTTGATCGCTGCGAGGTTCCCGCGGAAAATCTATTAGGCAGTGAAAATCAGGGGGTCAGCGTATTGATGCGCGGCCTCGATTTCGAGCGTGTGGTGTTGTGCGGCGGTCCGCTCGGCATCATGGCCGCAGCCCTCGACGTGGCTGTGCCTTATGTTCGCGAACGAAAACAATTCGGGCAGGCCATCGGCACCTTTGAGCTGGTGCAAGGTAAGCTCGCGGACATGTACGCATCGTTGAATGCATCCCGAAGCTACGTGTACATGGTGGCCGCGGCTTGCGATCGCGGCGATCACACCCGCAAGGATGCGGCGGCTTGCATCCTGTTCTGCGCCGAAGCGGCGACCCGCGCGGCGCTCGATGCCATCCAACTCCTGGGCGGCAACGGCTACATCAACGATTACCCCACGGGTCGATTGCTGCGCGATGCCAAGCTTTATGAAATCGGCGCCGGCACCTCGGAAATTCGACGCATGCTGATCGGTCGGGAACTGTTCGGGGAAGGTTAATGACCGATCTATTTGCGCCGTTGCTCGATGATCCAGCCTATCGGAAAATCGCGAATCTCATCGAGCAACGCATCGTCGCCCGGGTCTTGCGCACCGGCGATGCACTGCCCTCCGAGACCGATCTTGCACGTCAGTTCGGGGTCAACCGCTCGACGATCCGTGAAGCGATTCGCGAACTGGAGATCCACGGATTGCTGGGACGCGAACGCGGCGAGAAGCGCCTGCGGGTCACGCGCCCCGAACCGCACCGCGTAAGCTCGGGCGTGAGCCGCGCACTGGCACTGCACGATGTGACGTTCATGGAGTTGTGGGAGGCGATGATGGCAATCGAACCGGCCGCTGCCCAGTATGCGGCATCGCGGCGCACCGCAGCCCAATTGCGGGGACTGACGCGCGCTAGCGCACGCTTCAAGGAAGCAATCGGCGACACCGCCGCTGCTGCGGCGGCGGTCGCGGAGTTCTTCACGGCCGTGGCGGAAGCCAGCGGCAACCGGGTGTTGGCCCTATCGCAATCGCCGCTCAATCTTTTACTGGAGCCTGCACTCTCGGCCATCATTGACCGCGTGCCTCAGGCGCGTGCGCGCATCGAAACCGCGCAAAGTAAAATCATCGATGCCATTAAACTCAACAAAAGCGAGCAAGCCAGAATCTGGATGGAAAAGCATATTCGCGATTTCAAACGCGGCTACGAGCTCGACCTTCCTAAGATCAAGGGACTCGGAGCTCACTAATCGCACGCGCCTTTTGCGCACGTTCCGTCAGGCTGTGAGCCAGCGCTTTAATCGCCACAAGATTCGACCACAGGCTGGCTTGCGGCAGAAATTCGATTTGGCGTCCCAATTTCGCGCGCTCGCGCAGCCGGATGGTGATGCGGTGAAAGCCTCCGCTGCTTGAGACCTCAGATACGGAGACATTCGACAGCGGTATCGTTTCCTCGGTGCGGCCCCTGCGAACCTCGAGGCTATCCTGGCAATCACGCACGTAATCGGCCAGACGGTGCACTTGAGTTCTCCAAAAGAAATATACCAGCGCTGCAAGCAGCAGCCCGAAGGCAATGGCCGTAGGCACCGGATTGCTGCGCAGTTCCCCGTCCAGCGCCGCCGGCGCAACCACGAAGGCAAGCAAGGCAGCTGCGCTGAGCCACACACCGCGTTTGAACAGCGCCGTATTCTTAAAGGAAAGAACTTGCCTATGCACTCGCAAGCTCCTTAAAGAATTTCCTCTCGTGCCGTGTCGCCGCCCCGAGGATCGTGCACATTGGTGCTGAATGAAACCAACATCATGGCCGAATCCCCGGTGTTGCGAAATGCATGCACCACACCCGGCGGTATCTCCAAGCGCACGATTTCGCCCGGGGGCACTTCGATATCCCTAATGGCGCCCTCCTCCTTGAGCCTGATCAAACAAGGTCCAACCACGGTGGTGATTTCCGTGGCAGTAAGATGGACATGGTTGCCACGCACTGCTTGGGGCTGGGTAAGCACAACATGCACGTTTCTTTGTGCGTTGAGTTCCTCATCGGAAAGCGGCTCGAACACCGCGCCGCGCGCATCCTGATGGGATTCAACAGCTTGAATGTTGGCGCGCCGCGGACCGGTGTTCGTCATATCCTGGCGATTATAGCGTCACTGCTATGGGACCGCGCGGCGCACGAAGAATACTCAAACAGATTGGTGGGGCCGGGGCTGCCGCGCCGCGTGTCCCCGCGCGACAAGCAGCACGCCGGTTACCAGCACGATATCCAGCCAGTCGAGAGATCCCCCACCCCCGCCGCTCTTGGCCGAGGTAACGCTCACTGTTGCTGCGGTCACCGTGAGGGTTGCCGAGGCCGGCGCGGAATTACCCCCCGCAGGTGCAGTCATCAGTGCATTGGACGGGACGGAAGCCACGTAAGCACCCGTCATGGCACTCTTCACGTTCAACGAAATATTGCAGCTGCCTCTGGCAGGAATATTGGCGCCGGACAAGGTCACGCTGCTGGTCGTGCTGGTCAGCGACAATGCGGTGCCGGCGCAGGTGCTCGAAGGTGCGGGTGTGTCCACCGTTACATTGGCAGGCAATGAGAACGTGATGCCCGACTGAGTCAACGCAAAGCCGTTGGAATTGGTGAAGCTCAGAACGAGCCCAGCGGGCACGTTCACGGCGATGCTGCCTGGAGAGAATGTTGCAGTGACCGTCGGGGCGGCGGGCGTCACGGTCTTGTCCGCGATACAGGCCGAGGCGCTGGTGCCTGCGAAAGATGGCGCTGTGCTTGTGGCGCCGTTCGCGGTGAAATTGACGACTGCGGTGTCTATATTGCCCGCCGAATCTTTCAGGGTCAGTGTCAGCGTTCCCGCGCCGCTCGACAACACGTTCACTGTGGAACCTGTGGTAGAGCCGATAATTTGCACCGCCCCGGTGCTGCTCCAGGCGTAAGAACTGATCGTGGCGCCGCAGGCAGCGGCGCTGCCGCCGGCATCCAGCGTGACGCTTCCCCCCATGAAGCCGGCGGGGATATTCACCGCGGCAATAGGGTTCAGGGCGGCCTGCACCGCGCTGAAGGCGTTTACCATGCCGGCACCGCAGGTGTTGGTGGTGCAGGCACACTCGACGCTCGAGCTGGTGGTGGACGAGCACTGCGCCAATCCGGCGGGCTGTGGAAACGGCTTCGCGCTGGCCTTGATGCGGTTAATCAGCTGCGGCGGCGTGAGATTGGCGTTGGCGGCACGCATGAGGGCAACAACCCCGGTAACAATGGGTGCGGAGAAGCTCGTGCCGAGGTTCGAGTTGGTTTGATCGGTGTACGAATTCATACCCGGCACCGTGGTTCCTTCATTGACCGTTGTGTCGATGGATCGCAGGCACGGTCCGTTGGTATTTACGCAGTTGCCGGCCGGTGCCGCGATGCCCACCTCGGGCCCTAAGCTGCTGTAGCCGACCTTGGTGCCGACATTCCTCAATCCGGCCACCGTGAGTACCCCGGGGCAGTTGCCCGGTATGTCGACGGGACCGCTCGCGTTGCCGGCCGATGCGACGATGATCACACCCATGCCGGTGAGTGTGTTGATGAGACTCTTGTAACCGGAGGGACAGCTGCCGCCCGTTCCGCCCAAGCTCAAGTTGATGATGTCCGCGGGGTACGGGTTGTCGGGCACACCGCTGACGGACATTCCCGCCGCCCACTGGATGCCGGTCATGATGTCGGAGTCAAATCCCCCGCATTTACCCAATGCCCGCACTGGTAACAAGTAAGGTTTCCAGGTCATCCCCGCAATGCCGGCATTGTTGTTGGTGAGGGCGCCGAGTACCCCCATCACGCGCGTGCCATGCCACGAGCTGCTCGAGACGCTGCAGTTTTTGCTGGGAAATACCGTGGCGTTCTTAAGATCGGTACTGTCGATCCAATCTCCGGGATCCGAGGGGTCAGGATCCCATCCATCGCCGTCGTTGGCGATCAGGAAAGTTCCTAGCGGGCTGCTGTTCGAGGCATCCAAGTCCTGACTGACGAAATCGTAGCCCGGTAACACGCGGCCGCCGAAGCCTGCTCGCAGCATATCGGGATGCTCGAACCGGATGCCGCTGTCGACATCGGCGATCACGGTGCCGGCGCTGCCTGTGGTGATGCTCCAAGCGGAAACGGCATCGGTGGCCGCGGCATCGCTCGTGGGCGTGATGGTGCTCGGCTTCTGCATGTACCACTGACCGCTGGCCGTCGCGGTCGGCAAGAATAATGGATCGTTGGGCAGCGCGTGAGCATAGCGGTGCTCATCGACATCGGCGAACGCGACTGCCGGGTCGGCTCTGAGCTGCGCGAGGGCGGCATCGAGCTCTGCGCCATACAGCGTCTTGTCAAGCATCAGCACGTGCATGCTCGGTGTCAGCTGGCGCGAGTGCGCCAGAGCAACACCGGTTCGCGCGCTCAAAGTGCTGACATCCGCATCCGAGGTCTGCGCTTGCGTGATTTTTACGATCTGCGCCTTGGCGCGCGAGCGGATCGTCTGGGTAACCGAATTGCCGGAAGTCGTCCGAAACCCGATCACCAGCCGGCTCGCCTGCGGACCGATCTCAACCGGATGCGACCGCACCGGATTCCCCTCCAAGCTGACTGCTGCTGCGATTCCCCATGCCAGGCTCAAAGACCCGGCGAGAGCCGGCGCAAGGGGCAGAATTCTGATGATTTTCATGCGGACAAGCCTAACAATTTAAGGGGGCCTAAAATGCGAACCACGACCGTAAACCTGCGCGAATTGAGGGTTCGCCACGCCCTACGTGAGGCCAGTCGGCTACCGCAGACAACAATTCATGCCTGCATGAAGCGGCGTCCGAACCGCGGACAGGGCAATCCCACTGCGCACGCTGCTTCGCAGCGGGTAGAATACGCTCAAGCAATAAACCGCACTGAAGGGGCTTGGGCAATGACATATGACAATAGGCAGTTCTACATCGATGGCGCCTGGGTGGATCCGGTCGAGCCGAAGGAATTTAAAGTAATTAACCCGGCCACGGAGGAAGTTGCCGGGGTCATCTCCATGGGGAGTAGCAAGGATGTAGATCGAGCGGTCGCGGCCGCCCGGCGCGCATTCGACAGCTATTCGCGCAGCGCGCCTGCGGAGCGCCTCGCGCTCATGGAGCGCATTCTCGCCGCCTACAAGACGCACTACGGCGACATAGCGCAGGCCATTTCCACGGAAATGGGCGCGCCCATCACTCTCTCTAAAGGATCGCAGACCGGCGTCGGCGTCGGCCACATTAGCGCCATGATCGATGTGCTGAAAACCTTCAAGTTCGAGGAATTGCAGGGCACCGTGCGGCTGGTGCAGGAGCCGGTGGGCGTGTGCGCGCTCATCACCCCGTGGAACTGGCCCATAAACCAAGTGGCGGCAAAGGTCGTACCGGCCCTCGCCGCGGGCTGCACTATGGTGCTGAAGCCTTCCGAGTATTCGCCATTTAGCGCCATTATCTGGGCCAAGGTCATGCACGAGGCGGGCGTCCCGCCCGGCGTGTTCAATCTCATCAATGGCGACGGCCCCAGCGTGGGTGCGCCGCTGTCATCGCATCGCGAAGTCGACATGGTGTCCTTCACCGGGTCCACCCGCGCCGGCACCGAAGTTGCCAAAAACGCCGCTGCCTCCGTGAAGCGAGTGCACCAGGAATTGGGTGGTAAATCCCCCAACATACTGCTCGATGACGCGGACTTTGAACGCGCCGTCACGAAGAGCGTGCTGCATGTCTTTCAGAATTCCGGCCAGTCCTGCAATGCGCCGACGCGCATGCTGGTACCTAAGGCCAGGCTCGCCGAAGTTGAAGCCATCGCGAGGCGCGTCGCGGAATCCGTGGTGACGGGCGATCCGGCCTCCGAGAAAACCAACTTAGGACCGCTGGTCTCCAAGCTGCAGTTCGAGCGCGTCGCGGGGTACATCGCCAAGGGGATCGCCGAGGGGGCCAAGGTGGTCATCGGCGGCTCGGGACGTCCCGACGGAATGAGTAAGGGCTACTTCGTCAAGCCGACCATATTTTCGAACGTGCACAATGACATGACGATCGCACGCGAAGAGATCTTCGGACCCGTGCTGTGCATCCTGCCCTACGACAACGAGGAACAGGCGGTGCAGATCGCGAACGATACGCCATATGGTCTCGCCGCCTATGTGTGGTCAAAAGACAATCTGCACGCGCGCCGGATCGGCGCACGCATTCGTGCGGGTCAAGTGACCTTGAACGGTGCGCAAGGCGGCATGAATACGCCATTCGGCGGCTTCAAAATGTCGGGCAACGGCCGTGAATGGGGCGAGCACGGATTGCGCGACTATTTGGAGGTCAAGGCAGTCATCGGGGTGGATGCTGCTTAAGGCTCGGGAAGCTGTCTTAAGTATTCCGCATGAGCCGCGGTGACTGAGCCCGTTCTTCGGCTGAAGAGCCTTGCGAAACGTTATGCGAAAGATCGCCCCGCGATATTCGAGAGCGTCGATCTCGAGCTTCGTCAGGGCCAGTACCTCGCCATTATGGGCGAGTCCGGTGTCGGCAAGTCGACGCTGCTCAATCTTTTGGCGGGGCTCGATACGCCCGATCACGGACAAGTGCTGCTCGAGGGCGTCGATCTTTCCACCCTGAACGATGATGCGACAACGCTGCTACGTCGCCGCGCAGTCGGGTTTGTCTTTCAAGCCTTCCATGTCCTGCCGTATTTGTCCGTCGAACAAAATGTAGCACTGCCGCTCGATCTGCTGGGATGCGCCGAACCGGAGCGCGGCCGCCGCACGCGTGAAATGTTGATGGCTGTTGGAATCGATACGCTGGCGAAGCGTCACACGCGCGAACTCTCGGGAGGCGAAGTGCAGCGCGTGGCCATCGCACGTGCACTGGTGCATCGCCCTCGCCTGGTGTTGGCGGATGAGCCCACCGGCAACCTCGATTCCCGCAGCGCCGCGCAAATCCTGGCGTTGCTGCGAGCACAAGTAAAGGAGAACGCCGGCGCCGGTATTCTGATCACGCACTCACGCACTGCTGCGGATACTGCCGATCGCATCTTGGTGCTCGATTGTCGCGGATTGCACCCTTTGGGGAAGCCATGAGCGCGGGCACAGGCTCGGCGAAAATCTGGCTGATTCTGTTGATGGCTCAGATACGCGAACAACCAGCACGCTTTTTTGCGACCGTCGTGGCCCTCGCGCTGGGCGTCGCGCTGGGCTCGTCGGTGTATCTCGTGAATACCGCGGCTCTGAATGAATTCGGTTTGGCTACCAAGCGATTGGTAGGAGAGGCCGACATTGTGATTCGGGGCCCGCGCGAAGGCTTCTCTGAAAAGGTGTTCGTCGATCTGGCACGAGACCCCGCCGTGAGTGCCGTGAGCCCCTTGCTCGAGTTGGAGGTGGCTATGGCGGGGCGCACCGACACGCTGAAAGTTCTGGGCTTGGACCCCTTCAGGGCGGCGGTATTGCAACCCGCCATCATCGGCGAGATCGGAGAAGGAGTGTTCCAGCTTTTTAGTTCCGATGCGATCTACTTAAGCAGCGCGGCCGCAAAGCGGCTAAGACTTCAGCGAGGCGACGTGCTGCAAGTGACGGTGGGCAGTGCTTCGAAGGCGCTGCGCGTGCTCGGCATTCTGTCCGAGGGTACCTACCCGCAATCCTTGGCGGTGATGGACATCGCCTCGGCGCAGTGGACATTTAACCTGGTGGGGCGAGTGAACCGGATCGATGTGCGCCTCTCGCCCGGTACCGACGTGGAGGCTTTCCGCGGAAGATTGGGCACGCGGTTGCCGGCAGGCGTACTTGCTCTGGCACCCCAAGTCGAGCGCGACCGTGCAGTCACCGTCACCAAAGCTTACCGCGTGAATCTGAACATGCTGGCGCTGGTCGCCTTGTTTACGGGTGCCTTCCTGGTGTTTTCCACACAATCGCTTTCGGTGCTGCGCAGGCGCCGGTCACTGGCATTGCTGCGGGCACTTGGGGTGACGCAAGGGCAGTTGCGCCGTGCCCTGCTGGGCGAAGGCCTCACACTCGGGATCATCGGCGCGCTGCTCGGCGTGAGTTTGGGCGCTCTCGCCGCGGCGGCAATTCTCAAATATCTCACTGCCGATTTAGGCAACGGTCAGCTGCGCACGGCGGGCGCGACCTTGGGTGCAGCGCCAGTGCAGATGTTGGCATTCTTTTTCATCGGCATCATTGTTGCGGGGATTGGCGCGTGGGTACCGGCGCGCAACGCCGCCCGGCAATCGCCGGCTCGCGCGCTCAAGGGCGGCGATGGCAACTACCGGGTGGCAGCACGCATGAGCTGGCGCCTAGGCGGGATACTGATCCTGTGCGGAGCGGCCATGGCTTGGTTGCCGCCCGTAGGGGGTCTGCCGTTGTTTGGCTATGCCGCGATCGCCGCGCTGCTGTTGGGCGCCGTGCTATTGGTCCCTGTGGTCACCCTGCAGGGTTTGGGACTGGCACCGCGAACCCGTCGCGTGGTGTTCAATACCGCTGTGTCTCAGCTGCGGGAAAATGTTGCGCTCTCCGCACTGAGCCTGGCTTCCATCATAGTGAGCTTCAGTTTGATGGTGGCAATGGCGATCATGATCTACTCGTTTCGCGTCTCATTCGATCATTGGCTGGTAAAGCTCCTGCCGGCGGATATGCAGCTGCGCGAGCCGTTCGGCAACGACACAGCATTTTGGTCCGCAGAGCAGCAGACCAAGCTGCGCACCGCGCCGGGCGTGTCGCGTGCGGAATTTCGCAGAACGCGGCAAGTGCTTCTGGATCCGGGCCGCGCCCCGGTGACCTTGATCGCACGCGGCGCGAACGATGCGCAAATCACCGCCGATTTGCCGCTCATCAGTACCGCCGCCGCTGCGCCGGGCGCCGCTGCGCCAAACGCAAGTGCGTGGATTTCAGAGGCGCTGCAAGATCTTTACGGCTACAAGGTGGGTGACCGCTTGGCGATACCGTTGGAAGGACGAATTCAACAATTCCAGGTGGCGGGGGTGTGGCGCGACTATGCGCGGTTGTCCGGGTCCATCGTCATCTCGCGGCCGGCCTATACGGCTGCCACGGGCGATGAGACTGCCAACGAGGGTTCGATCTGGCTTGATTCCGGCACGGAGGTAAGCGCCGCCGAAAAATCGCTGCGCTTGAGAGTGGGCAACGGCGATGCACTGGAGATTACGGGTAGCACGACGCTGCGCGAGCGGGCGTTGCAAAGCTTCGACCGTGCGTTCGCCATCACTTATGCATTGGAAGTAATTGCTGTCCTCATCGGACTCACCGGAGTTAGCTTTGCCGCAAGTTCGACTGCCCTCGCCCGCCGCGCAGAGTTCGGCATGTTGCGGCACATTGGCATGTTGCGCAGCCAAATAATGGGCATGTTGGCCGATGAGGGACTGCTCACAAGTGCCTTCGGCGTGGCCTATGGTTTAGGGCTCGGCATGGCTTTAAGTTTGGTGCTGGTCTATGTCGTGAACCGACAGTCATTCAACTGGAGCATCGACTTGGCGGTGCCCGCCTGGCAGTTGGCTGTACTCAGTGTGGTATTGATCGCCGCCGCAGCTTGCACCGCGCTTTGGAGCGGCCGATCCGCGCTCAGTCAGGATGCGGTGCGCGCCGTTCGCGAGGACTGGTGAAACGGCTATTCACTCTCGCGGCAGCGATGCTCGGCGGTTGGTTTCTTGCCTTCCCAGCCGAAGCGGGCATTTTCGAGCCCGTTACTCTAGGGTCTCGACTTGCTTTTCCAAAGGACTTGGGCAGCCATCCAGGTTTTCGAACCGAGTGGTGGTACGTCACCGGCTGGCTCACCACCCCGCAAGGCGAGTCTCTTGGATTTCAGATCACATTCTTTCGCAGCAAACCCGACATCGATGAAAAGAATCCAAGTGCCTTCACGCCACGTCAGCTGTTGATAGCGCATTGCGCGCTCAGCGATCCAAAGCGCGGCCGCCTGTGGCAAGACCAGCGAATCCGTCGGGCGGGCTTAGGACTTGCCGATGCGTCCGAAGGCGATACCGATGTGCGGATCGAAAGCTGGTCCTTGAAGCACGCAGCGCAGAGCTATGTTGCCAAGATCGATGCCGACGAATTTTCGTTGGACCTCACGCTCACGGAGACCCAAGCGGTCCTCATCAACGGTGAGGGTGGGATCAGCCGCAAGGGGCCGGAGCAGCATGCCGCAAGCTACTACTACAGCCTGCCGCACGTCAGGGTGGCGGGAAATATCTCGCGCGGAGCGGCGAGGAGCCAAGTCGCTGGCGAAGCGTGGTTCGATCATGAATGGTCGAGCAGCTATCTGGACACGGATTCGGCCGGCTGGGACTGGATTGGAATAAACCTCGATGATGGCGCAGCGCTGATGGCGTTCCAAATTCGCGGCCTCGACGGTGCGCCGCGCTGGGCCGGCGGTACCCTGCGCAGCGCCGACGGTTCGCTACAGGTCTTGCAGCCCACCGATCTGGCCTTTCGAGCCGGTCGCCGTTGGCACTCGCCGCGCACGGGCATCGCCTACCCGGTTGAATGGTCGGTTCGCGCCGGCGAGCGCCAATTTCAGTTAAAACCGCTGCTCGACGATCAGGAAAATGACACGCGCCTGTCGACCGGCTCGATTTATTGGGAAGGAGCCGTGCAGGCGTTCGAAGCGGAAAGATCCGTGGGCCGCGGCTATTTGGAATTGACCGGCTACGGACAGCGACTGCATCTCAGGTGATGCGAGTCCCGCCCGCGAGTGCACGCTGACCTTCCGCCGCCTGCCATATCAGCAATATGGGCACACCGAGGGCGATGTCACGCGCCCGTTTCAACAGTGATATGGCCAATCCGAATTCAGCGCCGACCCCGAACAGCGGTGCGAGAACCGCGTAAGCGGCTTCTTGCACACCCAGCGCATTGGGGACAAACACCGCCGCGCTACGTGCCGCGCAAACCAGGCTCTCAATGGCCAGCACCGATGTCAGATCGACCTGCGTTCCGATCAAGCGAAAGGCTACCCATGTGCCGACCGCACTTGCGATCCAGCCCACCAAATGCACTACCGTAGACAGCCCGACTCGCGCCGGTGAACGATAAATTGCATCGAAATGGGCGGCAACCGCAGCGGTAGCCGCCCCCGCACCGCGCAGTAGGCGCGTAGCGAGCTTTCCCGTCATCCAGAGTCCATAGCGTTGCAGTGCGAAAAACAATCCGCAGCCGATCGCAGCGACGCCCAGCCCGACGGTCAGTGCGGCGCTCAGCGAGCCGGCCACCGCGCTGTGCGGCGCCTGCACGCTCAAGATAACCAGCCCGAGCGCCACGAAGGCGATCTGCGCCAACAGCTCCGCGGTCACATCGACGACGGTCGATGCAAAGGCCAGGGCCGGTGCGATGCCCTGCAGGATCGCCGCCCGGGCTCCAAACACGATGCCGCCGAGTTGCGCAAAGGGCAGCACCTCCGTAGCCGCATCGCGCACCATGCGGGCACGAACGAAAGCCCACAGCTTCCCCGCTCGCAGATCTGGCACCAACAAGTACCACGCCAGCCCCAGGATGAAAAATAATGCCAACCCGTACGCGCACAGAATCGCGAAGCCGCCCCACCCAACGGCGACCGCTGCCGACATGACGGCGCCCACGCCAATGAACATCACGAGGTATAGGGCAATCGCGACGCCGAGAGCCGCGATGATGAGAAGCCGCCATTTCATGCCATACGCTCTTAGGCAGGGTTTGGCTTACGCGTAGATCGCATGAAACGGCGCGCCAATCGGGCCAGGGCCGGCACCAAACGAGGTCGCAGCAGACGGCGGTCATAGAGGCCCATGCGCCGCTCATTCTCAGCCAGACAAATATCGATCAGCTCTGCGACGTCAATGTCATTGCCCACAGATTTTGCACCGGTGACAGTGAAATTATTGTCCTGCACGCCGCTGCCCACGTCGCGGGCAATTCCGATCCGCTCCCAGATCAAAAATATCCACACAGCCAACACTTTGAGTTCGAAGAAGGGCCGGCGCCAGAACGGCATTGTGCGCCGATACCACGCCGCCCAATTGACGAAGAAAAGAATGTGGCGGCCTTCCTCTTGAATAACCGGCTCGAACGTATCTACCAGCTCGGGCGGGAAAAAACCCGAGCGCTTCGCCGATTCGAACAGGCCGAAGGCGAAGAAACTGTCGATGCATTCGCTGTAGCCGGTCACCATAAAGGCCCATTCCGGATCGCCGCGCACCACGTATTCGGGTTCCGGCGCCAGCTCGATGCCATACGCGGCCACGAGATTGGACAGCACGTGTTTATGGCGACCCTCCTCGAATGCGTTCAGTTCAATCGCCTTACGCAACAAAGGATCGGGGGTGATGGCCGCATAAGATGCCACGTTCAGGCGGGCCCGCCCCTCGGTCTGAACCGCGATGTCCCAAATGGGCAGGCTCACCAGCCGATCGCGCGTTTCAGTATCGAGCTTGGGCCAGTCGATGACCGCGGGTTTGTAGGGATTGAAGGTGTCCAGCAACGTGCTGCAGAAAAGCCTCTTGTGCGCATCGCTACCAAAGCGAATAGGCCCGGCGGACTCGGGGAACACCGACGAAGAACTCACGCTGTTCAAATAAAGCCTCGTTAAGCGGCGTCGTGGCGCGAGCGCAAGAAGTGGAAGAATTCCACGCCCTCACGTAAACGGCGCTTCATCATTTCCGGGCTCGCGATCATTTCGGCCACGATCGAGGCGATCTTGGACGGGCGGAAATAGAATTTTTTGTAGAAATCTTCGACCGATTTAAAAATCTCCGTGTGGCTTAAGTGCGGATAATTAAGCGGCGCAATCTGCGTGCCTTCCTGCGTCAAGAGATCGATTTCTTCGTTATAAAGCCAGCCATTTTCCTTGGCTTGCCGATACAGGAAAGTACCGGGGTATGGCGCGGCGAGGGAAATCTGAATCGTGTGAGGATTGATCTCCTTTGCGAAATCCAACGTCTGCTGGATGGTTTCCTTGGTTTCCCCCGGAAGCCCGAGAATAAAAGTTCCGTGGATGACGATCCCGAGCTCGTGGCAGTCCTTGGTGAACCGCCGGGCAAAATCGACGCGCATGCCTTTTTTGATATTGATCAGGATCTGCTGATTGCCGGACTCATATCCGACCAGCAACAGACGCAAGCCGTTGTCTTTCATGATCTCCAGCGTCTTTCGGGGTACGTTGGCTTTTGCATTGCACGACCACGTCACGCCGAGCTTGCCCAATTCCTTCGCCAGCGCTTCGACGCGCGGCAAGTTGTCGGTCAACGTATCGTCATCGAAAAAGAATTCCTTCACTTGCGGGAACGCTTCCTTGGCCCACTTCATTTCCGCTACCACATTCTCCACGGAGCGGACGCGATATTTATGTCCCCCCACCGTCTGCGGCCACAAGCAGAAGG
The DNA here is from genome assembly GCA_030775645.1 of Pseudomonadota bacterium. Classification (GTDB taxonomy): domain Bacteria; phylum Pseudomonadota; class Gammaproteobacteria; order Steroidobacterales; family Steroidobacteraceae; genus Bog-1198. Next base: position 4,970 of record JALYIT010000087.1, on the reverse strand, counting down.
TGCAACGCGATTTGCAGCCCCGGCCCGTGTAGAACGAGATGTAAGGGTGCTTGAGGTAACCGCCGAAATATTTCTCGATGGTCAAATCGCGCTTGTAAACCGGCGTTACCCACGGCAGTGAATCCATGTTCTCGAGCACCGTGCGGTCCTCGTTGTGCACGATGCTGCCCTCTGCGTTCCGATAAGACAGTCCCTTGATGCCGCTCCACGGCATGCCGTCAGCGACTTCCTTGATGGTGAAATCAAATTCGTTGCGGGCGACGAAATCGACCGAGCGCCCTGCAATCAGGCTCTTCTCCGGTTCGACTGCCACTTTGGCGCCGATGAATCCAATTTTGACGCCTGGGTTGATCGCCTTGATCATCTCGGCGGTCTTGACGTCTGCTTTGAACGAGGGCGTGGAGGTATGCATCACCACAAGATCGCGGCCCTTCAGCTCCGGAACGATGTCCTCGAAGCTCAGATCGTGGGGGGGCGCGTCGATCAGCTTCGATCCTTCCACTAGTGCCGCCGGCTGGGCCAGCCATGTGGGATACCAAAATGAACGCACTTCGCGTTTCATCTGATAGCGGGCGCCCGCGCCACCGTCGAAACCGTCAAATGATGGGGGATGCAAAAACAAGGTCTTCATCGTAAATTCCTTAAACCACAGCTCATCGCAAGGCGCCTAATATACAACATGGCGCGCGAGGGTGCTTCGCACGGGATTTAAGGCCTTTGTAGGACCGGCCTTGATCGATTTCAAAGCTCACGATCGATGGGCAAAAGACTCAACAGCTTGGCTTTGAATCGCTTCCATGCGCTGCGTCCCGGTTCCTGATTGTATTCGACCGTATCACCGTTCTCCACGGTCCGCCACAAGAGGCGCGGCTTGCCTCCTGCGCTCGCCGGAATCAACGACACGCTGTAGCAATTTTCGGGTTTTACCATGTCCTCAAATCGCTGCGCCGTTTGTTGCGCCAAGTCGGGGCTGTCGATGATCACTCCGATTTCCGTGTTGAGGTGTTGCGAACGCTGATCAAGATTCATGGAGCCGAAAAATACCCGACGCCGGTCGAATTCATACACCTTGGCGTGCAATGCATAGTTGCCGTAACGCGATACCTTCCTGGACTGGCCGCTGCCCCGCGTGTTTCCCAAGCGCGAGCGGATCTCGTACAGCTCAATGCCGCTTTGGAGCATGGGCACGCGATTTTTATCGTATCCGGATTGTGCTGATATCTCCGTCGACGACTCGAGCGAATTGGTGAGAATGCGGATACGAACCTGACGCTCACGAAGGTCCTTCAAAGTCTGCATCTCATCCTTGGACGGTACCAGATAGGGCGTGATGATCAGCATTTCCGTCTGGACTGCTTGCATCGCCTCCTCTACTTGGGGGACGATAAGATGGCCGCGTGCGGCGCCGTCGATCACGTCTTTCTTGTGGGGACTGTCGTAAACCAATTTCGCGGGCGCCCAGGATAAGGGCAACTTACCCGAGATGATTGAGTTAAAGGGCTCACCGTTGGCAACCAAGGCTGCATAGTCGATCGGGCCCGGCTTGCCTTCGCGCGAAGGGGTCTCGCCCGAGCCGTCCTTCTTCACACTAGAGACGGCATCGATGGGTTCCCGGGTGTGGCGCTCCAGCGCTTGCGCCGGAATCGCAAGGTCACTGTTCCAGAACTCATCGAACGCATTGGCGAGGTCGCGAACAATGGGCCCACCCGCAAAAACGTCGTCGTCGGCGAACTGCGATTCCGGGTCGACCTGAAAATACTGGTTGCCGACGTTGCGCCCGCCCACCAGCGCAGCCGCACCGTCCATGACCAGCAGCTTGTTGTGCATCCGGTAGTCGAGACGCCGCTCTTTCAATACAAACTCTAGACGTCTCAAGACCCGCCAATGGCCCCGATAAGTTGCGGGGTTGAAGATTCGCAATTCGACCGACGCATGCCTCAGTAGTCGCAGGATTTGCTGATCGCCGGCGATGGTGTCGCCATCGTCGATAAGCACGCGGATGCGCACGCCGCGATCCGCCGCGCGTTCCAACCGGTCCGTGAGCAAGCGCCCGGTCTCATCGCCGCGAAAAATAAAGTACTGAAGATCGAGCGTGCGCTGCGCGGCGTCGATCATTTCCGAACGCATGCGAAACCCGTCAGGGCCTGCGCTGATGATGCGAAATGCCGAAGTGCCAGGGTGCTGTTGAGCCGCAGCCGAAAATTGTTTGCCGATGGCAGTCTCTTCGGGATGGGCGAAGGCCGCGGAGGGCTGCTTCGGAAAATCTGCACCGGGAGGCAACCCGGCGCAAGCACCTAGGAGCAGCGAAGTGAGCAACAGTCCACAGAACCGCCTTGCTCGTCGATGCCGAAAAATCATGAACACTCCGTAATGGGGCAGCAACAAAAGCAACTCCCGCAAAAACTAAGCGGCCATGATAGCAGCCGCTTATGGCGGGCAAATCGAGGAGTCCGCAGAATTGACAGATCGCTGGCCACCCCCTTGAGCGGTCTAGGCGCTTGACGGTTTGCGTTGGAGTCGGAAATTGCGGCTAGCATCACCAGTCCTCGCCATCGTTGCGGCAAAAGAGCCAGGGTCGCAAGCCCACCAGCATGCAAAATGACCGATCAGCTTATAAAGGAAGGCCTATGCACCAGGAAGCCGAGATCTTTATCAATGGCAGCCAGCTATCGGAGGAAGAATCAATGACGCTTCGGCTGGCGATTGATACTTTTGCGAATGCGCTTTCCGAGGAGGGCATCGGCTTGGCGGATAACAGAACGTCGGTGACCGGTCGTTATATGGCCTCCTTAAGCAGGATTCAGCTGCTACTGGAGAATCCTGCAGCGAGAAGTCAGTAGCCAGCAATGATTTGATTGGTCGGGGCGACAAGATTCGAACTTGCGACCCCTTGCACCCCATGCAGTCCCTGTATGCGTGGCGTTGAAATAATATGAAACGCGATGACAGTGCAAATACCTTTTTTTGCAGTGCTAACCGCCTCTCAGTCCGCACCATTGCCTTTCACGGTATTTCACCTAAACTGGACACAAAGCGGACACAAACGCGGGAGTGGCCAGATTGCGGAAACAGCAAAGCTTCTCGAAAAATACCCGTTTTGTGTCCACCCGTGTGTCCACCCTCACCGATGGCACGTACACCGACCCCGGGCAGACCGGCTTGCAGCTTCGCGTTAGAGCGAAACAGGACGGCCGATCCACGCGAACGTGGCTGCTTCGCTTCAAGTTCAAGGGAGAAGAGACGCGGATGGTTCTCGGCCACTTCCCCCAAACCACGCTAGACGCTGCACGTGGCCTGGCGCGTGAGGCGCGCGAGCAGGCGGCTAAGGGAATGGATCCTCGGCGCGCTTCGCCGCGCAGACGAGCTAAGCGTTCGCCCCTGGCTGTCTCAGCGGCACACGTCGGCAGCCAGCACACGATTGAATTCCTCGCTAGTGAATTCCTCGAGCGCCACGTCAAGGTCAATCACAAGCAGCCTGAGTACACGCAGCGGATTTTGAACCTGGACGTTTTATCCGAATGGAAGGGCCGCGATGCGAGGTCCATCAAGCCGCGCGAGGTCATCGAGCTCCTTGACGGCATAGTCGGCCGCGGCTCGGCCGTGATGGCGAACCGCACGGCGGGAGTCTTGGGGCAAATGTTCAAATTCGGCGTGCACCGGGCCTTGATCGATAGCAGCCCCGTGCAACTGCTGTATCGACCGGGCGGCAAGGAATCGTCCCGCGAGCGCTGTCTGACCGACGCAGAACTCAAAGCGCTCCTTGCCGACCCAAGAGAGGCAACGCGCTTCGATCGCTTGGCGCACGTCATCGTCATTTTGCTATTAACCGGGCAGCGTCGCGGAGAGCTTGCCCTCGCCCGCTGGTCCGATATCGACTTCGATGCCAAAACGTGGCACATACCACCCGAGAACGCCAAGACGGGCAAAAGCCACACGGTGCCGTTGTCGGACTGGGCGGCGCGAGAGTTTGAGGCATTGCGGCGACTCGCGAAGCGCAGTACCTACGTGTTACCAAACGATGCCGGCGATGGACCTGCGGACGCGAAGCTACTCACGCGAGGCCTGGCCCGATGCCAGGCGCGCATGCAAAAGCTCGGCATCGCGAAATTTACGCTGCACGATCTTCGCCGAACTTGCCGCACCGGTCTCGCCAAACTTGGGGTGGTTCCCCACATCGCCGAGCGCGTTCTTAATCATGCTCAAGAGAAAATAACAGGCACATATGACACGCACGGATACCTCGATGAGAAGCGCACGGCGCTCACAAAATGGGGTGCTCACCTAACCGACTTGGTGCGCTAGAATGACTAAAACAGATTTGATCAAGCTCGCCAAGGGAATTGATCCACGAGATTCATTTGCGAAGGGATGTCTAGCGATCGCGCGCGGCCACAAGGCGCTTTTGCTGCGCAATTCGCAGCGACCGACTGAAGAGGAAACAAGACGAGAGCTGCAGTCAATCCGTCGGAGCGCCGTTCACCTTGAGGTACTGTTGTGCCATGCCCGTGCAATCGCCTTCCCCACAGCCAAGCTGTGCACGGAACTGGATGCACTCGCAAGCCGCTGCGGGCTAGCATTGTCCCGACCATCGCTAAAAAATAACGGACGTCCTGGCCGAGGGTTTCGACGCGTCACCGTTAGCACGTTGCTTGCCCTATACGCCAAACATGACTTGAAACCTCAATCAGGCCAGTTCAACAAAATCGCTGCAAATATCATGACTGCCGCTGGCGACTTCATCACCGAAAAATCCGTCAAGACGCTGAGAAACCGGTGCGCATAGCACAAAATCTCTCTCTGCAGCGATACAAAAGTACGCTCCGGATTTCCAGATTTTTGTATCGCATGCACCCGCTTCGTTTGGGCTAATTTTTCCAAACCTTCTAAACGGAGTTCGCAGCATGCCACGTCGTATCAAAGCCAAAGCAAAACCGCCGCGGGGCAAAAAGATTAGACCCGACGGAACAGCA
>JALYIT010000086.1 GCA_030775645.1 Pseudomonadota bacterium | reverse complement strand
CGCCGGGACAGCCAGGGCAACCAGGCAGCGCGCAGCGCGCAGCGCGCCCGCAAAATGCCGCGCAGCGCACGGCGGGGCAGGGACAGCAAAATAGTTTTGCGAGGACCCCGGGACAGCCTAGCGGCGGCGCCGCTCGCCAGGCTCAGGCTCGGACCTATAACCCGGGGCAAGCCCGTCCGGCTCCGGCCAAAGCGGCCAACCCAGGCGCTCAACCTAAGCCGCGGCGTACCCAACCTGAGGCAAAAAAAGGCGAGCGCTAAAATAATCAGCAATGCGCCCAACGATGAGTCCTTTGTCGCGCCCACGGCGCGTGCTTGCGGTCTTCGTTAGTTAAGGGGCATGATCCGTCGCAGAGAGAGATCCCTGGCAGCAGAAGAGGACACACACAATGGGTTCCTTGTCGTTCACGGTATCCGATGGCGTTGCGACCTTGGCATTGCAACGTTCAACCTGCAGCAACGCGATCGACATCACAGTTATCCGGGCGGTGCACCTGGCGCTCGATCAAATACAAAAAGGTGAGGGCGGCGCTAAAGCGGTGGTCATCACGGGCAGCAACGATGTGTTTTGCAGCGGTCTCGATCTTCATTCAATCGATTTAAAAACGGCAGAAGCGCGGCAGCGGGCGCATTTCGAAATGCGCCGCTTCATGGACCCCTTGATCCTTCGCTTGAGCGGATTTCGGTTTCCAATCGTGGCGGCGGTCAACGGCGCTGCGGTCGGCGCCGGGATGAGTCTCGCGCTGGCGAGCGACATCATCATCGCGGCTGACAATGCCTATTTCTTGCCCTCGTTCGCGCGCTTAGGATTAGTGCCGGATGCGGGAATCACCTTTCACTTAGCCCGTCGGATTGGCGTGGGCCGCTCGTTGTCCTCGCTGATGCTTGCCGAGAGAATCGATGCCAAGACCGCGTTGGAGTGGGGGCTGGCTTACGCAGTCGTGCCCCATGACGATCTGATGGCGCGCGCGCAAGCCGTAGCGCATCGCCTCGCTACAGGGCCGTGCGCGGTGCTTGGTCAAATTCGCACCTTGCATGCTTCGACTTTCGACAACTCGCTGCAAGAACAGCTGCGAGCGGAACGCAGTGCGCAAGAGATGACCTTGGAAACCCAGGATTGCGTGGAAGGCGTTCGCGCCTTTTTCGAGAAGCGCGAGCCTAATTTTTCAGAGCACTAGCACCCTCACCAGCCGGCCGCGCAGTGATTGCTACGCGGATCGCCGCAAGCGGCGCGCGGTCGCCAAAGGCTTCCGTTTTTGGCTCGTTAGGCACGCCGAGCAAGGTCCAAAGCACATCGAGATCCGGTACCTGTGGGGTTGACCTGATCTTAAGGTATAAGCCGTACATGACATGCGTGCCCGTCGCCGCATCCCCGATCTTAAGGACCTCTACGATATCGCGTTCCACCGCATAGCCGCCGGTCTCATTCAAGATGGCCCGCAAGGCGGTTTGCAGCCCGACGCGATTGGCAGTCTGTTCCCGTATGGCTACCTCTGTCTGCAGGCAGTAGAGGGCGCCGCCCCAATAGGTGCGTCCCCAGCCGGGTGATTCGTCCATCCCGCCTTCGCCCGCTCGAGGCAGCCCCAGTGGCATCGAATGGCGATATTCCGCCCAGACATCGGCAATGTCGCGGTTTCCGAATTGGGCTCTTGCCACCCCTTCGACGTAGGTGGCCAGACCTTCAGCCAGCCAGTTATGGCGTCGGCCCACTTCCGGCAACGCCAGATGCACCATCTCATGCACGAGGACCCAATCCGCGGCCAAGGTATCGGCCGTCGTTTCGCGTCCGACGCGCAGTTGAATCATGAGGCCGGACTCATTCGTGGTGCGCCCGCCGGCCACGCCGCTGCCGCCCATGCCCTGCAGTCTGATGTCGACCTGAGGCGCGGGGAAGCGAGCGTAATAGCCAGCCACGATGTGCGCGGACCGATCGATCCAGACGCGAAGCACGGGCTGCTGCCTGGCGAGGCCGGCGTCTTCGATGAAGACGCAGATCCGTGAGCCGCTCACCGGCAATTCCATATTCACGCCCGGCGCACAAGCACCATGCGCCACCGTGCAGAATGCGCTCAAAATTGGGCCGCCGAGGATCAAGGATGCACGCATTACTTCTCCGCGGCGCGGTTGAGGTTTCGAGTGCCGCTCAGGTAGCTGCTGCCGCGAACAAAGTAGCGTAATCGCTCGTCTGCGGCCTTGGTAAGCCCAATGCGCACGCTCTCTCCGATGGCTTCGACATTTTGACCGTCACTGCCTATCCAAAGTTGCTGATCCGTGAATAAGTCGAGCCCGTCGTGCCGCCGATCTATACGCATGGCAGCGGTCAGTCGGCCGGGCCCGCGCGTCAAGTCATTTAGCTTGACATGTCGGACATTGCGCTGCATATGTTCGGTACCGTACAAAGGCTCGAGTGCGCGCAACAGAACGCCGGAACCGACCCCGCCAGCTTCACTGGATACGTTCAACAGGTACGATGTTCCATAGCACAAGTACACATAGGCGTGTCCGTGTTCGAGGAAAAGCGAGCGATTGCGCGGCGTTATTCCCCGAAACGCATGACAGGCGGGATCATCTTGCAAGTAGGCCTCGGTTTCGACGATTCGACCGGCGATGATGTGTCCGCCGATGTCGCGTACCAGCACTTTGCCAAGCAAAGCTTGGGCCAGGACAACGGTCGCGGCCGGCATGCTTCGGCGTGAAATACGCTCGATGGGTGGTGCAGGTTCGCCCGAAGCCTTGCCGACGATGATAACCTCCTGAGTTTCTGGGATTCCTAGCGGAACAGCATGCTAAGCGGTCAGACCATCCATAATCGCCACTCGGATACCTTTACCTTTCTTCAAGGTAATCTGGCGATTACGGCCCTGGATTGCCATGTTCCGGAAGAAGCCTCGCGCCAGAGTTTGGTATATGTGACTGACGTGGCGCAACTTTGCGAGGCGCGGCGCCACCGGCCGGCCATCTTGGTGGTGCATGCAAAGGTGGCTGATCGCATTTGCGCCGCCGACGCCGAGAGTTGCTGCTTCTCGGTGAAGAATATATCCATGGGCATGGCGATGCTCCTTAAGTACTTCGACAGCAAGAGCATGCGCTTTTCGCAGTGGGGCGAGCGTCATCCGACGGCAGTCGTGCATCGCGACGCCATTATCGGCACGGGAGTATTTCTCGGCCCTTATTGCGTGATCGGCGCCGGCGCCGACATCGGCGATGGATGCATGATTGGATCACACACAGTCGTCGAAAATTCGGCAAAGGTCGGGGCTAGAAGCATTCTGCACCCCCATGTTTTTGTCGGTGCCTTTTGCCAGATCGGCGATGATTGTGAAATTCACCCGCACACGAGCATCGGCAGCGATGGTTTTGGCTATGCCGTTGATCCTGACGGAAAGCCGCGCAAGATAGCGCACTTGGGGAATGTGAGAATCGGCGATGGAGTTGAAATCGGCAGCAATTGCGCCATCGACCGCGCGACTTTGACATCGACGCATATTCGATCCGGCACCAAGCTCGATAACATATGTCACATCGCTCATAACTGCGATCTTGGCGAGAACGGGTTTTATACCGCCGGATTCATGATGGGAGGGTCTACCAAGATCGGACGGCAGTTTGTCACCGGCGGCAATTCTGTCGTAACCGCACACATTACAGTTTGTGACAACGTGGTCCTGTCCGGCAGGTCTTCGGTAACAAACAACATACCCGCCGCCGGCGCCTATGGGGGCTATCCGCTGCAGCCCTTAAAGGAGGCGCTTAAAACGGCGGTGAGCCTTGGGCATCTGAATGAAATTCGACGCAACCTCAAGCGCGTGATGAAGCACCTGCGTTTATCGGAACACGAGCAGGACGACGCCTAGGCATGCCGATAGCCGTGCCGGTCGCGGCGCTGATGGTGGCGATGGCGTGCTTCCAAATCGGTGCGACACTCGCCAAAGGTTTGTTTCCGGTGGTGGGCGCCGGCGGCACTGCGGCACTGCGCCTGGCGATCGCCTCGATCATCCTTCTGGCGGTGTGGCGCCCTTGGCATTTGCGATTCACCGCAGCACAGCTGCGCACCGTTATCGTGTACGGCGTGGCCATTGGCTGGATGAATTTCTTTTTCTACCTCGCTCTGAGCTATATCCCCCTTGGAGTCACCATGGCGCTCGAATTCACCGGTCCGCTCGGGGTCGCATTGTTCGCATCGCGACGTGCCGTCGATTTCCTGTGGATTCTGCTCGCGGCGCTGGGTTTGGCTGCCTTGCTGCCGCTCGGTTTCGGGGGGCAAGCGCTGTCGGCGCTCGGCATCATTTACGCGCTGGCTGCGGGCGTCTGCTGGGCGCTGTACATCGTCTTCGGGCGGCGGGCGGGCACCGCGCATGGAGGCCAAATCACTTCCTTGGGCATGGTGATCGGTGCTGCGGTAATCGTGCCCATCGGCATTGCGCACAGCGGCACGCAGCTGCTGTCGCCTGCAATATTACCGATGGCGGTTGCTGTGGCGGTGCTCTCCAGCGCGTTACCCTATTCATTGGAAATGTTTGCAATGCCGCGAATTCCGACTCGCACATTCGGCGTGCTGATGAGCCTGAATCCGGCGCTGGGCGCGCTTTCCGGTCTGCTGTTCCTCGGCGAAACCTTGACCTTCATTCAATGGGCCGCTATCGCCAGCATCGTGGCTGCTTCCGCGGGCAGTGCCGCTACACGGCAATTATTGCCCGATTAGTGTTATCGCCAGATACAGCACTGCCGCCCCCGCGACAGTCATGGCGGTGGTGAGAAACTTTGGATGCGCATGATAGCTTTCGGGGATGAGATCGCTGGCACCGATGTAAAGGAAAAACCCTGCAAGCAAGGCGAGCACGCTGCCGAACGCAGGCGCAGATACGGTGAAGAAATGGGTCAAGGCCACTCCAATCCCAGGTGCTGCTGCGTCAAGTACCAGCCAGCGCAAGGCCGTTCTGCGGCTGCCTTGGTTCTTAAGCACGATGTTCATGGTGTTAATGCCATCGGAAAAATCGTGGCTCAATACGGCGATTGCAACAATCAGACCGATCTGACGGGAAGCTTGAAAGGCCAGCCCGATGGCGACTCCATCGAGCAAGCTGTGCAAAGATAAAACGCCGGCGGCGATTCTGCCGCGAGGTGCCGCGTCCCCGTGGAACAGCAGAATACGATCCAGCACCAAGTAGCACAGAAAACCACAACCAGTCCACGCCAGAATCGCGTGCGCAGAGTGAAGCGGTGCGCCGAAATTGATCGCTTCCGGCAATAAATCGAAAAATGCGACGCCGATGACGGCACCGGCGCTGAATCCCAGCACCAAGTGCAGCTTGTCGCGCAATCGTAATGCCAGCAGGCCGCCTGACAGCGTGCTGAAGAATGCCGCCACGGCGATGACTAGCAGTAACACAGTGTTATATTGCCGGACACAATTTCAACTTCTTTGGGGGCAGCGTGAGTTACGACACGTATCATAAGCGCAAAATCGGCAAACACGTGCTCAAGCCGGAAACCCAGATGATGGGCTACGGCTACGACCCGAGCTTGTCGGAAGGTTCTTTGAAGCCGCCGATATTTTTGACATCCACTTTTGTATTTAGAACCGCGCAAGAGGGCAAGGATTTCTTCGACTACACCTCGGGTAGACGCGAACCACCCGCGGGACAGTCCTCGGGACTGGTTTATTCACGCTTCAACAATCCGAATCTGGAAGTTCTCGAGGATCGGCTGGCGCTGTGGGAACAGGGCGAAGCGGCAGCGGTATTTTCCAGCGGCATGTCCGCCATCTCGACCGTCATTTGGACTCACGTCCGTCCCGGCGATGTTGTTCTCATGAGCCAGCCGCTCTATGGCGGCACAGAAACATTGATCGAGAAAACCTTGCCGGCATTTGGCGTCAACGCAGTCGGCTTCAATCTGGGACACGATCGCCAGTCCGTGCTGGAAGCGGCTGCGCAAGCCTCCAAGAAAGCCGAGCAAACCAAAGGCCGCGTCTGCCTCATTCTCGCGGAAACACCAGCCAATCCAACCAACAGCTTGGTCGACCTGAAATTGATGCGTGAGGTGTCCGAATCCATCGGTTCGCGGCAAAGCGGAGGTCGACCGCCCGTGGCCGTCGACAACACTTTTCTCGGCCCAGTTTTTCAGCAACCGCTACAGCACGGTGTCGATCTGGTCATGTATTCGCTGACTAAGTACGTGGGTGGTCACTCGGATCTGGTCGCGGGCGGCGTCGTTGGCTCGCGCGACGCGGTTGGACCGGTGAAGAAATTGCGCGGCGCACTCGGCACTCAGCTCGATCCGAACACCGCCTGGATGATCATGCGTTCGATGGAGACACTGGCGCTGCGCATGGGAAAATCCGCGGAGAATGCGGCGTTGGTTGCAAATTTCCTGCGTGAGCATCCGAAGATCGCGGCGGTGAATTATCTGGGATTTCTGGCGGCCGATGACCCGCGTACCGCCGTCTTCAAACGGCAGTGTCAAAACGCCGGTTCGACTTTTGGATTCGCCGTCAAAGGCGGTGAAGCTGAAGCATTCCGCCTGCTCGATGCGCTGCAAGTGATCAAGCTGGCGGTTAGTCTGGGCGGCACCGAAACCTTAATGTCGCATCCGGCCAGCACCACGCATTCCGGCGTGGCCAAGCAAACGCGGGACCGGCTCGGTATAACCGATTCCTTGATTCGCATATCGGTGGGCATAGAGGACTCGGACGATCTCATCGCCGACTTAAGCGCTGCACTGGAAAGTGTGTAGCGCGTCACACAACGGGCTCCCTGCGCGCATCGCATTGACGGCCTGCCCGTCATTCAAAGCGTCTTTTAGTGAGAGGGGCCCGGCACATTGGCTCAAAACTTGAGCCCCGGCTAACGAACTGCGCGGCCAGTCACTACCTTTTTGGCCCATCCGGCAAGAATAGCTCCCTCGGGGAAACCCGTAATGAAGTCAAATTTACTAGGAGCTTCCATGTACAAGATTCTCAGCGCAGCCGTGGCGGGCGGATTAATGGTTGCCGGCATTGCGCAGGCTGCCACGACGACGACCACCTTTGCGGTGACGGCCACTGTGCAGTCGACCTGTTCAGCGACGGCCCCAACCTTGGCATTTCCCAACTACACGCCCGGCGGCGGTAATCAGGCGGGCACTACCACTATCAGCGTCAAGTGCACCAAGAACACGCCTTTTACGGTGGCGCTTAACGCCGGCTCGACGACGGGCGATACCTACGCCCAACGCGTGATGGGCTCAGGCGCCAACACGTTGCAATACAACCTGTACACCACAGCCGGGTTTGCGACCGTATTTGGCGATGGCACCGCATCCACTGCGACCGTGGCCGGTACCGGACTGGGTGTCGCGACGGCAAACAGCGTGCAGGTTTTTGGCCAACTTCCCGACAACGCCACCAACCAAGCGGCGGTGCCAGGCGCATATAGCGACACCATTACTGTCACGGTTAGCTATTGATCAAAGCCTCTCGCGGCGGCCTGCGGCTGCCGCGGGAACTCGCGGGAAATCCATGCGTAAGATTCATGCAATGACGCTGATCTTCGGGGCGGTGACCGCTTCGGCAAACGCGAGCACGTTCAATATTTCCCCCATCAGGGCGGAGCTTTCGAACAGCCACCGCACCGAAGCGCTCACCCTCTCCAACGAGGAAGACAGTCCCGTCGTCGTGCAAATCCGCGTGGTGAGCTGGTCGCAAAAAGACGGCGCGGAGCTGCTCGATGACACACGTGAAATCTTAGCGACACCGCCGGTGCTGCAGATACCGGCCATGAGTCAGCAAATCGTCCGTGTCGCCCTGCGCCGGGCGCCGGACCCTGCGCAGGAATTGACCTATCGCATCATATTCGAGGAAGTGCCGCAGGCGGCGCCGACAGATTTCACCGGACTGCGGGTCGCGTTGCGACTGAGTATCCCCATATTCGTGGCTCCTGCGCAGGGGAAGGCAATCGCTGACGTCGCCTGGACTTCGCGCTGGCTTGCAAACGGCCAACTCGAACTCGCAGCGACCAACAATGGCACTGGCCACCTGCAAATTACTGATTTCGAGGCGCTGTTTCCAGGCTCGCTGATGCCGCTGCGCGGAGTGACCTCCAAGTATGTGCTGCCGGGCAGCCGGATGAGTTGGACTTTGACTCCGCCGGCGGACGCGATTCGGCGAGGAGCGATTCCGATCCGCGGTCACAGCGACAAAGGGAATTTTTCCGCCGACGTTGCGCCTAGCTCTCTCTAAGAGCTGCGGATTGGCGCGTGGCCACAACGAAGCGGGTCAGAATTTCATTCGCGCAGCGGACATATTCTGGTGTTCTGCTGGCGCTGTGGCTCGCAGCTCAGTGCGCCTTCGCCGCGGACACTTCTCATCTCACGCAATCGGTAATGGAGTTCACTTTGAGCGGCACCGACTCGGGGGAAATGCTGGTGGTATTGCGCGGCCCGCAAGGCGAGCTATACCTGGAAGAGGGGGATTTCGAACGCTTGCGGTTGCACTTGCCCAAGACGGCACCGCTGCTGTTTGAGGGCCGGCGATTTTTCGATCCAAGAGCCATCAAGGGTTGCTCGGTGAACATCGATGAACGTTTGCAGCGCGCTATCATTTCTGCGCCGACCGCCTCATTCGACACCACCCATCTCAGCGCCGCCGAGCGGCGCTCGCCGGAAATCACACCGGCTTCCCCCGGCGCATTCTTGAACTACCAGCTTTCGGCGCAGCAGATCGGCGGCCGGAACTTGGGGGGCGCCTATGCCGAGCTTGGTGTTTTCGCGGGAGCGGGCGTGCTGACCAACACCGCGGTCGCCCGTTACGGCAGCGCCGACAAGCAATTGGTCAGGCTGGATACCACTTACACGCGGGATTTTCCGGCGACGCTCGAGACCTTGAATCTCGGCGATGCCATCAGTGATGGGGCCAGTTGGGGGAACGCGGTGCGCTATGCCGGTGTGCGCTGGAGCCGAAACTTCGGGTTGCGTCCGGATCTTCTGACCACGCCGCTTCTTGCCACGTCGGGCAGCGCCACGGTGCCCTCGACGGTGGATGTCTTCGTGAATAATCAGTTGGTGACCAGCAATCAGTTACCGCCGGGACCTTTCGTGATTGATCGTTTACCCACCGTTTCAGGCACCGGCGATGTGAGCGTGGTGGTACGGGATGCGCTCGGCCGCGAACAAGTCGTCACGCAGTCCTTCTATTCGAGCACCATATTGTTGGCGCAGGGCTTGAGCCAATATTCGGTCAACCTCGGCAAGATTCGCGCCGATTATACCTTGCAAAGCAATGACTACGGTCCCCTGCTCGGTGAGGTCAGTTATCGACGGGGCATTACCGATCGCATAACCCTCGAGGGGCACGCCGAATACCTGGCACGCGAGGCGCGCGCTGCCGGGCTCAACGCCGCATTCGCCGTGGGTCGAATCGGTGTCATCAATTTCACCGCCGCCGCCGGCGGAGACGCGGCCGGATCCGGATGGCTGCGCGGCGTTGGAATCGAGCATCGCGGAACCAATACGAGTTTCATCGCGAGCAACCTGTGGGCATCCAATGAATTCTCGCAGGTAGGCGAACCTTTAAATCCAGCCCTTCGCATGCGACAGCGCAGCCTTCTGCAGACTGGCATGCGACTGGGCCGATTAGGATCGCTATCGCTGGCGTATGTGCGCCAAACCTACCGAGATTCACCCGTGCAGCAGACACTCGGGTTGACTCACAGCATCAGCTTCGGGCGAATCGGCTCGCTCAATCTCACGCTCACTCGAACCCGCACTGCATCGGATCTTTCCAGCAGCGCTCAGAGTTCAACCAGCGCCTACTTAATTTTTGTCCTGCCTTTGGAGCGCCGACGCGCAGCCACCGTGGCCGTAGTAGGCGGGAGCGGCAGCGGTGCGCCGGGCAACGAGTTGATTGCCTCGCTGGCCCAAAGTCCACCGGTTGGGCCTGGCAGCGGCTATCGGCTGAGCGCCTCCACGGCAGGCAACTACGATGCCGATTGGCGCCAGCAGTTCCACAGCGCCGATTTGGAATTGGAGGTGGCGCGCAACCGCGGTCTCGAGGGGCGCAGCGCCTACCTCTCCGGTGCAATGACATTGCTCGACGGTCAGCTAAATACCACGCGCTCCGTCAATGGCAGCTTTGCGATGGTGGACGTCGCGGGCTTGTCTGACGTGCCGGTTTACGTGGAAAACCAACTCACCACCCATACCGACGCCAGCGGCCGGGCCCTGCTCTACAACCTGCGCCCGTATGAAGCCAATCGAATCAGTATCACACCGGAAGACCTGCCGTTGGATACCAGCATCGGCGCCAGCAGCACCATCATGGCGCCGCCCTTTCGCAGCGGCGTTATTGCGCGCTTTCCTGTGGAGCGGGTGCGCAGCGGCACGTTTCGCTTGGTTCTCGACACTGGCAAGCCGGTTCCTGTGGGCGCCGTGGTCAGCTTGCGAGGCGGGCAGTTTCCCGTGGTGCAGAACGGCACGGTGTATGTCACGGGTTACGATCATGGCATGGCAGCGCAGGCAAGCTGGCCCGGCGGACACTGCAGCTTCCGATTGGAGCCGCCGCCGTCGGATGATCCATTGCCGGACATGGGCACGGTGGTGTGCCACACCAGCGGCGATGCGCCGGGCACGCAGTAAAGGCTTGGAATTTACTGTACGCGCTGAGCTTCGTTGGCCTGTACGTCCCCTGCTCGCGCGTCGCGGCCACGGTTAACTGCACGCAGGCTCATTCGCCGGTAGTGGCGGACCGCGCCGGGTAGTTACAGCGACGTGATCGTTGTCATCGTCCCGTATCGATCACTCCAGCGGACGCACCGCCAAACGCACCGGCCAAGGATAATCGCCTGCGCGAAGCCCCGGCGCCAATGTGAATCGAAATTTTAAAGATAGATCGACGCTTTGAGGTTTTTGCCATCGCTTTATAATAGTGCCGCCCTCGGCCCCCAGCATAAGGTCGGAGGTCAACCCGACGACCCTCATTGCCGAGAGCACCGGTGCGACCGTAAGTACTTCCAAAGAGAATCCGCTCGGGCTATTGCTGCGCACGGTCAAAATGGTCGGCTGCACCACGTCGATGAAGCCGCGCTGCAAATCTGCGTCGGAAATGGGCAGGCCAGCCGGTGCGGATTGAGTTTCGATCTTGGCAATGGCGCGAACGGTCACGCTCACGTTAAGGTCAGCATGTACATCTCGTGCGCCGGCCGCGGTGACGCTCGCGGCAACAATCAGTGCGACGCGAGCCGTGCTGAACCCGTGATTGTGCGAAAATTTGCTCAAGTCGTTAGTTAATGATAACGGCCGTACTTTCGTGGCTAAAGAACAAGGTTATCCTTCAGACATACCGTAAAATCAAGCAGAAGGTTATTTTTCTGACCAAGCGCATTCTCCTGGTGATAGCGAGCCTTGTCTTCGTGCTGCAGCTCAACGATGCGCCCGCTGCTGCGCTCGGCAGCAGCGCCGGGGAGCTGCCATCGGTGGTCGTCACGGCAACGCGGGTCGCCGAAGAAAGCCGAGATTTGCCGGTCTCCATCGACAGAATCGACGCGCAAACCATTCGCAGCGGCCAGCTGCAAGTCAATTTGTCCGAGTCGCTGCTGACGGTCCCGGGAGTATCCGCGCGCAGCCGTCAAAATTATGCGCAAGATTTGCAGCTGTCGGTGCGGGGTTTCGGCGCCCGCTCCAGCTTCGGTGTTCGCGGCGTGCGGCTGTATTCCGACGGAATTCCCGGGACCATGCCAGATGGCCAGGGGCAGTTTTCGCAGTTTGATCTGGGATCGGCCGATCACATCGAAGTACTGCGGGGACCCTTTTCTGCCTTGTATGGCAATTCCTCGGGCGGTGTCATCGCGATATTCACCGAGGATGCGAAGCCCGGGTACCTTCTCGGCGGATCTGCGGATTACGGCACATTCAACACGCAACGGTATGACTTGAGAACGACGGGCGAGAACGGCGTGCTCAATTATGTCGCCCACGCGTCGCATTTTGAGACCACCGGATATCGAGTTCACAGTGAAGCGGAGCGCAATCTTTTCAATGCCAAGGTTACCGCCAACCCGAGTGCCGACTCGAAGCTGACCGTCGTGGCCAATGCCGTACAAACTCCGTTCGTTCAAGATCCCTTGGGACTGACCCGTGCGCAGCTGGCAGCGGATCCGCGCCAGGCCGGCACTAACGCCATTGCTTACAACACGCGTAAGGCGCTGGCGCAAGAACAACTGGGGGCTGTGTTCGAAAACAAAGTCAGCACCGCCGATGAGATTATTGCCAGTCTGTATACGGGCCATCGCGCCACGACTCAGTTTCAGGCGATCCCCAAAGCAACCCAATCGACGGCGCCGCTCTACCCAGGCGGTGTGATCGACTTGAGTCGAGCTTATTGGGGCGCGGATCTGCACATCACGGATCAACGCACCTTGGGGGGCATGCCGTTGTTGCTGGTGGCGGGCTTTAATTACGACGATTTGGCTGAAGCGCGCAAAGGATATCTGAACTTCACCGGCTCGCAGCTGGGCGTGCAGGGATCGATAAGGCGCGACGAGGCCAACCACGTGTACGATTTCGATCAATATCTACAGGCCCAGTGGGACCCTGCACAGCGCTGGCGTCTGGTTGCCGGAGTGCGCAACAACTTGGTGGAAGTGAGTTCTCACGGTCACTTGGCGGTGCTCGATGGTGCGAATAGCGCGATCCGTTATTCCGCCGTCAATCCCGTGGGCGGTGTGACGTTTCGGGCGAACTCGGCGGTCAATATTTACGGCTCCTATGGCAAGGGATTCGAGACGCCGACGCTGAATGATCTGGCCTACCGGTCGGTGGACGGCAGTCTCACCGGTCTGAATCTTGCGCTGAAGCCCGCGCGCAGCGAGAACTACGAGGCCGGCATCAAAGCCGGCAACGGCGATGTGCGCGCCACTCTGGCGGCCTTTTATATCAAAACTACGGATGAACTGGCGGTGCTACAAAATTCAAGCGGCCGCACCGTGAATCAAAATATCGGTGAGACTACGCGGCGCGGCTTGGAAGTCGCCGCAGATTTCAAGATAGCGGGGGGGGTCGAGGCGCAACTGGCCTATACGTATATTCGTGCCGTTGTGGCGCAGTCCTATTTCACTTGCGTAAGAACACCTTGCAATCCCTTGGCGAATCACGCGAGTGGCGCGGCAACCAATTACTTGCCGGTGTCAGCGGGAACTTTCCTACCCGCGATTGCGCGCAATTCATTGTACTTGGGCCTCACTTGGCATTACGCCCCTTTGGGTTTTTCAACTACGCTCGAGACGGACGGAAGGTCGAAAATCTACGCGGATGACCGCAGCACGGATGCAGCGAACGGTTTCTGGGTGGTCAATTGGCGCGCGGGCTTCGAGCAGCAGACCAAGCACTGGCACCTTAGCGAATTTGGCCGCCTTGATAACCTTGCAAATCGCGCTTACGTGGGCTCGGTGATAGTCAACGAGACCAATGCTAGATATTTCGAGCCAGCGCCTGGGCGAACAGCCTATGTTATGTTCACTGCAGCGTGGCGTAATTAAGTGGCGTTATGTACACCAAAGCGCTTGAACCGCGTTGTGCTTGTAGGGTCTTATTGAAGAAGGCTTAAAAGCAACCGTCCGCGGTTGTGGTGAGGAGAGGGCAAATGAGGATCAAAGGCAAAGGCGGTCTATTGGCGTTGAGCGCGCTGGGATTGATCTTGGCCGGGGCGGGGCCTGCGTTTGCGCAGCACGGCGGTGGCGGAGGACGTGGCGGTGGTGGCGGTGGTGGCGGCGGACATGGTGGCGGGGGCGGTAGCGTCGGCGGCGGCGGCGGACATGCCTTCAGTGGCGGCGGACATGCCTTCAGTGGCGGCGGTCATGCTTCCGTTGGCCATATCGGGGGCGGCGGTGCTCACTTTGCAGCACCGGCTAATTACGCGGGCGACGGGTCACGCTACTACGGCGGCGGCGGGGGACGCTATTACGCGGGCGGCACGGGACATTATGGCGGCGGCTACGGCGGCGCCTCTCAAAGCGCTTATGTAGGGCGGGGGGGCTATCGCGGCCATGGTTATTCGACCGGCGGCTTGCGTGGCGGATACGGCTACGGCGGCTGGCGGGGCGGCGGTTGGCGTGGTGGCTATTGGAACGGCGGATTCTGGCCCCGCTGTTACTACGGTGCCGGGTTTGCCTGGTTCCTGCCCATCCTGCCCTTGGCTTATGCGACCTATTGGTATAGCGGCGTGCCTTATTACTACGCCAACGATGTCTACTACACCTATAACCCGTCGTATGAGGGCTACGTGGTCACCGACCCGCCGCCGGTCGCGGACTTGAGCGGCTCAGCTGACGGTGCAGCTTCTGCTCCGAGCGATGCGGCCGCGGATCTAAGTACGGGGCCGGGCGGGCAGATTTTCATGTACCCCAAAAATGGCCAAAGCGTTGAGCAACAAGCGGTCGATAAGGCTGAATGCCAGCGGTGGGCCTCAGAGCAGGCCGGCCAGGTTGCGCAGAATGGCTCTGACTACAATCGAGCGATGGTGGCGTGCGTCGAAGGTCGAGGTTATAGCGCTCGATAGCGATGATATTCATAGGAGGAAAAAAGCCGCGCTACGAGCGCGGCTTTTTTTGTGGGAGAGATTCGCCACAGGGCCACGCCGATTAGGTCGAGCCCCAACAGGTTTGGCTGCCGCCAGGA
>JALYIT010000085.1 GCA_030775645.1 Pseudomonadota bacterium | reverse complement strand
GCGGACCGACTAATCGTAGATTCGTCCGCTCTGTGCCGCGCTAGAGCAGCTACTGCCGATCGTAGACCAATACGTCGTCGAATTTTCCGCCGGTGGCATGCGTTCCCTTCTGCGCGAAAGTCAGCGTCTTGCCGTCTTTGGACACGGTGCGGACTCCTGTACCGACGGTGGCGCCCGCTCTCATCTGGGTGCTGTTGACGGTCGACGCATCCACTCGCTTGACGGAAACGGAGTCGAAGTCCGGATTGCCGCTGATGGGGTAGGGTTTGCCGTCGTCCTTGAACGTCAGCGTGCTCGTGGACTCCGTGCCGTCCGCCGCCGTCGTCTTCATTGTCATTGTCATGCCCTGCGGCGTTTCAGCATAGGTACGAGTCTGGCTCTTAAGAGCCGGGCCGGGAGAGAACGTCGATTTCGCCGGGTTCAGTTTCCACGTCCCGACCACAGAGTCTGCAGCGAACGCCGCGCTCGTTCCGATGGCAAGGACGGCGCTAACGAGCAGAGTTTTAAACATGGTTTGCATAGGTCCCCCTAAAAAATTGGATTTATTGACGCCCCCTTGATTGGGCGAGTTTCTTTTTGCATCGCCGAGCATGCGCTTCTCAAGCGGGGAGCACAATTCGCCGCTATTGCCGGAGTGAGCCGGCGTGCCGGGGCAGATTCAGGTCTTATACAGCTTAAGATTGAGATTGAAAAAATTACAGACGCGAAGAGCGCGAACTGGCAGCGCTGCGAGTTAACGATAGGTACTTTCCGGCCAACGGCACCTTTATCATGGGGTGTATTGGATTTTTCCCAGACGCTTGGCTAAGGTGACCGGGGAACGAACATCCATTTACGATTGCCGGTACATAGAGTGTCTAATCAAAAAACCCCTGACTTCTATCCGTAGGAGTCACTCGATGTCCGCAAGCCAATCCGACGTCCGGGATCCGCCACGGGGCGCTTTCCACGCCTTTCTCCAGGGTGGCGGTGAAATGGGCGCCTTAATCCGCGCCCGCGACTGGAGTGCCACGTCTATCGGGTCTCCAGGGCGCTGGCCGGAATCGCTGCGTACCGTCGTGGCCCTTCTCTTGAGTTCCCCCCACCCGATGTACATCTGGTGGGGGCCGCAACTTCTGTGCTTTTACAATGATGCCTATCGACAATCAATCGGACCTGAGCGCCACCCGGGGTCGATCGGCCAACCCGGGCGAGAAGTGTGGGCGGAGATTTGGCACATCATCGGCCCGCAAATTGATCAGGTCATGTCCGGCAGAGGGGCTACTTCGCATCAAAATGCATTGGTCCCCATCACTCGCCATGGCCGGCTCGAAGAGGTGTTCTGGACTTATACCTATAACCCGGTTTTTGATCCTCACTCGACATCGGGCGTCGGCGGAGTGCTGGTCATATGTACCGAAACCACCGAGCAGGTGCTTTCAGACCAGCGTGCGGCGGCGCAGCTGCACGAGCTCGCAGAACTCTTTCAACAAGCCCCTATCTTTATGGCCGTGCACAAAGGTCCGGATCATCGGTTCGAGCTCAGCAACCCGAATTACCGCCAGTTGCTCGGACATCGCAAGCATTTGGGTCTCAGTGTGGCTGAAGCGGTGCCCGAATCCGTCCCTCAGGGATATCTCGAACTGTTGGATAAGGTCTATAAAAGCGGCGAACCCTACACCGCCACGGGCAGGAAACTCGCCCTTGAAATCAGCCCGAAGGGGGCCGTGGTTGAGCGGTACGTGGATTTCGTTTATCAGCCAATCAGAGACGCAGCGGGCGTGGTTACGGGGATTTTCGTGGTCGGTGTGGACGCCACGGAGCGCAACGATGCCGATGCGGCGCTTCGCACGAGCGAGGAACAGCTGCGCCTCGCAACGGATGCCGCTGAGATTGGTCTGTGGGACCTTGACGTTCTCACCGACGCGCTTTATTGGCCGCCGCGGGTCAAGGCCATGTTCGGAATCTCCCCGGATACTCCTGTTTCCATGGCCGATTACTATGAAGGGCTGCATCCGGAGGATCGGGAAGCGACCAGTGCCGCCTTTCTTGCCGCGATCGATTCGGACACGCGAGCCCTTTACGATGTTGAATACCGCACGGTGGGCAAAGAGGACCGTATTGTTCGCTGGGTTGCAGCGAAAGGCCGCGGCATCTTTGAGGGCGAGCGCTGCGTGCGCGTCATCGGTACCGCTATCGATATCACGGCTCGAAAAGCTGCGGAGGCTGAGCTGCGAGAACTCAATGAGCGATTGGAAAATCGCGTGGCAAAGGCGCTGGCCGAGCGAAAAATTCTCGTCGATATCGTCGAGGCCACCGATACGCTCGTTCAAGTCCTCGATTTAGATTATCGCTATCTTGCGGTCAACCGAGCGTGTGCGGATGAGTTCGCGCGAGCCTTCGGCGTGCGTCCCAAGGTCGGCGACAGCATGCTCGAGCTTTTGCAGGATCGCCCCGACCATCAAGCCGCATTGAAAGCCGTGTGGGGCCGCGCTCTGGCCGGCGAGCAGTTCACTGCGGTCGACGAGTTTGAAGATCCCAGTCTGGATCGGCGCTACTACGAGATGAAATTCAATTCCCTACGCGATCGCACCGGCAGGCTCATCGGGGCGTTTCAGTTCGTGTATGACGTCACCGACCGGCTTAAGGATCAGGCGCGGCTCGCGGAGGCAGAGCAGCACTTGCGGCAAGCGCAAAAAATCGAAGCCATTGGACAATTAACGGGCGGAGTCGCGCATGACTTCAATAACCTGCTGATGGTGATCTCCGGCGGCTTGAGCATATTGAGGCGCCCCGGCGAGCCTGAACGCAAAGAAAGGATCATGGCGCAGATGGGCCAGGCGGCGACCCGCGGTGCGTCTTTAAGCCGGCAGTTGCTGTCTTTCGCCCGGCGTCAGCCGTTGAACCCCGAGCCAGTGAATCTGCACCAGCAAATCGATGCCATGCGAGAGCTTCTCGACCGAACGCTTCGCGGCGATGTGCAGGTAGGGACAGAACTTGCGCCGGATTTATGGCCCATCAAGGTGGACCCGGCGGAGCTTGAACTGGTCATCTTAAATTTGTGTGTGAATTCGCGCGATGCGATGCCGAACGGAGGTCTGATCACCATCGGTGGCAAGAACGCGCCGGCACTCAGTGATGCGGGGTTGAAGGGCGATTTCGTGCTGCTCACCGTCGCCGATACGGGGACCGGAATGTCGGCGCATGTGCTATCGAGAATTTTCGAGCCGTTCTTCACCACGAAGGAGGTCGGCAAGGGCTCAGGCCTCGGCCTGCCACAAGTGTATGGTTTCGCCCAGCAGTCCGGGGGCATGGTCAAAGTGCAAAGCGTGGTCGGCGGCGGCACCACGGTATCGATGTGGCTGCCACGCTCTGACGTCGCGCCAATGCGGCCTTCCGAAGAAGGCACCAACCTTGACAGCGCGAGCCGGCGAAGGGCACTCAAGGGGTCGATCCTCCTGGTTGAGGATGACGACGAGGTCGCGGCGCTCGTCACGGAGATGCTGAGCGACTTGGGCTACCGAACCACTCGCGTGGCCAGCGCTCAAGCGGCGCTCGGGGCATTGGCGGATGATCGAGAAATTGATGTGGTCTTCTCAGATGTGGTGATGCCGGGGCCTATGAACGGCCTGGAACTCGCGCATGAGATCAGACGGAGACGACCGGGCCTGCCGGTGTTGATGACCACAGGATATGCCGGTGGGGAGATAAATAGGACCGACGGCGAGCACGTTGAGGTGTTATCGAAACCGTACGAACTATCGGACTTAGACACTGCACTTCATGCCGCTCTGGCGCGCAAGAAATAGATTGAAGCGACGAGAATTGGCCGGACATGGGATAAAGATTTTACGGTAAAATTTGGCATGCGCGTCGAAGTTGTAGTAGTGCTGCTCGCAGGTCTCTGGGCGACAGCGGGCGCAAATCCCGTTGACCCTAAAGTCACGCCGTCCGCATCCGCCGCAGCCGGCCCGGCACTTGATCTTAGCGCGCATGTTTCGGTATTGACGCCGGAGCAGGTCATCGAACTCTTGGATAAGACCGTCGACTGGTATAGAACGCTCGGCACGCAGCAGCAAAGTGCGACGCGCGCCAGCGATCTCATGATCGTGTACGCCAACAAGCAAACGGCCGATCAAGTGGTGAGTCTAGCCATTGATATTGCGCGAGCGAGTGCCGAGCTCATTAGCAGTGAAGCCAACGCGGACCGAAGCGCGGACGCCACCTTGTCGCAGTCTTTCGATCAGCAGCGAAACCGATTGGCGCAGCAACGCGCGGCCACTCAAGCGGAGTTGGAAGCCGATCGCAAAAAGCTCGCCGCGGCCGCCCCAAAGGGGAGGCGAGAACTCGAAGCGACCCTCCAGGAGCTGCAGGGCGAACTGGCCATGCTGGATGCACAAATCAATTTACTCAATATGATGGCTGAGTCCGTCCATGAGACCAATCCCAAGGCTGCGAACGCCAGTGCGCTCAAAGCCCATATAGATGCCATTGCCGCCAGCGTGCCGACAACCACTGTACACGCGGCGGCGTCCTCGCCGGCCCCTGCTCTGGCCTCCAACACGCCCACGGCAAGCACTTCGGCGCCGGGCGCTGCCTCGAAGGAAGGCGTGCGTACGGGAATCTGGGATCTTCTATCGGAAGTGTTTCGCGTGCGGGCAAAGCTCAAAGCCATCGATGTCGTCGACGCGCACACCGCTGCGTTGGCGGCGACGTTTCAGAAAATCAACCGCGCGCCGGAGGAGCAATTGCAGGCCTATTCGGCGCGAAGCGCTGCGCTGGCCGCGCAAGCGGACAACGCAAGCAGCACGACATTGATGAGCCTGCGCGCCCAATTCGACACGTTGGCGTGGGTCTTTAAGCAAACATCCGCCATATTGCTGCCGTTGAGCAGGGAGTCAGTGCTGCTGCAGCAGTACCGGCACAATTTGGACAATTGGCGCCAGACCACGCGACAAGAATATAGAGACGCGCTGCGAGCTCTCGGTGTTCGCTTGGGCATTTTGGGCGGAATGCTGGCCGTCGTAATTATCCTCGGGGAAATCTGGCGCCGGGCTGTGATTCACTATGCGCGCGAACCGCGCCACCGCTACCAGTTGCTGCTGGTGCGCACCATCGTTGTGTGGACGACGGCGGTGATCATCGTCGCCTTGAGTTTCATCACTGAGATGAGCACCTTCGCCACTTTCGCCGGTTTGCTCAGTGCCGGCGTCGCGGTTGCCATGCAAAGCGTCTTGGTCTCGATCGTCGGCTATTTTTTTCTCATCGGAAAATACGGCATTCGAATCGGGGACAGAGTGCAGATCGGGACGGTGATTGGCGAGGTAATCGATTTGGGCCTGGTACGCATGCATCTGATGGAACTCAGCCAGGCCGGTCCCTTGGGGCCAACTGGCAGAGTGGTGGCGTTTGCCAATCTCATCGTGTTCCAGTCCTCTGGAGGATTATTCAAGCAGCTTCCCGGAGTGGATCTGTCGTGGCACGAAATAACGGTGACCTTACCCGCGGTCGATGACTATGTGACTTTGAAGGCGAAGCTGGCCAAGGCGGTGGAACACGCGTTGAACGAATACCGCGGAGAAATCGAGCGCCAGACCCGGCAGGTGCGCGGCCTGAGCATTTCGGAGAGCGGAGCCGAGACGACTGCGCGTATTCAAATGCATATCGTCGAGGGACACATGCAGGCGCAAATTGGTTATCCCGTTCATTCGAAACACGCTGCGGACATCGACGAAAAGGTATCGCAAGCGGTGCTGAATGTTCTGCAGGGCGCCGGCGCTCCCGCTCAAAAAACGTCGTGAGCGGTGGGCAACCCTATTTTCGTGATCGACACCCGGCGGCGCGGGCGATTCCGATCATTGACGGAGAACTGGCGCCGGGAGTGTGAGGGGGATTTATTTATTCGAACATCGTCGCCGGCCGCACCAGCGCCGGATTTGCAATGCACGTTATCGGCGAAGGAGAATTGCCATGAATTTAGGCTTTATCGGAATAGGCAGCATGGGGGCCGCCATGGTGCCGAACCTGGTCAAGGCAGGCCATCGCGTGAGCGTATGGAACCGCAACCCGGCCGCGGCCCAGGCGATTGAAGGCGTTGCCGTGCTGGCATCGCCCTCTGAGGTGTTCGACAACGATGCGGTACTCACTATGCTTGCAGATGACAGGGCGGTGCGCAGTGTGATCCTCGAGTCGGGAGCGCTCGCTGCGGCCCGTAAAGGCTGCATCCACGTAATGATGGCGACAATTTCACTGGGCCTTGTGGATGAGCTGCAAAAACAGCACCGCAGCAGAGGGATCGGTTACGTATCGGCGCCGGTATTCGGGGTGCCAGCCGCGGCGGCCAGGCGCGAGTTGAACATCGTGGCGGCGGGCGATCCCGAGGCCCTTGCCGCGGTTCAGCCCCTGCTCGATGCGCTGGGTCAAAAAACTTGGAATTTGGGGGCCGATCCCATTCGCGCCAACGTCGCGAAGATCGCCGGCAACCTGATGCTGGCACTGGCTATCGAGGCGATGGGCGAGGCCACCGCCTTGACCGAGAGCTACGGCTTGCCGGCGCGCGACTTTCTCGACATCGTGACCAACACGTTGTTCGCAAGCCCGGCGTATAAGCGTTATGGCGGCAGTATCGCGAACAAGAGCTACGAGCCGGGATTCAAGCTTCCGTTGGGCCTCAAGGATGTGAACCTTGCGCTCGAGGCGGCGAAGGCGAAGCACGCCGTGCTGCCGGCGGCCGAAGTCGTGCGCGAGAATATGCAAAAAGGAATCGAAGCGGGCTTAGGTTCGAAGGATTGGTCGGTGCTCGCGCGCGTAGTTCATGAGCGCGCGGGCCTGATCAACTTAGATTAAAGGGAAGGGGGCTCAGCGCCTGCATTCTTACAGACGGGTAATAAAAGACGACATAAAGCGCCGGACTTCTTGGATTTTCACCCGATCGCCTTTTTGAGACTCTTCCAGAGGGCTTTAGGGGGTTACATGGATGACGTCATTGAAATACTGCTGGACCTGAAAGATAGAGTCGAGCGTCAAATCCGTCAGCACGAGAATGGGGGCTTAACCGTTTCCGAGGTGAACTTGGATCTCCGCGCAGCAAATCGCAAATTCAGTCATATGCTGAATTCGCAATTGATCGATATTAACGAAGCGATTGAACTCACAAGCGCGGCGGCGGCGAGGAATGCCTTGTCACCCAGCTGATTGTCGGTGCATGGGGAGATTAGACACAGGTGGGCCACTCAGATCCATTCAACGTTGAGCGATTTGTGGCTGCGCAGGCGCGATTCTACGGCGGGGCGCTGCGCGAGTTGCGCGCCGGTCATAAAGAAGGCCACTGGATGTGGTTTATATTCCCGCAACTCCGCGGCCTCGGTCGCAGCGAATCCGCAAGATATTTCGGTATCTCCTCTTTGAGAGAAGCCGAGAGCTATATGAGTCATCCCATATTGGGCACGCGGCTCCGAGAGATTACTGAAGTGGTAACGAATCTCAAAAAGAGAAAGATAGAGGATATTTTTCCTTATCCGGACGATCGCAAGTTCCATTCCTCGATGACCCTCTGTGCGATCGCCGGCCAAGAAACGCAAGTGTTCGACCGCGCTTTGATCAAATACTTCCAATCTGAACTCGATGCGGCTACGCGCGATCTTCTGAGGGTTTCCGATCCTCGACGATTGCCGCACACAGTGCTGCCGCACACTGTTGCCGCGCACCGCCCTTAGTGCCAAAAGACCTCAGGATGTATGGATGAATCACGCTCAACGATACAAGGTCGCGCGATCTGTCGGTGGTCAGCCCGCCCTATATCCCCGTTGTCTGACTGAGGGACAGCGTCCGGGCTGACAGATCCCTTTTTTAATTGCAAGCCTAATGCCCGCACGGAATCGGCAGCATTGTGTTGCCGGCGTAACCTATATCACGGAGCATTTTATGGCTGGAAAAAACACTGCAGTTTTTGGCATTTATCCGTCGGAGACCGAAGCTGAGCGCGCGGTGGATACGCTCATCGCCGCGGGCTTCCCGAGTTCGACTATTTCAGTGTTGCTGCCAGATACGCGCAGCACCAAAGAATTCGCGCACCACAAGGATACCAAAGCGCCCGAGGGCACCACCGTAGGTGCGACCACGGGTGGTGTGATCGGCGGCACGCTGGGCGTGTTGGCCGGAGTGGGCGCCCTTGCCATCCCAGGCATCGGACCTTTCATCGCTGCCGGTCCAATCATGGCGGGCCTCGCGGGGTTGGGCGTCGGTGGCGCCGTTGGCGGATTGGTGGGAGCCCTGGTGGGAATGGGAATTCCCGAATATGAAGCGAAGCGCTACGAGGGCCGGGTCAAGGACGGCGGCACGCTGCTTTCCGTGCACGCTGACACATCCGAACAGATCACCCGCGCCAAGGATGTGCTGAAGCAAACTGGTGCCGAGGATATCTCCTCGTCCAGCGAGGCCAGCTCGCCCAAGACAGGCACGGATGCAGTTCGCTAAATGACTAACCTTGAGGGGCCTTCAGGGGGCCCCTTGAGTTTTATTAATCGAAATTTTTTGGGGGTTTATATGAAAAGCCAAACAACAGCCGTTATAGCCTTGGCAGTATCGCTTGGGCTCGCCGCGTCGGCACAAGCGCAGAGTCCGCCGCCGGACAATACCAAGACCAACGCGAACTCCACGAACTCGACCGCCAAATCGAGTACCGCGGATGGTCAAGCCAACGATTCATCTGACATGAACTTGACGAAGGAAATTCGCCAACGCGTCATGGCGGAGAAATCACTCTCAACCTATGCACACAATGTCAAGATTGTCGCAGTGAATGGAGCCGTGACCCTCAATGGTGTGGTGCGCGACAGTCACGAGAAAGACCTCGTCGCTGCGAAAGCCGAAGAAGTCGCGGGCAAGGGCAAGGTCACTAATCTACTGAAAGTCGCACCGTAATAGCACAGGGTTCTCATCCGGCTGACTCGACCCCCCAGCGCTGCCGATCGACTCGCGCAGCTAAGGGTGGGCCGAGTGGGGACATCATCTTGCGAACGGATCAGAGCGTAATGGGCACTGCGACAAATATGGAACCGGCAAAGTGCGGCTGCGTCCAAGATGAAAAGCAGCGCTAATAGGGTACTGCTGGTCGAGGACTCGGTTATCGTTGCGGAGCGTCTGATCGAAGTGCTGCGCAATGTACCGGAAGTGAATCTCGTTGGCACCGTGGATACTGAAAAGGCCGCGATTGAGTGTCTTCGTCGGGAGCCCACGGATATCGTTATCTTGGACTTGCATCTGAAGCAAGGAACCGGTTTTGGAGTCTTAAGAGCGCTGGCGGGTATGCAGATCCAGCCTCGAGTCATTGTGTTGACCAATTACGATTTGCCTGAATATATGCACGCCTCGCTTTCTCTGGGTGCAGCGCACTTTTTGGATAAAGCGCGCGACCTACTTCGGCTTCCTGAGATTATGCGCGACATCGTCACGCAAGGCCGCGTTCGCGTGGGCGCCGAAACGTCGGCCATTGAGCATTAGCCTGGCCCCGCTAGCATCCCTGGCCGTGGTTTTTGGCGCGAGCTGTGCACTGACTCAGCCACTTACTCAATGACTGACGCTCATTGTTGCAAGGCGCGGATGCACAGACCCAGTCTGTGCTGTCCTTCCTTGGTGCTTGCCGGCGTCTGCTTACTGCAGCCCGTCGGCGAGCCTGCGATTGCTGCGGAGGGGAAGCTTTATGCGCTGCATTATCCGGTCGCGGATAAGGAATTGGGCGAAACTCCCTACCCGGACGAGGAGTTCCTCGCCAATCGTATCGCATCCGCCATTGAAAAGTCGATCCGTGAGAAGTACCGCACCGGCGATGCTCGGCGCGACGCGCACCCCAAGGCGCATGGTTGTGTAAAAGCGACTCTGAATGTTGATGAGAAACTTCCGGATACTCTAGCGCAGGGGATTTTTATTCCCGGCAAGACCTATCAGACATGGATCCGCTTTTCCAATGGATCGCAGGATCCAAATCGGGCGGATAGCAAGGGCGATGCTCGGGGTATGGCGATCAAAGTGATGGGGGTTGCCGGGAAAAAACTACTGGAAAGCGACTCCAATGCCACTACTCAGGATTTCATCCTGATCAATCACCCGGTGTTTTTTGCGAATGATCCGAAACGCTATCTCGCTTTCATCGAGAAGAGTACGGACAGTAGTTTTTTCGGCAAAGTGACAATCCCTTTCTCACTTGGGCTGCGGGGCACCTTGATCGCGTTTGAGACCGCCCGCAGCAGGATTGCGAATCCTTTGAGTGCCCGTTATTGGTCGATGGTTCCTTATCAGCTGGGAGTTGGGCCCCGGCGGAAAGTGATAAAACTTTCCGTCAAGCCGTGCTTGGTCGATACACAAACCCTCCCGAAGAGTCCTGCACACGATTATCTTCGAGACGCTTTGCGTTCAACGTTGCAAAGCCGCGATGCCTGCATGGAGCTTCTTGTGCAGCCTAGGACTTCCGATAGCCTGAGCGTTGAAAATTCGCAGATAGAATGGAAGGAGGCAATTGCTCCGTTTTACAAGGTGGCGAGCATCCGCATCCCTCAGCAAGACTTCGACACGGATGAGCAAAATCGCTTCTGTGAAAACCTTTCATTTACCCCCTGGCACGCGCTCCCGGAACACCGGCCATTGGGGGTAACCAACCGCTTGCGCAAGACGATTTATGAACGTATCAGCGGAGTTCGGCATGAGATGAATTCTGCCGAACGATCCGAGCCCTAGAAGGAAGCGATGGGTCTCAAGAGCGAGCGGGGCGACATAAGTATGCAACTGTCGATACCAGCAACTGCGGGTCCAACGGTTTCACCAGATGTTCCTGGAAGCCTGCCGCCAAGGCCTGCGTGCGGTCCTCCATTCTAGAGAATGCGGTCAGAGCGATCGCGGGCAACTTCAACTCATCATAACCGGCTTCTCGCAGCGCCCGGAGCAGCTCGTAACCATCGCGATGGGCCATGCCAATATCACTGATCAGAAGGCTCGGCGTACGGGATTGAACGCTGGCTATGCCAGCTGCGGCATCGTCGGCTTCAATGACGGTAGCCCCGACGTCAGACAAAACCCGGGCGGTTAATGCTCTGGAGTCGGCATCATCATCCACAATTAACACTACGATACGTGAGAAGTCGATGTTGCGAAGCAATTGGCTGTCACTTTCTTGGAGCTCTTCGTCGCGTTGACTTAAAGGCAACAGCACCTTAAATGCGGCACCACACCCCCGTCCCGCGCTCGAGGCCTCAATACTACCCCCATGTAAATCCACCAGTTGCTTTACGATCGCCAACCCCAGCCCCAAGCCTCCGTGCGCCTTGCTCGTCGTTGCATCCTGCTGGCTAAATCGCTCAAAAATGCGCGGCAAGAACTGTGGCTCGATCCCCCTGCCTTCATCGGAGACAAGCAATTGGAAATTGTCGCCCACCTGACCGGCGCTCAAATGTACTACCCCTTTTTTTTCGGAGAACTTAACCGCATTGCTGAGCAAGTTCAGGATTATTTGCTGGAGGCGCGCAGGATCGGCATCCACACGCAGTGATTCGTCTTCAAAGGATGTCTGAATATTGACGTCCGCGGCCAAGGCAGTCGCCGAAATTATATCGAGGGCCGCGCGAATGATCGGATACGGGTCAATATGTTCCGGCACACAGCGGATGCGGCCGAAGGTAATTCCAGCGTAGTCCAACAGGTCCGATATCATTCTCGCCTGCAGTTTCGAATTGCGCTCAATCGACTGCAGGCCGCGCCGCACCGGTTCGGTCAGATCCGGATTGCGGTTTAAAATCGTCGCCCAACCGACAATCGCATGCAGCGGATTTCGCAGTTCGTGCGATATGGTTGCCAGAAATTCTTCCTTAGCCCGGTTACTGCGTTCAGCTTCTGCGCGAGCGGCGCGTTCGCTGGTGAGCAAGCTCTCTCGCGCCTTCTCGGCTCGCAATCTTTGAGTAATATCGATTGCAATCAGCACACTCGTCCCTGAGACATCCTCTTGGGTTATTTGCCACTCCATTTCGACGCTGTTGCCGTCGCGTTTTTGGAACTTCACGTCGTGTTTCCATGGAACCGCGCTGCCTTTTAGCGCTTCGGACAGCTCCGCGAGGTGCAGCGCTGTCGCTAACGAGTAGCTCAGCGAGCGCCCTACCAGCTGCTCGGTCGAGTAGCCCGTCATCTTGCAAAACGCCGGGTTCACGCTGGTGTAATTCGCCAGCTCATCCAAAAAGACGATTCCCACGGGTGCCAGATCGAACATGGCCCGCAATTTTGCGTCCGCGCCGCGCCGTAGCTTATCGGCTTGCCTGGCAAACATAAGCGTCCGCACGGTGGCAAGCAGCACCGGAGCCTCGACGGGGCGCGTTAGGTAGCTGTCCGCGCCGGCTTCAATTCCCATCGCAAGATCAGCCACTTGGGTGAATGTTGCCGATAAGTGCAAGACCGGCAGCTGCGCCGTAGCAGGGTTCGCTCTCAGACGCCGGCATACCTCGAAACCATCGAGGTCGGGCAAGTTCACATCGAGCACAATCAAGTCCGCAAGTTTCGCTTTGGCCAAGGCCTCCGCACCCGTTGTGCCTTGAATCACCTCATACCCGGCTGACTTCAGCACGCGGCTGGTCGCGTAAAGGGCAGCAGGATTATCATCGACCGCGAGGATGCGAATGGGACGCTCCCTGCCGACGATGCTGTTGTCGCGAGTCATGGCTGCACCCGCCCTCCGGAATAATGCACGGGGATGCGCACTGAAAATCTCGAGCCTTTTCCAAGCTCGCTTTCCACCGCCACTGCACCGCCCAAGAGTTCTGCAAATTTCTTGGCCAACGACAGACCCAGCCCCGTCCCACGCAGGCGTTTATGAATTCGGGTATCCAATTGCACAAAATCCGCAAAGAGCGCCGGTATGTGGTTCTCGGCAATTCCAATGCCCGTGTCACTGACCGCAAACTCCACGTTATCGCCATCGACCGATCTGGCAGAAACGCGAACTTCTCCCTGAGGCGTAAATTTAAGTGCATTGGAGATGAAATTACGCAGTATTTGCGACAGTTTTTTGTCGTCGGTAAACAAGCGCGGCACTGACTGGGGTTCCTCGAATACCAAAGTCACGTTTGAGCTTGCAATGATGGGACGGAATATGCCACGCAGTGCCGAAAAAAGATCGACCATTTCGAACCATTCGGGCGATATGGATATTCGGCCGGCCTCCACCTTGGCCAGGTCCAGCAGGTCGTCGACCATTTCGGTCAAGTCTCGAACGCTCGCTTGTACGAATTGCAGCTGACGCGTTTGTTCGCCCGTAAGGGGGCCATCGAGTCCGTCGATAAGAATATCGGTGATGCTGGTTATAGAGGCGAGCGGCGTGCGAAACTCGTGACTCATGTAGGAGAGAAATCGACTCTTAAGATCCGCCGCTTCTTTGAGCTGAACGGCATTCTCATCGAGCTCGGCATACAGCGCGACCACACCCTTGTTGGTTTCCGCGAGCTCAGCCTCGAGATTGGCGAAATCTGTCTGCTGCTGCGCAACTTGCATCCGCAATTTGGCAAGCTCGTCGCTCATTAGCCGTGCCGCGCCACGATGACCGTAACATCGTCTCGCTCCCGGACAAAGTCTCGATAGAGCACAGCGGCAATGATTGCGGCGTGGCGCTGGGGCAGCCCAGGGTACTCTGCGAGACTCCAGCGTGATGAAAGACCATCCGAATGCATTACCACGTAGCTGCCTACCGGCCACGGGTATTGAAATTGCTGGGCGCGCAGGAGCTGCAGGCCCAATGTGCCGTTGTGTGAGACCATCCCGCGCGAGCGTCCTTCGGTAACCAGGGCAGCGTTGATGTTGCCGACTCCTGCGTACTCAACTGTCAACTCAGCCATGTTCAACCGCGCACAAGCGGCAGCCGTACCGCGGGTGCCGGAGGCAGCGCCATGCATCGTGTGCATTGCCGCTTCGGGTCTATCAAAAGGATTTAGGACAAAGGCAGCGACGGCAGCCTTGGAGGCGCTCGCCGCCAGCGGACCGTGGCCCAAGCCGTCGGCGATCAGTATGCTGACGGCCTGCCCGTTATCGGCAATACTCCAGCTGTCTCCGCACTCGATCTCGCCTGCCAAGGCAAGGCAAACAACGCCGAGCTCCAGCTTCGCCGCGGTAGGCGAGGCTGCGTTCGCGGCCGAAGCGCGACCGCGGATTCGTGACACTAAAGCCGTTCCCTTACCGGGAACTGAGAACACATCAAATAGCGTTGAGAGGCGAAAAATCGCGCCGAGCCCCGTCCCAGCCGTTTCGCGCGTTGAGTAGCCGTCTCGCAAACAGGCCTGCACATCGTTCATCCCGGAACCTTGATCGATTCCCACGATTTCGAATTCCGGTTGAATCGAATCATCCAACACCTGGGTGAGCACGGTTCCTCGACCGGCATGGCGAAAAATGTTATTAGCCACCTCGGTGGCAACGATACCCACTCGACCGACATTGGTATCGTCAAAGCCATATTGCTCGGCCATCCCCATCGCCCTGCGGCGACATTCTCCTACGTCGCTCTGATCGGAAATGGCCAGGCTTGACTGCAAGGAATGGAAGATTCGGACCATCATTTCCAGCGCGTAACCGTCACCCGAGTTCCTCGGCCGACAGTTGAGTCGAGTTCGAATTCATTAACCAGCCGTCGCGCACCGGTTAATCCTAAACCCAGTCCTTGGCCCGAGGTCCAGCCATCGGTCAATGCGAGTTCCACATTCGCTATACCCGGGCCTTCGTCCTTGAAAGTGAGTCGCAGCCCGCGTTTGATCCCGTCTAAGAGAACTTCCCATATGAGTACGCCACCGCCTCCATAAATGAGTGCATTGCGCGCCAGCTCACTCGCCGCTGTAACCATCTTGGTTTGATCGACCAGAGAAAACCCTTGTTCTTGCGACAGTCGCCTCACCGCCTGGCGACCGAGCACAATGTCGCGCTCAGTCCTCAGCGGCAGTTCACCGCTGGAATGAAGAGTGGTCATCGGAATCATCTAACGAACGCCTGAGCAATTGCATACCTCGATCCACGTTCAGCGCCGTCGCAACGCCTGGCAAAGAAAGTCCCAGTTCCACTAACGTAATCGCCACCGCCGGCTGCATACCGACCAATACTGTTCTAGCATCCAAAATTCTTGCCATGCCTGAAATGTCTGCGATCATTCGTCCGATAAAAGAGTCGACCATTTCCAGGGCAGAAATGTCGATGAGTACTCCCTTCGCGCCCTTGTTATGGATGGCATTGGTCAAATCATCTTGCAGCCGCATGGCGAGCTCATCTTGCATGTCTACCTGGATGGTCACGAGCAAGAACTCGCCCATGCGCAAAATCGGGATTCGATCCATTGTTTACTTCTTCGTAAAAGTGATGCCGCTTCGCTTGAGCGCCAGAGCTAACGCGTCGGCCAGATTAGCTTTAGTAGTGACACCTTGAAGATCTACTCCGAGGTGCACGATCGTTTGAGCGATCTGCGGACGAACGCCGCTAATGATGCAGTCGGCTCCCATGAGTCGAAGCGCCGTTACCGTCTTCAGAAGATGTTGAGCAACCAAGGTGTCCACGGTGGGCACTCCCGTGATGTCGATGATGGCAATTTGTGCTTCCGTTTCGACGATCTTCTGCAGCAATGACTCCATCACAACCTGGGTGCGCGCGGAATCAAGGGTACCGATCATCGGCAAAGCCAAGATGCCGTCCCACAATTTGACCACGGGGGTGGATAATTCGAGTAGTTCCTGCTGTTGGCGAATGATGACTTGTTCGCGAGACTTCTGATAGCTTTTGACCGTGTGCAAGCCTAATTTGTCGAGCAATAAGCTAGTCTGCCAAAATTGATCCGCCATTTGCATCGCATCGCCAGCAGAATCCTCCTTCAGGACGTCGAACAAAACACGCTTAAGAGAGAAGATAAACAGCGCGGTTTCATCCGATGAGAAGCCGGCGAGCACTCGCCGGGTCGACAACTCGTCCAAAAAAGCTCGAACTTCAAGCCACTCAGTGCCGTTAATATCGTCCAACTTGTTGGTTTGCACCGCTGGATGAAATAGGTCCAAAAACTGCCTGGCTTGCTGCTCGACATCCGTCGAGGACAGCCTACCCTTGGCCGTCGTGGCGATCGCACTGGTTAACTGTGTGGTCCATTTCGACTGAATGTCGGCGCGACGCTTTACGAAGGTTTCGGAAATCGTGGTGTTTTTCACGGTCCATCCCCTGGTAGTTATGGTCGTAGGATGGCGGTAGGGATGCAAATTAGCAATTGGTGGCTGCGGCACGCCGTTTAAGGGGCCGGCGCAGGCATCATGCTCGAGTCAGACCTGTCAGACGCAAAGCGCCTAAGTGTCGGGCGAGAGCATTTTACGCCCGCAGAGCCGCCGCGCCGGGCCCGGTCCGCGCATGGGTCTCGGCGTCCACTGGTTTGTCGCGGATGCCGCCGAGGCAGGCAGTAAATTCGGCGCCGAACAGAAAAATTTGCGCCGTGTAGTACAGCCACAAGAGCAGCGCAACGAACGAGGAGGCCGCGCCAAAGGCGGAGGCCTGGGTGGAATGGGCTAGATACAAACCGATCATCCAGCGGCCCACGTCGAACAAAACCGCCGTGAGCACACCGCCGATCAGCACGACTTTCCACGGTAATCGCCGTGTGGGCATGTAGCGGTAGATCAGGGCGAACAACGATGCGACCAGTATCAAGGAGATGATGAAATCCACCAGGCCTACCAGGCCGACGATTGCCGCGTGCGGCGCGTAATGCGAACGAACCCCCGAGAGCACGGTGGTGACGGTAAGGGACACCAGCAACAAGAAACCCAAGGTCAGAATGAAGCCCAGCGACAAGAACCGCGTGCGCACCCAACCGCGGATGCCAATGGATGTGGCGACGCTGCCTCCCCAGATTTTCTGGAGCGCTTCTTCGAGGGCGGCGAGCACCGTGGTCGCGCCGATCAACAAAGTAACGATGCTGGTGAGAGCCGCCACCAGTCCTTGAGTCTGCTGCGAGCTTTGCATGGCGTTCAAAAGCACCTTGGCGGTGGTAGGGCCAAAGAGCCCTTGCAGTTGCGAGCCGATCTGGCCGTACGCGGCATTCTTCCCCACGATCGTGGCGGCAACGGTTAGTAAAATGATCAACAGCGGCGCCAAGGAGAAAGCGGAATAGAACGCCAGCGCCGCCCCCGTGGTCGAGGCGTTGTCGGAGTTCCAGTAACGTGCGGCGCACGTGCTGAGGCTTATGGTTTTGCGCAAGAAATTCACGGACACCTGCCATGTTATTAAGGCGGCATTATCCCACGCGGTATGTGAACCAGTTCCACCGTGGTTGACTTATGGTGCTTTGACTTATCAAAGCCAAGGGCCCGAGCAATGCGCAAAACGCTTGATTTGCCGTGTTTTAAGCAAAATCTGAATGTCGCTGCACGCTTACGTCGGTTTCCGGCGACATGCCTTCGCGGCCTTGGCTTACGTACCATGAACTCGTCAAAAACAGGAGTCTGAGCGTGTCGACCAATCTGACTTATGCGGCTGAGGCTGCCTCGAGCAGAACGCTGGAAGCGTTGGCTCAGGTCATCCAGGCCTTGGCGCCGGAAGTCTCCAGTGTGTCGTTCCACGACTTCGCAGCGGACACCTTGTGGCTCAGCGATGATTTTCTGCTGCCCGAGGATCATAAGCTCGTTGAGGACTCGATCTCCGGCGATTCGGGCACCAATATGGAATTCACCTACGCGCCGCGCGAAGACGGCAACTACTCGCTCGCCATTCCGGTGCGCGATGGCAACGGCGCCATTAATGGCGCGGTGCGCTTGAGCATTGATGCCGGGATCAGGGACACGCGCACCGATGAAACCTTGCAACAGAAGCTCGCGCCCGTATTCACCTGTCTGTCGGCTGAATTCGAGCGGCGCCAAGGGTTTCCGCTGCTCATCAGCGAGGACACCCACGAGGGTACAATGATCCAAAACGCGCTGCATTCCGAGCGCTACGAGCTGTTCTTGCAGCCGATCTGCTCGCTGCACGACAATGCCGGGCTGGCTCACTACGAAGTGCTGTTGCGCCTGCGCACGGCGGACGGCAGCCTGATAACGCCCAAGGAATTCTTCGAGCGCGCCGCGCAACAGCGCCTGATGCCGAGCATCGATCGATGGGTGGTGCGCACCTTGCTGGTCTGGCTCGCCAAAAATCGCAAGCTGTGGTCGAGGGTGCCCTCGGTGTTCTCCGTCAACCTATCAGCGCAGTCCATCACCGACGAGCGGTTCATCAGCTTCGTGGAAGCCTGCGTCGTCAAAACCGGCATTCCGCCCAATGCGCTGTGTTTCGACATCACCGAGCGCCACGCCGCTTCGGGCAACATCGGCGTGAAGGAATCAATGCGCCGGCTCGAGGTCTTGGGCTGTGAAGTTGCGCTGGATGATTTTGGCGCCAATTCACCCACGTATGGGTATCTGCGCTCCATACCGGCGCACTATTTCAAGATCGACAGCTCCTTGGTCGGCGCGGCACCGAATGATCGGGTGGCGCGGGCCATGATCTCCGCCATCGTGCGCATGGCGAGCGACCTAGGTGTGCAGACCGTCGCCGAATCGGTGGAATCGGACGTACAACTGCAAGCGGTGCGCTCCTTGGGGGTGGACTTTGCGCAAGGCTACTGGCTGGGCCGACCCAAATCGCTCACCGGATTCGACTTCAGCCCGCGCCCGAGTTCCGTCAATTGAGGCGCTTTCGAATCACCATACCTGCACCCGTTGCTCCGGCGCAAGATACAGCGCCTGACCCGGGTTTACTGAAAATGCCGCGTACCAGGCGTCCAGGTTGCGCACGGTTTGCGCCCGATATTGAGCGGGCGCATGCCCATCGGTGATGATCTGGTTGCGCAAGGCCGCCGCGCGCGGCTTCTCGCGCCAGCTTTGCCCGAAGCTTAAGAAAAATAACTCATCGCTGCTGAAGCCCGCCGCGGTTATGGGTTCAGCGCCTTGCGTCGCCAGCCGGTAAGCATCATAGGCATCGTTCAACCCAGCCACATCGGCGATGTTTTCGCTTAAGGTCTGCTCGCCGTTGACGGCCAGATCGGGAAAAGGCTTGTAGGCGCTATATTGCGCCGCCAGGCGCGCGCCGGATGCGCGAAAATGGGCGAAATCATCCGGCTGCCACCAGTTGTTCAAGCGGCCGTGGGCATCGAAAAGCGCGCCCTGATCATCGAAGCTGTGGCTGATTTCATGACCGATGGTGGCGCCGATGGCAGCATAGTCCATCACCAATGGCTGGTTCGGATCGAAGTAGGGGGGCTGCAAAATAGCCGCCGGAAAATTGATCGCGTTCAGAGCCGGCAGGTTCACCGCATTCACCAGTTGCGCGTTCATCACCCATTCGGAGCGGTCGACCGGCTGGGAGAGCTTGGCCAGATTCTTGCGGTAGTCAAAAGCTTCAGCGCGCTCATGATTCCCAAGCGCATCGCCGCGCACGATCTTAAGGCCCGCATAGGAGCGCCAATGATCGGGATAACCCACCCCCACTTTGAGCGCGGCGAGCTTTTCCTGGGCAATTGCCTTGGTTGCCGGCGCCATCCATTCCAGACGGTCGATGCGTGCGGCGTACGCGGTGAGTAAGTTGCGCACCATGGCCTCGGCGCGCATCTTCTCCGCCGGTGAGAAATATCGTTGCACATATAGCTTGCCGAGCGCATCGCCCAAGGCGTTGTCGGCCGAACTCACGGCGCGCTTCCAGCGCGGCCGTTGTTCGGGCGTGTCATAGAGCACGCGGCCGTTGAAGGCAAAATTCTCATCGACGAATCGCTTCGCCAGGTAGGGCGAAGCGTCTTGCACGGCGTGGAAGCGCAGATAATCCTTCCAGGTGTCGAGCGATTCGCTCTGGGTGAGCCGCGACAAGCCGACGAGGGCGCTGGGCTGCCACA
Source organism: Pseudomonadota bacterium (assembly GCA_030775645.1). Lineage (GTDB taxonomy): Bacteria > Pseudomonadota > Gammaproteobacteria > Steroidobacterales > Steroidobacteraceae > Bog-1198. The sequence goes on along the minus strand of JALYIT010000085.1, from coordinate 75,862 downwards.
CCACGAAGTCCTTCTGGCGAGCTAAGCCGGCGGCGGTGAAGAAGCGCTGCCAGTCGAGGCCCGGCGCCTGCGCTTCGAATTGCGCCCTGGTCCAGTGATTGTTGCCGGCGCTGATCTGTTCGGAGGCGGCGCGTGTCCAGTGCACCTCTGCCATACGCCGCTCGAGTTCGAGTACCTTGACCGAGCGCGGTTTTCCATCATTGAAGCCCGCCAGCTCGAGCATGGCTGCGATATGGGTTTGATATTTTTGACGGATGGCGGCCATCGCCGGCGAGGGGTTCACGTAATACTCGCGGTCCGGCAGCTCCAATCCGCCTTGCAGCAGAAAGGGCGAGTAATGGCCAGGATCATCGAGATCCTGCGCCACCCACAAGCCAAAAAGATTCGGGGTGTGGAAATTGGTGGAGTTGAGCACGTCCACATCGGTACGCAGGCCCCCGCCCAAGGCTGCGGCCAGTTGATGGCGGCTGGCAATGGCGTCGATGCGCTCAAGCGCCGCACGCAACGGCGCCAATCCCTTCTTTTCAATCGCCGCCTCATCCATGAAGCTTGAGTAGTAGTCGCTGATCTGCTGCGTCTCGGTGCCTGGAGCCGCGCTTTGCGTGGTGGTTTGCACCAGCAATTCATTGACGCGGCGCGTGGTCAGCTCGGACAAGATGGCGGCGGTTCCATAGGAGCTGCGGTCCTCGGGGATATCCGTTGCTTTCAGCCACCCGCCGTTGGCAAATTGAAAAAAATCATCGCCCGGCGCCACCGAGTGATCCATGCCGGCAAGATCGGGTCCCGCCCAATTGGCAGCGGCCATGCCGGTCAGCAGCGCGAGGCCGCTCAAAGCGAATCGATTCATAGCGGTTACCAATTAGGGTTTGGGAGTTCGTTGAAGACTTCTTGAAGCGCGAAGCCCCACATCTCGTGGATCATCTGGAAGTATTTGTTATCGTTGTCGATGCTGATGTGCGTCGCCAACCTAAACTCGTCGCGCTTTATGATGGCCAGGTCCAAGGGCGGCCCTACGGATAGGTTGGAGCGCATGGTGGAATCCATCGATACCAGCGCGCACTTCGCGGCCTGAGCCAGGCTGGAGCTGCGGGTGATGACCCGATCGATAATGGGCTTGCCGTACTTGGATTCGCCGATCTGAAAATACGGCGTTTCGATCGAGGCTTCGATGAAGTTACCGGCCGAATAGATGTGAAACAGGCGCGGCTCCTCGCCCTTGATCTGGCCGCCTAAGATGAAGGTGCCGTTGAATTCGTAACCGTGCTCTTTCAAATCCAGCGCATCGCGTTGATAAATCGAGCGCAGGCCATCGCCCACTACGCGCGCGGCGTGGAACATGTTGCTCGCGGCCATGAGGGGCGTCGACTCACCCGGCTCGTCGGGGGTCTCCAGCAAGTTCACCACCGCTTGGGTGATGCCTAAGTTGCCGGCCGACATGAGCACCAGCGCGCGCTCACCCGGACTATGAAAGGTCTTCATCTTACGAAAAGTATTGATTTGATCGACGCCGGCGTTGGTTCGCGAGTCGGACAACATCACGAGACCGGTGTCGACCATTAGGGCGACGCAGTAAGTCATGAGGGAATTCTACATCACTGCTGCTGGGCCGATTCCGCCACGAGCACGTTGGCTTCCATTCGCTCGCCGCCGCCGCCATTGCGCATGCCGCGCACCGGCGCCGCATCCAGATAATCTCGGCCCACGGCGAGCCGGCAATAAGTTCGTACCGCGGGGCGCTTGTGCGTCACATCCATGCTCTGCCAGCCGATTTCCGCCCCCAACCACACATCTACCCAAGCGTGGCTCGCCGCGTCGCTGGCATCCCCGGTATAGATATAGCCGCTTACATAGCGGGCCGGCATGCCTGAGGCGCGCGCGGCGGCAATGAACACGTGGGCATGATCCTGGCAGACCCCCTCGCCGCTTTTGAAGGCGTTCGCGGCGGTGTCCTGCACATCGCTGGTGCCCGATTTGTAGCGCACCGCCTCGCAGACCGCTTCGGCCAGAGCCTGGGCGCGCGCACGCGGATCGATGACGTTCGAGAGCGCGGTTTGAGCAAAAGCTCGAAGGTCATCATTGGGCGTGGTCAGCTGCGTTGGAGCGAGATACGCCAAGGGCGACAACGGGCCGTCGTCCTGGCGCGATTCGTTGTCCGAGGTTTCGACCACCCCGTGCACTAGGATGCGGATTTCGCGGTGCGGCTCTTCGATGGTAAGCAGATGCGAAATATTGCCGTAGGCATCGATTTGCTCTAGGCGACGCCCCGGCGAGGCGATGTTCCAAGAGAGCGAGCGCTGGCTCTGGTCGCGGCGCGGCGTTAAGTGCAGGCTTTGCACGCTGTATTTGACGGTGCGCTCGTAGCGATAGCGAGTCTCGTGCCTGATGTGCATCTGCATGTTTACGCCTCCGCCGGGGGAACCAAGAAATCCGAAGAGATGCGATGCCCCAGATCATCCAGTTTCGCCAAGAATTGCTCCAAGAACTGCGGCAACCCGCCGGCATTGAGTTCCTCCATGCGCGCGAAATGCTGCATGGCATGCATTTCACCGGCGCGCCGCTCGGTTTCCGCCGATTGCTCGTTCGCCACCGATTTTAAGTTGCTGTAAAGCTCTTTGCAGCAGCGCAGTAGGGAGCGGGGCATGTCGTCGCGCAAGATCAACAGCTGCGCCACGCGCGACGGGGTGATGACATCGCGAAACACGCGTCGGTACACCTCGAAAGCCGAGAGGGCACGCAGCAGCACGCTCCATTGGAAAGGATCGGGCACCACCCCGGCATCGGCGCCGGGCACTAAGTCGCCCTGGTGGGCGGTGAGGATGCGGGCGGTGCTATCGGCGCGCTCGAGAAAAGTGCCGATGCGCGTGAAGTGAAAGGCCTCATCGCGCATCATGGTGCCGATGGTCACGCCGCGCGTCAGGTGCGAGCGTTCTTTGACCCACTCGACGAACTGGCCGATGTCAATTTGCGAGGCGGAGCGGCGCACGATTTGCGAGCGCGCATCCAGCCAGGTGGAGTTCAAGGTCTCCCACAGCTCCGAGGTCAAGGAGCCGCGCACGGCGCGGGCGTTCTCGCGCGCGCAGCGCAGGCAGCTGTAAATGCTGCCGGTGAAGTCTCGATCCAAGGTGATGAATTCGAATACGGCGCGCGGTTCGATGCTCGAATGCTTCTGCTTGTACGCCTCATCCATGTGCAGCGCTTTCATGGTCTCGCCGAGCGAGTCGGCGAGTGTTTCCCCGGTGTGCGGCAGTAATGACATCCGATAGTGCGCATCGACCAGGCGTGCGACGCTCTCAGCCCGCTCGATGTAGCGCGACATCCAATACATATGGTCGGCGGTGCGGCTCAACATTTAAGTTTCCAGAACCCAGGTGTCCTTGGTGCCGCCGCCCTGCGAGGAATTGACCACCAGGGATCCCTCGCGCAGCGCCACCCGCGTGAGTCCGCCAGGGACGATGGTGACTTCGCGGCCCGACAGGACGAAGGGACGCAGGTCGATGTGGCGCGGCGCCAAGCCCGCTTCGACGAAGGTGGGACAGGTGGACAGGGCGAGGGTGGGCTGGGCGATGTAGCGCTCGGGCGTGGCGATGATCTGCCGGCGGAAATTCTCGATTTCATCTTTGGTGGAGGCGGGCCCGATGAGCATGCCGTAGCCGCCGGCGCCGTGTACTTCCTTGACCACCAGTTCAGGTAAATGCGCCAGCACGTACTCCCGGTCCACGGGATTGCGCAGCACCCAAGTATGGACATTGCCGATGATGGGCGCCTGGCCCAGATAAAACCGGATCATCTCGGGGACGTAGGGATAAATCGACTTATCGTCGGCCACTCCGGTGCCGATGGCATTGGCGATGGTGATATGCCCGGCGCGATACGCCGTCATCAGCCCCGGCACGCCCAGCATGGAATCGGGCCTGAACACCAAGGGATCCATGAAATCATCATCGATGCGCCGATACATGACGTCCACCCGCTGCGGACCCTGGGTGGTGCGCATGAACACGGCCTCGTCGCGTACGAACAGATCCTGGCCTTCCACCAGTTCGATGCCCATCTGCTGCGCCAGGAAGGCGTGCTCGAAGTAAGCGCTGTTGTGAGCTCCCGCGGTGAGAAGCACCACGGTGGGATCGGCGACGCCGATGGGCGCGACGCTGCGCAGGTTGTCGAGCAGCACGTCCGGATAATGATCCACGGGCGCCACGCGGTTCGCCGAAAAGAGCTCCGGAAACAGCCGCATCATCATCTTGCGGTTCTCCAGCATGTAGGACACGCCGGAGGGCACGCGCAGGTTGTCTTCCAGTACTTTGAATTCGCCCGTTTCATCGCGCACGATGTCGATACCGGCGATGTGCGCATAGATGCCGCCGGGGACATCCACCCCCTGCATCTCTGGACGGTATTGCGAGTTACACAGAACCTGCTCCGCCGGGATGACGCCTGCCTTCAAAATCTGTTGGTCATGGTAAATGTCGCTAATGAAGGCGTTAAGGGCCCGGACCCTCTGCTTCAGGCCCGCTTCCAGCCGGATCCACTCCTCGTGCGGCAACACGCGCGGCACGATGTCGAAAGGAATCAGGCGTTCCGCGCCTTCGTCCTGGCCGTACACCGCGAAGGTGATGCCGACCCGGTGGAACAGGGCATCGGCTTCGGCACGCTTTTGCGCCAGGCGATCTCCCACCTGGCGTTCCAGCCAGCGCGAATAGCCTAAGTAGTGCGCCCGGCCGGCACTGCCCTTCAAATACATTTCGTCGTAAGGCGTTTTGACCAAGAAGTCCTCAGCTTTATCCCGAAGGTTCCAAACGCTTCGATCATGTAATAAGCGGCCTCACGCCGCAATGCCGCTACCGACATGAGGCGCTCAAAGTTTTGAGGGCGTGTGCGAACTCAAGTGCTGGGCCAGCGCCGAAGCCACGGCCACGCGAGGATCGCCCTGAAACCGCGCGGCGAAGTCGGACAACAAGGTCCGCGCCACCCTTGGTACGCCCCCGCCCCGCGCGGCCAACTGGGCCACGGTCAAGGTATCGGCGGCCGATTTGGGGCGAAAGCCCGGGTCGGTACTGAGGCGCCGGCTGACTACGTCGAGCGCCTCCCCGGTGCGCTTTAAGGCTAAAAGCCGCGCCACGCGCTGTTCTGTCAGCCGGGAAATATAGCGCGGATCGTCCCAGCTCGCGGTTCGCTCGCAAAGCCAGGCGTAGTCCTCGGGCCGATCGCCTCGGGATTTGAGCCAATCCGCCATGAGTTGCCAGCTGCGGATATGGTTGTTCGCGCGCATCGAGCCATAGGCTTCCAAAACCATGGAGTCGTGTTCCCGCCGCTGTTCCTTGGATTTAAGGTCCGCGGTGCGTTCGGGTGAGGCCCAGGTTACGACGTCTAGCGCGTCGCGCCGCTCGTAGATGGTGCCTGCCAAGAAGCTGAACACCGACAGCACGGCGAACATCCATAGGGCGAAATCGATGGGCAGCCACAGGTCGAGACTCGACAAAAGATCGAGCGCCACCGCGTATCCCACGATCACGAGGAGCACCGCGCCGTACAAAAGTCCCAATCCTCGCACCAGGTTGAACCACGCGATCGGATTCACTGCCTTCAAGATGTTGCTGTCCAAGCCTAATACTCCCACCGAGGCCGGCAGGAAGAACAGACAGGCCAACGCGAGCGCGAAAGCGGCGGAAAAGCCCAAATATTCCAAGGTGAGTTTCACCGCATAGTAAATCAGGCCTAGAATTACCACCTGCGCTAAGGGACGCATCTCGCTGAGAGGATTGACCATCTGGATGTCGAGCGTCGGGGGCTCATCGAAGCCGCGCACGGTGTGGTCAAATAGGATGTAGGCGTACTTGAAGAACCAGGAAAGCACGACCGCCGCCAAAGGGATTCCGAGTAAGCCAGCCTTAGATGCGATCAAGAGTAGGAATGCGAAAACGATGACCACACCCGCGGCTCCGCCCCGCGCCGGGCGGACAAGGTGATAGAGCAATTTTGAGTGAGTGGAAGCAGTGCGCACAGCAATAATTAGTAAAATACTAAGCCTATTGGATTGATAGCTTGGCGATATATCCTCCGCATACGTCCTGTGGCCGGATGGGCAGTTCTCTCTTACGTTTTAGTGGTGGTTGGTTTCGCACGATTCATTATTTCGCCTATGAAAAACTAGGAGAAAAAAAGGCGAAAGACACGATTCCGTATTGCAACCTAAGCGATCGCGTGGCGCCGGCCATCGTGTTGATCTTCCTTGAAAAGCGCCAACATGGCCGATCATAGATTAGTTTAGCGATAAAGTTTCCGGACTGCAGGAACCCCAACTGTAAGTGGATGATCGAGAGCTATCACTTCGGGTCATTCAACCGAAATCGAGATAGCCTTGGATGGAACGCGATCGGTAGGCGAAGGGTGTACACCGTGCACATACGGTTTGACCAGGCGCTTAGAAACGAAATGGTACAAAGGAATGATAGGATAGTCGTCGAGCATCAAACGCTCTGCTGATTCCAAAATACTTCGCCGAATCGAGGCATCAGCCGTTAGGCTTGCTCGCTCAATGAGCTTGTCAAAGCCCGAATTAGAGTACTTTTCGTCATTGTTGTTTGATGGGGTACTAAGCGTTTCGAGAAAATTGTTCGCGTCGTTGAAGTCTGCAACCCAGGCAAGTCGCGCGACATCCCACCGAGTTCTATCATGCCGAGAAATCAGAAACGATCTGTACTCCTCCTCCATTAATTCACAATCGATACCCAGTTCCTCCTTCCACATTGCTGCAATCATAATAGCTGTGCGCTTGATCACGACGTTCGAATTGAAAAGAACTCGCAAGTGGAGTGGAGTTTCGATGGAAAAGCCGGCGGCCGCGTACAGTTGCCGCGCCTGCTGAACACGATCTTTATTAGGCAAGGTCTTCCAGGAGTAGGATTGTTGCTCGTACTTCCAAATACCCGCAGGAATGAAACTGTATGCAGGGGGTTGCCCGAACCCGAAGCTGTCTACTAAACGACGGCGGTCAATGGCCATCGATAATGCCTGCCGCAATTTGACTTGACTTCCCAGCGGTTGCGAAGCCAGGTTCAAACCATAGTAAGCGGTGGCGAGGAAAGGAGCGATTATGAGTTCTCTGGGCTTAGACTCTCTGAGAGAAGGGACGGCGGAGGCCGGAACTACATCAGTCATATCGAGCTCACCCGCTCGATACTGCGCGTATTGCGTGTTTTCATCGCTTGCGAATTGAAACTCAACGCGGGGAATGTGAACGTTCGCTCGGTCCCAGTACTCAGGGTTTTGCTTGAGCTCGATCGAGCTTCCGTTTTGCCACAGTGTCAAAACATACGCTCCGTTTGAAACCCATGCAGCTGGGTCGTGGGTTCGCGCGGTCGAGTCTGAGTATATGGGGAATGCTACGGAGTGACTTAGGATCTCAGGCAGATACGGAGTTGGTAAATCGAGGTTGACGACTAATGTATCGTCAGAGGGTGCGGACACACCAAGCGTTAGAGGCGAAGCTCGTCCTGCTAGAATTTCGGGTGCTCCGTGAATAGCTCGAAGATTGTCCGCAACAGGCGATCCTTGCTTTGGATCGACTACGCGCCGCCAAGCGGCAACGAAATCTTGAGCTCGAACGGTGTTCCCATTTGACCATCTGGCGGTACTTCGCAAGTGAAATGTATACCGGAGCCCGTCGGGTTCGACGGTCCACGATGACGCAACGGCTGGCACGACTGTCCCATCGCTTGTTTCTGCGGTCAAACCTTCGTATACGTCCTGTAAGACCTGTGCCGAAAAATTATCGCCAGAACTAGCCGGATCTAAAGTGGAGGGTTCTCCGCTCAACCCTCGATGCAACACTGACCTTCCCTCTGCAGACGCTTCATGGCGCCCGCAACCGAAGATTGCCACGGATATTGCAAACAGAAATCCCAGATTCAAGGCCCGAATCATCAACGATAGCGATTCCATAAGTCCGTGAGATTGCAGGTTATTGGGCTCGGCGACGCTCAAAAGGCACGTCAGATCGCCAAACGGCGGTTATGAGCAAAAACCAATTTGGTCCAATTTGCACAGGGAGCTGACGGACCAAAAGCCGCACTTTTACCATATTTGGGTTTCATATCGGTCCCTTACTGGAAATCCCCTAAGCGGGCAAGGATTGTGTACGGCTCTACCCCAAAAATGTGATGCCCGACAACAAATTACTTGTAATATGTGAAGCTGCATGGTGGAATCCGTCAAAGACACTTTAGTAGCCGCGCTTAGGTATTTATTGAAGCCGCTGGTGCGTTTAGCCGTAAGAAGCTCCGTAAATTACGAAGACTTTAGCGGCGCTCTAAAGAAAGCTTATGTGGATGTGGCCACTCGCCAAATGAGGCTTTCTGGGATGAACGTGACCGAAGAGGGAATTTCGCTGATCTCGGGCATTCCGGTGCAAGAGGTGGGGGTCCTGATGCAAGCCGGCGATGATGCTGGGTTTGCGACCGCGACGCGCCAAGTATCCCCCATCGCAATTGTCCTTGGTGCCTGGCATACCGATCAAAAGTACACCGGTCCGTACGGAGTCCTCCGAGATCTTCAACTGTCGCGCGGAAAAGTCCGCGAACGTAAATCGCATAATCTTTCGGCCGATCGAGATGCGTCCTTAGAAACGTTTACAGAATTAGTCCAGACCTATAGTCCTGGGATCAATCCGCAGGCTCTGTTGGATGAACTGCTGAGAATCGGAGCAGTAGCCGATGTCGGCAACGGATTTTATCGGGCGCAAATGCGCTCTTATGTCCCGAACACAATGAGCGCGGATGACATTCTTTACCTCGCTCGAGTTGTACACAACTTGTGCGAAACACTGGAATTCAATTATCGACAAAGGACCCAAGGCCTCAAGGGACTTATCGAAAGAAGCATCTTCACACAATACGGAATTCCCAAGAAGCAACTGGTGGCGTTCGACAGATTTATTCGGGAGAAGGGCCAAGTGTTTTCTGACGACATCGACAATTGGTATACGTCGCACGATGTTGAGGGTGTCGAGGAAGGCACGCAAATTGGCGTCAGCTTTTATCACTATGTCGTGAATTTAGACGACGAGATTGCGTTGGCGAAGCAACTGCCAAAAAAAATGTAACTAACTTGGACTTAAATTGGGACAGGGAAAAGGAAGGGAATACCATGAAATACATGATGACATCGCACGCTCGAACCGGAACCATCTCCGCATTCGCTACCCTTTGCGTGGCTGTTGCTACGCCAAGCCTTGCTTTACAACAAGGCAGCAGCCGCTTCGTTACCCCCTCCCTTCAGCAGGGTAGCAGCGGAATTGTGACCCCGAACCTTCAGCAAGGCAGCAGCATTAAGTTGCAGCAAGGCAGCAGCAGAGTCAGTGCTCCGGCGCTCCAGCAAGGGAGCAGCCTGATGCAGACATTCTTGCAGCAAGGCTCTAGCTTGATGCATATCTTTCTGCAGCAAGGGTCGAGCAAGATGTCTACGCCCGCACTACAGCAGGGGTCAAGCAGAGCCTCCGGCGTAGCTGGCGCTTCTGCGTCCACGAAGCAGAGAGAGGCATGCGATGTGCGCCGGATTGAAGAGATGTTCGGCCTACATGAGACCTGCTGAGACTCGGCAAATAACATAGTTTTGTTCTTAAGAGGCCTGCGTTTCGCAGGCCTTTTTCTTTGTGCGCTGGGCCGCTTCGAAGCCTTAGATCACGGAGTTATGCTGAGCAAATTTACGCTGAGCTACTATCGAAAGGCTATCTCTTACGATCTAGCGATCACTTTTCCTTGTATCCCGTGTTTTGCGGACTTTCGACAGTCGGGTCCAAGCGAAAATGTGAACGCTCATTTCGCCAGATCCCCTATTTCGAGTTCGCCTTAGGCGGAGCGCCTCTAAATCGCCATTTACAGCATCAATGTAAGCTGATCCTCGCTTTTTGATGCCTCGAAGGACCGGAGCAATAGTCGTCAGGTTGACTTCGGGGACATGGCAGTTTCTTTCGAGAAGAAGAACTGCTTTCTTTTTGCGTTGGGACGAATTTCGGTTCAACGTATCCAAGTACCTTTCCATGACAAGCGCTGCACGGGGCACTGCGAAATCTGGCAAGACGAACTCCCGTCTGAGGGCTATAAAATCGCCACGGGTGTTTATACCTATGCTCGGAGAACGACGCATGAGCTCAATGGCCACCACCCGGGAAACTGAAACTCTGGACGCGCGCACTAGGCTGAGCACCGATCTAGCGCTAGGCCCAGCAGTGAGTGGAACTGGCTGACAGTCCTTGTCCAAAAATTTAGGCGACGAAAACCAAGTAGACATCACCATGCCCATGTCTTCGTAAGTACGCGCTATTTTTCGGTACTTTCGAATGTTGCATCTTGGTACCCTCGCGTCATAGTGCTGGCGGATGCAATCAAAGATTTGTTGCTTCGATATACTGTTCGTTCGAAGAAATGAAATTGTTGCGGCCAGTAGCGCACTGGCCCCTTGCCTTTTTACCGTATCAGTGTACGGAGATGGCGAGCTTCTTCTCATAGCAGACTCCCTCGTGTCAAAAATCCCGACACTCTGTGGCTACTTCCCAATGCTACGTTTGCGATTCCTTCTAAGATTTTTGCGATGCCCGTCGGCGGCGGCGATTGAAGCGCCCGCGTCCTCTAACAATTCGTCCTCAAAATAATAGACAGTGACCCCAGCCCTACATTGCCGCGAATCGCTTGCGGGTGCGCGCGCTGGCTTAGCACGAGAACGAGTTAGTAACGAAGTAGTTCCATCAATAAAGGCTGCTCCTTGTTCGGCGATGTCCCTCCGTAATAGCGGAACTGCGCTCGCATCGATATTGATCATAAGCGTCGTCGCTTCGAACAAGGCATTCGAGGACGTCCGCAAATTTCTTATCAGTGTTGTGAGTAGATCGGCCGCCCGTTCCCCGACATTGGCTATTGCGCTTGTAGTCATCCCCCTAAACGTTGGCACACGCACCTTAGGTCTTATGCGTTGTCTCGGCAAAACTTCTACAGCACTGATTTGTGCTAATTCATCGAGCATCGCCCGCACAGGTATCCCGCCGCTATACATACCCACCAGACGCTCAAAGCTTTTGCGCTTACCAAATATAGGCAGGACCGCGGGATCGCCGTTGGCACCAAGAAACTGCACGTTGTCATACCAGGCCGCAAGCACCTTTCTGGCTGGGTGCAGTCCGGCGAGACTGATTGGGGAAATTTTCTCTGCTTTTAGGATTCGCGCTACTTCTCCCCTTGCTAAGCCGGTCGTTATTGCGACACGCGAATTGCTGCTACGTCCTGACTCCCTAGTAATGCGCGCAGATGCGATTCGTACCCCGCGCTCTCGGACCAACCGGCTGAACTCGTGCACAGTTATTCCCGCATCGAACGTTAAATCCATTAGAGGGTCAATTACGCGCCCCAGCGTTATTATGGTTGCCGTCTTTAGGGGATCCCGCAATCGCGATTCTTTAGGGATTCGCATTTTTGCTTATAGCTCAAGGTATGTTTGTGCAAAACATTATGCACAAAATTACATTCCGATGGCACTCACCGTGGCAATAGTGCCGAATCGACCTCAAATTGGCGGGTAAGTAGAATGTGTGGGTCATATAGATCGAGACAGGCTTTTAGTTAGGTGATTGGCTCAAGAAACACCTAAAATTTGTCAGAAACTCTTATTTGTGAAATCCGATGGCCCATTCCCTAATCTGCTGGCGCTGCGGTGCATCTCTTGCTGCACTTAGCCTTCCTCTCCGCCGTTTGGAGGTTTGCAAGTCCTGCAATGCTGAATTGCACGTGTGCAAGTTGTGCATTGAGTACGACACGTCCTATGCCAAGCACTGCAAAGAGCCTACCGCTGAGGAGGTTCGCAAAAAGGACGAAGCCAATTTTTGCGATCACTTCAAGCCTAAGCCTGGGGCGTATATCGCTAAGAACGAAACGGAACTTGCGAGGTCCAAGTCTGCCCTTGACGATCTGTTCAAGAAGTGATGGTCTGCGCCGATAAGGATGGACACGCTGCAGCGGACCTCAGCCAATTCGTCTGAGAAACGACTCGCGCTCTGAGCCGGATTCGTAAGCGCCGCGAATCCAGGCAATGATTGCGGATGAGAATCATAGTGAGGGCCCCGCCCGAGGTTGTAGCGATCCCGAGGATTTTCGCTCATCGAGGTTCTGGTATTGGTCATATCGTCAGACATTTTTGCCGCTTTTCGCGGTGATGCACTATTCGCGCCTGGCCAATCGCCCTGGCAGCGGAATGGTGGGGTTTGGTGCCATTCTTCGCACTTCGGCAGAACTCCTGCAGTATGTGCACTCCGGGCGCTCCACTCCGGACTGCCTCCCTGCACCAAAACTGACCAGTCTTAAGTATGGTCACTTCACTGCCAGCCGTCCGGGATTGGCAAGGCCCTATTCGTAACTAAGGGATTTGCTGACGAAACCACTGAGGATTCAGTGACCTTACGTAGTGCAGAAGTCCCTTTCGCCCAAACGAATGTTCGGTGACCGATGACGCCACTGCCAGCGTAGCGCCGCCGCAACTATAATCAATGTAAAGACTGTTGGCTTCTAAACTGCAAAATTCCTGTAGGTAAGGAATGCGGGTATACGCCTGTAATACGTTCGGCGTATAAGTGTGCAACAGATAGATTTAAGCATTCCCGGAGTACCAAAGGATGGCGACATCTCCGGATTTCATGCGCCTGGCGGCGAGTGGGTCGCGGGCGTTAGCGGATATGGCCCTTGATAGCGTGCGAGACTCGGTGCTAGTCATCGATGCTCGCTATAAGCATTTACCCCTCGTTTTGGCCAACGAGGCCGCGCGCCGCTGTTTGCCCGGCGCCGCTGACGGAATTAATCTCATCGAGTCACCCTTAGCGCGGCTCCTAGGCAGCGCCTCTGCAGCGACAGTCGACTCTCTTTTAAGCTCCCTGGTCGAGTCAAGAATGCCGGTCAGCCGCCGGCTGACTTGGCGTTTGATACTGGGCGAACAATCCGTGCTCACCGACATCACGCTGTTGGACTCGGGCGCCGCGCAACGGTTGGTGATGCTGAGCTTCACACCTCCCTCGGCACAGCCCGATCTCGTGTCGGCCGTGGACCAGCTACCCTTCGACGTCCTGATTTTGGACACTGACCTTAAAGTGACGTACGCCAATGCCGGCGCTGTCCGCTCGGCAGGCGAAATACCCGGCGGGGTGTTGGGCTGCTCCGCCTTAATGTTGGCGCCCACGATGTTGCTGCAGCCCGAGGTGTTTGCGCGCGCGCTCGCCGGTGGGACGTTTCACGACGAGTCACTGGCGCTGGCGGAAACCGGCCGCATCACAAGACGATTCGAGATCGATGTGCATCCGCTTAACGGCACCTCAGGAATCGTGGGTCTGGTCGTGCTGTGCCTCGAGGTGACGGAAGGTCACGCCGGCAATCGCGCTTACGGCAAAGGCGAGCGTCGCTTGCTGGCGCTGACCGAGCACGCTCTGGACATCATCACCATTGTTGATGCCGACGGCAGGTTGCAATACGTCAGCGGCGGCGTGCAAAACTCATTGGGTTACACCTCAGAAGAACGCGAATCGAACTTGGTGTTCGAGCATGCCCATTCGGATGACCGCGCCGAGTTGCTCGGCAAGTTTCGACAGTTAGTGAAGGGCGACATCAGGAGCTTCTCCAAAGAATATCGTATTCGTCACAAGGACGGCTCTTTCCGCTGGCTGGAGTCGCGCTGCGTATCCGCCTTCGCCAATCCGCTGATCAACGGTGTGGTCATCAATTCGCGCGACATCACCGAGCGCAAACAGGCCGAGTTCAGGTTGGCGCAACGCGAGGAAGTGTTCCGCCTGGCAGCCGAAGCGGTCGATGGGGTCATTTTCGAATGGGACGTTGCAAGAAACGTGGTGCACCGTTCGCCCGCGGTACAAGAAGTGCTGGGTCTGGCGCCCGAGGAGCTCGAGTCGTCGGTCGACGCGTGGCTGGCGCGGATTCACCCGCGCGATTTTAATTTGGCAAAACGGGCGCTCTCCAGGGGCCTCATGAGCGGTCGCGGTTGGACGACTACGTACCGCATCCGCGATGCCCAGGGCCGCTACCGATCCATCCTCGATCGTGCGCTGGTTCAGCGCAATAACGCCGGGGATCCGGTCCGCGTGATCGGCTGCTGCGTTGATGTCTCGGAGATCAAGCGCCTCACGGACATTCTGGATGAGACTCAGCGCATCACTAAAACCGGCGGCTGGGAATACAGCTATGCGACGCGAGATTTGACCTGGACCGATGAGATGTTTCGCATCTATGGCACCAATGCCAAGGAGTTCGAGGTTTCGTGGAAATCGATGCTGGCGCAGTGTGTGCCCGAATCCGGTGAGCAGCTAAGGAAAGCTTTCCGCAGGGCCGAGGCGGGCTCCGGTCATGTCGATCTCGAAATCGAAATCAATTCGCTTGATGATCAGCGCATCTGGGTCAGGATCATCGGACATCTGGAAATGCTGGGCGGGCACCCATTCCGGGCCTTCGGTTCAGTGCAAAACATCCAAGCCAAGAAGTTGGCGCAGATCCAGCTCGAAAACAGCACGGGCTGGCTGAAGCTGTCCATGAATATGGCGAATATGCATGCCTGGCGCTGGCACCAAGCGCAAAATTCCTTCGAATTTGCCAATCTGGACGAGCCGCAGCTGCATCTGCCCAGCATCTATCCGGACATGGAGTCCATGCTGGCACGCGTGCACCCCAAAGACCAGAGCGCGGTCAGGCGTGCCATCGACCTCGCGTTTTCCGGTCCCAGCGAGGTGCGCCAGGAATTCGAACTCTTGGGGATTGACGGCCGTTACCGATCGTATGCCACAACGGCGCGGCCGCTGTACGAGGGAACTGAACCGCGAGGCCTGGTGGGTGTCATTCAGGATGTCACCGCACGGCGAGATTCCGAACGGCGCCTGCGTCGCTCGGAAGAATTGCTGCGTGCCACCACCGCCAATACCGCCGATACGCTGGTGTTGCTCGACACGGCCATGCGCGTGCGGTTCATCAACAAGGGCGTGAATGATTTGACCGCTGAACAAGTTATCGGCCGCGACATCGCTACCCTACTGCCGACGGCCGCGCGCGCGGGGGTATTGCGCAAACTCACGCGCATCCTGGAGACCGGCCAAACCGCCACCTTCGAGTACGAATCCTTTGAGCACGGGCAGGCGCGTTATTTTGAGAATCGCGCAGTGTTGGTGCGTGACCAAGGCGTCGCGACGGGCATCTCCATCTCCATGCGCGACATCTCAGAGCGGAAGGGTCTGGAGCAGGAAATCCTCGACGTATCGGGGCGCGAACGCCAAAGCATCGGCCGCGACCTGCACGACGGCCTAGGTCAGGAACTGACTGGCGTGGCGCTCATGTTGCGCGGCCTGGCGAGTCGAATCAAAGAACGCTGTCCCGACGTGCTCGAGAATGTGAACGAGATCGTCGGTCACGTGAATCAATCCATCGAAACGGCGCGCTCCCTGGCGCAGGGGCTTCTGCCGGTGCGCACCGAAACGGGGGGGTTAAATTCCGCGCTGCGCGCGCTGGCGGCGCGAAGCCGCGACTTGTACGGCCTGGAAGTGCAGTTTCACTCGCAACTCGCTCGCGAGTTCGTCCTGAGTGAAACCAATGCTAGCCATCTGTATCGCATCACGCAGGAGGCGCTGACCAATGCCTCTCGCCATGGGCTGGCGAGCCTAGTGGATATCTCCCTGACCGGGGAGGGCAAAGAATTTATGTTGCGTATCACCGATAATGGCGTGGGCTTGGCGCAGTCAGCGCCATCGGTGAGCGGTATGGGCCTCAAAATCATGAAATATCGCGCCGATATGATCGGCGCCAAGATCGACATCGCCCCGAATGAGCCGCACGGTGCCGTGGTGACGGTCGCAGGTTAGGGAGCCGGGTTAAGATATAATGACACGCCATATCAGGAGGATCTCGTGGCAGCGAGCAGTGAATGGATCCGATCTTCGATGTCCCCATCGGGCATGAGCACGGCCAAGCGCCGAGTGCGGCGCGTGCTGATCGTCGATGACCACCCCGTTGTGCGCCAGGGACTGCGGCGCATCATGGAGAACGAAGAGGATTTGATCGTATGCGGCGAGGCGGAAACGGCCCGTGATGCACGCATTGCGATCAAGGAGCTGAATCCCGATGTCATGATCGCCGATATCAGCTTGAAGCAAAGCGATGGCATCGAGCTGGTGCGCGACGTGCGCGCCCACTATCCTCAATTGCCCATCCTGGTGCTGTCCATGCACGATGAGAAGATTTACGCCGAACGATTGCTCTCGACCGGTGCCAATGGCTACATCATGAAACAGGCGGCGAGCGAACAGTTCTTGGTGTCGCTGCGCCGGGTGCTGGACGGCGGGATCTACGTGTCCGAGGCGGTCGGCAACAACATGATTCAGAAGTTCGCGGCCGGCGGCTCCTATATCTCGTCCAATCCAATCGACCGGCTGAGCAATCGCGAGTTGCAGATTCTGCACATGATCGGCAAGGGAATGAGCACCCGCGAGAGCGCGGAGTCGTTGAACTTGAGCGTCAAGACGGTCGAGTCCCATCGCCAGCGCATCAAGCGCAAGCTCAATTTGAATACCGGCACTCAACTGGTGCAATACGCGGTGAATTGGTTCACGGGACGCCAGAGCGGCCCAGGTGCGTCTCAGCCAGGGGCTTAATCCTTCGGTTAGCGCTTCCCGCGGCAGTCCCTGAAATGAGAATGGGAAGCGAATTCACGAATGTTCTCGGTTATGGCAATTCCGTAAGCCCCAGTGAGCGCCAGTGCCGAGTTTTCATACCGGGTTCTCGCGCATGATTCAGTCATCGAATACGCCGATATGACAAAGGCGCTGAGCACATGGGCATGCGGGCTTAAATACTGTGTCTGACATGGAAACTGTGACGCCAATCACACTCGATGCATCACCGGCGATTTTGCTGGCTGAGGACGACCCCGTTACGCGGCTGCTGATGACCCGCTTCCTTAAGAACGCTGGCTACGAAGTCGATGCCGTGGCGAATGGTTCTGAAGCGCTTGACAAGATGACCTCGCGCTACTACCCGATGCTGGTGACCGATTGGGAAATGCCGCAAATGGATGGCATTGCACTGTGCAAGGCCGTGCGCAACCTGCAGCTCGATGGCTACGTGTACGCGCTGCTCTTGACGGCGCGCGATGCCAAAGAGCACATCATCGCGGGGCTCGAGGCGGGGGCGGATGACTACCTGGTCAAGCCCGTGCACGAACCCGAACTCATCGCGCGCTTAAACGCCGGCCGACGCATTTTGGCGCTGGAGCACTCGCTGCGCGTGGCCAACCAGCGCAATCGGATTCTGTCGATCACCGATGCGCTCACCGGGGCCTACAACCGGCGCTACCTGATGGAGCAATTGCCGCGAGAGTTCGAACGCTGCCGCCGCTACGGGTATCCATTATCGGTGCTGATGTGCGATCTGGATCATTTCAAGCAGGTCAACGATCAGCGCAGCCACGCCGCGGGAGACGACGTGCTGCAGCAATTCGCCAGCCGCGCCCAGAAATTCATCCGCGGCAACAGCGATTGGATCTCGCGCTACGGAGGCGAGGAATTTCTGATCGTGTTGCCCGAAACCTGCTACGACGCAAGTCTGATCGTGGCGGAAAAGCTCCGCCATCTAATCGCCTCGACACCGTTTCCCACTCGCGCCGGCGATGTCTCGGTGACGGCCAGCTTTGGGGTTGCCTCAACCGGGCTCCAGGGGCCGGATTCAGCGCTGCATGTAGAGACATTGATCCGCGCAGCGGACGAGAGTCTTTACAAAGCCAAGATGGCAGGACGCAACTGCTTGACCGGCCAGGAGCTGGGCGCCCCCTTGCCCCTCGCGGCCCTCGGCTAAATAAAAACGCCAACCGACCAGGCGCAATTCCGCATTGACTGTTGGCGAGCTTCCCACCCAGCACCGATGGCGGGAATGGAATTCCAGGCCGATGAGTTCCAAAAAAAAGCGCAGTTCCCTTGACGGCGCGTCACCAGGTTCAGTGCGAACACGCCGAAACTTCCCGCGGCTTGAGCGAAGTCCGGAAACTCGGCCGGGCGCAGCGAGCAAGACCAGCTTTGCATGCACATCCGTGGGCGGGGGCCTCCCCAACATCTTAAGGTAGCGGCCGACGGGGACGCCGCTTGAGCTATGATCGAGGTCTCACTCCTGAGCGAAAGACATGCAAAAACTGAAGTTTTTAGGCCTTCTGACCGCGGCAATCCTGGGGATTCTGTGTGTGGTGCTCATTGTCGTCCGGCTGACCGTCAACCCTAACAACTACAAGGGCAAGATCGCCGCGCTCGTAAAGGAATCCACGGGCCGGGAATTGAAACTTACCGGCGATATCAAGCTCTCGGTAGTCCCCTGGGTGGCGCTGGAGCTGGGACCCGCCACGTTGGGCAATCCGCCGGGCTTTAGCGATGAGCCTTTTCTCTCCTTCAACCATGCCAGCGTGCGGGTGAAGTTGCTGCCGCTTTTGCAGAAGCGGCTGGAAGTTGCGCGAGTGGCCA
Source organism: Pseudomonadota bacterium (assembly GCA_030775645.1). Taxonomy (GTDB): domain Bacteria; phylum Pseudomonadota; class Gammaproteobacteria; order Steroidobacterales; family Steroidobacteraceae; genus Bog-1198. Next base: position 57,339 of record JALYIT010000085.1, on the reverse strand, counting down.
TTGACGGGCTGGACTTGCGGCTCGCCAAGAATGCGCAGGGTAGGGGCAATTGGCAGGGCGGCGAATCCCCGGCTCAGGCTCCGAAGCCCGCGGAAGGCGATGCTGGTCGTTACTGGGAAGGGTTGGCCAATGTGCGCGTTAAAACGGGGCGGGTGAGCTATGGGGGCATCACGCTCGCGAATATCGACTTTGAAACCGGATCGGTGGGCGCCGATCATGAGATCCCCGTGAGCTTAAGCCTTGACGCCAATCGTGGAATTGCCGGCGAGCAGGCATCGCTTCATGCCAAGTTTCATGTGAGTGAGGATGCGACGGGCGAGCAGTTGCGCTTTGCAGCCCTGAACTTAAATGGCAACGTCGCGCGGCCGGGTGAGTCGGTGCCGGTGCCATGGGATGTTTCGGCGCCCGACATCAAGATCAATCTCATGGCGCAGACCCTGGCGCTGCCCGCATTCACGATGAGTTATTCCAACGCGCGCGTGAGCGGCGCTGTATCGGCGACGAAAATCCTCGATGATTTGAGCATGACCGGTACGGTCACCCTCGCGCCGCTGGTATTGCGCGAGTTCGTACCGAGGCTGGGATTTACATTGCCAAAGACTCGGGACCAGAAGGCGCTATCGCAGCTGTCCGCCAGCACAGAGTTCGCTTACAACGCCAAGGCGTTGGCGCTGAGCAAGCTGCAAATGCGCCTCGATGATACGCAGCTGCAGGGAAACCTGACGCTGCCCATGGAGAAGGAGGGTGCCATCGATTTTGATCTCACGGCGGATCAGATCGATTTGGACCGATATCGAGCGCCCGAGGGGGCGGCCGAGCCCATCCCTACAACCTCGGAGAAGGCAGCGAAAAGCGCCAACCCGCTTACCGCCAATGGCACGTTCAAGCTCAAGTCTGCGCGAGTCATGCGCGTGGATTTTAGCAACTTGCGCGTCACGCTCGCCGCCAAAGACAATGTGATGCACCTCAATCCCATCGAGGCCCAAGTCGATGCCGCTCAGTACTCCGGCAACATCACCATCGACAGCCGCGGCCCGGCGCCGGTACTGAGCGTGGATGAGCATCTCACCGGTGTCGACATGACACGCCTGCTCGCCAACACGGCGCAGAAAGGCAGAGTGTCGGGGCGTGCGACCTTGAATTTTAAAGCCACGGCGCGCGGCGCGACGGTGGACGCGTGCCTCAAGACCTTGACGGGACATTTGGACGCGAACCTTGCGAACGGCGCACTGGAAGGGATCGACGTGGCCTATGAACTCGGCGTCGCGCAAGCCCTGATCGATAAGTCCGCGACACCACCGAAAAATAACACGGGGCATACCAAGTTCGATGCCTTCAAAACCTCGGCGCAGATCACCAATGGTGTCGCCGAGACTCATGACCTGACCATTGCCTCGCAAGTGCTGAAAGTCACGGGCCAGGGCAGCGCGAACCTGTCATCGAAGGCGATCGACTTTAAGTTACTTGCCGCTATTCTTACGCCCCCCACGAGAAGCACCGAAATTCCACTCAAAATCACCGGGACTTATGTCGATCCCACGGTAAGGCCTGATGTCGAAGCCGTCGCCAAGGGTCAACTGAAGCAAAAGCTTCAAGATGTTCTTAAAAAGAACGGCCTAGAGGGACTGTTCAAGCGGTGATGGGGAAGCCGAATCAATTTGCGCGGCGACTGCTCGCCTGGTTCGCAGTGCATGGACGGCATACGCTGCCGTGGCAGATCGATCCCACGCCATACCGGGTTTGGGTCTCGGAAATCATGCTGCAGCAGACGCAAGTGGCCACGGTGATGCCCTACTACGAGCGATTCATGGCGCGCTTTCCCGATGTGCACTCGCTCGCATCGGCGCCCCTCGATGAAGTGCTGCATCTTTGGACCGGCTTAGGCTATTACGCGCGCGCCCGCAACTTGCAGGCCTGTGCGCAGGTCTTGGTGGCCAGGCACGGCGCAAAATTTCCGCAAGAAATCGAGGCCGTGATGGAATTGCCCGGTATTGGTCGGTCCACCGCCGGCGCCATCCTGGCAATTTCGCGTGGCCAGCGCCATCCCATACTGGATGGCAACGTCAAGCGCGTTCTGGCGCGGGTGTTCGGCGTTGCAGGCGATCCTGCTTCGAAGGCCGCCCTTGCCGCATTGTGGGCGCACTCCGATGGCTGCACCCCTACGCAACAAGTAGCGGAGTATACCCAAGCCATTATGGATTTAGGCGCCACGGTGTGCACCCGATCTCGCCCCGCGTGCACGGTTTGTCCCATGAACAAGGAATGCGTGGCTGCGCTCGAGGGGCGTCAGGCGGAATTGCCGGGCAAAAAACGAAAGCGCTTTCGGCCCGCGCGCGAGGCGACGTTGCTGATTGCGCAATCCGGGAAGAATGGCGGGACTGCTGTGTTCGTGGAACGGCGCCCCGGTTCTGGGCTATGGGGCGGATTGTGGTCGCCGCCGCAGTTCAATAGTTCTGAGGATGCGCTCGAGTGGTGCCGAAAAGAGTTCGGGGAGATTGCGCCTGCGCAGATGCTGGCACCGATTGATCATGCATTCACGCATTTTGATTTGCGGCTCAAGCCCTTGCAGGTTTTTTGCCAGCCTAGCGCGCAAGTCAAGGAGGCTGATGATCGCCAATGGTATCAACTCGATGCGCCACCGCGAATCGGCCTGCCTCAACCCGTTGCCCAGCTGTTCGAGCGCCTGCGCACAGCGGGAATCGCTTAGCGTAAGATTGTCAAAATGGCACGCAAGGTTCAGTGTTTAATTCTCAAGCGCGAGGCGGAAGGCCTCGACTACTTGCCTTATCCCGGCGAGCTGGGCAAGCGCATTTACGACAACATTTCCAAGGAGGCCTGGGCGCAGTGGGTCGCGCACCAGACCATGCTGATCAACGAGAATCGGCTGACGCCAATCGAACCTAAGGCACGGGCGTTCTTGGTGGCGGAAATGGAGAAATTTCTATTCGGCGGCGGATCGGAAAAGCCCAAGGAGTTCGTGCCGAAATAGGCGGGGGAAGGAGAGAGAAAGTGCCCCGTCACTCAAATTGGTCGGCGGGGTGCGGCCGGAATCGAGCTAACTGGCAAAGACAGCATGATATTCACCAGCTTCCGCACCCATTCCAATAGCCCGCGACCCATCGTCTAGTGCAATCTAAAGAGTCCAAAGTCCCCGCGCTGCCCTCTTCAATGAGGGCAGCGCATCCCGTAGTTATGCGACAAGCGCTACCCAATTATTAATGCTTGACCTGCAAAGAATTCTTAACGGATGTAACTCCCGCTACTTGCCTCGCCACGCGTACCGCAGTGGGGATATCGTTTGCTGATGAGACAAAGCCACTCAGTTGCACTTCACCCTTAAACGTCTCGACGTTAATTTCAGCGACCTTGAGGGTTGATTCGCGCAAAATAGCCGCTTTGACTTTTGTGGTAATCACAGAATCGTCGACGTACTGGCCAGAGGCCTCATGTGTACGCGTCTCAGCGCAACCACCGACAAAAACGGCCCCCATCATCGCCACGCACAATACTATTAAGTTGACTACACGCAATTGTTTTCCCCTGTGAAGTAAATACCTTGGCAGCGCTAATGATGGCACAGCAGCCCAGCACTTCGTATTAGCAGCATCCTTCTTTTGCGAGAGCCTGGAACACGGACTAGCGTAAGAAATAGCCTACATCGGAACCCTGGCGAGAAGGCGCGGGAGGGATAGCGCAACTGACGCGCATTCCATTCGACGCTGTTGTATTTCGCATTGCACTGACCCGTCTGCTCGTGACTGCGTGGCGTGACGATAACAATGATCTACTCGGTTTTTCTCGTCGAATTAAAATCCGGCATCGGTGAAACGATCGCGCAGCAATGACCTAGGTGTCGATTTCAAAAAGCACTCTGCCAAATTTCACCAATTGATGTCACACTTCAGCGCGATGAAAATCTTTGAGGCGCAGTTCGCCTAGAGACGACAACTCGAATAAATGTTGCCAAATTTTCTGCTGCGAACGCTCAGCCGATTTTGGCGAATGCCGCCGGCGCCTCTGCCTTGCCGGCGAAAGTGGCGGCACTGACCTCGTCGAGCGTTAAACCCCGATTGACATCCAGCCCGCTCATTTGCCACTGATGCACCGATAGAGGCACGGGGCGCAGGAGGCGCTCGTGAAAGCGGGTCGGCCAGCGAATACCGTGCAGCTTCACATGCTCAACGGTATCCACCTCCGCGATCGCTCCTCGGGTCGACTCCAGGCCGTCGAGCGTGAAGCGTACCCGACGCATCAGACGTTCTTCGCGATCGATAAAGACCGCAAGCTCATCAGCGATCGAAAGCCCGAGTCCCGGTGTCATGCGCAAGCGCAGCACGTCGCACGTGTAGGAGTGCCCGCCAATTGTCAGACGCTCCGTGCCCGTGAGCTCGAGCTCCAACACTCGCTCGTTTGACCAGCGTTGTGCAAGCAACATCGGCCCGAGCAGGAAGAGACTGTAACCATCGACGACTAATGCGGCGGCGGCGCGCCGCTCCAGGTCATACGCTTCTTCGCCGTTGAACCACACTCGCACGTCGCCTTGCGCACCCTTCGCGGTGTGCCTGACGACCTGCTTGTGGCCGCTGGGTCCAGTGTAGCCTTGTGCGACTACGCCTTCACGCTGCAACAACCGCTCTTGCAATCCGCCTCGAAACCCGGCATCGACTAAAATTGGCTGCAGTTTGCCCGCGAGCCAACCCCACTTCCCTTCATAGCTCACACTTAGATCGGAGAGTTTTTGAAACGCGTCGAGTCCATGCGCTGCTGCGCTCTGCATCAATAGCTCGTGTCCCTCTCGCGTCGTACCTGCAACGCGCAGCCGCTGCAGAGGCGCTGCACAGCCCACGAGCGCCGGCAAGAAGGGTAGTGAGAGTGAGGCCAGCACGACGCGCCGCCGGAATGAATCAGGTTCATGCCTCTCCAGTTCTTCGAAACGTTTTTCCATTAGATGCTCCGAGCAGAGCGTGCATTCTCCGCGGTTGTTGAATGCGAGCGGTCCCAATCGGCCTCGCGCCTCGCTGCGCCATTCCTTCTACCATACGTGCCAGGGTGGGAAGCAAATCACCCAGACGTCGCCTTTCCATGCGGTGCGGCTCGTGGCGTTGTCGCGGCGGTGGCCTGGGAGGCTCCAAAACGCTTCCAACGCATCCAGTCGCGGATCGACAACTGATGCCGCAAGTATGGGCAGTCGCTTGCACATGCTGCGCCTGCCACCAGAAACCTTGCCACGGTCGAAAGCGAATGAGTCGTATCACTTGAATGCGAATAAGCGGGCCTCAGGCAATTTCCGCTTCAAGATTGCAGCTGTGATCAATTTGCTAGCGAGCATCGAAAACGTAATTCCGTTCCCGCCATATCCCAAAACAGCGTAGCAGTTTCGAAAGCCAGGAATCTCTCCAATAGTCGGCATGCCGGTGCTGTTGGCGCCAAATGTGCCCGTCCACGCGAACGCGGGCCGAGAGTCTACACTCGGCATCAACCGGCTCAGCTTTGCGGCTATACGCTGCGCTTTTTTATCGGTCAAACTGTCGCGCTTCGCCGCATCGGTGATCTCTGCGTCCTCGCCGCCGCAGATGACCCGCCCGTCGCGCGTGGATCGCAAATACAGATAAGGTTCCGAGGATTCCCAAATCAGTGCGCGCTGCGGCCAAATCGCGTTAGGTTGTTGGCGCGTTGCGATTGCCCACGTCGATATCATGTGATTATTCGCCGGTGGCACGATTTTGGCCAATTCGTATCCTGTACAGAGAATCACCCGGGACGCGGTTATCTCGATGCCATCATCGGTGACGAGCTCAAAACCACGCCTAATCTTGCGCAGGTCCACTATCTCGTGCGGCGCGTGAAATCGGGCGCCCGCTTTCAAAGCTAGGCGCAAGTACCCGGCCGCCAGCTGCACTGGATTCGCTTCAGCGTTCCCGTGATTGAGAATCGCGGCTTCGGAATGGATGCCGAAATGATGGTGAAGGGTTTTGCCGTCGAGATACTCACTCGATAAGCCAATTGCCTGCCGCTGACGAACTTCCTTGCGAAGCCCTTGCGCATCGAGCACATTTCCAGCGAGGTATAACGATGGTCGGGTGGCAAACTGGGCCCTGATGCGGAGCCGCTCCGAGCGGGTACGCAGCTCATTCACCGCGTCGCGGGATGCAAGCCACACCCGTTCTGCGTCGCGGGCACCAATCTTGCTGCTTAATTTCGAGAGCGGAGTATCCAGCTCAAATTGCAGCAGTGCAGTGCTGGCCGCGGTTGATCCCAGTAACGCCGCCCGCCGTCTATCGATGATCAGTGGGCGCAGACCCGCCTCAGTCAAGGACTGCGCAATGAGCGCGCCGCTAATGCCTGCGCCCACGATCACTACTTCTGCATGCGTGGACCGTCTAAGGGGGGTTCCCGCAATCGTGGGCGCCGAAAAGCTTTTCCAAACTGCGCGACCGTCGCGAAGGTCGCGCTTTTTGGTGAGGCTCATAATCGCCTTCCCCGACGGACAGAGCGCCGCCCCCGATCAAGGGGGAATATAGCTATACCATTTCCAAAAAAGTTCGCCACAACACCTTCCTTCTAATTCCGACTATCGTCCTGCTGACCTTTTCGCGAGCCATGCTCAACTGCACCCGGAAATAACGCTGCCGCCCGCACAAGCATCTCGTGCTCCAGTCAGCCGATCCGACCCGCACGCCAGCGCGCCACCGCTGGCACGATATCGGTGACCGACGGCACACCCAAGACTCCCGGGATGTGCAGCGCGGCGGTGCGCAATATCGTGCCGCCCGCCCACAGCTGAACACGGGCGTCGAGCCGGGTCCGCAGCTCGGCGACCTGCGCCCAAACGCGTCGCGGCCGGCATGCCGCGGTCACGGAGAGCCCGACGATATCAACCGAATGCGCCTGAACGGCCTTGATGATTTGCGCCGCGGGAGTCCGCAGGCCTAGGGAAATGCATTGGGCACCTTCCATCGCGAAAAACGCATGCGCCATCAAGGTGCCGAGTTGATGGTCTTCGCCAGGCAACGTCGTCAGCAAGACCCGCGGCGGTTGCTTAAATTGCGGCAACGAGCCAATCGCACGATGTAGCAATCGCTGCACTTGTTCAGCGTACAGGTGTTCCTCGAAAATCTCGACGGTACCTCCGAGCCAACCCTCTCCCAAGATCCGATTGATGGGGACGACGACCTCTGGGATGAAGCGCCGCAGACCGAGCTGCATCAGCATCAGCACCAGTCGATCATGGAGCTCATCCGCTTGATGCGACTTGATGAGCGCCAATACCTGCTGCAGCTCGCTGTTCACCGTAGAGACCGCGGTCGGCGGCGCCGCAAGGCAGCGCGAGCGCTCGCTCAACTCTCGCAGGGAAAGGCCGACAATTTTGCCTGGGCGGATGCCGGCATCCATCAGCCGTCTGATTACCCGCAGTTTTCTCACCTGGGCGGGCGGATAGCGGCGCTCATCGTTCACGTCGCGGTGCGGCTGAGGAAAACCGTAGCGGCGCTCCCATATGCGCAACGTATCCTTCGATAAGCCCGTCTCGCGCTCCACCTGGGTGATCGATGCGGCTGCCGCCTCACCCTCAATCTTAGAATTTGTCATAGACAACCATTGACTTCTCTACCCTATAGCGGTAGTTTCCCACCACGTGACCGTTTTGACTAGGACAATTAGCTGCCACATCGGCTAAGCTATCCGGGGCAGCTCACTCGGTCCGATCCAAATCACGAGCCATCACCCCTTAGCAGGAGACATTACCGATGAAAACTTCGGAAGCGCGCCTTCGCGACGTGCAATCCAGTCCGGATACTCGCGAGCTAGCCATCGACCGCGTAGGGGTCAAGTCGCTGCGCTATCCCATCCTCGTGCGCTCGCTGAGCGGTGCGGAAGTGCCAAGCGTTGCCGAATTCGACATGTACGTCGGGTTGCCACCTGACGTCAAAGGCACGCATATGTCGAGGTTCGTCGAGGTTCTCGAGGCCCATACCGCGCCGGTCGATTATGACGGCGTGCGCCGATTGCTGCGCGCCGTGCTCACCCGGCTCGGCGCGGTGCACGGCGAAATTGAAATGCGCTTCCCCTACTTCATTCGCAAGCGCGCGCCGGTGTCAGGCGTCGAGAGTGCCCTCGATCATCAGGTCACGCTGCTTGCCAGTATCGATCCCGCAGCGGTGTTCAGACTGCGCATGCAGGTGGTTGTGGCCGCGACAAGCCTGTGCCCTTGTTCCAAGGAAATCTCCAAATACGGCGCCCACAATCAGCGCTCGCACATCACCATCTCGGCGGAGTTGCGCGAGCCGATGGCGATCGAGGAATTGGTTGCGATCGCCGAACGGCACGCATCTTGTGAAGTGTACGGGCTGCTTAAGCGCGCCGACGAGAAGTTCGTGACCGAGCGTGCTTATGAGAATCCGAAGTTCGTCGAGGATCTCGTGCGGGACATCGCGGGCAGCCTCAACAGCGAGCCGCGGATCTGCCGGTATTCGGTGGAAGCGGAGAATTTTGAGTCGATCCACAACCACTCGGCCTACGCTCAAATCGTCAGCGACAAAACAAGAGTCGCGGCGCCGTTGCCGCGGCTGGTCAACGCCACAGAATCCGTTTGAGCACTCGACGCATGCGTAACCACTTGCCATCATCGACTTGGTTCGCGGCTGCGCTTGCAATCGGCGCCGGGCTGCTCACCGCGGGCCAAGCCACTGCGGCGAGCAATGTCGAAACGGCGGCGCATGTTGATTTGCCGCGATTCATGGGCGACTGGTACGTTATCGGCAATATCCCGACCTTCATTGAGCGCGATGCATTTGATGCGGTCGAGTCCTATCGGCTCGACCATGACGGCACGATCGACACGACATTCACTTTTCGCAAGGGAAGCTTCCAGGGAAAAACCCATCGTTACAAGCCGCGCGGATTCGTTTACGACAAGCAGTCGAATGCCGTGTGGGGCATGCGTTTCGTATGGCCGATCAAAGCAGATTACCGAATCCTCTACGTGTCGCCCGACTACCAACGGACGGTCATCGGCCGCGACAAGCGCGATTTCGCATGGATCATGGCGCGTACCCCATCGATTTCCGATGTGGATTACGCTGAGCTGCTTGCCTTGCTACGGGCGCGGGGCTACGATCCTTCGAGGGTTCGCAAGGTCCCCCAGCAAACAAGGCCGTGACGCGCACGCCGCTGAAGACGGGCCGTGCGGCCGTCGCTGCGCTAGTGACGCTGGCAGCGGTTGTACTGCTTGAGGCAAACGCCATCGCGATCGAAACCCTTTCTTACGAAACAATCGCTCGCGACGGAGATATGGAGCTGCGTGACTACCCGTCGCATGTCGTGGTCGAGACGCAGGTGGACGGCGATTTGCGCCGTGCCAGTGGCGAGGCGTTCGGCAAGCTCTTCCAGTATATCCGCGGGGCCAACGTGAGCGCACGCAAGCTGGCGATGACGGCGCCGGTGCTCACGGAACCCCTTCAGACCTCGATGCAAGATGATGCGCCGGGGAAGTACCGCACCGCGTTTTGCATTCCGGTCGAACTCGCCGCCTCGGCGCCAACGCCGGATTCGCCGGACGTATTGCTGCGCACCGTGCCGCCCACCCGCATGGCCGCGATTCGCTATTCAGGTACGTGGAGCCAGAGCTTGTACGAGGAGAAGCTGCAAACCCTGCGCTCTTGGATGAAGGCTAAGGGACTGCCTTCCAGCGGGCCGCCGATTCTCGCTCGCTACGATCCACCGTTCAAGCCTTGGTTCTTGCGTCGAAACGAAGTGCTAATTCCGACGGCTCGGCCGTAGCCGCGATTGCGAACGCCCGAGCATCGCTTCACGGCGTATCGTCGAAAAGCCGGTGTAGCGATAGCAAATCCTGCTGTTGAACCGATTTCGTTTCTCACGCGATAGCTTCTTATGCGTGGAAGTTTCGGCGTCCTCGCTTTGCAGATAGAAAGCCCGCGTCGCAATGTCGATTCCGAACGTTCTTTCTACAACAAACCTGCGGCGTCTGCATCCACTCTGTCGCGCCTTGCGAAATACGTGGCGAGCACGGAATTCCGCCGTGTCATTCCGACTATTTCAAAGGAGATTGTATGACTCGTTTAATGAATTGGGTTGCCACTGCTGCAACCGTGCTTGCTGTCGCCAGCACTGGCTCTTCGGTCCTGGCCTCCGACATGCCGAATAAGAACATCGTCGCAACCGCCGAAGCAGCCGGTGAGTTCACGACCTTGGTCGCCGCGCTGAAGGCGGCGGGATTGGTGGCGACGCTCGAAGGAAAAGGTCCGTTCACCGTTTTCGCTCCGACCGACGCGGCCTTCGCGAAGCTGCCCCCAGGCACTGTCGACTCGTTGTTGAAGCCGGAGAACAAGAAGAAGTTGACCGATATTCTGACCTATCACGTGGTCGCAGGTAATGTGAAGGCTGCCCAGGTAGTCAAATTACCGACGGCCAAGACGTTGAACGGTGCGAGCGTCTCCATCACCGTGAACGGTGCGGACGTCAAAGTGAACGATGCCAAGGTGATCAAGACCGATATCGCCGCTACCAACGGGACCATTCACGTAATCGATTCCGTGTTGATGCCGAAGTAACAGCTATGGAAGCGGGGGCGGCCGAGTCCTCGATCGCCCACCCGCATCCTGCTCGGCGATGAGGCAATGACACGACATGTCCGAAGCCGGATTTCAAAGATTACGACGCCGGACGGGGGCCGGTGCCTTGGCGCTCGGCCTATTGTTCGGCGCCTGGCTGCCCTTGGGCCTGTTTCACGTCGTGCCGTTTGTGCTCGAGTTGGCCGGTGAAACCGCGCTGCGCACGCACGCGGCAGCAGCGGTCGCCTGCCTTATGGTCGCGGCGTGGGGTTTTTGGGAAGACTGAGCGGCGCGATGTGGTCGCGCCGTGTCCGACACACTGATAAAGGTATACCAATGATCAAAATGTCCGATGTATGCATTCTACTGGCGGTGATGGTCGCATTTGCGGTCTCTGGCTATCTTTGGTTTCACGGCCAACGAGAAGAAGGGTTGTTCACCGCAATATGGGTGCCGTCGATCCTATGTTTCGGCTTGTATTTCAAGCTGCTCGGCGTGAGATCGGCAATCAAATGAGCGATTCGACCATTCTCTATTCAGGTATTTTTTGCTTCACCATGATCCTGCTCGGGGTGACGCTGACCATCCAAGAATTTCGGAAGGAGGCACAAGTGCGCGCCAAGTCGAATGGGGACACAAGAGGGTGAAGACTGTCGGCCGGATTCAATGGGACGATACTACTGGCGGCGCGTGATCATAACTGGCGGGCCGCCCTCATGAGGTCCGTGGTAATCGGCGCGAGTGGCGGCATCGGCGCAGCCTTGGCGGATGCGCTGGAAGCGAAGCAGCGCCCGGTGATCCGGATCGGGCGAGAAACTGTTCCGAAACTCGACCTAGAGGATGAGGACAGCATCGCATCCGCCGCCGCGGCGATTGGCCCGAATCTCGCTCTCATTATCGATGCGACCGGATTTCTCCATAATGAGGAGTTCCGACCCGAAAGGTCGTGGCGCCAGCTCGACCCGAAACATTTGGCGTATTCGTTTGCGATCAATGCGATCGGCCCCGCCTTGATCATGAAACACTTCTTGCCCTTGCTAGCGCGAGATGAGCGTGCGGTCTTCGCGACGTTGTCCGCGCGCGTCGGGAGCATTTCCGACAATCATCTCGGCGGCTGGTTTAGCTACCGCGCATCAAAAGCGGCGCTCAATCAGATCGTGCGGACCGCGGCGATCGAATTGGCACGTACACGCAAGCAAGCCGTTTGCGTGGCTTTGCATCCGGGTACCGTAAGCACAAGACTTTCGGAGCCCTTCGCAAAAACCGGATTGGAGGTACAGACTCCTTCGCAAGCGGCTGCGAAATTAGTTGCCGTGATCGATGCGCTAACGGCGCAACAGACCGGGCTGCTTTTCGATAATCGTGGGGCGCAGATTTCCTTCTGATCTGCGATTCGGGTTGTTGCGGATCAAAACGTCACAACCTTTGCATCCGGCCGAGACGCATGTTGGTGAAACTCATTTATTCCGCCCAGTGAGCATTTCGCGACCAGCATGTCGGCGCGAATGCCGCGTACTTCAGCGCACGGTGTGCAGACAAATATTGAGGCTTTTGGATGGGAAAAGACTTCGGAGAATCGCTGCGGAGGACCAAATGGCACCATCTTTTCATACGCGCCTTGTACAGCGATAGTCACTGCGTCGTGAAACAACATGAGCATCACTGAGTCGCCCGCTTGAAGGGCGGAGGCCGCGAACAAGAACGGCAGCGAAGCTCTCGTTGTGTCGGTGGCTCCCCAGGTAGAAGTGATAGCGTAATGCATAATGATTTTCCTTCGGCTGCGTTGACATTTCCAGGGAATCGTTCGACGTGCTTGCGATTTCCGGCTTTGAGGTCGCGGCCCGTATCAAGCAGTTCCATGCGGGGGGTAGTTGCAGCGATGTGGCGTCACAAAATACGGCATGCAGGTTTGGTTGGCCGCAAGCGTGGCAACTCCGTGATGTCGCGCGAGGGCAAACTGAATTCTAAGGAACTCGATCAATAGTGACTCGAGGTCAAACCGGGTATTTGCTCGCCCGGTCTGACCCGAGATGTTTGCTAAGCGGCTATCTGAATCCGCCGCGGCATCGCCTTGGCTTGCTTGGGTATCGTTACCCGTAGTACGCCATTCTTACCGCTCGCGTTGACCTTTTCCCCGTCCGCAGTGTCCGGCAATACAAAGCGCCGATAGAATGTCCCGAGTACACGCTCGTTTCGACAGGATTTGGCCTCGTCTCCTGCTTTGTCGGAGGGCTTTTCCAATCGTTTACCCGATAGCACTAGCACGCCGCCATCCAAGGTTAGCTCTACCGTCGAAGGATCAACTCCCGGTAAGTCGACATCAAGCTCAAAGCGGTCACTGTAATCATAGATGTCCACCGGCGGAATAAAGGTCGCCGTGGCGGAGCTGCTGTCGTTGTCGACGGAGTTCCCAAACAGCCGATTGATTTCACCCTGTAAGCGCGCGTGCGCGTTGTAGTAATCCTGTCGTGTAACACTCATGGCAATTCCTTCTTCAGTTGTGACACGATCCCTCGCGCCAGTGCCGAAGGCACTGATGTTGATCTGGGGCCCGCTTAAGCCAAATCAAGACGTCGCGACCATAAGAGCGAGTAAACAAGCAGCGACACCCAAGACTTAAGCAGTATGTCGATGATATGTGGGCGAACGCACAGACAGAGAACAATTTTCATACCAGCGTCGACCACGGTCGGGAATGTTTTCTTCGATGCTGCAGGCGGGCTCGCTACGAACGGCATCTTGCCAGCAATCCCGGTTGAAAATCACGGCAGATTCTTGACGTCGGCCGGGCGTGTATTCGCATTCTTGTCCGCATCGAACTCAAACCACATTGCATTTAAAATAGCGAAAGCGCATGCAAAGCCAAGTCCTAAGATCCAACTGAAATACCACATGGCGGCTCCTCAATAGCTCGTTTCACGATTGGCGTCTACATAGGCGCTTGTTACAGGGCCGCGCATGACGTGGTAAACCCAGCTTGTGTAGGCGAGGATGATTGGCAAAAATATGATTACGGCCACGAGCATGATGCCGAGTGTGCGATGGCTGCTCGAAGCATCCCACACGGTCAAACTGTTGCTGGGATGAGAGGATGAGGGCATCAGGAACGGGAACAGGCTGACCCCCATCGCACCGATCACGCCGGCGATTCCGAAGCTGCTTATGATTAACACGACGAGGCGGCGGCGAAGTCCCGCTAGAGCCGCAACCAGCAGTGGCGCGCCGAGACCGATGGCGGGGACCAACATGGTGATCGGCCAACGTGCATAGTTGGTGAACCATGCGCCACTTTGCGCGACGGCAGTTTTCGCCAACGGATTGGGTTCTGCGCCGGGTATTGCGCCGCCCGTGATGACGAGGCCGTAGCCACTTTTCCATAACCAGATACCCGCTATTGCGAACAACAGCGCCCAAGCAAGTGCCGCATAACGTGAAATGAACCGTGCTCGCTGGGCCAACGCGCCGTCGGTCTTCATCGCGAGATACGCGGCACCGTGAGTGGTCAGCATTGCCACACTGACGATTCCGCACAGTAATGCAAAGGGATTCAGAAGATCGAATAGTCCGAACGCATAGGTCGCGCGAAGTTCGGCATCGAAACTGAACGGCACGCCTTTGAGAAGGTTCCCCATCGCGACGCCGAATACCAGTGTCGGGACGCTACCACCCACAAAGAGCGCCCAATCCCAGGTCGCGCGCCAGCGTTTGCCGGGCATTTTGCTGCGAAACTTGAAACCAACCGGCCGCAAGATAAGGGCCGCAAGCACCAGGAGCATGGCCAGATAGAAGCCCGAAAAGCTTGCTGCATACAGTGCCGGCCACGCAGCAAAAATTGCGCCGCCTCCCAGGATGAGCCAAACCTGGTTTCCCTCCCAAACGGGACCGATCGTATTAATGACGACGCGTCTTTCGACGTCTTGGCGAGCAATGAATGGCAACAGCATGCCAACGCCCAGATCAAAACCATCCATGATGGCAAAGCCCATCAACAGGACGCCGAGCAGCAGCCACCAGATAAGCTTGAGTGTTTCAAATTCGAACATGGCTAGTTCCTAACGAACCGGAATGACAACAACGGTATCAGGACCGCCAGCGCCCACGTCCGCGCCCAAGTGGGCACGCGCCGGGTCGCCGCTTGGGCCGAGCCTTATGTATTTCCTCAGCAAATAGACGTCAATCACCGCAAGTATGGTGTAGAAGACCACAAAGCCCGTGAGGCTGAGCGCGACAGTGGCCGCCGGGATGGGGGAGACCGCGAGAAACGTTGGCAGCACACCCGCAATGGCCCACGGCTGCCGTCCGTGCTCAGCTACGAACCAGCCCAACTCCGCCGCGATCCAAGGAAAGGGCAGTGTCCATAGGGCAATTCGCAGAAACACGCGGCTTTGGCTGAGCCGTCGCTTCGCTGCCAGAAAGAAGCCGACACCAAAGAGCGCGATAAAGAAGAACCCCAAGCCCACCATCAAGCGAAACGACCAGAATAGAGGACTCACTGATGGCACGGTATCCCACGCTGCCTGGTCGATTTGCGCCGCGGTCGCGTCGACAGGATTCTCAACATATTTTCGCAAAAGAAGGGCGTGACCGAGATCCTCCGCATGTTCCGACAGAGTTCGGCGCGCAGCCTCGTCGGCGGGGTTCTGCCGTAATGCTCTGAGCGCTGCATAAGCGGGAATACCGCGGGTGATTCGTTCTTTGGCCTTGGCCACGAGTTCGTAGATTCCCGGAACCTCGGTATCCAGGGATCTGGTGGCAATGAGCCCCAGCATCCATGGGACCTGTACCCGCGCATGAGTCTCATGAGACTCGGAGTCTGGAAAACCGAAGATCGTGAAGGGGGCGGGAGCCGGTTCGGTGTGCCACAGGCCCTCCATGGCAGCAATTTTCATTTTCTGGAGTTCCGTGAGGGTATATCCACTCTCATCGCCTAGGACCACGACCGACAGGGACGCGGCCAGTCCAAAGCTCAAAGCTACTGTCGCCGAGCGTTTGGCAATTTCAATGTGGCGGCCTTTTAGTAAGTACCAAGCGCTGATCGCGAGGACAAACACGGCTCCCGTGACGTAGCCGGCGCTCACCGTGTGCACGAACTTCGATTGCGCGACGGGATTGAAGATCACCGCGCCGATCGAGTCGAGTTCCATCCGCATCGTATTTGGGTTGAAGTGCGCGCCCGTCGGATTTTGCATCCAAGCGTTTGCGATGAGGATCCAAAGGGCTGAGAGATTGCTGCCAATTGCGACCAACCACGTCACCACGAGGTGTTGGAACCGGCTAAGCCGGTCCCAACCGAAGAAAAACAGGCCGATGAAGGTTCCTTCGAGGAAGAAGGCCATGAGTCCTTCTATGGCGAGCGGCACGCCGAAGATGTCTCCTACATAGTGCGAGTAATAAGCCCAGTTCGTGCCGAACTGAAATTCCATGGTGATACCGGTAGCGACACCCATCGCGAAATTAATGCCGAAAAGAATGCCCCAGAAACGGGTCATCTCGCGCCACACGGAACGTCCCGTCATGACGTAGATGCTCTCCATAATCGCGATAAGAATCGAAAGGCCGATCGTCAACGGCACAAAAAGGAAGTGATACATGGCAGTCGCTGCAAACTGCAGCCTCGAGAGATCGACCAGATGCGAAGCGTTCATCGGGAGTACGCCGGCATACTTGAACCGACCAATGCCTTCGCAATAGTGGAGGCGTCCGCAGGCGGTCGGCTTGCCGGAGCGAAAAACAACATATATAGAATGCCGAGGAGACAGAGTTTCAACGAGAGCGCGATCATCATGTCGCGCCAAGGCCTCGGGCCGCTAGACTGCGACCAAAACCGTCTGAGATTTCGTACCATAAAACTGCCCTAATAAATTGAGGGGTAAGGCGGCGACATTTGCAAAAGTTCTCGCGGGCTCCAACGAGCGCCATGTCAAAGGTCCAATGTGGCCGCATACTGTCAGGCTTCACGTTGCCAGAAAATCTAACATGTTGTTTGAGAATCGAGTCGTTATTCCCAATAACCGCGTTGGCAAGCAGTCGCGTCATCGGGAGCGCAAATCCGGAACCCATATTCGCGGTCCTCGCGTCCCGGGTCTGTGCGCTTGGACACACAGACGGGGCACAAGCTGGTCAATTCAGCGATTCCGCTTCAATGAGGGGGGGGGAGGCTGTTGCCACGAAACCCGACGTGGCCATACCTTCCTCTCGAGATTGATTCGCCGGCAACTGAATAGTTTTTTAAAATATTGGAACAGTTAAAATGCCGAAAATGAGATCGAACGAAATTAGTGCTTCCGAGACTTGGGCGACGAGATGGCTCGATTCGGTGGCGTCAGGCGTCAGTACAATGAGCCAACGAAAGTTGGAATCGTTGATGACCAAGGGAGGTGGGATCAACTCAGTGCTCAAGATTGCGAGAAAGCGCGGCGTGCACTTGGTAGTGCTGACAGATGACAAGGGCGACCAGTTGGTCGCGGCAAGCAGGCAGCCCTTCAAGATCCTGTGCTAGATGAATTATCGAGGCTCGAGACTCGGAGTCACCGGCAACGCGGCGACCGCCTCCGAATCATTGCGACTGCATGCCGCTTGATGTAGCCGCCGCTTTTGCCGCCGACAGCGTACGTTCTGCTTCCGCAATCTCCGGGCTGGACGGATGATCGTATTGCCGATCGGCATCGAGGGCGCGTTGCGCCCAGCCTATCGCCTTGGACATCGCCGGAACTTATCAAAGCTTCGGCGCGAATGCGCCACAGCTGCGGACCCATCCGGACATCGCGCGGCCCCGTAACGTGATCGAATAGATCAACTGCGTGGCTGCTGAACGCAAGCGCCGTAGCGGTGTCGTGGCGCGCGAGGGCAATCCGAGCTAACCCGCCATGGGCAAGAGCAACGGGGGCAATCGTACGCTCGTGAGACTGGCGCAGTATTTCACGGAATTGCTCTTCCGCAGCGGTGAGGTCGGAATGCTCGAGCAGAAATGTTCCCCAGATGAAACGGGTGCGCAAAATGGCCGGATTATCCGCGGGAAAGTTCTTCACATACTCGTCAAGTGCGATTTTCAAGTGCCGTCGAGCGTCCATTGTCCGGCCCAAACGGTCTTTAGCCGCACCAATCTCCGCTTGCGTCTCGGCGAGATCGTAGAAGTAGGTAGGGGCCTCGCGATAGCCTTGCGCCGCAGCCTCGAATTCGAGCAACGCCGACTTCGCTCTGCCTTCGGCGAGCAAACACCGCCCGTAAGTCTCGCGCACTCGAGCCGCCGAATTCTGCTCCAATGCATTGTGATATTTGGTTGTTACCGAGGGAAGCAACGGCTTCAGTGCGGCAAACATTCGCAGGGAAGGCTCGCGATCTCCTCGCAGATGCAGCGTTTGGGCGTAATTGCCCGCGACGGTCCAGTAATATGCAGACTGCATACCGTAAGTATCCCTGGCGAGCTGCGTCGCATGTTCGTAAGCTTGCGCTGCATCGTCAAATTGACCATCGTATGCCAGAGACTTTCCTAGATTGGAATAATTCAGCGCAAGCGCGCCGTCATCCCGGCCGGAAATGCCTTCCGCGACAGCGATGCTTCGGCGAGTGTAGTCGGCGGCGCGCCTATAGTCGCTGCGTCCGTGATAGATTCCACCAATACTGCTCAGTACGAACGAATAACGCGGATCGTTCGGAGCGGCACCAGCGTAAGTCGTGCTGGACTGTTCCAGCAGCCGCAGCCGCTCGGATTGTGCAGATGCGTCGGGTGTGAGAGCGATAGCCCTTACGAACAACGAATAGGCGGACTCGGCGGAATTTTGCAGCCCGGCTCCCTTGATTAATTCGTCGATCTCATCCACCTGTTTGAGAGCTGCGACATAGTCGCCACGAGTGTTGGCATCATCCGCCTGCTTGAGACGGGCTTCGATGACGACCCTGCTGGAGCTGCCGTATTCTCGAACGGCCAATTCGATCTGCTTCTGATTCAGGATTCCGAATCGTTCGTTTTCGTCGAGTTCACCATATATGTCGGCGACCATGCCCAACAACTCGACTTGTGTCTGCGGATCATTGGCGAATTCTTTCTCGATCTTGTCCGCGCTTGCATCCAGGAGTTCCTTGGCGGTAATCGTCCCACGCGGTCTGTCCGAGGCGATGCGTGGATCGCTGGCCTTGAACACCCCCATCAAAAATTCCTTGGTGGCTTTTTGGCGCCGCGCTTCACTTTCGGCCCGTTGCGCCTCGCTTCTGGCAATGCCCGCTTCGCGGACAGCTCGCTCGGCCGCCCGGCGCGCATTAACGCTTTGCCAACCTACCGCGGCACCGCCCGCGAGCAATATCAGTACCAGGCCTGCAGTCAGTGCGGCGGCCAGCCGATTGCGCCGCACGAGCCTCTTCAGCAGCGCGAGTCTTCCCAGACGTCGCGCGGCAATCGGTTTGTGCCCTTGATAGCGTCTTAGATCTTCGGCAAAAGCCTCGGCCGAACCGTACCGACTTTCCGGATTGGTTTCGAGCGCTTTGGCAACGATTGCATCCAAATCGCCTTGTAGCGAATCTCGCAAGCGCTTCGCGCTCAGCGCGCCAATATGTTGTGCGTTCTCATCGGTGACCGCCTTGGAGGCGGGCAATACTTCGCTGGCAGCCGTTCGTGGACGGCGCGAGGTATCGAAGGGACGTGCTCCGGTCAGCAGTTCGAACAACACGACGCCCAAGGCGAAAATATCGACCGCGGTCGTGATGGGCTGCCCGACGATTTGCTCCGGTGCCGCATAGTCTGGCGTGATGGCCCGGCCGCCGAGCTGCGTCAGCTGCGTGGCTATCCCGGAGGTTTCGCCACCCAGCAGTTTGGCGATTCCGAAGTCGAGCAGCTTAACCTGCCCGGCACCTGTCACCAAAATGTTGGAAGGCTTGAGATCGCGGTGCGCGATCAGTCGGACGTGAGCATAGCTGACGGCATCCAGCACCTGTTCGAATAATTCCAGCCGTCTGCCGAGAGCCAGATTCCGTTCACGGCAATAGCTGGTTATCGGTACGCCGTCGATCCATTCCATCGCCAAATAGGGATGGCCGGTCTCGCTGAGGCCGGCATCGTACAGAGGGGTGATATGCGGATGTGCCAGTCCCGCGAGTATGTCGCGCTCCCGCTCAAATCGTTGCCGCAGGGCGCCCGCCAACAGGTGGGCATGCGGCAATTTGAGAGCAACATGTCGTCCCAATGTGCCGTCGCTGCGCACGGCGAGCCACACTTCCGCCATGCCGCCGCTGCCCAGCTCACGTTCGAGCGAGTAGGGACCGACGCATTGACCCGCACGCCATGCCGACGCATTCGCATCGGGTGACTGCGGTGCATTTAAGAACGGCGTACCGTCTAGAATTGAGGCGTGGGCCACCACGTTTGCAAGCGCCGCGTGCAAGGCGGCGTACTCAGGGGGCAGGGTATCGAGCCAGTGCGCGCGTTGTTCCGGCGGCAACTCCAGCACGGTACACAGCAGCTTCGAGAACTCGGGCCACAAATCAGGCGGACAGGGAAGCTTTAGCATCGTTCACGTCAACGCACTTTTGTAGCGAAACCGGACAGCCGTTGAACGGCATCCAGCCATCAATCCGTCAAGATCGAACGCAGCAGTGCGCGTGCTCGCTGCCAATCGCGCCGCACCGTGCGCTCGTTCAAACCGAGCGCCTCAGCGACTTCACACTCGGTCAACCCGCCGAAATAGCGCATTTCCACCACCTGCGCGAGCCTCGGCTCCACCCCGGCCAAAAGGACTAAGGCTTCATCGATCTGTACGGGGTCTTCGCCAGCCGCAGTGGCTTCGCACACTCCCGTATTGAGCGTAATTCGTAGCGGATCTGCGCCGCGTCGGGCAGCTTGAGCCTCGCGCACCAGGTCGACGATGACCGAGCGCATGACCCGCGCACTGTAGGCAAAGAATTGGCCGCGGTGCTGGAGCGGCAGCCGCACGGTGCTTGCCATTCTTGTATAGGCCTCATTCACCAACGCCGTCGTGTCGAGCAGCGTGTGGCGTCCGCTTCGGCGCAGCCGCGCGCGAGCAAGATGCTTGAGGTCCTCGTATGCAGTGGACCAAAGCGTGCCGATGGGCACTCCTTCCGCCGGAGAGGACTCAATGGCATTGTCCAGTTGATTGCCCACCCGCCGCCTCCGTGCCGAATCCCTATGAAGTATAGCGTCCCGAAAACTCGATGTCCGGTTTTCGGCGTTATCCGCGTTATTCGAATTGAATGGAAAATTGACGCAACGTTAGTAGGGAAACCAAGCCGATGCAAAATCCAAAACCTAAAAAGCAATCCGGCCAGCCGCGCAGCCTCGTTTTCACACTTGTCTTGATGGGTACATCGACAGGGTTACTCGCTGCCGAACTCGAGGATGGGCCCCGCGACCCGGGCGTCAGAGGGGGTTATGTCAATACCGCCGGGATGCTGCAGCAAAGAGGAACTCCAATCCCGGCTCCTCCGGTGATTGGTCGCAACCCCAGCAACGCTGCCACGATTCAAGCCAATGAACTGGCCTCCTTCAAGGAGGGAATTCTGCGCGCAGGCCAGCTTGAGTCTTCTTGCGATACTTGTGCCGATGTCACGGATGGCTCGCCGGTGACCGGGTTGGGCGAGCTCGACCCGACATTTCCCCAATTCCACACCAATTCCAACGGGCTTGGGGCTCGGCATAACGCAGACCAGTGCCTGCTTTGCCACGCCCAGCCCACGCTCGGCGGATCAGGCGGATTCCTAGTTCCGAATCCGGGGGAGGGGCCGGCTTTGCCGCCGGAAAACCCCATGTTTCGCCTGGTTCCACGGCGTTTCGGCAAGCAAAACGCAGTGCCCTCCTTCGAGAAGCAATTCGGGCCCATTCGAGAGGTTCGCTTCAAATTCAACCCCGACGGCAGCCGCGACGGCAGTGTGCACCAATTGTGGGTGGTGCGCGGGGTCAGCAACGATCCCACAATCAGCAACTGCCGTATTGAACAACCTGATTTCGAAGCCGAACAGGCTGCGGGCAACTTATCGTTTCGCATTCCCTTGCAGCTCTTCGGTCTCGGCATGATCGAGGCGATCCAGGACCGCGAGATTCTTCGCTCGCATGCGGCCACAGCAGTTCAACGTCGCTCGCTGGGTATCAGCGGTCACCCTAACCGCAGCGGCAATGACAACACCATCACCCGCTTTGGTTGGAAGGCGCAGAACAAGTCCATCACCATGTTTGCCGCCGAGGCATACAACGTAGAGATGGGAATTACCAATGAACTGTTTCCCACCGCCACTGAAGAGAATCCTGATTGCAATGGACCCAATAAACCGGAGCCCAATGACGTAACCCGTACTGGTATTGACGATACCCGCAACCAAGCCTTCAACAACCCCAAGCACATACTCGCGGACTGGATGCAGTTTCAGATGTTGATGCGTTTCATGGATGCACCGCAGCCTGATCCCCACCCCAGCGCCAGCGCCCAGGCAGGACGGCAAGTATTTAATGACATCGGCTGTGCCTTATGTCATACGGCGCAAATGCGGACAGCGCCGGTCATGAACAGCGATGTACTGCAAGACCGCCCCGTCAACCTGTTCTCTGATCTGCTCGTGCACCACATGGGCGCGCGGCTTGCCGATGACATCATTCAAGGTTCCGCAGGGCCGGACGAGTTCCGAACCGTACCCCTGTGGGGAGTGGGACAGCGAATGTTCCTCATGCATGATGGGCGCACGGCCGATATGCAGGCGGCGATCAATGAGCACTTCTCGCAGGCGACAGCGCAGTATCCCGCATCCGAGGCAAACGCTGTGATTGCGAACTTTCGCCATCTGGCCGATGCGCAGCAACAATCGCTGCTCGACTTTCTTCGCTCGCTGTAAGGCATGGAAAGCTGCTGGAGGTGCCGATGACATTCAGCATCCGTCTTTCAATTCTCATGGCTGCCGGAGCGATTTCGTTCGCGCTTAGCGCAAACGCCCATCATTCCGGGGCCATGTTCGACGACCAGAAATCGATGACACTCGCCGGAAGCGTGAAGAGCTTCCAGTGGAGCAACCCCCATTGCTGGATTCAAGTGCTGGTTCCCGGCCAGAACGACACTGTTGAATGGAGCGTTGAAATGGGCTCACCGTCGCAGCTGTTCAAGGGAGGCTGGCGACCTTCGACCCTCAAGTACGGGGACAGCATCGTGGTAACGATTCGCCCGATGCGGGATGGCACGCCTGGCGGGCTCTACCTATCCGCAACGCGCCAGGATGGCAAGCCGATCGCCCGGCCCACCGCCAATTGAAAGAAACACATGCGCCAATCAATCTGCACGGTGCTATTACTTCTAACCTGGGTCGCGGGCGTTGCGGCGGAACAAAAATCCTCCGATCGCATCCGCGCGTTCGCCAAGCTGCCGGATTGGTCGGGCATCTGGTCACAAGCAGCGTGGCCTATGGGTATTTCCGGGCGCGTGGAGGGCGGAGAGGCAAAACTGAGGGAAGGCTTGCAGCTCATTCGCCAACCGCCCTACAACGCGGAATGGCTGGCAAAATATGCTGCAGGGGTCGCGGACACCGCGGGCATGGCGGCTAAAAACGCGACCTTCACGGCGTGCACCCGGAGCTTCCCTGCGCTGATGGAATCGCCTTGGATGTTTCAAGTGATTGTGTTGCCGGAAGAGACAGTGATTCTGTTCGAGAACGGCCAAGTGAGACACATTTATACGGACGGCCGCCCACATCCCTCCGGCGATGACGTGTGGCCGGTACGCCTAGGCGATTCTATCGGACGTTGGGAGGGCGATGTCTTGCGAATAGACACCATCGCGCGCGATTCGACAGAGCCGTTGGCTCCGCGGGCCTGGGTGTCGATGCTGAGCGCGCAGGCGCAGTTTACCGAACGCCTCCGGCTGATCGATGCCGACACGCTCGAAGATCAGATGACAATCGAGGATCCCGTGGCATTCGCCGCGCCGTGGCACGTGACGCTAAAGTTTGATCGACAGAAAGCCATGAGCCGCTTGCTTGAATTAAATTGCACAGAGAATGACCGCAATCCCGTGGTGGACGGAAAAATGACCATACGCTCACCCTGAGAAACTGCGCGTTGCCGCGCAAGTTGTGCAGGGGGAGCATCTGCATAAGTCTATAACGGGTTTAGCGGGACTCACGTAACCTTGAGCTGGCATCGCAATTGCGCAAGAATGCGCTGGTACAGGCCTTGTTGCGTGACATGGAAGGCGTCGCGATGGCAGTGTATCTTCTCCGCGTCAAGATCTTCTCCAGATCGAGGGGTAGTCGCGCCACCAAAACGGCGGCCGACCGCGCGGGTGATCATATCGAGGTTCGACGAGCGGGCGACGGCTACAACAATTCCCATGGCCAGGACGTCGTTGCTAGGGACATGGTGCCGGCTTTCCAACGGGCCGTGCGAACCGACGTGAACTGTGAGCTTCAAGCCGAGGCCAGACGCAATGGGGGTAAAGATCCTCCAGAGAAATGGATCGAGGCCACGGCTACGACTTTGGATTGTAAGGAGCCAAAATGTCGCCAACTCCCAAAATGCTGGCACTGACACACGGTACTTCGGGTCTGCTGTTGGCGTACCTGCTTGTGTTTGTGCCCATGCTAGTGGCGCTCGTTCGGTCGCGGGCGCCTATTTCGAAACTTTTCTACTCCCCCTTGTTGGCGGTACCAATGGGCCTGATCGCAGCGCTCATCGTCGCGGTGTCGAGTCCCTTGCTACACAGCATTGGCGTGGACAGTCACGGTTATCTTCAATTGTTGTTCGGTTCAGGAGTCTCTGTCGTTCTTGGCTATGCGGGCGGCCGAGCGTTTGCGAGTGAGCGCACTTCCGATAGTTCGTACCGGCGCGGCGCGGTCGTTGCAGACCCGGCGGCGATCTTCGGCTTTAAGCGCGCGCGACATTCGGTCGGCGCTGAGCAAAACGTCCCTGACTGCAATGGTCCTATCCGGCTGGCCGGCATTGCGATTGCGGCCGAAGATGAGACCAAGCACTTTAAGTTCATCGGCACAACGGGCACGGGCAAGACCACCGCCGTCCGCGAAATGTTGAGCGCTGCCCTGGCGCGAGGCGACCGCGTCGTCGTCGCCGATCCGGACGGTGGGTATCTAAAACATTTTTATAAGGCCGATCGCGGCGATGTGATTCTCAATCCCTTCGAGCCGGATTCGCTGAAGTGGAATCTCTTGAGCGAGGTTGCAAACGTATACGACGTTGACCAGTTGGCGCGCTCGCTGATTCCCGAAGGCGACGGCTCGGATCGGAGCTGGATGGATTATGCGCGCACGTTTTTCACGGCGGTTGTGCAAGAAGCCATTGCGAACGGCGTCAAGGATGACGGCGAGATCTATCGCTTGCTGCAGGTAGCGAGTGTTCAAGAGCTGAGGCTGCTGCTGGAGAGCACCGCGGCCGGTCCGTTCCTGGCGGAGGGAAACGACAAAATGTTCGGATCGGTACGATCCGTGACCAGCTCCGCCGTAAGTGCCCTTCGGTACACCACTGCGCAGCGCGCCGCACCTTTCTCGGTGCGCCAATGGGTGCGGCATGGAGCGGCAAGGAGCAAGGGCGGGCGGGGTGGCGTGCTGTTTCTTCCCTACAAGGCGGGAGAAATTGCGGCTCTTCGATCGATGATATCCGCGTGGATGCGCATCGCGATTTTCGAAGCTATGGATCACCCGGAAGGAGATCAACGGCTCTGGTTCGTGATCGATGAGCTCGACGCTCTCGGCGCGATTGACGGCCTTAAGGACGCCCTGGCGCGCCTGCGCAAATTCGGCGGCCGCTGCATCCTCGGATTTCAGTCGATTTCGCAAGTGTCGGGCACCTACGGCAAAGCAGCCGCGGATACGATCGTCGAGAACTGCGGCAACACGGTGATTCTGCGGTGCTCCGCCAGCGAGCTTGGGGGAACCTCGCAATTCGCTTCCAGGCTAATCGGCCAGCGCGAGGCAGTGCACACCGTCCGATCGCACACTCGCAGGCCGGCGGACTGGCTGGCAGCCACCACGATCAGCGAGCATCGCAGCATTGAATACGCGATTATGGCGTCGGAGATCGAGCGACTCGCGGACTTGGAGGGATTTCTCAAACTTGCTTCGATCCCGGATTGGATGCGGATAAAGCTGACGTATGTGAATTTCCCGATGGCGGTTCGAGACAGATCATTAAAACCGGCCGTAGCCGCATCGAATGAGAATACAGTTGGGCGGGGAGTATAGCTTTGAGGTTTGAGTGGCAGTACATGCAGTCTGACTTATCAACGCTGCAAGGATCACACAGCAATTGGAATCGTGCTTGCGCATACGCTGAATGGGGCGGTGCCGATCCGCTCAAACTGCCGGTGAGCGGACAGCATCCTCGAGAACCAGGCGTCAGTTCGCGCCCTGGCCGCGGCTCCTTAGGGAGTTTTGTGAACTCGGTCGCACTATCGCCGCGAGACTTCGCAACAATGCGTTTGACTCTAAATTGTTAAGTGGACGCGGATGCGCAAATTCTATGGTTTGATGATCGCGGTGATCCTGGCGTGCAGTTTTACGGGCAGCGCGCTCGCCGCCGTGGTGTTTGTTTGCAGCGTTACCGCCACCGGCATCAATTTCGGACTTTACAATCCTCTCAATGCTGTCGCCACGACGGCCGCAGGCAGTTGGTCGGTGACCTGCATGGCAAACGGAACCGGCGTGGGAGTGGTTTCAGGGACACTGTCATTGAGTACCGGATCCAGCGGTACCTACTCATCGCGTCGCATGACCTCGGGCGTAAATACGCTGAACTACAACATCTATTCGACCGCAGCCTATTCGCAGATTTTCGGCGACGGCACCGGCGGAACCTACGCGCCGACCGCATTCGGCATCGTCCTCGCCGGGCAACAATATCAATTCAACGGCACGATGTACGGCCGCATGCCTCCCATCCAGGATGTTGCCCCCGGCGCCTATTCTGATTTGATCATCGTCACCGTTACGTACTAGAGGCGAGTGCTCCGCAGATCGCGCAATCGCTGCAGGCGATCAACCGCTATCTGGGCGGTAAATGATTTGCCGCACGGCCTCCTCCTGGAAGGGGTCTTAGGAGCGCGGCCCAGTCGAAATCCGCCTACACTATGGCCGAACCGCGCTCCAGCTGCAATTTCAACTGCCTAAGGATAACCATGAGTGAATTTGTCGTGCACCGCGTGTCGCGATCGGTGCGGCCCTCGATGGCGCATCGCGCCGTTTCGATCGCAACAATGTCGATGATTCTCTTCGCTCTAGAGGGAACGGCTGTGCTTGCCGCGGCGCAGTCTCGCGCGCCGGAGCCGCGGAAGTCCACCCCCATTATCATTCGAGCGGCGCGTCTCATCGATGGCCGCGGCGGAGAGCCCATGGCGCCGGCAATGGTCCGAGTCGACGAGGATAAGATTACGGCGGTTGCATCGTCTCTGCCCGTACCTCAGGGTGCGCGACAGATCAATCTCGGCGACTCAACACTCCTTCCAGGCTTCATCGATTTGCATACGCATCTCACGGGCCGCAGCGATGTTCATTGGGAAGACGCCTTGGTTAAAACGACGCCGCCCGAGGATGCGCTGTGGGGAGCTCATTGGGCACTGGTGACGCTGCTGGCCGGTTTCACGACTGTTCGCGACATGGGGCCTGACTGGCCGTACACCGATGTGGCGCTGCGCAATGCGATCGACGCGGGAGCCGTCCCCGGACCGCGCATGTTGGTTGCGGGCGCTTACGTGTCATCGACCGGCGGGGCCGGCGATGCTCTGCAATTCTCACCCTACGTGCAGGTCCCACTGGTTCACAACCTCGCCGACGGCCCGACGGAAATTACCAAAGCGGTTCGCACGAATTTCAAGAATGGCGCGGACTTCATCAAGATCTTGGCGACGGGCGCCGTGCTCTCCAAGGGCATCATGCCGGGTGCGCAGCAGTATTCAGAGGAGGAACTTCGTGCCGCCGTCGTTGAAGCACAGCGGTGGGGTCGGGATGTGGCGGCGCATGCGCACGGCACGGAAGGCATCAAGGCGGCCATCCGTGCAGGCGTGCACACCATCGACCATGGCTCGGGCCTCGATGACGAGGCGATTGTGCTCCTGAAGACGCATCCCAACACCTACTACGTGCCCACGCTCGCGCTGATGTCGGCGAACCTCGATGAAAAGCGGCCGACCGTGATACCGGCTGCCGAGATGGAGCGGATGCGGCAGCTTCGCGCCATGGCCGAAGCGGCCTTTCGACGCGCTCTGGCTGCCGGGCTGCCGATAGGGTTGGCGACCGATGCGCCCGTCCTCCCCCACGGACTCAACGCACGCGAGTTTCGCACGCGCGTGGCGTTGGGCGAGAAGCCGATGGCCTCCCTGGTGTCGGCGACGCGCATCAATTCAGAAATCATCCATTGGCAGGACCGCCTCGGAACGGTCGAGGCGGGAAAGCTCGCCGATCTGGTTGCCGTACCGGGCAACCCGCTCAACAACATCACGGTGACCGAGCAGGTTGGATTCGTGATGAAGGGCGGCGTTGTCTACCGATCGGAGCTGGGTACGGGACCCGGACAACGCCCAGGCACGGCGGCTTACAGCGGTGAGACCAGCACGCGCTAACACGACCGCTGCGGTAACGCACTGCATGTAGGAGGCCGCTGACTTATGAAGGCTTCTAACGAAGAGCTGCCTGCTTGTTAATATAGCTCCATGGTTATCGATCTTGGCGTAACTTGGAAGCATGCATTCCGACATGTAGGAATGTCTGTGGTTCTGATCGCGATCACCGCCTGCAGCGGCGGCACGACAAGCGTCGTTCTGACTAACCCAGCATCTTCCGCCATCGCTTCCGTATCGCCGGCGTGCACTCCGTCGACGGTTGCGGCGAGCGCTACCGCGCAATGCCGTGCCACAGTGATGGGATCGGGAAACTACAGCTCCGCAGTCACCTGGTCTGCAAGCGTGGGCGCCATCAACGCGAGCGGGCTCTTCAGGGGGCCTGTGACAGCGGGTTCTGCCATCATCACCGCGACGAGCGTTCAGGACACGACGCAATCCGGCCAAGCGACAGTCACCGTTCAATCGGCGCCCTCACCACCCCAGTCCAAGCACATTGTCATGGTGATGGAAGAAAACGCGGGCTACGCAAGTGTTGTGGCCAACAACAACTGGCCAAATCTGAATAGTTTGATCAGCAATGGTGCGCTGGCGACGAATTTTTACGCCAATTCCCACCCATCGATCGGCAACTATTTCATGCTGACCACAGGACAGGTGCTGACCACGGATGACAATTCCACTACTGTGTGGGACGTAGACAATCTGGCCCGGCGCATGTTGGCGGCCGGTATCCCATTTAAGATCTATGCTGAAGGTATTCCCCAAGGCTATGTGGGCGGAAATATGGGAGCCTACCTCATTCGGCACAATCCCTTCGCCATGCTCTCGGATATCGCAAATAACCCAACGGTCGCAAATCAAACCATCTGGCCCTTCACACAGTTCGCCGCCGACCTGGCGAATGGGACGCTGCCGCAATTCTCCTTCGTCGTTCCCGATGTTGATGATGACGCGCACAGCGGAACGCCCCAGCAGGCGGACGCTTGGCTGCAAATGAACATCGTCACGCCGTTGTCCAACTACCCGGCATTCCAATCGGGCGGCGACGGCGTTCTAATCGTGGACTTTGACGAAGCCGACAGTGGCGACACGACAAACGGCGGCGGTCGCGTTCCTGCCATTTTCTGGGGCCCCGTTGCAAAGGTTGGCTTCACGCAAGCATCGAGCACGCTTTATCAGCAGCAGAGCATGCTGCTTACGGTCATGAACACACTTGGACTGCCCAATCCTCCCGGTGCTGCCGCCTCAGCGCCGTCAATGTCCGAGTTCCTGCAGTAAGCAAACAGATTCTTCAAGTGCTGCTAACGGCCTCCCCTGCCGAAGCTGAACCTCAGCATTTATGCACATCTCGCCCGTCGATAATCGGGAAATAGTGCATCCGATTGCAGGGCGTCACCGAATGCTCGGGTATGCCAAAGAGCGAACACCTTGCCCGGGCGGTCTTTTGTTTTTGTTGTTGCGCTGCGCAGGCCTTTGCGAGCGTCCCGGCGGATAGTACATTTCTGAGCTACTCAGGGACCGCCACTTACCCTCATTCCGCCAAGTTCCTCTACGGCGAGCGCCATATACTCGCCTATCAGGAAGGACGCCCCGCGGAACGGGTAGTGCTCTACACCTGTAGCGACGGCTCAAGCTTCGCGCGCAAGACGGTTCACTACGTTGACTCGCTGGCACCGGATTTCTTGCTGGAAGACGTGTCGAATGGCCTGCATGAAGGGGTGCGCAGCGGATCGAACGGCCGTGCAGTTTTCTTTCGCGGCGATGAGACGCAGCACGAGCAATCGCGGGTGTTTAGCCCCGCTCCGGGCTTGGTCGCCGATGCGGGCTTCGATGAATTCGTGCGCGCCAACTGGCAACAGTTGATGACCGATCGGCCGGTCGGGATTCGTTTTCTGATCCCCAGCCGTCTGGACAACTATCGCTTTCAATTGCGGCACCTGCGCTCCGACCGCAATGACGAAGTGCCGGTCGAAGTGTTTCGGCTGGCGCTCGCAGGGATCGGGAGCTGGTTGTTGCCGGGAATAGACGTTTACTACAGCGCCGGCGAGCACGTGCTGGTGCATTACGAGGGCCTCTCGGACTTGCGAGATGCATCGCACTCGAACATACAAGCGAATATCACGTTTCATCTCGCCGATCGCACGCCCAGCGATCGTCAAGCGTACGAACAGGCTCTGCGAGCTCCGCTCGCGGCCTGCAACTGAATTAAAGGAGACATATGCTTAAGAACCTTCGGTTATCGACTTGGGCCGCAGCTGCGCTGATGGCTGGCAGCGGCATACTCAGCGCTTGCCAAGCCACCGCGACGAGCCCTGTACAGACAGCCACCCACGTTGATCTGCCGAGCTTCATGGGAGATTGGTACGTTATCGCCAACATTCCGACCTTCATCGAACGCGATGCGTACGGTGCGGTTGAGTCCTATAGGCTCGACGGCGACGGCACCATCGATACCACCTTCACTTTCCGCAAGGGTGGCTTCGATGGCAAAACCCGCCGCTATAAGCCGCGCGGGTTCGTTTACGACCATGAGTCCAACGCAATATGGGGAATGCGCTTCGTCTGGCCGATCAAAGCCGACTACCGAATCCTTCAGGTGACGCCCGATTATCAGCGGACGGTCATCGGACGCGATAAGCGTGACTACGCATGGATCATGGCGCGCACGCCGTCGATTTCCGATGCGGATTACGCCGAGCTGCTAGACTTGCTGCGCACGCAAGGCTACGACATTTCGAAGGTTCGCAAGGTCCCTCAGCAGTCAAAGCCATAATCTGTCAGTGCTTATTCGAGGACACGATTAAAACTGTGCGTCCCAGGTAATGTTGCCGCTGCGGCTCACCAGGGCCACTCGGACGGCGTCCTGTGGCTGAAAATCAAAGGCGGGCAAAAGACTGGCGGTAGCGTTGCCCATAACCTCAAAGGCGACCCCGGCTTCCTTGCGCTTCCACAGCTCCCGGGTGTCGATAGTCTGTTCAACAAATTTTTTTAATGGGCAGATGGCGAAAACATTGATGAGTTCATTCCGACGCTGCAGCGCAGAGATGAGGGGTGAAGTACGCCCGATTTCCTCTTGCGCAAGTGCCGCGGCGGGGGCCTCGGGGGCCACGGCGGTGACCTGTTTGCGCAGAGCCGCAAGCTCATTGTAGAGATACAGCATTTTAAAGCCGCTGCGCTCCAACGCTCCTTGGCGAACATCCATTACGCGCAGCAGCCTCGCCAGAACTGATCTCTGATTCGGTTGTGCTTCGAAGTCCGAGTTAAGTGGAAGTATGAATATCAGGTCGCAGCCTTCAATAGCCGCAAAGCCTATGGGCAGGTTATCGATGACACCTCCGTCCTCGAAGAATCGGTTGTTGCGTTGCGCGTAAGGAAACAGCGGCGGTAGATCCATTGAGGCGAACACGCCCGCTTTAACGCCATCAAGAAATTTGGCCGGATCGCCGTTGGGATCCAAGTACTCGTAGGTCACGCGCGGGATCGGTGGTGGAGCCGGATTGTTCGTCACGCACTCTAACTGCGCGGTGCGTACATCGGAACGCGTCAAATAAAAATGAATGCTGGAATCCAGCAATTGCTGTCTCACGTCTAGGCGCCCGAAAAGGCGATCAAAACATTGTTGCCATGGGAGCGAAGAGAGAAACGCATTTCGGAGCAATGGGACATACCATGACGGAGCAGTGAGGGATTTCGCGCTGATCGAGCGCCACCAGCGTTCATGAATGCTGCGCGTGTTCCAATCAGCCTCGGGCTTTATCAAATGCCCAAGCCAAAACAAGGCATTCCAAGATCCGATGGAGGTGCTCGATATCACGCAAACCTTCGTCAGGGCGTTATGTTGCGCCAGAAAGCGATAGATTGCTTTCATTGCACCGGCCTGGTACGCACCCTTCGCTCCGCCGCCGGCGAGCACAATGCCTATGCGCTTTATGGTTTTGAGAGGGTTATCCGCGTCTGGGACTTCAGCCGCAATCTGTGGTGGTCCGTAGGAATAGGGAACGGGTTTAAGCCTCGATATCACCAGTATCCAATTAAGAAATGCGGAGACGTTGTAAGCCACGACAAATCCGATTGCGAATAAAACAATCACCCCTCCGGCACGCACGAATGCCTCAAGATCGCCAATCAGCGCACCGCCAATGGGCCCGTGGAATCGCGATTCCAGGAAAGAGGCGGTGGCTCTGGATAGCGGTTCGGCGAAGTGTTCGTTTGCCAGCCGGAAGCCGCCGAATATCCAAGCCACAGACATGGCTATGAACGGCAGGGAAAAGCCGAGCGGCAGCCGAATGAAAAGCCAAGCGAAAATATTCAGCCCAGTCGATAGGGGGTTCAAAGGTTGCCTCCTGATGCGTTGCCCTAGTCCAAGTTAATCCGAAACCTTCCGTTGCGCGAGGATGTGATGCGAGCGAGATTGAGGTAGGCTTGCAGCATGGGTCCAACTGCGGATGGGGTGAGCGAGTTGCAGGCGTTTCTGAACGCGCACCCCCGGCGCCTCTACCGGCAAGGGGCCGGCTACATCCCCATCAAGGCGATTCGTGCGGGTTCTCAGCCGGCGCGTAGCGAGTCCAGCCCCGAGCTTCTCCAGGAACTGGTCGCCTCGATCAAGGCTACCGGCCTCATCCAGCCGCTCATCGTCAGGCCGGTTCCCGGCTTCCCGCATCAGTTCGAGGTGGTGGCGGGCGAGCGCCGCTTTAGGGCTGCGCAGATAGCGGGGCTTACAGACATCCCTGCAATTGTTCGCGAGTTTACCGATCAAGAAGCGCTCGCGATATCGTTGATCGAGAACATCCAGCGTGAGGAACTCAGCCCCGCGGACGAGGCGCGTGCGCTTAAGCGCCTGATTGAGGATTTCGGCCTCACGCACGAGCAGGTCGCGCATGCTATCGGCCGCTCGCGCGCAACAGTGAGTAACTTGCTGCGCCTCCTCGACTTGCCCGCGGAAGTCACCACGATGATGGAGACCCGGACGATTAGCATGGGGCATGCGCGCGCGTTGCTCGGTATCGAGGACGACTCGGAGCGCGTACGCATCGCGCAGCTCATCGCGACGCGTCATTGGAGCGTGCGCGAGACCGAGATGCACGTGCGCGAAGCGACGCAGGCGCCCGCCGGGCGCTCGCGCGCCGCGCTTCCCTCGCTCACGGTCATCAGCGAGGTGATGCGTACTCCCGGAATGCGCGTTGAGCTGCACCAGCGCGTCGACGGCACGGGCAAGATCTTGATCGAGTTCGACGATGCCCAGGCGCGCGATGCGGCGCTTGCGCGGCTCCGGGCGTTCGATCCCTAATCAACCGCGCGCAGCAGAACGCTCCGAAGACATCCGCCAACCAACACGATTGGTGTAGAAGGTCCCGAAATCTTCTAGCGGAAAAACAGAAGTTTCCTAACCATTGGCGAAATGCGTGTTCAATAAAATCAAGTACTTGCCGCGGATAGGCGAATTTTTCGACCCTGTTTGGGGCCTGATAATCGCGACCACGAAGCTCATCGCAGCGGACCTAGGCGACATGTACTATTGAGAGCGAGCGTGAGCAGGGCAATACCCGAGCAATAACATCAAATGACTAAATCCGGCGATCTGACAGCACGGATGAGTGCCTACCAATGAGGCGCGAGCGCAGAGTTGACCAGGCTGCGCAAGACTGTGTCCGGTGATCGGTTCAACCCGGTTGGTGCGAGTGGCCTTGTCTCCGGCGCACGCGTCGGCCCTTACGAACTGATCCGCCTCCTCGGAACCGGCGGGATGGCGGAAGTCTGGCTGGCGCGGCGCGCGGACGGTGCGTTCAAGCGCAACGTGGCGCTCAAACTTCCGCTATTGACGCGCCGGCGCAAGGATCTTGAGCCTCGCTTCGTACACGAGCGCGATATCCTCGCCAGCCTTGAGCATCCACACATCGCGCGATTTTACGACGCGGGCGTGGATACCGATGGCTTGCCGTATCTCTCAATGGAGTATGTCAACGGGCAAACACTGCTGAGGTGGTGCGACACGCACTCTCTCGGCATCACGGAGCGGCTGACGTTGTTTTTGCAAGTCCTCGACGCCGTGAAATATGCGCACGAGAAGAACGTCATCCACCGGGACCTTAAACCTTCCACCATCCTGGTCACTGAATCGGGCCAAGTTCGTTTGCTCGACTTCGGCGTGGCCAAGCTGCTGCTGGAGGAGGGTGGTTGGGATCAAACACAGCTTTCGCGCGTCTATGGCCAAGCGCTCACGCCGGACTATGCGAGTCCCGAATTGCTCTGCGGAGAATCAGTGGACACCCGAAGCGACGTGTATTCGCTGGGAATGTTGTTATACGAGTTACTGACAGGCACTCGGCCCTACACCCTGAATCCCCAAGCCTCGATTACAGCACTCAAACAGAACGTCGCCACGGCTGAGGTGAAAAAACCGAGCACGCAGCTCACGCCGCAAGCAAGCGTGACTCGCGCCGCGACTCTGGATCAGCTGACCCGCAAGTTGCGGGGCGATCTGGATGCCATTGTGCTCAAGGCGTTGGCTAAGAAGCCGCCGGAACGATACGACGGTGCCGCTAGCATGGCCGAAGATTTGCAACGCTACCTGCGCGGGGAACTCATCAAGGCGCGATTGACCCCTGTGCTTCATCGAGTCGGGAGGATTCTGCGTAGAAATAGGGCGACAGTTTGGCTTGCCGCTATCTGCTTCAGCGCCATTCTCGTGGTAGTTGAAGTGGATCACCTGACGCTGCCGCGGCGTGTCGGCAACGCCGCCCCACTATCTTCGTTCACACCGCCGGAACACTCGGTAGCGGTGCTGCCATTTACCAACCTCAGCGGAGACCCGACGCAGGATTATTTCTCGGATGGAATATCCGAGGAACTGATTAACGCGCTCTCGCACGTCGAGGCGCTGCAGGTATCTGCACGCACTTCCTCGTTCTCGTTCAAGGGTAAAGATGTCGACATTGCGAGCATTGCCCGCAAGCTTAACGTAGCTGCAATCTTGGAGGGCAGCATCCGGCGCTCTGGCAACACGGTACGGATCACGGCGCTGTTGGTTAACAGTGTCAATGGCTTTCATATATGGTCGCAGAGCTACGACCGAGACCTCAGAGACATATTGGCATTGCAAACCGACATCGCCACAGCGGTTGCCCAAGAGATGAGGATAAAACTTCTCGGGGATGAGGCAGAAAGAATTGAAGTGGGCGGGACGCGCAACCCTCAGGCATATGATGCGTATCTTCGCGGCATGCAAATTGAGGTCACTGCGCAAGACTTACCCTCGAGTCGCCGTGCGCTAGCCGCTTTCGATCAAGCCATCGCGTTCGATCCGAACTATGCTGCTGCCTATACGCATCGAGCGCGTGCGCTGCGTAGCGTGGCAAATTTCTCAAATGAGGCCAGTGCTGTACGGGGACTCTACGCGATGGCTCTTCAAGCGGCCGAACGGGCGGTGGCGCTAGCCCCTGACTATGCAGACGCGCACATGGCGCTTGGCTGGCAGGTATTGGTACATGGATTCCTCGATTTCAGCGGCGCAGATCGAGAAATCGATCGCGCAATGGCGCTCGCCCCGGGTAGCGCATCGGTGCTGGATAGCTATGCCGGTTTCCAGAGCCTAATCGGTCACCACGATCTCGCGCTGGCTGCAATACGGCGCGCAATCAAACTGGACCCGCAAAATCCTCGTTATCGAGAGCACCTTTTGCAGAGTCTCGATTGGGCACGACGGTTCGAGGAGGTTCTGGTGGCTGTCCAAGATGCCAAGGCATTACACGCTGAAGGATATTATGCCGGAATCTATAGTGCCACTAGTTACCTTGCACTCGGTCGCCCAGAGATCGCGTCGCAGACCTGCCGCTCGACGGAGACGCCGCTCGACGAGGGCGACCGGCACTTCTGTTTGGCGCTCGCCTACCACGCGCTGGGCAAAATGAAGCAAGCTACAACGGAACTGGAAGAGTTAAGGGCTTTGATAGGGGACCTGGGCGCAGCCAACTACGCCGCTATCTACGCCCAATGGGACGACGCAGACGCAGCAATGCGGTGGTTGGCTACGGCGGAACGCTTGCGCAGAGCGAGCTTGGTTGCAATCAAGGTTGATTGGATGTTCGATCCGATTCGCAATCAACCGCAATTTCAAGCGCTTGAACGACGATTGAATTTTCCGCCGTGATAGTGCCCGCTTGCCCTGATTCGGCGTGGCCAGGCCTCCTGGTCAAGCTGGTATTTCCGGAGTAGGGTATTCCCAGGAAGTCAGAGCGAGTCAGCGTGGTTGCATTCGAATGGCAGGGAGATCCATGATGAATCCAGATGAATTGAAAAAAAAGATTGAAGAAGAGATTCGCCAGCTTTTAAAAGAACTACAGGACGGAACGCTCGACAGGAAAACGTTGGAGGCTGCGCTTAAAAAACTGCAGGCGCAGTTGAGAGATATGCCTCCCTACCAACCCAACCTCGACTGAAGCTCAAGGCGAAGGCCTATCCCCGGGGTTTCCGCATGCCAGGTGCCAGCACGTTCAGAAGCGCCCGTTGCCAGTCGGCCTATTGGAACGATGGCCATCTGCGGATCGTCAACTATCTGACGCGGGAAGCGTTTTCCGCCAATCCGATCGTGATGGAGCTCATCCGCTTCTTCTTCTCCCCACGAACAATCCGGGACGCGATGCTTGAATTCGATGCCTACACCCGAGAGAGCGTAGGAGAGGCGATACTGAGCCTGGTCGATGCCCGGTTGTTGCTGGAATGCGCCTCTCCCGAGGCGGTTCGAGATGACCTGCTCGCTTGCGCGTGGAAGCCGTGGCTGCCCGAAGGCGCTTATCACTTTTTGACAAAGGACGCGCCCTACGTCGGAGGTGACTGGAGCCTCGAGCAAAAAATGCAGGTTGTTCCGAGCACGCTGCCGCCGTCTGCATTCAAGAAGACCGCAGGCGCCGAATCGATTCCGCTGCCGTGTCATGAAATAGACGACTCGGACAGCTTTTTTAAAACCTTGCACGCCCGCAGGACGCAGCGCGAATTCTCGGAAGCACTCGCATCGCTCGAAAGCATTTCAAAGCTGCTGCAAACGACCTGGGGTGTCCAAGGGTACATCGAGACGAAGCACTTTGGGACCTTGCCGCTCAAGACGAGTCCATCGGGCGGCGCACGAAACCCCATTGAAGTGTACTTGATGGCGCTCAAGGTGGCAGGACTCCAGCCTGGCCTTTATCACTACGAAGCCAGGGACCATGCGCTCGAAAGACTCTCCTCCGAAGCGAGCCCGCAAACGGCGCGAGCTTACTGCGCGGATCAGCCGTTTGTCGCCCGCTGCGCGGCACTTTTCATCATGACGGGCGTCTTCGCGCGGTCCATGTGGAAATATCATCATCCTCGAGCCTACCGAGTTGTTCTGCTCGACGCCGGACACCTGGGCCAGACATTTTGTCTGACGGCAACCAGGATGGGTCTCGCACCTTTCAGCACCGCGGCTTTGAACGATTCACTGCTCGAGAAGGATCTGCGGATCGACGGCATCTCGGAATCGGTACTTTATGTCACCGGTGTCGGCGTGCGGCCTCATCGATAACGTAATGCGCATGCGTAAGCTGAGCCGTGCCGCGCGGCACCCGTGCCGCAATCGTCCGCGATGTCGATGATGCGGCCGTCGCGCCTTTCGAGCATCTTGCGCTAGTCCTCTTCATCATCATGATGGTCGCCGTGATCGTCGTCGGCGCTGTCGCCCACACGAACGGTCACCGTCTTGTTGAGCGAATTCTTCGCCGCATCCGTGCATTGCAGTTGCACCGAATAGACCCGCCCAGGCTCCTCGCGGCCGGGTCCGCCCGAGGCCTTGAGGTTAACGCTTAAGGGACCGGTGATCTGCCAATTCGCCGCGGTGGCGCCGTCCGTGCCGCTGACTTGCACCACCTTGCAGGATGTCTCGCAAGTCATCGGCGCGTGCAGCGTCAGGGACACCGGCACAAGCTTACCGTTCGGCCGCAGGCTGCTCGGGAATGCCTTGATGCTCGAGTTTGCCAGCGCAAACGAATACGGCGCGAAGGACGCTGGAGGATTCGGCACTCCTTGGGCGACGCCGAGCAGTCGCAGACGCTGCAACTCAGCAGGACCGTCTTCACACAACTCCAGGCGCTGTTGGATCAGGGTGTCCATGGCCTTGATAACGTGCCCGTCGTAGGTATCAAACGTGGGGTAGCGCTGCGCGACCGACGGGCGCGGATCGCCGGCGGCGGCGCGCGCAGACTCGGTCTGGGCGAACGGAATGAATTGTCCGGTATTTTCGCAGCCATCGTTCGCTTGTGGTCCCGCGCGCAATGCCCAGCCGGTGTAGGTGGCAAGCGGCACCGTGACGTCGGGCATCCGCACGCCCGGGATGTCATTGCCGTCGCTGTCAGTGATCGGCACCGGGATCATTCGGTTGTCACGGGGTGGTCGCGCAAATCGCGTCCCTACAGTGTCATTGAATCGTCACAAGGGCGCCGTACCGTATCT
The DNA here is from genome assembly GCA_030775645.1 of Pseudomonadota bacterium. GTDB lineage: Bacteria > Pseudomonadota > Gammaproteobacteria > Steroidobacterales > Steroidobacteraceae > Bog-1198. Next base: position 18,761 of record JALYIT010000085.1, on the reverse strand, counting down.
GCGAAATCGAGGGGAGAAGCTGGAGGAGATTAGAAAATCCTCAAGCCCCGCCCACCACCATCACTACTTCAAGGAGCGCTGAGAAATGACTTTTCGTACAGTTTTCGCAACCAGACCGCTGAACGGTTTCGGCGCGCTCTCAATGGCGGCTGCGCTGCTTGCGGTATCCGCTCCCACCTTCGCGGCCGAATACGAGCAACTTGAACACATCGGCCACATTATCGTGATCTATCAGGAAAACTGGAGCTTTGACTCGCTCTATGGGCAATTCCCCGGCGCGGACAACCTTGCCAACGGATTCGGCACGCTGGCGCAAGTGGATAAGAATTCTCCGGCCTATTCCGCGTTGATCTACCAAACGCCATCGCCCCTATCGGGCGCGGGACCCGACCCGCAATTTCCTTCGGTCAACGGGAAGCTGGCATGGACAGCCAATCACAATCTTGCACTGTCCCTGATTCCCTACGACTTCACCGATTATATTGCTGCGAACGCAAAAACCGGCGACATCGTCCATCGCTTCTACCATGAACAGCTGCAGATCGACAACGGCGCGTTGGAATCGAAGATCGGCGATCTGGATAAATTTGTCACCTGGAGCGATAACCCAGGCTTGGTATTGAGCTACATAGATTCAACACCACTGCCTGAGGGACAACTTGCGCAGGAGTTCACGCTCTGCGACAAATTTTTCCACTCGGCGTACGGCGGATCGTTCCTGAACCACCAATGGTTGATTGCGGCACAGACGCCTCCGTGGACGGCGCCGATTCCGAGTGGATGGCGGTCGAGTTACGACCCTGTGGGGAAGGTATTGAAGGACAACCAATTGACGTTCGATGGCAAGTACGCGATCAACACGATTCAGCCGCTTCTGGCGCCGTTCTCTCCGGGCACGCCGACAGCCAAACGACTATTAATCAACAATACCGATCCGCATCAGCCGGGATACACGCTCAACATCGGCAACCGCCTCGACGATGCCGGCGTCAACTGGCGCTGGTATTCCGGCGGTTGGAATGATGCGCTCGCCAACAACAAAGCCGCTAACGGCGAACTGTTCCAGTTCCATCACCAGCCGTTCGCGTACTACACCAAGTACGCTCCGTTCCAAGTGGCGCCGACGTCGGATTACGCCGCTCCGCCGCAACTTAACCCGGCAACCACCGGCCCCAACGCGCATCTTCAGGATGAAACAGCTTTCCTTGCCGACGTCGCCAGTGGGGATTTGCCGCCCGTGTCTTTCGTCAAGCCGATCGGTACCAACAACGAACACCCCGGCTACGCGGATGAAGTCACAGGCCAGCAACATGTAGCCAACCTCGTGGCGGCTGTGCGAAAGAGCAAGGTGTGGAAAGACTCCGTCATCATCATCACCTACGACGAGAACGGGGGACGTTGGGATCACGTTGTCCCGCCAAATCGGGCGGACGGTTGGGGCGTAGGGGTCCGCGTCCCCACCCTTATCATCTCGCCTTTCGTCCGCAAGGGCGCGGTCGATAATCATGAATATGAGACGGTTTCTATTCTCAAGCTCATCGAGCGCCGGTTTAACCTTGCACCGCTTGGCTCGCGTGATGCTGATCCCACAGTGAGCGATCTGAGCACCGCGTTCGTCAGCGAGGACTGATCGAACTTCGATGACAAGCGGGCGGGCGCCCCTTAGGAAAAAGGGGCGCCCAGCATCCTCGCTCAACAATCGGGATTGCACGCCTTCAACTTGTGCCTGTAGTCCGCCTCAGCCGTGGCCTTGTACCTCCCGACACGCCACCCAAGGTATCGAAACTGATTATCATCCGATTTAGGAATTCTTAGGCCGTTTCCCTTACCGTTAGGCCTGATTGCGACTTCAAAGCGACGCATCTCGGAACTTATGCCCACCATCTTGGGTCTCTGGTTGGGCCTCGGATTCGGCTACCATGATTACCTTTATGGTTCCGATGCTTGGAGACTCTATGATTCATTTCGATTATCGTCTGGCGCCGACGCGTGCATTGGTTTTGAGTCTGGCAGTCCTAGCCAACGTCGCATCCTATGCTGCCGCGCTGAAAGCTGCTGCCGCGCCGAAAGCTGCTGCGGCGCAAGAAGTCCGCTCCATCGAAGGCGTCACGGAATATCGGCTGGCGAACGGAATGCAGGTTCTGCTCTATCCCGATGAATCGAGTTCGACGGTAAGCGTCAATGTGACTTACAAGGTGGGCTCGCGCCATGAAAGCTACGGCGAGACCGGCATGGCTCACCTGCTCGAGCACATGAATTTCAAAGGCACGCCTTCGCATTTGAAAATCATGGACGAGTTGAGCAGTCGAGGTGCCCGCGCCAATGCGACGACAGCCTACGATCGGACCAATTATTTCGAAACGCTGCCGGCGACCACGGCAAACTTGGAATGGGCACTGGGCATGGAAGCTGACCGAATGACCCATTCATTCATTGCCAAGAAGGACCTCGACACCGAGATGACGGTGGTACGCAACGAGTTCGAAAGCGGCGAGAACAATCCCGGCAGGGTTTTGCGCGAACGGGTGCTGGAAACGGCGTACCTGTGGCACAACTACGGCCATCCGACCATTGGTGCGCGCGCCGATATCGAGGGCGTGCCCATTGAGCGTTTGCAGAAGTTCTACCACACCTATTATCAGCCGGATAACGCTAGTTTGATCGTCGCGGGCAAGTTCGATCGGAAGACGACTCTAGCCTTCATAGAACATTCCTTCGGTGCGATCTCGAGACCTACCCGCGTGCTGCCGAATTTCTACACGGTGGAACCCACGCAAGACGGCGAGCGAGAAGTGACTTTGCGACGCATCGGCAGCCAGCAGATTCTCATGCAAGCATTCCATGTTCCGGGCGATGCGCATCCGGACAGCGTGTCTTTGAGTCTTCTGGCGTCCCTCTTGAACGAGAAGCCGGCGGGACTGCTTTACAAACGGCTGATCGAACCGAAGTTGGCGGTGTCGGCCAATGTCGAACTGGAAGCACTGTTCGATCCGGGATTCCTGATGTTCTCGGTAACCTTGCCCAAAGACGGCGACCTCGCCGCGGTGCGCCGCGAGCTTGCCGCTATTATCTCGACAATACGAACGCAAGGTTTTCCTCAAGAAGAACTCGAGCGCGTTCGCAACGATCAGTTCAATGGCTACGAGCGGCTCCTGAACTCATCGCCTCTAGTAGCGTCCAATTTGAGTGAAAATGTCGCCGCCGGTGACTGGCGGCTATTGTTTTGGGACCGGGATCAGCTCAAGAAAGTCACCCTGGAAGACGTTCAACGCGTCGCCAACACCTATCTTGTCGATTCCAATCTCACCGCGGGCACATTCATTCCGGATGGAGAACCGGTGCGAGCGGTAGTCACGCCGGCACCCAAGCTCGATGCTCTGCTCGCCGGATACTCGGGTAATGCGGCCGTGGCCGACGGCGAGAACTTTGCCGCGACCCCCCAAAATGTCGAGGCGCGCGTCAAGCGCGGGACTGCGGGCAGCCTCAAAACCGCATACCTCAACAAGAAATCGCGCGGCGATCGAGTGACCGGCGTGGTTAACTTACACTTCGGCACCGTCGAGTTGCTGCGAAATAAAGCCGATATCGGCCAGCTTACCGCAGGCCTTCTGATGCGCGGCACACAATTGCACACGCGACAGCAGATACAAGACGAACTTACCCGGCTCAAGGCCACCTTGAACGTCAACGGCGGCGCGCCCGGCGTGGGTATTTCGTTCGAGACTCCTGCGTCGAATCTGGGTCAGACATTGGATCTTGTAACTGAGATCCTAAGGCAGCCACTTCTGCCGGCCTCGGATTTGGATGAGCTCAAACGTGAAATCTTGGCGCGAATCGACACCGCGCGTACCGAACCTAATTCCATTGCGGGGCTTGCGATGCGCCGTTCCCTCTCGGCTTACGCACCCGGCGACTTCCGCTATGTGGGGACGCTGGATGAACGCGCTGCCTCGGTGAAGGCCGTTTCGATCAGCGACGTGCAGTCCTTCTACAAGCAATTCTATGGTGCCGGCAACGCACAAGCGGTCCTGGTCGGCAACTTTGATGGCCCGGCAGTGACCAAGCAACTGAGCGAATCGTTGGGCTCATGGAAGAGTCCGAGTCCTTACGAACGCCCCGTGGGCATCTTCAAGCCAACCTCCGGCGATTCTGCGGTGTTCGCGACCCCGGACAAAGCCAATGCGGTTTTCCTGGTCGGCAGCCTTCTTAAACTTCGGGACGACGATCCCGAATATCCGGCCCTCAAGGTGGGCAACGAAATCCTTGGCGGTGGCATGTTGAATTCCAGGCTTGCGACGCGGATTCGCCAGAAGGACGGATTAAGTTACGGTGTGGGATCACAACTCAACGCCGATTCTCAAGATCCAATCGCCTCATTCTCCGTATTCGCCATCAGCGCCCCGCAAAACACCGCCAAAGTGGAAAGCGATGCGAAGGAAGAAATCGCCAAGGGTCTGGCCGAGGGTTTCACGCCGGCCGAAATTGCCGCTGCCAAATCCGGCATCCTGCAATCCATGACCGTCGCCCGTTCGAGCGATGCCGCGCTGGCGAGGGATCTGGCCGATCATTTGTACTTAGGCCGCGACTTCACCTGGGATGCGAAATTCGAAAAGGACCTGAGCGCGGCGACCCCCGAGGTGATTCATAAAGCCATGCAGCGCTTCATCGTCCCTTCACAGTTCGTCACGGTAAAAGCGGGTGACTTCGCCAAAGGAGGCAATTAGGAACGCGGGCTATATTTACGCGCCGCGAATGGCTGTAGGACAGCATTGCTGCAACCGCGGCGGCGTACAATGCCATTGATGTCCCTCATTCATCCTGAGCAAGGAGACGATCATGGCGACCAAGACTATTCCCGATGGCTATCACTCGGTGACTCCCTATCTCATTATCAAAGGGGCGGCCGCCGCCATCGAATTCTATAAGCGTGCGTTCGGCGCAACCGAACTGATGCGCATGCCGAGTCCCGACGGCAGGATCGGTCACGCGGAGATCAAGATTGGTGATTCGGCAATCATGCTTGCGGACGAGCATCCGCAAATGGGCTACAAAAGCCCGCAGTCGCTGGGCGGGTCAGCCGTCAACATGATGGTGTACGTCGACCGCGTCGACGACGTATTCAAGCAAGCAGTGGAAGCGGGAGCGCGTGAGCTGCAACCGGTCAAAGACCAGTTCTACGGCGATCGATCGGGAACGTTGCAAGATCCGTTTGGACACACCTGGACTATTGCAACGCACCTGGAAGATATTGCGCCGGAGGAGATGCGCGAGCGCGCTGAGAAATTTATGCAGCAGCAGCGGACTGGAGCATAGACCCGACCGACTCTCAAGATTCAATCACACTTGCCGGCGGTCAGGCCGCCGGCAGGCCCCGCAACCGACGCGCAAACGGCTGAAGTGTGATCAGCGTCGCGAAGATTGACGACATCACAGTAATCTTTTGAAATCGCTGCGGTGGGTCCCACACGCGCTTGCGTAAGGCCTTGGCTGAACCGTCCACCGAGTTCATCACATCTCGGCAAATTTTTTCGATGGCCGTGGAACACTTTTCGAAAGCCGTGGAACAACGTTGGTTGAATGCGTCGCATCACCGGCGTGCGCAGTTCACCTCCGCACTTATAGGCGCAAATGAAAAGATAGCATCGTTCGCACGCTCACAACATTAAGCTCGAGCAACCACGATATTCGCGCGCAAGCCCAACGCGCGCTCCGCTTGGCGTGCGCACGATGGATGCGACTCACATCGCACTTTGCAATTTCTAGACGTGCAGCACTATTCGGATTTGCGCTCTCGCCAGTAATGCGATACATGTAAGGTAATGCAGTAGACATAAGACTAGAATGAAAAAAAGAATTTAAGGAGACGAGCGAAACGAGTAGATCCAGTTGGCGCACTTTGTGAGGTTGACCGTGACAACGAGCGCTTTGCTTTTCAGCGATTTCAAATCTTCCTACGACCAGAGCGTAGCCGCAAACCTTACGCTCGAAGAATACTTCCAGCACTGCCGCAACGATCCGATGACGTATGCGCTCGCGGCCGAGCGCATGGTGAGGGCGATAGGCGAGCCTCGGCTGGTCGCGACCAAATCAGATCCCCGTCTGCTGCGCTTGTTCGGCAATCGGACCCTGAAGTACTACGATGCGTTCGCCGACTTTTACGGCATGGAAGGGGGCATCATCGAAGAAATCGTGTCCTTCTACCGTCACGCCGCTCAAGGTCTCGAGGAGCGCAAGCAGGTGCTTTACCTCTTGGGGCCGGTAGGCAGTGCGAAGAGTACGCTGGCCATCAAGCTCAAGAGCCTGATGGAACGCTATCCGATCTATACGTTGGTCGACGGCGATACCGGCGAGCGAAGTCCGCTGCTCGAGTCCCCATTGGGACTGTTCAACCCGGAGAAGTTCGGTGCGCGCCTCGAGGGCGAGTATGGCATCGCGCCGCGCTATCTCACCGGGCTCTCAAGCCCCTGGGTTCAGAAACGCGTGCGCGGCTATCATGGGGACCTCTCGCGCTTTCGCGTACAGCGCGTCTTCCCCTCGGTACTCAATCAATTGGCGGTCGCCAAGACGGAACCGGGCGATGAGAACACCCAGGACATCAGCTCGCTGGTCGGTAAGGTCGATATGCGCAAGCTGAGCAAGCTGGGTCAGGACGACCCGGATGCCTACAGCTATTCCGGAGGCTTGTGTCTCACCACCCAGGGGCTCCTCGAGTTCGTGGAAATGTTCAAGGCGCCTATCAAGGTGCTGCATCCCTTGCTGACAGCGACCCAAGAGGGCAATTTCAAAGGCACCGAGGGCTTCGGCGCCATGCCTTACCAGGGCACGGTTCTCGCGCACTCGAACGAAAGCGAATGGAAGAAGTTTTCCAGCAACCGCGACAACGAAGCGTTTCTGGACCGCATCTTCATCGTCAAGGTGCCTTATTGCCTGCGGGTGACCGAGGAAGTCGCGATCTATCAGAAGCTGCTCAGGGAGTCGACCTTGGCAAAGGCCCCCTGCGCACCCGGGACCTTGCCGATGCTCGCCCGCTACATGGTGCTCTCGCGGCTCAAAGCGCCCAGCAACTCCAGCATCTATTCGAAACTGCGGGTCTACGACGGCGAGAACCTGCACGAGTCGGGTCCGCAAGCGAAAAGCGTCGCCGAATACCGCGAGGCGGCCGGGGCCGATGAAGGCATGACCGGTTTCTCGACTCGCTACGCCTTTAAGCTGATTTCCAAAGCCTTCAATCGAGATTCCTCGGAGGAATCCGCCGATCCGGTGACCCTCCTCAAAGTTATAGAGGAGAGCATCGGCACCTCCGATTTCAGCCCCGACCTGCAAAAGGCGTGCACGGTGCATCTCAAGGAGTTTTTGATTCCGCGCTACCTCGATGAGCTGACCAAGGAAATTCAGGCCGCCTATTTGGAATCTTACGCAGACTATGGCCAGGAACTGTTCGACCGTTATGTGGCTTTTGCAGACTTTTGGATTCAGGAAGAAGTCTACGTCGATCCGGCAACGGGTGTTGCCTTCGATAAGTCTGCTCTCAACTCAGAGCTTGAGAAAATGGAAAAGCCCGCCGGTATCGGCAACCCCAAAGATTTCCGTCACGAAATCGTGAATCATGTCCTGCGTGCGCAGAACAAGAGCGGAAGTGAGAAGCTCATCTGGACGAGCTATCAGAAGCTGCGCGAAGTGATCGAAAAGCGCATGTTCGCCGCGACCGATGATCTGCTCCCCGTGGTGTCTTACTTTGCCAAGGGCAACGCCGAGGATGAGAAGAAGCACGAGGCGTTCATAGCCCGCATGAAAGCGCGCGGCCACACACCCACTCAGGTACGCCGTCAGGTCGAATGGTGGACGATGGCCCGCCGCCAGTGAAAGACCCCTAGAGAGATGCCAGGATGAGCAGCGTCATCGTCGATCGGCGGCCGGACAGAGGTAAAAGTACCGGCAATCGGCAGCGCGTTTTAAAGCGTCTAGAGGGTGCCTTAAGAGCGCAAGTTGATCAAATGATCGCCCGCCGCAAACTTGGCGAGCACGACAAAAGCGCGGATATCGAGATAAAGCGCAAGGACGTCAAGGAACCGCGCTTCTTGCTGGATTCTAAGACCGGAGCGCACGGACGCACGCTTCCGGGCAACTCAAATTATCGGGTGGGCGACAAAATTCCGCGCGACTCGGCTCAGGGACGGGGCGCTGGATCTGGCCCAGGAGCAGGCGAGTCCGAGCAGCAGGACATGTTTCGTTTCGCGCTGTCACGCGAAGAATACCTATCGCTGCTCTTCGATGAGCTCGAACTGCCGCCACTCATCAAGAAAGACCTTTTGGAAATCGATGAAAATCGATTCCGTCGCGGCGGCGTCGTGCGCTACGGCAACCCGGGCACCGTTTGCGTAGCGCGAACCTTCAAAGCCTCCATCGGCAGGCGCGTGGCCGCCGAGGCACACTTCGAAGAAGCGTTGGACGCCGCGGAAGCGGCGCTGCGCGTTGCACGATCCAGCGCCGTGCCGGCGCGGGTACAGGTCGCGGAACTGGAGCTCAAGGAGGTCCGTCGGCGCGTCGCGGACATTCCTTTCTTGGACCCGATCGACCTGCGGCACCGAAGTCTGGTTGAAGTCCAGTCGCCGCGCACCGCGGCGGTAATGTTCTGCCTGATGGACGTGTCGGCATCGATGAACGAATCGCGTAAAGACTTGGCGAAGCGCTTCTTCACCCTGCTGTACCTTTTTTTGAGTCGCAAGTACGCCAAAGTCGAACTGGTGTTCATTCGTCACACCGACGAGGCGCAGGAGGTCGATGAGGACACCTTCTTCAATGGCACGCAGTCCGGCAGCACCAAAGTCCTGTCCGCACTCACCAAAATGCGCGAGATCATGGATTTGCGCTATCCGCCGTCGCGTTACAACGTTTTCGGCGCCCAGGCGAGCGATGGCGACTCTTTCGGCGAAGACTCGACCGCATCTTCCGCCTATTTGCTCTGCGAGCTCCTGCCTTTTTCGCGCTACTTCGTCTATGCCGAGGTTGGTGAGACGGCGAGCGAGTCGGGCAGCTTATGGACGGCGTACCGCGGCATCGCCAGCGAGCAATTCAACATGGCGACGCTCACGGCGCGCAACGAAGTGTACCCGGCTCTCGCCAAGCTCTTTAAGAAAGAGCAGCCGGCTTAAGATCCATGCAGCCTAGATCTATACCGAAAACGAAATTTAGCGGCAGCGAATGGAGCCTGGACGACCTGTTCACCATCGAGCAGATGTGTGCGAGCCACGCGCAGCGCTACGCCCTTGATACCTTCCCCAATCAAATGGAAGTGATCACCAGCGAACAGATGCTCGACAGCTATGTCTCCAGCGGCCTGCCCGTCAACTATGGCCACTGGAGCTTCGGCAAGCAATACTTGATCGAGAGCGGCAAATACCGCGCCGGTGCCAACGCGCTGGCCTATGAAATCGTCATCAATACCAACCCCTGCATTGCTTTTCTGATGGAGGGCAATTCGCTCGCCATGCAGGCGCTGGTGATTCCGCATGCTTGCTTTGGCCACAACAGTTTCTCCAAAAGCAATTATTTGTTCACGCAATGGACGCAGCCGGACGCAGTGCTGGACTACATGCTGTTTGCCCGCAACTACATCGCTGAGTGCGAGGAGCGCCATGGCGCAACTCAAGTGGAGCAAACTCTCGATGCGCTGCATGCGCTACGCGATCAGGGTCTGGACAAGTACAAGCGGCCGCGCAAGCTCGACACGCGCAAGGAGCGCGCCGAACAGTCAAAACGGTTGAAGGACGCCCAGGAGGCGATGCGCCAAGGCGAGTATTACAGCGTTGTGCCCCATGCAGCAAAGTCAGCCGATGCGGCACAAACGTTTCCCAAGGACCCGGAAGAGAATCTGCTTTATTTTATCGAGAAGCACGCGCCCAAGCTCGAGCCCTGGCAGCGCGAGCTGGCGCGCATCGTGCGCAAGATCGCGCAGTATTTCTATCCGCAGCGGCAGACTCAGGTCATGAACGAGGGCTGGGCGACGTTTTGGCATCACCGCCTGATCAACGACATGTACGATGCGGGGCAGCTCGATCAGGGCATACTGCTCGAGTGCCTGCACTCGCACACCAACGTCATCAGGCAGCCGGACTATGCGCCATTGAATCCCTACGCACTCGGCTTCGCGGCGTGGAACGAAATCAAGCGGGTGTGCGAGTCGCCGACCGACGAAGACCGGGAATATCTGCCCGGAATCGCGGGCAAGGATTGGCTCCAGACCTTCCACGACGTGATGCGAAATTATCGCGACGAGAGCTTCTTGCTGCAGTTCTTGACGCCGAAATTGGTGCGCGACTTTCGGTTGATGAACATTCAAACCACCGAGGGGTTAGACCATTGGGTCGTCAGCGCCACCGCCGGGTCCGATGGATTCAAGGCGATTCGCACTGAATTGGCTGCCTCGTACCGGCTCGAGTCCTACCTGCCCGAGATGTCGGTGGTGCGCTACGGTCGAGATACCGATAGAAAGCTCACCCTGCAGCATCAAAGCTACAACGGCAGGTTGCTTGTCGATGATGAAGCCGAGCAATCCCTCAAGCATTTGCGCTGGCTGTGGGGATTCGATGTCACGCTCGAAGCGGTTGACCAGAACGGCAAAACGCTCAAAACGTATTGACATTGGCGTTGACCGGCAGCGGGCACACGCTTGCTGAGAAGGGCTCCTGCAGGCCGCAGCTGCGATTCAAAATATTTAAACAGATCGCGCTCATTACGGTCGATCGCGACGCACATTCTCACACCCACTCCGTGCAGACGACACCAGAGGACGAGGCGAGACCCAGTGGTTCTTTACCGATTGCAGCAGCTTGCCGCGTTGCGTTGCAGGCAGCACTCCCGCATTCTAGGACCCTAAAAGAGAAGTCCTGAAAGAGCCGCCGTGAACACCGGATTGACCAATCCCGCTGATTTATTTACCGCATGACCGTACTCATGATCGACTCTCCGCGTGCCGTCTTTATCAGCTATGCATCGGAGGATGCCGGCGCCGCCTTCCGGATCTGCGAAGCACTGCGCGCCGCCGGCATCGAGGTGTGGCTCGACCGAAGCGAGCTTCGGGGCGGGGATGCGTGGGATGCGACCATCCGCAGGCAGATTAGGACCTGCTCGCTGTTCGTTCCCTTGATCTCCGCGAGCTCGCGGGCTCGCGCCGAGGGTTATTTCCGTCTCGAGTGGAAGCTGGCAGTCGACCGTTCGCACTTGATGGCGTCTGACAAGGCATTCCTGGTGCCCGTGGTGATCGACGGCACGCACGAAGGGGATGCACGGGTGCCGGAGAAGTTCTGGGAGGTGCAGTGGACACGGCTGCCAGGTGGCGAGAACTCGCCCGCCTTCGTTGAACGAGTGGCGCGTCTTCTCGCTCCCCAGCCGTTGCACACGCCGGTGCACGAAACCTCGGGCGCCGCTGCGTTGGCCGCAACCGCGTCGGCGCACGGTGGCTTTGTGCACCCTGGCGTTCGGCCGCCCGCACCCGAGGCAGTCCCGCCGCGAAAATCATGGCGATCTAGTATTGGTCTGATCGCGCTGTGGGCTGCGGTTATCCTCGCTATCGGCTACATTTTGCTCGACCGCCGGCGGACTATCCCGGTTCCCACCGCGCCGGTATCCCGGGCGACCGCCGGGCCGATGAGCGAGCAGTCGATCGCGATTCTTCCGTTCGTTGATATGAGCGAGAAAAAGGACCAGGAGTACTTTTCGGACGGGATTTCGGAAGAGCTGATCGACTTGGTCACCCGAGGCACCACCTTGCGCGTGCCGGCGCGCACCTCGTCGTTCTACTTCAAAGGCAAACAGGTCACGATCGACGAGGTCGCGAAGGCGCTTGCCGTCACGCACGTGCTTGAGGGCAGCATCCGCAAATCAGGAAACACGATACGCGTCACGGTGCAGCTGATCCGCGCCACCGATGGGTACCATCTGTGGTCCGCGACCTATGACCGCGAACTGAAGGACATCTTCAAGGTCCAGGACGATATCGCCGCCGCCGTGGTCGAAGTGCTAAAGAGCAGACTGTCAGCGCCCGCCGCCGTCCTGAGGAGGCCGGCCAACCCAGACGCCTACAGCGAATATCTGCTGGGCAAGGAGTTGTTCAACCGCGGCAATCCGGCTGGTTTCCAGGGCGCTATGGAGGGCTTCCGTCGAGCGATCACGCTGGACCCCAACTACGCCGCTGCGTATGCGGGACTTGCGGTGGCCGAAGCCTACTGGGCCGACAACGGCGGTGAACCGGCCGACGTCGAGCGCGCGCTGGCGGACGCTGATAAGGCGATCGCGCTCGCTCCAAAGCTGGCCGATGGCTACGTGGCGCGCGGGTGGTTGCGTTTCAGCCGCAAGTGGGACTGGGCAGGCGCGCAGGTTGATCTTGAGAAGGCGCTTCAGCTCGATGCCGGCGACAGCACCACGGAGCGCCGCTACGGCAGCCTTATGGCTGCCCTCGGCCGGGTACAGGAAGGTATTGAAGTGGCGAAAAAAGCGATAGACGGGGATCCGTTGTCAAACGCCGCATGGGGGAATCTCGGCGTCTATTACAACGGGCTGGGAGACTACGCTGCGGCGCGCAAGTCGCTCAAACGGGCGCTTGAAATCAATCCCGACTCGGCGTACGCGCGTTGGAATCTCGGGCTGACCGAGTTGCTCGACGGCCATGCGGAGAAGGCGCTGGCTACATTTCCCGAGTCAAAGATGACCGCCTTTCATCAGGCCGGAATCGCGATGGCGCAGCATTCACTGCATCATTCCGCGCAATCGCAGGCAGCGCTCGAGGCCCTGATCAAGACCTTAAGCGAGCGTTGGGCCTATCAAATCGCCGAGGTTTACGCCTGGCGCGGTGAACCAACCCAAGCCTTCGAGTGGTTGCAGCGTGCTTACACGCAGCACGACGGCGGCCTGATCCAAGTCAAATACGATCGATTGCTGAGCTCGCTGCGCAGCGATACGCGTTTCGAAGCGCTGTTGCGGCAGATGAATCTGCCGCCCTAGTGCTCCCGCCGCTCACCCTCGCATCGTCTCACGATGGTGCTGAAGTTCGACGCGCCGCTCCGTAAGGCCGCGCCCGGCTTGGCAGGATCCGACAGCGTCGCGACGATGAAATAGGTAACGGTGCTGCCCGTGCTGTGCTCGCACTCGTCCGATTTGTCACCGCCGTGCTGCCCGGTGAGATCGAGATACTGGGTAATGGTCCCCGGCAGGGTCGCCACCAGCACCTTGGTCGAAAGCGTAGCGGGTGTGACTGCGCTGCCGGCAATCCGGTACAGCTGGTAAGTGATCACCGTGCCCACCGGTGGCGCCGCCCAGTTCAGCTGAATGCCGCTCGAGTTCGCGTTGCTGCTCAGCGAACTCGGCGTACCGCCGCCGGTCGACACGGCCACCTGCGGGGTTGGCTCACCCTTACTCAAGGGGCCATAGAGTGGGGCGCCTAAGTCGCCATATCCCAAATCGCCGTACCCTAAGTCCCCGTAGCCCAGATCGCCGTACCCTAAATCGCCATATCCTAAGTTGCCGTAGCCTAAGTCGCCATAGCCCAAATCGCCGTAGCCCAGATCGGTGATTTGCGTATCCAGCGACAATCCGCCGCCCAGCGGCGGGGCCGGTGGTGTGGGCGCCATTCCGGTGACGGGATCGACGACGCTATAGCTTAAGGCGCGGCTGCCGACGCTTCGGCGTGCGCCCACCTGGCGCAGGTCCATGGTTGCGTAGTCGTTCGCACCGGTAAAAGTCTCACCGAGCGCGCCATCAAAATTGGCGTTTTGGGACTGTGTCCCGGCAATGACGCCATCTGCGTTCCAGTCTATCGCCGCGCCGGTGCCAGGATCGCCGTCGGCAGTGATATAGGCCGGCTCGGAGGGGCTGACGAGCGTGCCGTCGCAGTGCCGCGATGCGGGGCTGGTGCCGAGCGCAGCATTGATGGAATTAGCGAGGGGCGCGTACCACCTCGCGCGATAGATTGACGTCGCACCGAAGCCGGTTGCCTCCACCAGCGCGTTCTCGTTGAGCGTCGGCAGGTGCTGGCGCGAATAATCGATCACCGGCACGCCCTGGCTGTTCCACAGCCCGCGTATCTGGAACAGGTAGTTCATGATGCTCTGGTAGTTCGGTTTGCAGTTCGCCTCGAGCATTCCGGACGGCAGCACGCCGCCATGGCGCAGCCCAAAATTGTGGCCGAGTTCATGCATCAGCGTGGAGGCTTGCACCAAACTGCTGCCGACCTGATTGTCCCAAAGACCCAACGTGATCATCAGGTCACCGCCGTTCGAGTCGGCAATTCCAGAGTTGGCGACCGGTTGCAGAGGATTCGCGATCGAGGGGTAGCCGATTGCGTGCGCCATGAGTGCATAGTGGAAAATATCCTTGCGGGGGCGGGGCATGCGAGGTTCGCAGCCTGCCTGACCCGCGGCACAGGTGACCTTATGGCTCGCAACGTCGACCGGCGCGTCGCGATAGGCGCGCTCGCCGTTCTTCCATCCGACCACGCCCGCGTAGCCGGGGAATGCGCAGGTGGCGGGCGGACTCGAACCGGCCAACGTGCCCGCCGCGGTGCAGAGAGTTTCGGAAATGACGCCGCTCTTCGTTCCGCCGCTTATCGGGATGATGGCGCAATCGGGCGTCCAGCTCGCTGCCGCGGCACAGGTGCTTGCCGTCACGGTCGCGGCCGGCTGATAGTTGCTGCCCACATCGAAATGGATCCGGATCGGGCACTGGCCCGCTGCGGCTGATGGTGAACAGCTACCCTGGGCGATGAGAGATGGACGCGGCGCCGCGTTGTGAAAGGCAGTGGCGATGGCATCGAGTGCCGGTTTCGTCGGCAAATGAGTGTGCCCGTCGCTTCCCACCATGTAGTCGAGCTGCAGGAACACGTCCTGGGAGTCCGGATCTGCGCCCATGGCCTGTAGATTTGGCAGTGTGTCACCCGTGGGCTCCGTGAGCGGCCAGCTGCTGTAGACGGACGCGAGACGCGCAGGCTTCGATGACCACTCGGACTCTTTTTCCCAGACATCGAGCAGCCCATCGCCGTCTCGATCCTGCACAACCGTGCTGAGCACGGACGCCCCGAAGGTCAGGCAGCCACAATTGTTGTTCGCGTCGCCGGTCACGGAAATCCCCGCCTTCATCGCGCCGGGCTCGAGCGGCAGCGCAAATGTGACGACATCGATTCCGGTGTTGGTCGAGCCGGCAGGATTGCCGCCGCCGCCACTGCCGACAAACGGGCTCATCGCGACGCGCTGGTTGTCGGCTGCGGCAAGCGTACTCGTCACTTGCACGGTATCGCTCAAGCCTGGGCGGCCGTTACCGACGATCTGCGTCAACTTTCCGTTCGGTGCGCCGCGCGAGGCCTCGTAGAAGCCCTCCATCGGGAGCGACAACTGCGGGCCTGCTTTGCTGAGGGTAAAGCCGCCGTCGTAAATCACGATCGACTTAAGCGGCATCTTTGGTAAGGAGTAGGCCGGCAAGGTCGTCGCGTCGTATCCGGCCACGCGGTAAACCACAACCAGGCCGGCACCCAGAGTCGAAGGCAGCCGATGGCCCGGGCCGGCGTCGGGCAGCGAGACTTCGTGCGGACCCGCTACCACCACCTGCACTGCTTTGGTTGGATCGCTAGGCGTGACCCGTTCGAAGTAGGGCAGCACGTCCGAACGGTAGACGAAGACACTTGAGGAATTGCCGCCACCATCTTCGTTGTCTTCGTGATCGTCGCCCCCGCTGGCGGAGCAGCCAGGGGAACCGCCCTGATTGACGAGCACGGCACTGCGGCTGATGTCGTTCTTTTGGAATCGAGCGCCGGCAAGCGTGGAGGGCACCGGTCCGCTGTTCGGACCGAGCGTTTCCCAGTACAGGTAGGCTGCGACGATCTCGGCGCCGGCCGGAATCTGACTTGGGTCGATGGTGATCGTGCCGGTCGCGATGCCATTAACGCCCTTGCCGCGCAGGCCTACACCGGCGGCGACGTAGTCACCGGTAACAAAGTAGTTCTTGAAAAAGTTTAAGGCCTGGCGGGCTTGCGCGGCTGGCGCTCCGAGCATGATCAGGGCGAGAGTCAAAAAGACCGAGCGCGCAGACATGCCGAGACAATTTACGGAATTGTTATTCAAGCCTTGATCCCCTTCCGTTGTTATCGAGCAACTCTAATAACATTACCGGGAGGAGCCGCACCGGCCCCTCCTCCTTACCTGGATGCCGATTCTCAATGATGCGCGCTACTGAACATATTCTTGCGCGATTTGCATGACTCTAGGCTCGAAATTGTTTCGGGCCAGCGACCGCGCAGATCCCCTTATCTACAGTGTACACGCCGCGCGAATCACCATCGGTCTCATCGCCGACGGGCGCGCGATCTGCAGACTGGGTTGGACGCGTTGAGCGTTGGCCTTGAGGCCACGCAAGCACAACTACTTGGCAGTCACGATTTGTCCATCTTTCACCGGTAGGGTCTCGCCCGGGTCGTGATCCAAGTGGACATGATGTTGCTTGCCGCCCAATTCATATACCACCTGATATCCGGCGGGAACTTCGCTGGTGTCATACACCGTTGCACAGCGCTGCTCAGTCGTCGTGTAGGTGTTGCCTTGTTGCACTTTCTGTTCGATCTTGTTGCCGGCATAACCGCCGGCCGCTGCGCCGGCGACTGTTGCCAAAACCTTGCCGTTACCGCCACCGACCTCATGACCGAGCAGACCGCCGACAACCGCGCCGAGGCCGGTGCCGGCGAGCCGGTTGGTATCCTTCGCGGGCTTTGTGCGTGTCACTTGCTCGTCGTGGCATTCTTCTCGCGAAGTCTTGACCGTCTTGTGCAACTCTTTCGCGCTGATGACTTTGGCGCTGTTGCCGGCACCGATATACTTGATACCGGCAAATGCACCGCCGGCCGTAACGACGATCGCGCCGAATATGGATCCTATTACTAATGATCTGTTCACTGTGTCCTCCATCTGAATCATTGTCATGACCTGATGCTGCACTCAGGTCTATCGCCGAGGGCATATTAAGGATGCGGGTGCAAGAATCTACGGCGTGCGTCTCGATCCGCATAATTTATGCAGCGTCTCAAATCAGCGACGGCATCGGTGCGGTATTCGCCCAAGATGGCAGCGCCCCCACAACGATCACATCGCTCTGGCAATGTGACCGCGCTTTGTGCGTCCTGGCAGGAGCGCCGCGAGGAACAGCCTCAGAAGTTTCTGAAGCACGCGTATCTAAGGGCTCGGTTATTGCTTCATTCCCTGTAAGGAGTAACGTGCCGTTGCAGGGGCTTGGGCATCCGGCGGCTATAGAAATCTGTCAGGCGACCATGCGGTGCAGTGTAAGGGCTAAAAAATAATTCGGCCCGGTGTCAGAAACGAGCACGGATCACGTTTTTCTCAGTAAGTGCTATGCCGAAAAGGGAAATTGAAATGAACCAAAAACTAATGAACGAAAAATGGTGTTTAGCGCCGGTCTCGGCGCTGGCTCTCGCCTCAACGGTTCTCTGCGGCCAGGTGTTTGCCGACGTGACCATTCAACAAGAAACCACGATCCACGCCTTCATTGTGAAGGCGCATGGGACGAACATCGACCAAATCTCGGGCGAAAAGCAGCGCAACGAGATGCAATTTTCCTGCGACGGCATGATGTCTTTGTTCTGTGGGCACAACAAAGACGTGGACATCGTGCGCCTCGACCGCGGCGTGACGTGGAAAATGGAGCCAAAGCAAAAGCGCTACACGGAAATTCCGTTCCCGACGCCCGAGCAGCGGCGCGCGCTGCTGCAACACCAGCAAGCCATCATCGACAAGCTCAAGTCCTGCCCGCAACCGGCGCGCACCAGCGTCGACACTTCCAAGTGCGAGATGAGTCCGCCTGTATTCGCCGTCAACAAGACTTCCGACGAGACCACCATCATCGGGCATAAAGCGCATCGAACGAACGTTTCATTGACTCAAAGCTGCAAGGTCAAGGACAGCACCGATGTCTGCAGCATGATCTATACGTTCGACGTCTGGTTGACCCAAGAGGAATTGCCGGGCTTGACCGATCGCACCACCTTTGCTAGCGCTTATCAGAAGAAAATCGGCGCAAGCGATATGGCTCCCATCGACACTGCGCAACTGAACCCCCTGCTTGCACCATACGAGGACAGCCTCAGGCAGCTGAGGGCTAAATCTGCTGATTTTAAGGGGTACCCGCTTAAGACCACGTTTAAATTCGCCCTCGGCGGGACGCATTGCGGGCTCGTGCCCGCCACCGGTGCGCCGCAGTCGGGAGGAGACAGCGCGTTGACGAGCGCTGGCGCGGCCGCCGGAGAAGCCGGCGCGAGTTCCGCTTCAAATGCCGCAGTGTCGGGCGCACAGGATGCGGCGCAGCGAGCGAGCGGCAACAGCATCGGCGGTTACGTTGCGGGCTCCGCCGCGGGTGCGTTTACCAAAAATCTCGTCGGGGGTTTATTCGGGAAAAAGAAAAAGGCCGACTCCGCCGAGAGCGGCACAGCGCCATCCAGTGCCAATCCGCAACCGGGTTCCGGCGAGCCGGTAACCACCGTGGCGGAAATCAGTGTCGAGACAACTGCGATCGATACCGCACCCTTGTCCGCCGACCATTTCGAAGTGCCTGTGGGCTGGAAAAAGCTCGAACCGAAGCCAGAGGCCTCAGATGCCTTACCGAGTTGTCCGGCCACCTAGCGAGTGATTTCTTTGGGTCATTCACGCTAGCGCGCTGCCCAACGAGTAGATATATCAAGCCGGCGATGGCCTCGTCCCCAGTCACCGCGTGGG
>JALYIT010000084.1 GCA_030775645.1 Pseudomonadota bacterium | reverse complement strand
GCTTAGGCGCGGCCGGCTTAGGCGCAGCGGCGGCCGGCAGCAGCTGCGCCGATTGGGCTGTCTGCGCCGAGACGGTTGAGTCGGCGCCTGCCGTGGGAGAAGGCGCGGATGCGAGTGTGAAGTTCTCGACGCGGATGCGCGCTTCTTCGGTCCACTTGCCTTCCGGATATTGTTTCAAGAATGCTTGGTACGCCTCTAGCGTGTCGGTATCGCGGGCTTTTTGCCAGTCGCGCTCTTCGTACAATTCCTTGACTCGAGCTTGCGCCTGAGAGCTGAACTCGCCGCTTGGATATTTTTTCAAAAAAAGTTCGTAGGCATCGGTGGTGTTCGCGGTCCGGGTTTTCTCCCAGTCGGTTTGTTGGCGGCTGCAGGCGGCCAGGCTGAGCACGGCGCTTAAGGAAAGGACCAAAAACACTTTGTTGATGACCATTTTGACGATACCGGGGTTTGAAAATAATGCGCCATTCTACTTCGATTCGCGACCTCGCGGCGACGCCAAGCTCGTCACATCAGCGGCTATCTCGATAGGATAAGAAGGAGGCATGACCCAACAAAAACGCCGCTTTCTGGACAGCAATTCGGCTAGCCCCACGTTCATCGGAGAGAATTCGGTCTTCGTCGGGGACATCCGCGGTTCGGGACAATTCGTGGTTTCCGGCGAAGTGCACGGCGATGGTGAGCTTGATGGGGCGCTGAATCTGTCGGTGACCGGGAGATGGCACGGCCAGGTTCGGGCACAGCAAGCCATCATCGCAGGCACTATTTTAGGGGGCCTGATCGTTCAGGATAAGCTCGAGATCGGCTACACGGCAGTGATTCGCGGCAAGGTCAGCGCGCGCACGGTTGCGATCGCCAAAGGTGCGATCGTCGATGGTGAAATCGAAGTGACCTCCGAGACGCCGGTGCTGCATTTCGAGGAAAAGCGCGACGCCAAAGCCGGCGAATGACGATCCCGCTCGTTGTTTGTGAATGGCGACAGTGACGCAAAGTTGGTGTGTTCGACCGTAATCACGCATTCTAGCGCCAACTATTCAATTTCCAGTCAAAATGAAAGAATACGATGTTGTCATCATCGGCGGCGGGATTCATGGCGCCGGCGTTCTACAAGCAGCGGTTGCAGCGGGCCACAAGGCACTGCTCATAGAGCGGCAGGCATTGGCCAGCGGCACGTCCAGTAAATCCAGCAAGCTCATCCACGGCGGACTGCGCTACTTGGAATCAGGCCAATTCGCTCTCGTGCGGGAGAGCTTGCATGAACGCGCCGTGCTGCTGCGCATTGCTGCCGAGCTGGTGGAATTGAAGCCGTTTTATATTCCCGTTTATCGGGACACTCGCCGCCGCCCTTGGCAGTTGAAGATCGGACTTGTTGCATATGCGCTGCTGGGCGGTTTCGATGCGACCACTCGGTTCGGGAGCGTCCCGAAAGCAGAATGGCCCAAGCTTGACGGCTTGAGAACGCAAGGTCTCGATGCGGTCATTCGCTATCACGACGCGCAGACCAACGATGCCCAGCTGACGTGCGCCGTAGTAAAGTCGGCGCAGAGTCTGGGAGCGGAACTTGCCATGCCGGCTAGATTTGTCCGTGCCGTTTTGAGCGATGTCGGCGTGACAGTGACGTATAACGCGGCGGGCGCAGATGTGGAAGTAAAGGCCCGGGTGCTGATCAATGCGGCCGGGCCCTGGGCAACTCAAGTCGCGCAAGCCGTTAAACCCGCGAGCCCGGTTCCGGACGTGGAATTGGTTCAGGGTGCGCATATCGTGATCCCGTATCCGCTGACCGCGGGCATTTTCTACGTCGAAAGCCCCACGGATGGACGGGCGGTGTTCGTGATGCCTTGGGACGGCGCAACCTTGGTCGGTACCACCGAAACGCCGTATCGCGGCGATCCTGATCAGGTGCAGCCGCTGCCCGAGGAAGAGGAATATCTCTTGGCCGTAGTGCGCCATTATTTCCCGCGCCTGAATACTCTGACGCGCGACGACATCACCGAGCGCTTTGCCGGACTTCGGGTCTTGCCCGCTGCAACCCAATCCGCCTTCGATCGCTCGCGCGAGACCATATTCACCACGGATCGAGACGCACGCCCACGCGTCCTTTGTATCTATGGCGGCAAACTTACCGGGTGGCGGGCGGCCGCGGCCCATGTCATGCAGCGTATCAGCCCCTCCCTGCCGGCGGCGGTCAGGCGCGCCGAAACGGATTTGTTGATTTTGAGGAGACCATCATGAACAAGAGCGGTTTAGCCCTGGCGGGGTTGGCGTTGTTTGCGACACTCGCACACGCGGAGGACTATTTAAGCCCAACCGAAGAACGCGTCCGTTTATCCATCGGGGTCACGCGCCTCTCGAACAGCACCGACTTTCAAATCAACAGCCGCACGGGTGTGCAGGGTACGCCGGTCAATGCCGAAAATACGTTTGGATTGGACAAGTCCGATTACGAAGCCAAAATCCAAGCGCTGGTGCGCGTGGGAGAACGGCATCGATTGCGATTCGATTATTTTTCCCTGGACCGCACAGGTCAGGCCACGATCACCAAACCCTTGGTCTTTCGCGACGTCGTGCTGCAGCCCACGGACCCGGTGAATTCTGACCTGTCGATACGCACATTCGGCATCACTTACGGCTATTCTTTTTTGCATGGCGATAAGTACGAAGTGGCCGCGACCTTGGGGCTAAATGATACCGACATCTCAGCACGAGCGCGGGTCCAGACTCAAACGCGGCATGTGGATCAAAGCGAGGATCAAGCGGGTCCCTTTCCCACAGTGGGACTGGATGCGAGTTACGTGCTCAGCAAGCGATTCTATTTCGACGGCCGCGCCCAGTACTTCAAAGTCCATATCAATAATCTGGATGGCTCGCTCGGCATTTACGAACTGGACGCGTTGTATCGCCTGCGCCCGAACATCTCGTTCGCTCTGGGCTACACCTATTTGCGGGCGCACCTCAACTCGACACAACCCAAGCAATCGGGATTGTTCAATTTCAACTCGAGCGGTCCGGAATTTTTCGTCCGCGTCTCCTTCTAGGGACAGTCCGCTATTCAGGGCGTGCTGGCTTCTGCGGAGAATTCAACCCGGTTATTGGCGCTGGCGGCGCGATTCCATTCACCGGCGGTCACGTTGTCGGTGCGTGTCGGATACGGCACGCTGGCATGAGTGGTGCCGGTACTCTCCAGCGCGACGCTGATCGCGCCCGAGGTGCGTTGGCGGACAGCCGCGATTAAATTGGCAAATGCCAGCGACTGGCGCTGCTGTCCCGACAGCGCCTCATCGAGCGGGTTGCCGATCATATCGCATCGATTGATCGGCAATGTGGGTGCCGCGGGCACATAGCCGTCGCTGGCATTTCCGCTGAGACAAAACAGACCTGCCGAGCTCGTAATTTTGACGACGCCGTGAAATCCCTGGGCTTCAAGCTTCATCAACATTTCGCGCAACACCTCGAGGCGGCTGCGATCGAATGCAATTTCACCATAGGGCACAACTTCGGTATGCGACGCAATTGCAGCGCCGGCGCTTCCCGGCGGAACGCCGCTATTTGCAGTTGCCAGCGCTCCGGTCAGATCTTTGACTGCGGCTGCCAGGTCGAGGCGCGAGCGTTGCAATTCCCCGTTCGCCGCTTTTAGGCCGGCAATATCGGCCCGGGTGCCCGCCAAGTGGTTGCGCTCGACAGTCCAGGCTGCCGCAAAGGCGAGTGCGAGAACTATCCCCGATATGGCGGCCACCCAAGGCCAGACGTCGCGCTTCGGCGGCACTGGCGGCGGAGCCATCGGATCGACGCCCGGAGGCGGCATTCCTCCGTTGCGTAAATCGCTGATGATGCGAGTCGAGAAGCTGTCCAGACTGGCGACGATGAAACGGCGTATGTCCACCGCCTGGTCTTTCACCGTCTGTTCAACCCGCCGTCCCCAGTCGATGCTCCCGCCGTCGGCGCCTTTCGCCTGCGGCGGCCTTTCTACGGGCGTACCGCCTTCCAGTTCCACGGGTTGCAATGCCGGTTCGCCCCTGTCGCGCCGATCGGGCAATAAATGCAGTTCGTACAACACCTTCGATACGTCGACGGGGCGAACCTGCTTGGGCAGAACCCCCATGGCGCCAAGAGCACGTGCTTGACCGACGTACAGTTCGCCTTCCTGCGAGGTATACATCATGATCGGAATCATGGCGGTCTGCGGATTGCCTTTGATCGCTTGAACCGCCTGAAGACCATCCATGCCCGGCATCAGGTGGTCCATGAAAATCGCATCGGGCCGGTTGCTCTTCAAGTATTCAATGGCCTGTTCGGCCGACTCGGCCGTGTCGACTTCGATGTCATACTTCTCAAGCATGCGGCTTAAGATGACGCGGGCCGACTTGGAGTCATCGACAACTAGTGCGCTTTTGCGGGCCATAAGGTTAAGTGTAGCGCGGTCCTCGGCGCTGGTCCGCCTCTTATCGTGGAGCGCGCCGCGAGTTCACGACGAGCACAACACGTCCTTTAGCCGCAGGCTGAAGGGTTGGGCTTGAGACGGCCCGCGCAAAAAATTAAGCCGGATCAGCGCTATGCGATTCCTTGTTTTGGGCAATCCAGGTTAGCGCCGATTCGACATCGGCGAGTTCACTCGCGGTAAACCCCTCGATCCGGACGCCGGTCGCTTCGGCCTTCTTCTTCGCAAGCTCGGCGGCCGCAACGGTATGTACCCAAACCAAACCGCGGCGCACCTTGGCCGTAAATTTTTGCTGCTTCTCGTCGGTCATTACCCACTCCTTAAAATTATCTATCTCAGTTTACGGTGCCGCGATGGCGCGGTCCATCCGAGCACTGTAGTTGTTGAGCGCGCGCGAGACCACCCCAATATATTGATTGGCCTCATCCCAACGCCGCTCTTCGATGGCCTCGCGAATCCCCGGCAGCGTCTTGACGCCGTATCCAGTATGCGCGCCGGGTGCATATATCATGTGCTGGTACCACTCGCGCCCCGGCAAGCCACGGGAATCCATCAAGTTCTGCTCGAGCACCGCGAGGGCGGAATTTACCCGTTCGCGCGCGCCGCTGCTTCCGGTATCGCTCGTCGCGCTAAGACGCGCATACTCCTTGTCGAAAGCCTTGGCGCTTTGTTCCAACCTCGCTACCGCATTGTCAAGGCTCGCGAAATTGAGGTACGGCACCTCGGCGAGCCGTGTAGGTGGCGTGCGCGGGAAGTCCGGATTCGCCGTCAATTTGTAGGACTCATCCTCCAGCAACTTGCTAAGTTCGCGAGTCTCATTTCGCATGCCCTCGGCGAGCTTGTGCAGTTCTTCGTTGTAGCCCGCAACCGAGACGGCGAAGTCGCTTTCCCGCACGGGAATCAATTCGGCTTGGCTCGCGCGCAGCACCACTCGTCCCGCCACCTTTGCCAGCGTCACGCCATACTCAAAGGTGGGGTCCACGAACCGGCGAAAATGATCGAACGAATCGTATGCCGAGTGATAGACGCCATATTGCGCTTCACCTTGAAACCCTAAGTTCACTGAATTGATGCCCAGGTGCTGCAGGAAAGGGGTGTAGTCGGACCCTGAGCCCAACGCACCCAATTGCAAATCGCCACCGACATGGGCGTTGCCCCGCGCAGAGGAGTCGGGTTGTGATACGCCGTCGAAGCTCGCGACTCGTCTCTCGGCCAGCGATCGCGTCAAGACACTGGCCCCTGTTTCCGGGTCCTTCACATCGCGCGCCACTTCGCTCAAAAAGTGCTGCTCGGCATGGCTGCCTTCCGCGCTGATAAAGCCGCGCCCATTGGTATCCGAATTGACATACATCACGGCTTTGGCCTTGAGTTCCGAGGCGTGCTGTTCGGCCCATTCGGTCGAGCCCAGCAAACCGGGCTCCTCGCCGTCCCAACTGGTGTACACCAAGGTGCGGCGCGGGCGCCAGCCTTGCTTGAGCAATTTGCCGATGGATTTCGCTTCGGCCATCAAGGCCACTTGGCCGGCAAGCGGATCCATGGCGCCGAATACCCATCCATCATGATGGTTGCCGCGAATAATCCAGCGATCCGGTTCTTCGCTGCCTTTGATTTTCGCCACCACATCGTAAATCGGTTTCTGATTCCAATCGGATAAAACTTTCATGTGCACTTGAGCAGGTCCGGGACCTACGTGGTAGCTCAGCGGCAAACCGCCGCGCCACGACGGCGGCGCTACGCGGCCGCCCAATGCTGCGAGTAGGGGCTCGGCATCCGCGTAGGAAATGGGCAGCACCGGAATTTTCAACAAGGTCTTGGCATCCTTAAGCGCCAAACGCTTCGCACCCGGTGTCGCTCCGACGCCGGGAGTCAGCGGATCGCCGCTGTACAAAGTGAGATCTTGCACCGAGCCGCGCTGCACGGCATCGCGCGGCCGAAATCCGCCCTTGGGATAGGTATCGCCCTGCCCATAACCGTCATCTTTCGGGTCCGAATAAATCAAGCAGCCGACGGCGCCATGTTCGTACGCCAGCTTTGGCTTGAGTCCTCGCCAGCCGCCGCCGTAGCGGGCCAACACGATGCGTCCCTTTACGTTCAACCCTTGGCGTTCGAGCTCTTTATAGTCCTCGGGCATTCCCTGGTTTACGTAGATCAGCTCTGCGGTGACATCGCCGTCTGCGCCGTACACGTTGTAAGGCGGTAACTCATCCTTGGTCTGCGTCGAGGTGCTGTCGCCCTCGATGGGCGGCTCGCTCAAGCGGGCCTTGAAATGGGCGGGTGCAACCAGCTCAACCGAGACCTCGCGCGGGGTCGGGTACAGCACCGAGAACGTTTCGATCGCGGCATCCCAGCCCCACTCGCGAAACTTCGCCAGCTGAAAATCCGCGTTCGCCTTGTCGTGCGCGGAGCCCACATGGTTCGGCGCGGAAGCCATCTGCTGCATCCAGGCGCGGAGATCCGCCGCCGACAAGTCTGCGTCGAAACGCTGCTCCAATTGCAACTCGGCGGCCGCGGCGCCGCTTGAGAAACCTTCGAGATCATTCGCTGCCGCGGTTGCGTCCGCATTTACCGAACCGGCAAGCGAGCCGGAAATATAAAAGGTCGCCGTAGCGGCGATGAGTGCGCCCAAAGCGCGCGGGATCGTAACTATCACTCCATACTCCTGGAAATGTTCACACAGGCTCCTATTCTCGAATCCCGGTGCCGCGGTTCAACAAGGTGACCGCCAGCGCGAACATCACGACGGCGGCGCCCACCATGATGGCATAAGCCAAAGTCAAATCGACGTCGGAGGTGCCGAGAAAGCCGAATCGAAACGCGCTCACCATGTACAAAATCGGATTGGCATTGGACGCCACGTGCGCCCAGCTCGGCAGCATGGTGACCGAATAAAACACGCCCCCGAGATAGGTGAGCGGCGTCAGAACAAAGGTCGGGAACCAGGAAATCTGGTCAAAATTCTTGGCGAACAAGGCATTGATGAACCCGCCCAACGCGAAGATGAAACTCGTGAGGAACGCCGCGGTAATGATCGCAGGCACGTGCGTGATCGAAAGATGCGTGAAAAACAGCGAAATGATCGTCACCACGGTGCCGACCAGAACGCCCCGCAGCACGCCTCCCATGGTGTAGCCCAAAACAATGAGCCAATTGGGCAGCGGCGACACCAGCAGCTCCTCTACGTGCTTGCCGAACTTCGCACCAAAAAAGGACGACACCACATTGCCGTAGGAAGTTTGGATCACGTTCATCATAATGATGCCCGGCGCCATGAATTGCATATAGTCGTAGCCCCCAACCTGGCCAACTCGTCTGCCGATGAGGCTGCCGAAAATCACGAAATATAGCGTGGCGGTGACGGCGGGCGGCACGATGGTCTGCCCCCAGATGCGCACGATGCGGCTGAACTCGCGAATGATGATGGTTTTGAAACCGATCCAATCCAAAGCCGCTCGCGATTCGGCCATCAAGAAGCCTTTGCGGAAGCGGCGGCCGTCTTGACGCTGTCGCCGGTCAGGCGGATGAACAATTCCTC
>JALYIT010000083.1 GCA_030775645.1 Pseudomonadota bacterium | reverse complement strand
ACATCGTTGAGGAGGTCATCCCGAAGATGAGCAAGTATGGGTTATTCCACACTTGGATACCCAGGCAGCGCGACGATAAGCAGATCGAGATCAGTTGCGTCATTCAACACGCGCTCGGGAAAAAGAGCGAGCCGACGACGCTATTCGCGCCGCCCGATGGGACTGGCGGCAAGGCGCCCATTCATGCGATCGCAGCGACCACGACGTTCCTGCAGCGCTACACATTACTGATGGCCTGCGGGTTAGCCCCGAAGGGGATGGACACGAATGGTGCCGTAACCAGCGCAGACACCGTGACGGTCGAAAAGCCCAAGGATTTCGACCTGTGGGCCGAGGACGCCAAAGCCGCAGCCATGAAGGGTACAGAGCCGCTGATGACGCTGTGGAAAGGCACACCGGAGGATCTGCGTACCTACGTCATCGCGGGCAAGAAGAGTTTCTGGGACGACTGTAAGGCGGTCGCGGGGAAGGCCACGCGGGCGGCGAAGGCTACGGGAGAAGCGAAATGAGCGTAGCACTCGCAGAAGTTGAGCAGCGCACTTCTGGATGGTTTGAACAGCGCTTGGGCTGTCTGACGGCCTCTCGGATGGCTGACATGCTCGCTAAGACAAAGAGCGGGCCGAGCGCATCGCGAGCGAATCTTCTCGCCCAACTGGTTTGCGAACGGCTGACCGGCAAGCCGACTGAGCATTTCGAATCGGCTGATATGCGGCGCGGTAGCGAATTAGAGCCAGAAGCCATCGCCAGGTACGAGGCCAAAACCGGATCTATCATCGTCCCCGCCGGTTTTGTGCGTCACCCATCCATTTCCTTTTTTGGCGCATCGCCAGATGGGTATGTCGATGAAGATGGCCTGATCGAGGTCAAGTGCTTGAACGCCGCGAATCACATCGCGATTCTCAAAGGCGGCGACATCGGCAAATACGTCCCGCAGGTTCAGACGCAACTCATTTGCACGCAGCGGGCATGGTGCGACTTAAGTTTTTGGCACCCGGATTTTCCCGAACATCTGCGCCTGAAAATTATTCGGGTCGCTGCGCACCAGGACTATCAGCGCTCCATTGAGGGCGAGGCGCTGCGGTTTTTAGCCGAAGTGACCATCGAGATAAAGACCTTGCAGGAATTGAAGGTGGCGGCGTGAAGAGAATCTATATTAAGGAGACATTCGACCGTCGGCTGTACTGGGTATGGGCCGCAATGATTCAACGCTGCCACAATCCAAGCAACGCAGGTTACGAACGATACGGAGGACGTGGCATCACCGTTTGTGATCGGTGGCGCGAATATAAGAATTTTGCCGCTGATGTTGGTGTGCGTCCCGACGGAATGACAATTGACCGTCCCGAAAACAACAAGGGCTACGGTCCCGACAATTTTAGATGGGCAGATAGATTTGTCCAAGCTGGCAATAGACGCTATTGCATCATGGTTCCAGATGGTAATGAGTCAGTACCGTTAAAAGAATACTGTCGTCGCCATGACTTGATATATCGCCCAATCGCGAAGCGCGTCCGTAATGGATGGTCAGTCAAAGATGCGATTTCCATTCCTCTCGGGTCAGGCGTGCGCGGACCCGGCCGCAAAATCTATTTTCCACCCGCTGAGGAAGCTGCATGAGCACCAAAGCCAAAGAAGTCGCAATCATTCCCCCGAAGCCACTGACAGTCATCGAGCGGGCCGCAGCGGTATTCGCCGCAGTCCCATCCGATGATGAGCTGCGCGAACTCGCGAAGAAATCGGCCACCATCACAGAAATTACCAACGCGGCTGGCAAGGATCAGTGCCACGCGGCGCGCATGATGCTCAAAAACACGAGGCTCGAGATTGCTCGCGTCGGCGAAGAGGGGCGTGAGGATGCGGTGCAGACCAGCAAGGCGATTATCGCGCTTCAGAAAAGTCGCATTGCCCTGATTTCTGGTGAGGAGGCCCGCTTGCAGGCCATCCAAGACGAATGGGATGCGAGAATCGAGCGGGAGCGCGAAGCGAAAGTGCAAGCCGAGTTGGCCCGCGTCGATGCCATTAACAAGCGCATTGAGGCATTGCGCAATCTTCCCATCGCAGCGACCGGTAAGCCTTCGACCATCGTCGATCAAATGGTGACCGACGCCACCAACACCATAATTGACGAAGCTGTTTTCGAGGAAAGGACCGACGATGCTAAATCGGTGCTACGCACGTCCTTGGCCGCGCTCGTAGGAATTCACGCGGAGCGAAAGGCGCACGAAGCAGAACAAGATCGAATTGTGGCTGAAAGAGCCGAACTTGCCAAATTGCGAGCCGAGCAACAGGACCGGGAACGGATTGCCGCTGAGGACCGTCGCCAGCAGGAGGCCGCTGACAAACTCAAACGCGATGCGGAAGCGGCTGCACAAGCAGAGGCGAACCGCCAAGAACGTGAGCGCATCGCCCGAGAGGAAGCCGATGCGAAGGCCATCCGGGATTCAGAAGCTGCGAAACTCGCTCAAGAGCGCGCAGAGAACGCCCGCATAGCCCGCGAGGCGCAAGCCGCGCTCGATGCCAAGGCTGAGGAACAACGCAAAGCAAACGCCGCTGAGGCGGTCCGTATTGCAGCGGAACGCGCCAAACTAGAGGCTGAGCAAGCCGCTGCCAAGAAGGCCGCAGAACCGAAGCTAGAGCCTGTCAAAAACCGCACCGTTGAGCGACCCACAACGGCGCAACTCGTCGCCCTTGTGTCTAGCCATTATTCCGTCAGCCTTGACATGGCCGAAAAATGGCTCAGAGCGCTTCGCTTCGAATCGGCAGCAGCCGCATGAGCGACAAGCAATACGACAATACAAACCGAGGCGCGCTCTTCAAAAATGACGATAAGAGCGAGGATAGGGACCCAGACTATCGCGGCAATATCAACGTCGATTGGAAAGAATTCTGGATGGATGCGTGGATTAACACCGCTAAGAAAAGCGGAAAGAAATTCATGTCCATCCGCGTTAAGCCGAAAATGGCCTCCGAGCACAAAGGGGCTGCGAAGAATCCGCCGGCGCAAACTGCGAAAGCTGATTTCCGGGACGACGACAAGATCCCGTTCTAGCCATGGCTGACCTATACCTTACTCGCACTGTTTTTGGCCTCGCGGCGACCGATGACGCAGGGAAGGAGATATTGCGCAAAATCAAGGTGGGAAAAACCGTCAAGGCGGAAATAACGACGCCGCGCAATATCAAGCACCACAAGAAGTTCTTCGCATTGCTCAACACGGTATGGGCCGCGACGGGCGACTGGGCGAGCGTCGATGATCTGCTTATCGAGTTGAAATTCAATCTCGGGATCACTCGCGAGGTTGTGATTCGCAAGACCGGCGAAGTGGTCAAACTCGTCGGCTCCATTTCCTTCGCCTCAATGGATCAGCAGGCATTCGATCTGTTCTACGAAAGTGCGGTCCGTGAACTGTGCGAGATGGCGGGTGGAATCGAGACGGACCATTTGCGGCAGGAAGTGCTACAACAATTGGCGGCGGCATGAAAAATGCTGCCCGCGCGGATCGCGAACGCTATGCACAGCTCAAAATGCTCGGTTGCCTTTGTTGTCGGCTAAACGACAACGGACTGTGGTGCGGAAAAGTTGAATGCCATCACCTGGTTTTCAACGGGTACCGCGCACTCTCTGGCGGAAATCAAGCGTCAATTCCTCTTGGCATTTATCACCACAGGGGCCAGCCATTGATGGGCAAGACCATCACTTGGATGCGAGAAACATTTGGACCGTCGCTATTCAATGAATCGAAACAGTTCCACGAACGGTACGGCACCGATCAGATGTTGCTTGCGCTTACTAACGAACTGCTCGAAACCCAAGTCTATTCATAACCAAAAAAGGCATCCCAGTGACCACTTACACCAAACTCGCCGCCGACGGCGCTCAGTATAGATTTCAGAAAGGCGGCATTCCGGCCAACAAAGGCGTGAAGCGACCCGGATGGGCTCCTGGCCGGATGCGCACGACGCAATTCAAGGATGGATAGCATGAATTACGAACAGTTCGTGCAGTCCAAGGCGCCAGCAGCGTTGAAGCGCGGCATGAAAAGCGTGCCGGCGCTGTCGTCGCATCTATTCGATTTCCAGCGGCATTGCGTCGAGTTCGCGCTGACGGTCGGATCTAGCGGGCTATTCCTAGACACTGGGTTAGGCAAGACGCTGGTCCAATTGGAATACGCAGAGCACGCGCGCCAGGCGTCTAATGGCAAAGCGTTGATTCTGACCCCGCTCGCTGTCGCCAAGCAGATAGAGCGAGAGGGCAAGCGATTTGGGTATGACTCTCGCGTGATCTGTGATCAATCGGAAGCGCGCGAGGGAATCAATATCTGCAATTACGATCGGCTGCACTTGCTTAAGCCTAGGAAATTTGGCGTCGTCGCCTTGGATGAAGCGTCAATACTCAAATCCTTCGGCGGCAAGACTTCTCGCATGTTGATTGACGCCTTTGCCGGCCATCGATGGCGCATGGCGGCGACGGCTACACCGGCTCCGAACGATCACATGGAGATGGGTC